>NZ_JACVXA010000057.1 GCF_014903745.1 Mangrovicoccus algicola | reverse complement strand
GGGCGGCCGTGTCGCGCAGCGCCTCGCGGGCGGCCTCCAGCGCGGCGATCTCCGCGGGGCTGCAGACCAGCGCGCCGGGATCGGTGCCGGCGGGCAGGCCGAGTTCGCCGATCGCGTGCCGCATCGCCGCCTCGGCGGCGCGCAGCTCCGCCCGGCGGCGGTCCAGGTCCAGCTCGGCGCCGCGATCGCGGGCGGCCAGGTCGCGCAGCTCTTCCAGCGCCGCCGCCGGATCCGGCGCGGCGGGGTCGCGGCCAGGCGCGGCACGCCCGGCGGCCAGCTCCGCGATCTCGCGCTCCAGCTGATCGCGCCGCTGCGTGGCGGTGCCGTGCTCCGTGCGCAGCGCGACCAGCCGCTCGGGGTCGAAATCCAGCCGGTGCGGCCAGTCGGCGAAGGGGGCGAGCGCCGCCTCCAGCCGGGTGAGTTCGGCCATCAGCGGCAGCGCGCGGCGCCTGGCCGCGATGCCCGCCAGCATTCCGGCCAGGCGGTCCCGGTCCCGCCGCGCCTCCGTCTCGGCCGCCTGCGCCCGGGCGCGATCCCGCTTCAGCGCCTTCCAGGCGCTTGCCGTGACGTCGCGATCGCGGATCTCCCGCTCCAGCTCGGCCAGATCGCGCTTCAGCTCGGCGATGCGGGTGGTGCGGCCGCGCTTCTTCCAGATCGCCTCGGCCTCGGCGCGCACCCCGTCCAGCACCCCGCTGAGATCGGCAACCCCGGCCGCGGCGGAGAACAGCAGCCGCCCGATATCGCCCCGGGCATTGGCGATTTCCTCGCCGCCCTGTTCGATCGTCTCGTCGTCAAGGCACAGCAGCCGCCGGTAATCCGCCTCCGACAGCCCCGCGAGACAGGCCGAAAGCGCGGTTTCCGGCAGCACCGTCCCCCCGGCATCCACCAGCGATCCGCTGCGCCGGGGCAGGCGGGTGAAGCGCCGTGCGGTGCCCCCGATCTCCAGTTCGGCCGAGACCTGCAGGTTGGCGCGCATGTGCCGGAAGGCATAGTCCTCGCGCGCGGCGAACCCGTAGAACAGCCGCAGCACCGCCTCCATCGTGGTGGTCTTGCCGGCCTCGTTGCGCCCGTAGACGATGTGGAAATCGGGCCGGTCGCCCGGCAGGCCGAAATCGAAGGCGCGATCGGTGAAATGACCGAAGCGCTCCAGCTCCAGGCGTCTGATCCTCATCCCGCTTCCGCCCCCTTCATCCGCGCCAGGACGCGCTCTGCCCCCGCGCGGGACAGGCGCTCGGCCAGGGCCTCCTGGGCGCGGGCATCGGCGGCCAGCCGGTCGCGCAGCCCCGGGGGCAGGTCCTGCAGCACCGCCTCGGTCTCGGCGAGGGCGCGCGCGGCAAAGCCCGGTTCGGCGCGGATGGCGTCCATCGCTTCGGCCAGTTCCCCGGTCGCGCCGGCATCGGCCTGCGCCGCCGCGGGCGGCGCCAGGTCGAAGACCAGCCGGTCGATCCATATCCCGCCCAGCTGCTGGGCCAGCTCTGCGGCCTGCGCGTTCCAGACATCGCGGTCGCGCAGGATCTGCCAGCTGCGGGCGGGGCGGCCGGTCAGCGTCAGGCGGACGATCACGGCCCCGGCCGCGGTGGCGTCGCGCAGCCCGGCCAGATGCGCGCGCAGCATGGCGCGCAGCGCCTCGTCGCTTTCCGCCGGACCCGCATCCAGCGCCGATTCGGCGAATTCGACGACGCAGCTGGGCCGTTCGGACAGCGAGATCCGCCCCCCGTCGATCTCGAGAAGCGTGGCCGATTTCGGCCCGGCCTCGCCGATGTCGCGGCCCTGCGGCATGCCGGGCATGACGATCCAGGGGGCGCGGGAATGGATCTGCCGCCGGTGGACATGCCCGAGCGCCCAGTAGTCGAAGCCCATGCCCGCCAGCTCGGCGGGGCTGCAGGGGGCATAGGTGTCATGGCCCGGCGCGCCGCCCAGCGAGGTATGCAGCATGGCGATGTTCACGGCGCCGGGAACGGGGGCGCGGAACCGCGGCAGCAGGCTGTCGGGCGCGTGGCGGCCCGCGAAGCTGACCCCGTGGATCCAGATGTCGTCACAGAGCTGCTGGCGCCCGCCGGCGGCGTCGAAGACATGGACATTGCCGGGCAGGTCGAGACTGCCGGTGACCGGGTTTTCCGCATCGTGGTTGCCCTTGATGTAGAACACCCGGATTCCGGCGGCTGCCAGCCGGTCCATCTGGGCGGTCACGAAGGCGCCGGTTCCGGCGCTGCGCTCGCGCCCGTCGAACAGGTCGCCCGAGATCAGCATGGCCGCCACCCCTTCGGCAATCGCCGCCTCGACCAGCCCGCGGAAGGCGGCGCGCGAGGCGGTGGCAACGGTGTCGCGCAGGGCCGGGTTGCGCAGCGCCAGGGACCGCAGGGGCGAGTCCAGGTGGATATCGGCGGTGTGCAGGATCCTGACCAAGATCTTCCTCCTTCGCGGCCCTCCTTCGCGGGGCGCCCGCGCGCGGGGCGGCAGGACGGGCCCGCATCCGGTTCCTCTAGCGCGGCAGCGGCGCGGATGCGAGCCGCTTTGCCGTCGCGCCCCGCGCCGGCCCGACCGGCGCCCGCGGGAGGAAAAACTTCACGCGGCATTCACGCGGATGTCATCACGGCGTCACGATTGGCGGAGACCTGTGGCGCGATTTGCACCGGAACCACAGGGGAGCCCCCATGACCACGCGTCTGCTGTGCCTGACTTCCGTCCTCGCGCTGACCGCCGGGTCCGCGATGGCGGAGATGAATTTCAACCGCATCGCCAGCTTTGCCACCTGGCACAACATGGCCGAAGGCGAGGATGCCGCCCGCGAGACCTCGCCCGAGATCATCGTCGCCACGCAGGACGGCAACACGCTGGTCTATTCCGACAGCCCGCTGGGCGTGATCGGACTGGTCGACATCACCGACCCGGCAAGCCCGCGGCCCCTGGGCAATATCGACATGCAGGGCGAGCCGACCTCCGTCGTGGTGGCGGGCGAGCGCGCCTATGCCGCGGTGAACACGTCCGGGTCCTACACCGATCCCTCGGGCAAGCTGGTCACCATCGATCTGGGCTCGAAGGAAATCGTGGCCGAATGCGATCTGGGCGGCCAGCCCGACAGCATCGCGGCGGCGAAGGACGGCAGCTTCATCGCCATCGCCATCGAGAACGAGCGCGACGAGGACCTGGGCGACGGCCGCGTCGGGCAGATGCCCGCGGGCTGGCTGTCGATGCTGGACGTCACCGATGCGGGGGCGGCCTGCGACAGCCTGCGCCGCGTCGAGATGACCGGCCTGGCCGAGATCGCGCCCGAGGATCCCGAGCCGGAATATGTCGACATCAACGGGCTGGGCGAGACCGTGGTGACGCTGCAGGAAAACAACCACATCGTCGTCGTCTCGAAGGACGGCGAGGTCACCGCCAGCTTCTCCGCCGGGGCGGTGGACCTGACCGAGGTGGACCTGGAGGACGACCGCGCCGCGATCCGCCCGGCGAGCGAGCAGCCCGGCCGCCTGCGCGAGCCCGATACGGTCAAATGGCTGGATGACGACCATTTCGCCACCGCCAACGAAGGCGACATGGATGGCGGCAGCCGCGGCTGGACCGTCTGGAACAAGGACGGCTCGGTGGTCTGGGAGTCGAATTCCTCCTTCGAGCACGCGCTGATCTCCATCGGCCATTACCCGGACAAGCGGTCCGACGCGAAGGGCGTGGAGCCCGAGTCCCTGGCGCAGGGCACGTTCGGCGGCACGCCGATGGCCTTTGTCGGGTCCGAGCGCGGCGGCGCCTTCGGGGTCTATGACGTGACCGACCCGGCCAATCCGGTGCTGACGCAGCTGCTGCCCTCGGGCATCGGGCCGGAAAGCTTTGCCGTGATCGAAAGCCGCAACCTGATCGCCTCGGCCAACGAGACCGACCTGATCGAGGATGGCGGCGTGCGCGCCCATGTCATGGTCTATGAATACCAGGACGCACCGGCGGCCTATCCGCAGCTGACTGCCGCGGGGCTGCGCGACGCGGATGGCGTGCTGGTCGGCTGGGGCGCGATCTCGGGCCAGGTGGCCGCAGAGGACGGCACGCTCTATGCCGTTTCCGACAGCTTCTACGGCAAGCAGCCGACGATCTTCCGGATCGACGTGTCCGAGGCCCCGGCGAAGATCGTCGAGGCGATCCGCGTCACCCGCGACGGCGCCCCGGCCGGGAACATGGACATGGAAGGCATCACGCTGGACGGCGACGCGTTCTGGGTGGCCAATGAGGGCAATGCCGAGAAGGGCATCCCCCATGCGATCTACAAGGTCGCCATGGACGGCACGATCCTGGAGGAGGTGGCGATCCCCGAGGCGCTGGCCGCCAACGAGACCCGTTTCGGCTTCGAGGGCATCGCCAGGATCGGCGATACGCTGTGGATGGCCGTGCAGCGCGAATGGAAGGACGACCCGGAAAACACCGTCAAGCTGGTGGCCTACACGCCTGCGACCGGCGAATGGGGTGCGGTGCGCTATGAGAAGGCGCAGCCGGAAACCGGCTGGACCGGGCTGAGCGAGATCACCGCCCATGGCGATTACGTCTACGTGGTGGAGCGCGACAACCAGATCGGCGAGAATGCCGTGACCAAGAAGATCTACCGCATCCCGGCCTCCGACATGGTGCCCGCGCCGCTTGACGGCGACGACATGCCGATGGTGTCCAAGGAAGAGGTCCGCGACCTGCTGTCCGATCTGACCGCCACCGGCGGCTTCGTGCTGGACAAGGTCGAAGGGCTGGCCATCGCCGCGGATGGCACGGCCTGGGTTTCCACCGACAATGACGGCGTGGACGACCATTCGGGAGAGACGATGTTCTTCTCCATCGGCCGGATCGAGTAACCCATCGTTTCCATACGGGAAACCCGGCGGCCCGTTATCGGGCCGCTTTTTCCATTCAAGATCAAGTGACTGAAAGATTTCATCGGGAGTTGCCGTGACGTCTTGCCCCCGCGGGAGCTTTGACGTTTCCTGCGGCGAAAAGGCCCCTGCTGATGACCATGCTTTCCGTTCACTCCCTCGACGGGCGCCTGCTGCGCCTGTTCCTCGAAGTCTATGAATGCAATTCGGTCAGCCGCGCGGCGCGGCGCCTTTCCCTGACCCAGTCGACCGTCAGCCACGGGCTGGAGCGGCTGCGCCGCGCGCTGGGGGACCCGCTTTTCGTGCGGGACGGGCGCAACATCGTGCCGACCGCGCAGGCCGATCTTCTGGCGCCGCGGATCCGCAAGGCGCTGGCGGCGATGGAAGCGCTGGCGCGGCCGCAGGATTTCGATCCGACGCGGGAGACCCGGCCGGTGACGATCGCCTGCAACGCCTATGAATTGCCCGCCGAAACCGCCGCGATCTTTCGGGCCCTGCGCGCGGATTCGCCGGATCTGCCGGTGCGGTTCGTGCCCCTCGGCCCGGTCGCGGCGCTGCGCGCGCAGCTGGAAAGCGCGGTGGTGGACATGGCGATCGGCCTGCGCACGGGCCCCGTGCCGCAGGATTGCGAGAGCCAGCCCTTCCTCGCCGACCGCATGACCGTGTTCTACGATGCCGCGCGGCGGGGGCGGGTCGCCACGCTGGAGGAGTTCCTCGCGGCGCCCCACGCGGTGCTGGATTTCGGCACTGGCCAGCCCTCGCTGCTGGATCGGCGCCTGACGGAGCTGGGCCTGCGCCGCGAGGTGCATCTGGCGGTGCCGACGGTGCGGCTGCTGGGCGACATGATCCGCGGCACCGACCTGATCGCGACGATGCAGGAGCGGTTCGCCTCGGGCGTGCTGGCGACGCTGGGGGCCTGTCCGCCGCCGCTGGATCTGCCGGGGGTGCAGTACGACCTTGTTTGGCATCGCCGCCAGAGCGAGTCGCGCCGCCACGACTGGCTGCGCCGCCGGATCGCGGCGGCGGTCACGCCGGCGCCCTGACGCGTCAGGTTCCGGCGGCGAAGCGGGTCGCCCAGCACGGCACCAGGTCGTCCGGCGCCGGGGTCGCGGCGTAAACCCCGCGGGCGATGGCCCGCGCCAGGCACAGCGCCGCGGCATGGCCCAGCTGCATCTCCTGCGCCAGCGGATCGGTCAGCGGCTGGGCGCCGGTCGCGGCGGCGAAGACCAGGTCGCCGTCGAGCGGCGTATGCGAGGGCAGGATCGCGCGGGCCATGCCGTCATGGGCGGCCACGGCCATCCGCTGTGCCTGCGCCTTGGTCAGCTGCGCATCGGTGGCCACGATGGCGATCGTGGTGGATTCGCCCTGGCCGCGCGGGCTTTGCGCGGCTTCGGGCGGCGGGGCTGTCCTGGCCATGCCGCGCCCGCCGAATTCGTCACCGGCCTCCCAGGGGGCGGCCCAGAACTGCGCCCCGTCGCCGACCGTGACGGATCCCAGCGGGTTGACCGCCACCAGCGCCCCCACCACCAGCCCCGAGGGCAGCACGAAGGAGGCCGAGCCGAGCCCGCCCTTCAGCGGCCCCGCCGTGGCGCCCGTGCCCGCCCCGGCCGTGCCGAGATCGAAGACCGGACCGGCCGTGGCCAGCGCCCGCGCCCCCAGCGCCGGATAGGGCGTGTCGGTCCAGCCCTTGTCGCCGCCATTGAGCAGGTCGAACAGAATGGCGGCGGGCACGATGGGCACGCGTTCGCCGCCCACCTGGAACCCGCGTCCCTGGGCGCGCAGCCCCGCCATCACCCCCGAGGCCGCGTCCAGTCCGAAGGCCGATCCGCCGGACAGCACCAGCGCATCGACGCCCTGCACCAGCCGGTCGGGGGCCAGCGCGTCGGTTTCGCGCGTGCCCGGCGCGCCGCCCATCACGTGCACGGCCGCCACGAAGGGCCGGTCCGCGGTGAGCACCGTCACCCCGGTCTTGATTGCCGTGTCCGCGGCATTGCCGACGCGCAGCCCCGCGACATCGGTGATCAGGTTGCGTTCGCCCGGTTTCATCATCACGCTGGCCCTTTCCGCGCTGTGCCGTTTTGCCTATATACGTCGCAGGACACGTTGCGGCGACAGGCCTGCCGGGGCGGTCGCGGTGCCGGGCGGGGAACCCCCGGCCCGCGCAGGGCGTTGTCCGCCCGGAGCAATGCATGCCCGTCCCGACCGCCGCCCGGTCCGGCGGGAGAACCGGGACCCGCGTCCCGGCCCATGGGCGGAGACGGAGACCAGACCACATGATGCGCAAACTGAGCCTGATCCTGTTCGCGGCGATCATCCTGATCGTGGCGTGCTTTCTCGGCTATACGCTGCCCCGGCAATATGTCGTCCGGGTGGTGAATACCGAGATCCAGCGGATCGACACCTCGGGGAGCTGGTTCTACGCCAATTCCGAAGCCTCCGGCGCCGACGGCACCCGCGACGTCAAGATGATCCAGACAATCCGCGACGGCGGGCGCCCCAAGGTGTTCCGCAACGAGGATACCGGCTGGGGCTGGCCGCCCTATTTCAAGTTCGACAGTGCCAATGTGCAGGCGCAGGCCTCGGATATGACGTCCTCGGCGGACAATCCCAACTGGGTGCTGGTCAAGAGCTATGGCTGGCGCAGCGAGCTGTTCTCCATCTATCCCAACGTGCTGAAGCTGCGCCCCATCGACAGCCCCGCCGACAAGCCCTGGCCGGTCTTCAACATCATCGTCATCCTGGCGCTGATCGTGCTTTGCGGGCTGGTCTACCGGGCGATCCACAAGTTCTGGGACCGGCGGGTGGATCCGATGATCGGCCGCGTGGCGGATGTCTTCGACGGCGACGACGACCGCGAGGGCCCCAACAAGCGCGCGCCCGTGCGCAACGAGGGCTGGTTCCGCCGCTGATCCGGCGGACCGGATTGCGGGGAAGGGGGCTTCGGCCCCCTTTTTCATGTCTGCATTTCCTGCCGGAGCCTGCGTGCCCTGCGCCGCTCCGCGAGGAGCGCGATCGCACCGCACAGGGCGATGACCCCATGGGGCAGCGAGGTCCTGGCGGCAAGCCCCAGCCAGTCGGACACCTCCAGCGCGTCATGCGCGTTCCTCCACCCCGCGATCGGGTCACCGGGGGAGGTGCAGGCGGTGTGCCGGCCATCTTCGGGGAACAGTGCCCCGACCTGGTCAAGCCATGGCAGATAGGCGTCCTGATAGCTTTTCCACAGCGTGTCGAAGGCCCAGAAGCCCAGGACGGCCGCGGTGGCGAGCAGAAGCGTCGCGCTGCGGTCGCGGCCGGTCCGCGAATAGGCGGCGATCATCCCGGCAAGGCCGACCGTGACCGACCAGCCGCGCAATGTCAGCAGCTGGGCGTTGAACCCTTCATAGGTGCGGAAGACCAGATCGAACTGGTGCCAGAGGAGCGTGCAGCCATCCATGGGGGACTCCTGTCGGACGGTTTGCAGCCATTAGCGCCCGCCCGCGCGCCCGTGACAAGCCGCAGATGCACCCGGTTGCGCCCTGCGCCGTGCCCGGCGGCGCGGCGGCGGGCCGGTTAAGCATTGCGGATGCGGCATGTCGCGGAGAGGGTTGGGAAACCCGGCATGCGTTAATCATTGGTTTACGTTTTTACTAACCGAAAGAACGGGTTAGATCCCATCCGGCGGCGCATCGGCCTTGACGGAGCGGGCGATCCGGGGTACAAGTTCAGGCAAGCTAGAAGAGATGGGCAAGGCACCCTGGGGCGACCCGGCAGGTGCCTTTTGCGTCTCTGCTCGTGCGGTGTTTCCCGCATGAGAGAGTAGGTTGGTACCCAATGACGTTGATCTGTGCCGAGCAGGATGACGGCGGCGCCGCGGCGATCGTCGCGGATGCCCTTGACAGGTTCGAACGCGCCTCGCGCGCGCTCGACGACATGATCCGGAAACTCGAGGACGGGGAGTGCGGCGAGGCGGCGGAGGCGAGGAAGATCGTCGCCGCGCTCGACGCGGCCTCGGACACGGCCCTGAAAGCGAGGATGAGGCTTGATGAACGAAATAGGCAACGTGCCGGGATCGCGCATGACTTCGCCATCGACTTCGATGCCGCCCGATCTGAGATCGGGCGCCGCCTGGCTTGCCTCCAGCGGGCAGGCGGTGCGGGATGAGTTCCTGGACGGGCTGACGAGGGGAGCGCTTCTGGCGCTCCCTTTCTGTTTCGGCTTCTGGGCGCTGCCGCACCAGCTGCCGCCCGCGGGGGACTGGAAGACCTGGGTGATCCTGGGCGGGCGCGGCGCGGGCAAGACCCGCGCCGGGTCGGAATGGGTGCGTTCGGAGGTGGAGGGCAGCCTGCCGCTGGATCCCGGCCGGTCGCGGCGCGTCGCGCTGGTGGGAGAAACCTTCGACCAGGTGCGCGCGGTGATGATCGAGGGCGACAGCGGGATCCTGGCCTGTTCTCCGCCGGACCGGCGGCCGAGATGGGTGGCAAGCAAGAAGCGGCTGGAATGGCCCAATGGCGCGATTGCGGAGGCGTTCTCGGCGCATGAGCCCGAGGCGCTGCGCGGGCCCCAGTTCGATGCCGCCTGGGTGGACGAGCTGGCGAAGTGGAAGCGGGCGGAGGATGCCTGGGACATGCTGCAATTCAGCCTGCGGCTGGGGCGGACCCCCCGCCAGGTGGTGACGACCACGCCGCGCAATGTCGGCGTGCTGAAACGGATCCTGGACACGCCCTCGACGGTGGTGACCCATGCGCCGACCGAGGCGAACCGTGCCTATCTGGCCGCAAGTTTCCTGGAGGAGGTGCGGGCCCGCTACGGCGGATCGCGGCTGGGACGGCAGGAGCTGGACGGGCTGCTGCTGGAGGATGCCGAGGGCGCGATGTGGACCATGTCGATGCTGGAGGCGCTGGGCGTGGACCGTCCGCCGCAGATGGACCGCGTGGTGGTCGCGGTGGATCCGCCGGTCACCGGGCACGAGGGATCCGACGAATGCGGCATCGTCGTCGTCGGTGCGCGCATCCAGGGGCCGCCGCAGGACTGGCAGGCCTGCGTGCTGGAGGATGCCTCCGTGCGCGGCGCCAGTCCGCAGCTCTGGGCCCAGGCGGCGCTGGATGCCTGTCATCGGCACGGGGCCGACCGCATGGTCGCGGAAATCAACCAGGGCGGCGACCTGGTGGAGAGCGTGATCCGCCAGATCGATCCGCTGGCGCCCTATCGCGGGGTGCGGGCCACGCGGGGCAAGGCGGCCCGGGCCGAGCCTGTCGCCGCGCTGTACGAGCAGGGGCGGGTGCGCCATGCGCGCGGGCTGGCCGCGCTGGAGGACCAGATGTGCCAGATGACGGCGCAGGGCTATCAGGGCAAGGGCAGTCCCGACCGCGTGGATGCGCTGGTCTGGGCCATGACCGACCTGATGATCGAGCCTGCCCGGCGCTGGACCCGCCCGCGGCTGCGGGGGCTGTAACGCTTTGTTAACCCCACCGGGCGGTGGGGTCCCGCGGTCTTAACCTGAATCGAACATTCTCGCTTTTGCCGGTGGAGCCACCGGCGGGACGGAACGAAGGAGATGCGGCCGATGATCTTGGATTTCCTCAGGCGCGATGGCGCGGCGGCCCCGGAACGCAAGGCCTCGGCCGCGGGTCCGCTGATCGCCTGGTCCGGGGCCGGCCGGGTGGCCTGGTCGCCGCGCGATGTCGGATCGCTGACGCGCAATGGCTTCACCGGCAATCCCGTCGGGTTCCGCTGCGTCAAGCTGATCGCCGAGGCGGCTGCCGCCCTGCCGCTGGTGGTGCAGGACGAATGCCGCCGCTACGAGACGCATCCGCTGGGCGGGCTGATGGCCCGGCCCAACCCGGCCCAGGGCCGCGCCGAGTTCCTGGAGGCGCTGTTCGGCCAGATCCTCCTGTCGGGCAACGGATATGTCGAGGCGGTGGGGGCCGAGGCGGGGCTGCCGGTGGAGCTGCACGTGCTGCGCGCCGACCGGATGTCGGTCATTCCCGGTGCCGATGGCTGGCCGGTCGCCTACCAGTATGACGTGAACGGCCGCAAGCTGCGGTTCGACATGACCGGCGGCGCCGCGCCCGTCTGCCATATCCGCAGCTTCCACCCGCAGGACGACCATTACGGGCTGGCGCCGATGCAGGCGGCGGCGGTGGCGGTGGATGTCCACAATGCGGCCTCGAAATGGTCGAAGTCGCTTCTGGACAACGCGGCGCGGCCCTCCGGCGCGCTGGTCTACCGCACGGCGGAGGGGCTGGGCAGCATGTCGGACGACCAGTACCAGCGGCTGGTCGACGAGATGGAGGCCAATTACCAGGGCGCGCGCAATGCCGGGCGGCCGATGCTGCTGGAGGGCGGGCTGGACTGGAAGCCGATGGGGTTCTCGCCCTCGGACATGGAGTTCCGGCAGACCAAGGAGGCGGCGGCGCGGGAGATCGCGCTGGCCTTCGGGGTGCCGCCGATGATCCTGGGGATCCCGGGCGATGCGACCTATGCCAATTACCAGGAGGCCCATCGCGCCTTCTACCGGCTGACGGTGCTGCCGCTGGCGGCGCGGGTGGCGGCGGCGCTGGGGCATTGGCTGGGCGGGCTCGCCGGACACTGCGTGGAGTTGCGGCCGGACCTGGACCAGGTGCCCGCGCTGGCTGCCGAGCGCGAGGCGCAGTGGCGCCGGATCGCGGGGGCGGATTTCCTCACCGGGGCCGAGAAGCGCCGGATGCTGGGCCTTCCTCCGCTGGCGGAGGAGGAGGCCGGGAGTGGCTGAGCCGCTGCGCATGCCCGGCGGGTCGCGGTTCCTCTACGAGCCGTTCCGCTATGGCCCGAAGGAATTCCAGGAGGCGCAGGAGACGATCCTGGAGATGAAGTTCGCGGCCGTGGACATGCGGCTGGAGCGGATCGAGATGCTGATGGAGCGCATGGAACGGCGGTTGTGGCTGACGGTCTATGGCGTGGTGGCGGTGATCCTCACCCATGCGGTGCGGACGCTGCTGATGATGACCCCGACGGGAGGGCCCTGAGATGCAGCCGACAGGACACGGACTGGAACGGAAATTCTGCCGGTTCGACGAGGGCGTCGTGATGACCGACGGCCAGGAGATCGAGGGCTATGCCAGCCTTTTCGGCAGCATCGACCAGGGCGGCGACGTGGTGGCGAAGGGCGCATATGCGGCCAGCCTGCAGCGGCTGGCGGAGACGGGCCGGCGGGTGAAGCTGCTGTGGCAGCATGACCCCGCCCAGCCGATCGGCATCTGGACGGAGGTGCGCGAGGACGCACGCGGGCTCTACGTCAAGGGACGGTTGCTGGCCGAGGTGGAGAAGGGGCGTGAGGCGGCCCGCCTGATCGAGGCGGGGGCGATCGACGGGCTGTCGATCGGCTATCGCACCATCCGCGCCTCCCGCGACGGGGAGGGGCGCCGCGTGCTGAGCGAGCTGGACCTGTGGGAGGTCTCGCTGGTGACGTTCCCGATGCTTCCCGGCGCGCGGCTTGCCCCCCCGGTGGCGGCGAAATCCGAGGAGACCGCCGAGGCGGATCTGCGCGATCTTGCGGGGGTGCTCCGGCAGGCCCGCCATGTGCTGGCCGGACAGTCCTAGGCCGGTGTGTTCACCATCAGAGGAAACCAGATGAGCAATCCCGAGACCATGTCCCGGGCCGGGGCGGATCTGCCCCTGTCCCAGGCCGCGCCCCTGTCTGCGGCAGCCGAGGTGAAGACCGCGCTGACCGGACTGATGCAGGACCTCACGGCATTCCAGGCCGAAATCAAGCAGCAACTCCAATCAACTGACGAGAGACTGACCATGCTGGACCGCAAGACCGCCTTTGCCCGCCGCCCTGCGCTGAGCGCCGCCGTGGATGCACAAGCCCCCCATCAGAAGGCCTTCGACGCCTATCTCCGCTCGGGCGACGAAACGGAGCTGCGCGGGCTGGAGCTGGAGGCGAAGTCGCTGGCCGTCAGTTCCGACGGCGGCTACCTGGTCGATCCCAAGACGTCCGACATGATCCGGTCGACCATGGCCTCGGCCGCCTCGATCCGGTCGATCGCGACGGTGGTGAATGTCGAGGCGAGTTCCTATGACGTCCTGATCGACCGCAACAATGCCGATTTCACCTGGACCACCGAGACCGCGAGCCTGACCGAGACGGCGGCCCCGCAGATCGAGCGGATCAGCATTCCGCTGCACGAGCTGTCGGCCCTGCCCAAGGCGTCGCAGCGGCTGCTGGATGACAGCGCCTTCGATATCGAGGCCTGGCTGGCCGGGCGCAACGCCGACCGTTTCGCCCGGGCCGAGGCGAGCGCCTTCATCATCGGCAACGGCGTGGACAAGCCCAAGGGGTTCCTCCAGCACCAGACCAAGGTGCCGGACGCCGCCTGGAGCTGGGGCAGCATCGGTTTCGTCAAGACCGGGACGGCCGGCGATTTCGACAGCACCGCGCCTGCGGATGCGATCATCGAGCTGGTCTACAGCCTCGGGGCGGAGTACCGCGCGAATGCGACCTTCGTCATGAATTCCAAGACCGCCGGTGCCGTCCGCAAGATGAAGGATGCGGACGGGCGGTTCCTGTGGTCGGACGGGCTGGCGGCCGGCGAGCCCGCGCGGCTGATGGGATATCCCGTGCTGGTGGCCGAGGACATGCCCGACATCTCGGCCAACGCCTTCGCCATCGCCTTCGGGGATTTCGCGGCCGGCTACACGATCGCGGAACGCCCGGACCTGCGCATCCTGCGCGACCCCTTCTCGGCCAAGCCGCATGTGCTGTTCTACGCGACCAAGCGGGTCGGCGGGGATGTTTCGGATTTCGCCGCGATCAAGCTGCTGCGTTTCGCCGCCTGATCGTGATCGGGACGGCAGGCGGCCCCTGCGGGCCGGCTGCCGGGAGCAGTCCCGCCTTCCACCCGTCATCTAGCCTTCCAACCGCACGGGCGGCGGCGGGGGCGGGACGCTCCGAAAGCTGCAAGGGCCTGTCGAGACTGGAGACCGAGCATGAGACTGAAAGAGCAAACCGGCCTGTCCGCGCAGGACCTGCCCCTTGCCGAGTTCCGCGCGCATCTGCGCCTGGGGACGGGCTTCGGCGGGGAGGACCTGCAGGACGCGGTCCTGGAGGCCGCGCTGCGGGCCGCCATCGCCTCGATCGAGGCACGTACCGGCAAGGCGCTGATCGCGCGGACCTTCATATGGCAGGCCTGCGCCTGGCGCGATCCGGGGATGCAGGCGCTTCCCGTGGCCCCGGTGATCTCGCTCTCCTGGATCAAGCTGGTGACGCGTACCGGCGAGGAAGTGGCCGTCGATCCCGAAACCGTGGTCCTCGAGCCCTCGACCCAGCGGCCGGTGCTGCGCTCGGCCTATGGGCGCCTGCCTTCCATTCCGACCCATGGATTTGCGGAGATCGGCTTCGTGGCGGGCTATGCGGAGAGCTGGGCGGCCCTGCCGGGGGACCTGGCGCAGGCGGTGATGATCCTGGCGGCACATTTCTACGAAACCCGCCTGGGCGACAGTTCGGGCGAGGGCGGATTTCCCCGGGGGGTGACGCGGCTGATCGAACGCTACCGGACCGTCCGCATCCTGGGCGGCAGTGCGGCATGACCCCCTCGCAGCTGAGCCGGTTGCTGGTGCTCGAGGCGGTCCGGCGGGTCGAGGACGGGGCAGGCGGGTATGCCGAGACCTGGGAGGCGCTGGGCCGCCACTGGGCCCGCCTGCGTCCCGCCCGGGGCCGGGACAGGGCCCGCGATGCGCTGGCGCTGAGCGGCGTGCCCACCGAGATCGTGCTGCGCGGCGCCCCCGCAGGTGCTGCCGCACGGCCGGTGGCGGGCCAGAGATTTCGCGACGGGACCCGCGCCTGGCGGATCGTGGCCGTCACGGAGGCGGATGCGGCGGGACGCTACCTGCGCTGCGACGCGATCGAGGAGACGGTGCCATGAGCTACGCGATGTCGGCGGCGCTTCAATCCGCGGTCTACGCGGCATTGCGCGAGGACGGGGCGCTTGCCGCGCTGGTCGGCGACCGGGTCTTCGACGCCGCCCCGCCCGGAGAGCCGCCCGAGCTTTATGTCGCGCTGGGCGCGGAGGAGGCGCGGGCGCGGGGCGACAGTTCAGGCGGCGTGACCGAACACCGTCTGGCGATCGGGGTGAGCGGCACGGTCGCGGGGTTCGCGGCGCTGAAGGCTGCCGCCGGCGCGGTGTCGGACCGGCTGGATGGCGGCGACCTGGCGCTGTCTCGCGGTCGGCTCGTGTCGATGCGCTTCGAGCGGGCCCGGGCGCGGCGGATATCGGGCAATCGCGGCCGGCGGATCGACCTTTGGTTCCGCGCGGTGGTCGAGGACAGCTAAGCAACGGAGAGAGGCCATGGCGGCTCAGAACGGAAAAGACCTGCTGATCAAGGTGGACATGGACGGGGCGCGCAGCTTCGAGACCATGGCCGGGCTCAGGGCGACGCGGATCAGCTTCAACGCCCAGCAGGTCGACGTGACCTCCCTGGAAAGTACCGGCGGCTGGCGCGAATTGCTGGCCGGGGCGGGGATGAAATCCGCCAGCCTCTCGGGTTCGGGCGTGTTCCGCGACCAGGGCACGGACGAACGGGCGCGCGCGATGTTCTTCGCCGGAGAGATCCCTGTCTTCCAGATCGTCATCCCCGGTTTCGGGGTGGTCGAGGGACCGTTCCAGATCAGCGCGATCGAATATGCGGGCAGCCATGACGGCGAGGCGACCTATGAAGTGTCCATGGCCTCGGCCGGGGCGCTGGATTTCACGGCGCTGTGATGGCCAATCCGTATTCCGGAGAGGTGCGGCTGGTGCTGGATGGCAGGCCGCATGTGCTGAAGCTGACGCTGGGCGCGCTGGCGGAGCTGGAGGCCTCGCTGGGCACGGACAGCCTGCCGGCCATGGTCGAGAGGTTCGAAACCGCGGCCTATTCGGGCCGCGACGTGCTGGCGCTGATCGTGGCGGGGCTGCGCGGCGGCGGCTGGCGGGGCGAGGCGGGAGACCTGCTGAGCGTGGAGATCGAGGGCGGACCGGTGGCGGCGGCGCGTGCGGCCGCGCTGTTGCTGGCACGGGCCTTCGCCGTGCCCGGCGGCGCGGCGGCATGAGCGGGCTGGACTGGCCGGGGCTGATGCGCGCGGGCCTGTGCGAGCTGCGGCTGCGACCGCGCGATTTCTGGGCGCTGACCCCGGCCGAGCTGGAGCTGATGCTGGGGCGCGACGCGGCCATGCCCACGATGAACCGGGCGGGGCTGGAGGCGCTGGCACGCCGCTTTCCGGACAGGATGAAGGAGGCAGGAGATGACTGACGTGAACGGGCTGGACGATTTCGCCGAGCAGGTGGGCGCGCTGGAGGAAAGTCTGGCCGGAACCCAGGTCGTGGCATCGGCCTTCGCCGGAGAGCTGGAGCAGATGCGCGCCACGATCGTCGATACCTCGCGGCAGGTCTCGACCCTGTCGGGCGGGATCAGCCGGGGGCTGCGCTCTGCCTTCGACGGGATGATCTTCGACGGGATGCGGGTGCAGGACGCGTTTTCCCGCATTGGGGAGTCCATGGTCAACGCGGCTTATTCCTCGGCCGTGAACCCGGTGATGAAGCATTTCGGCGGCATGCTGGGCAGCGGCGTCTCGGCGGTGATGTCGGGAATGCTGCCCTTCGCGAAAGGGGGCAGCTTCGCCCAGGGGCGGGTGATGCCCTTTGCCCGGGGCGGCGTGGTCAGTTCGCCCACGGCCTTTCCGATGCGCGGCGGCACCGGGCTGATGGGCGAGGCGGGACCGGAGGCGATCATGCCGCTGAGCCGCGGGCCGGATGGGTCGCTGGGGGTGCGCGCACAGGGCGGCGCGCCGGTGAATGTGGTCATGCATGTCACGACCGCGGATGCCGAGAGCTTCCGCCGCAGCCAGGGCCAGATCGCCGCGCAGATGGGCCGAGCCCTGGCGCGCGGCCAGCGCAACCGCTGAGAGCAGGAGAAGGCGATGGCATTCCACGAAATCAGGTTTCCCGCCTCGCTGAGCTTCGGCTCGGCCGGCGGGCCGGAGCGGCGCACCGCGATCGTGACGCTGGCCAATGGCTACGAGGAACGCAACACCCCCTGGGCGCATTCGCGCCGCCGCTACGATGCGGGGCTGGGCATGCGGTCCCTGGACGACATCGAGACCCTGATCGCCTTCTTCGAGGCGCGGCAGGGCCAGCTTTACGGGTTCCGCTGGAAGGACTGGGCCGATTACCGCAGCGGCGCGCCCTCTGCGGAGGTGGCCCCGGGCGATCAGCTTGTCGGGACGGGCGATGGCGAGACGCGGGTCTTCCAGCTGGCAAAGCGCTATGCCTCGGGCGCGCAGAGCTATTCGCGGCCCATCGTCAAGCCGGTCGCGGAGACGGTCGCGGTGGCCGTGGACGGCGCGGTGCTGTCCGACGGGGACGCCTATGTGCTGGATCCGACCACCGGACAGGTGGTCCTCGCCGATCCCCCCGCCATCGGGGCGGAGGTCACTGCCGGGTTCGAATTCGATGTCCCGGTGCGGTTCGATACGGATCGCATCGTCACCTCGGTCGCCAGTTTCCAGGCCGGTGACGTTCCGAATGTCCCTGTCGTGGAGCTGCGGATCTGATGCCTGTCACCGGAGATTTCCTGACTCACCTGGCCGGGGGCCATACCACGATCTGCCGCGCCTGGCAGCTCACCCGGCAGGACGGTGCTGTCTTCGGATTCACCGATCACGACCGCGACCTTGCCTTCGGCGGGACGGTGTTCCGCGCGGGGACCGGCCTGAGCGCCGATGCCCTGTCGCAGACGACCGGGCTGGCGGTGGATAACAGCGAGGCTTCCGGGGTGCTCAGCGACAGCGCGGTGTCCGAGGCCGAGCTGCATGCCGGGCTGTTCGACGGGGCGGCGGTGACCAGCTGGATCGTCAACTGGACGGACCCGACGCAGCGGGCTGTGCAGTTCCGCGGCAGCCTGGGCGAGCTGCGCATGGAGGCGGGTGCCTTCCGTGCCGAGCTGCGCGGCCTGACCGAGGCGCTGAACCGGAGCCAGGGCCGGCTGTTCCAGCGCGGCTGTTCGGCCCGGCTGGGCGACGGGCATTGCGGCATCGACGTGACGGGACCGGATTACAGCGTGGAGACGGCGATCGCGGCCATGACCGGGCGCAGCCGCCTGCAGCTCCCCCCCTTGGGCCGGTATGCGGATCATTGGTTCGAGCAGGGACGGCTGGAGGTGCTGGACGGGGCGGCGGCGGGATTGTCGGGCCATGTCAAATCCGACCGGAGCGGCCCGGCGCGCCTGGTGGAGCTGTGGCAGGAGATCCGCGGCGGGCTGGCGGCGGGGGACCGCGTGCGACTGGTGGCAGGCTGCGACAAGCGCGCCGAGACATGTCGGGTGAAGTTCGCGAACTTCCTGAATTTCCGCGGTTTTCCGCATGTCCCGGGGGAGGATTGGCTGATGAGCTATCCCGCCCGCAGCGGAGGCAATGATGGCGGGAGCCGCTACCGATGAGCGCGCCGTCCCGCGATGTTGTCGACCTGGCCCGCGGCTGGATCGGCACGCCCTACCGCCATCAATGCGCCACGCGCCAGGCGGGAACGGATTGTCTGGGCCTGATCCGCGGGCTGTGGCGCGAGCTGCACGGCGCGGAGCCCGAGCCGGTGCCGGGCTATTCCCCCGACTGGGGAGAGCCGCAGGGCGCGGAACTGCTGTGGGAGGCGGCGGCGCGGCACCTTCGCCCCTTGCCGCAGGGGCGGCCGGAGCATGGCGATGTGCTGCTGTTCCGGATGCGCAGCGGCACGGTGGCCAAGCATCTGGGCATCGCCGCGCGGCGGGGATCCATGCCGACGGTGATCCATGCCTATTCGGGCCACGGGGTGATCGAGACGCCCCTGACGCAACCCTGGAGCCGCCGCATCGTGGCGCGGTTCCGTTTTCCTGACGAGGTGAAGTGATGGCGACAATCGTCCTGGGAGCGGTGGGCGCGGCGGCCGGTGCCTCCATCGGAGGATCGGTCCTCGGCCTGTCGGCGGCGGTGATCGGCCGGGCTGCGGGGGCTGTCGCGGGGCACCTGATCGATCAGCGGCTGCTCGGGGCCGGGTCGCAGGCCGTGGAGACCGGCCGGCTGGACCGGTTGCGCCTGACCTCCGCCTCCGAGGGGACCGCGATCCAGCAGGTCTATGGGCGGATGCGGGTGCCGGGACAGGTCATCTGGTCGACGCGTTTCAAGGAGCGCAGGCAGACCAAGAAATCCGGCGGCGGCAAGGGGGGGGCGCCCGCCACCAGCGTGACCAGCTACAGCTATTCCATCAGCCTGGCCATCGCGCTGTGCGAGGGCGAGATCGCGGGGATCGACCGGATCTGGGCCGATGGCAAGGAGATCGGCCGCAACAAGCTGGACATGGCGGTCTATCCGGGGTCCCAGAGCCAGGATCCCGACCCCAAGATCGTCGCTGTCGAGGGGCTGGAGAATGCGCCTGCCTATCGCGGGGTGGCCTATGTGGTGATCTCTGATCTCGAGCTGGGCCCTTTCGGCAACCGGGTCCCGCAGTTCAGCTTCGAGGTGCTGCGCCCGGCGCAGCAGCACAGCGAGGGCGAGGTGGCCTCGATGAACCGCGCGATCCGCGGCGTTGCGCTGATGCCGGGCAGCGGCGAATACACGCTGGCGACCGACGTGGTGCATTACGACAAGGGCATCGGCCGCGCGGTGCCCGGCAATCGCAACACTCCCTCCGGCAAGTCGGATTTCCTGATCTCGATGGACCAGCTCGAGGCCGAGCTGCCCAATTGCGGATCGGCGCTGCTGGTGGCGTCCTGGTTCGGGGACGACCTGCGTTGCGACCGCTGCGAGCTGCGCCCGAAGGTGGAACAGAAACGCGTCGGGGCAAGCCGCATGCCCTGGGAAGTGTCCGGGCTGGACCGGCTGGCCGCGCAGGAGGTGCCGCTTCACGACGGCCGGCCGGTCTATGGCGGGACGCCCGCGGACCGGTCGGTCATGCAGGCCATCGCCGAACTGAAGCGGCGCGGCAAGCGGGTGGTGTTCTATCCCTTCATCCTGATGGAGCAGATGGCGGGCAACGGCCTGGTCAATCCCTGGTGGGGCGGACCCGAGCAGCCGCCGCTGCCCTGGCGCGGACGCATCACCGGATCCCTGGCTCCGGGCGTGGCGGGCAGCCCGGACGGCAGCGCGGCGGCGGCGGAGGAGGTGGCGGCGTTCTTCGGCACGGCGGCGCCTTCCGACTTCGCTGCGGGCGGCGGCACGGTGGCCTATTCCGGTCCGGCCGAGTGGAGCTATCGCCGGTTCATCCTGCATTACGCGCATCTGTGCAAGGCCGCGGGGGGGATCGACGCCTTTGTCATAGGGTCGGAGATGCGCGGCCTGACCCAGCTGCGCGGCGCGGATCACCGCTTTCCCGCGGTGGAGCAGTTCTGCCAGCTGGCGGAAGATGTGCGCCAGGTGCTGGGGACGGGCACGAAACTGGGCTATGCCGCCGACTGGTCGGAGTATTTCGGGTATTCCTCGCCGGACGGGAACCGCTATTTCCACCTCGACCCGCTCTGGGCGCATCCGGATATCGATTTCATCGGCATCGACAACTACATGCCGCTTTCGGACTGGCGCGACAGCGCGGATCATGCCGACGCGCATTGGCACAGCATCCACGATATCGGCTATCTGCAGGCCAATATCGAAGGCGGCGAGGGCTATGACTGGTACTATGCGGACGCGGCGGGCCGCGATGCGCAGGACCGCCTGCCAATCACCGACGGCGCCCATAACGAGCCCTGGATCTGGCGCTACAAGGACATCCGGGCCTGGTGGTCGCTGGCGCATCACGAGCGGATCGGCGGCGTGCGGCAGGCCCAGCCCACCGCCTGGGTGCCGCAGTCCAAACCGGTCTGGTTCACCGAATTCGGCTGTGCCGCGATCGACAAGGGCACGAACGAGCCCAACAAGTTCCTCGATCCGAAATCCTCGGAGTCGGACATTCCGCATTACTCGACCGGCGCGCGCGACGACCTGATCCAGATGCAGTATCTCCGCGCGGTGCAGGATTACTGGGAACAGGCGGAAAACAATCCCGTCTCGGCGGTCTATGGCGGCCCGATGATCGACATGTCCATGGCGCATGTCTGGGCCTGGGATGCACGGCCCTATCCCTATTTTCCCGGTCGGATGGATGTCTGGGGCGACGGCGGCAACTATACCCGCGGGCATTGGGTGAACGGGCGTACCAGCGGACGCGACCTGGCCGAAGTCGTGCGCGAGATCTGCGCGCGTTCGGGCGTGACGGGCATCGGCACCCAGGCGTTGCGCGGCTATGTCCGGGGATATGCGGTGACCTCGGTCGACGGGGCGCGCGCCGCGCTGCAGCCGCTGATGCTGGCGCATGGCTTCGACGCGGTGGAGCGCGACGGCACCCTGTCCTTCCGCAGCCGCACCGGGCGGCCGGACCTGGTGCTGCCCGAGGGCGCGCTGGCGGAGCATCCCGAGCAGGAGGGCGACCTGGTGCAGGTGCGCCAGTCGGGGGCCGAGCTTGCCGGGCGGGTGCAGATCGCGCATCTGGCGGCGGACGCGGCCTACGAGGCCCGCAGCAGCGGCGCGGCGCATCCCGGGGACGACCCGCAATCGCTGAGCGTCTCGGAACTGAACATGGCGCTGACCTTCGGCGAGGCGCAGCGCATGGCGGAACGCTGGCTGAGCGAGGCGCGGGTCAGCCGCGACACGGTCAGCTTCGCGCTGCCGCCGTCCTACATCAACGTGACGGCGGGCGATGTCGTCGAGATCGCGGAAGCGGCAGGACCCGCGCTCTACCGCATCGACCGGATCGAGGATTTCGGCATTCGCCTGGTGGAGGCCGTCCGGGTGGAGCCGGGCGTGTACATTCCCGGTGGCGGCTACGAGGAGGGGGATCCGCTGGCCGTCCCGCCGCCTTCGGCACTGCCTTTCCCGGTCTTCCTCGATCTGCCGCTGCTGACAGGCGCCGAAGATCCTTATGCGCCCCATCTTGCCGTGGCGGCCGATCCCTGGCCGGGCGAGGTGGCGGTGCTGTCCTCGGGCAGCGACGGCAATTACGGCCTGAACGCGGTGATCGGCGAAACTGCCACGCTGGGGGTCACGCTGTCGCCGCTGAAGCGGGCGCGGCCGGGACTGATCGACCGCGGCGATCCGCTGACCATCGACCTGGCGGCGGGCGTGCTGTCGGGAACGGACTGGGCGTCGCTGCTCAACGGGGCGAATGCGCTGGCCATCGGCGACGGGCAGGGCGGCGCCTGGGAGATCTTCCAGTTCCTCGATCACGAGCTGGACGAGAACGGCCGGGCGGTGATCCGCAACCGGCTGCGCGGGCAGCAGGGAACCGATGCGTTCATTCCCGATGCCTGGCCCGCGGGAAGCCTGGTGGTGCTGCTGGATGCGGCATTGCTGCAGCCGACGGTTCCGGCCATCCGGGGACTGGCGCGCCACTATCGCATCGGCGCGGCGGAGGCGCCGCAGCACGGCCCCGACTACCTGCACATCGTCCATGCCGCGGATGCCGCCGGGCTGAGACCCTGGGCGCCGGTGCGGCTGGAATACCGGGTCCTGGGCGGGGGCGCGCATCGCTTCAGCTGGCTCCGGCGGGCCCGGGTGGGGGGCGAGGACTGGTCGCTGCCCGAGGTGCCGCTGTCCGAGGCGCGGGAACTTTACCGGGTGACGGTCCGCACCGCAGACGGTGCCCTCCTGCGGGAGGCGGAGACGGGCAATCCGCAATTCGACTACTCCGAGTCCCAGCGCGCCGCGGATGGCGCGGATGGCGGCTATGTCCTGGAGGTGGCCCAGGTCTCGGAGCTTTACGGTCCGGGTCCAGCGAGAAGGATAGAGGTCAATGTCTAACACCGCCAATCTGATGCTGCCGCTGCTGGCGCAGTCGCAGGCGCAGAAGCATGTCGCCGTCAACGAATCGCTGGCCATCCTCGACGCGGTGACCCAGCTGACCGTCGAGTCGATCACCCGCAGGGATCCGCCCACGGCCCCTGTCGAGGGGGAGGCCTATGCGCTGCCGCCCGGGCCGTCGGGGGCCTGGTCCTTCAAGAAGGGAAAGCTTGCCGTCTTCGTCAATGGCGGCTGGGCCTTCATCGATCCGCGGGCGGGCTGGCGCGCCTTCGTGCGGGACGAGGCACGCCATTATCTGCATGACGGCACCGGCTGGCTGGCCGATGCGGTGACGGCGACGCCCTCCGGCGCGGCGACGGGGCTGGAGGTGATCGAGTTCGAACAGGCGATCGGCACGGGCACGGCGGTGAACACGGCCACCCGGATCCCCGCCTATACCACGGTGCTGGGCGTGACCGCACGCGTGGTGACGGCGCTTGGCGGATCCCTCTCCAGCTGGCAGCTGGGCGTGGCGGAGAGCCGGGGGCGCTATGGCAGCCTGCTGCGCAAGGGAAGCAACAGCTTCGCCTACGGGCTGACGGGCATGCCGATCACCTATTACCAGGATACGCCCCTGCGGATCTCGGCCGTCGGCGGAACCTTCAACGGCGGCCGGATCCGCATCGCGATCCACCTGCGCCATCTTGCCGTGGCGCGATCGTGAGGCGCTGAAACACCACGCCTGCGAATTCCGGTTTGTCCTGCCCCTCCGATGCGCCTATCTTGCGGTCCATTGGAGGGAAGCCCATGCCCGAAGCGAAGATGTCCGTTGCTGCGTTCGACCCGGTCTGGTCGGGAATCGTCGAGGAGGCCGAGGCGGCGCTTTGCGAGGAGCCGAGCCTCGGCGGGTTCTTCCATACCAGCGTGCTGCATCACCGGTCGCTGGAATCGGCGCTGGCTGCGCGGGTGGCGACCAAGATGGCCTCGGCCGACCTGTCCGAACCGATCCTGCGCGATCTGGCCGAGCGCGCCTATGACAGCGCGCCCTCGCTGGGCCGTGCCGCGCGCGCCGATCTGATGGCGGTGCATGAACGCGATCCTGCCTGCCACCGGCTGTTGCAGGCCTTCCTGTATTTCAAGGGCTTCCAGATCCTCCAAGCCTATCGCGTGGCGCATTGGCTGTGGACCCACGAGCGCCGCGACCTGGCCTATTACCTGCAGATGCGCATGTCCGAACTCTACAGCGCGGATATCCACCCGGCTGCGCGGATCGGGCAGGGGATCATGATGGATCATGCCCATTCGATCGTCATCGGCGAGACCGCCCAGGTGGGCGACAATGTCTCGATGCTGCATGGCGTGACGCTGGGCGGCACCGGCAAGGAGGATGGCGACCGTCATCCCAAGATCGGCAATGGCGTGCTGATCGGGGCCGGGGCGAAGGTGCTGGGCAATATCAGCGTCGGCAACTGCTCGCGCATCGCGGCGGGGTCTGTCGTGCTTCACGACGTGCCGCGCGGCAAGACGGTCGCGGGCGTCCCCGCGAAGATCGTCGGCGAGGCCGGGTGCGATCAGCCCTCGGTCAAGATGGACCAGGTCATCGGCTGACGGAGCTTTCCCGGATCACCAGTTCGTCCGAGCGCATCATCCCCAGGACGGACCGTGCCTGTTCGTCCAGAAGGTCCAGGTCCAGGTAGTCGTCGGACATGCGCAGCGTCTTGTTGGAAAGCTGCGCGATCTGCTGTTCCAGCGCGGCCTTCTCGGCCTCCAGGTCCTTCAGCTGCGCATCGATCACCAGCCGTTCGATCACGCCCAGGTCGCCGCGCACCGCCGCATAGGCGAAATAGCACGACAGCAGCGTCGCGATGCACAGGTAGAGCAGGAAGGTGGCGGACGGTCTGGAGCTGCGCTGCATCTTGGCCTCGTGTTTTTTCCGACTATGCCACAGGGATGCGGGCGCGGGAATCCCGAGTTTCGCGGGAAAGGCACCGCCGGGCCGCGCAGGGCACGCCCGGCGGCAGGTCTCAGCCGAGCGCCGCGACGCCGGGCAGGGTCTTGCCTTCCATCCATTCCAGGAAGGCGCCGCCCGCGGTGGAGATGTAGGTGAACTTCTCCGCCGCGCCGGATTTGTTCAGTGCCGCCACGGTATCGCCGCCTCCCGCCACGGAGGTCAGTTTGCCTTCCGCCGACAGCGCCGCCGCATATTCGGCAGTGGCATTGGTCGCGGCATCGAAGGGCTCGATCTCGAAGGCGCCCAGCGGGCCGTTCCAGATCAGGGTCTTCGCCCCGTCCAGCGCCTGCTTGATCGCGGCGACGGCCTCGGGCCCGGCATCGAGGATCATCGCATCGGCCGGGCAGGCGGTTGCGGGCACGGTTTCATTCGCGGCGCCCGCCTTGAATTCGCGCGCCACGACGACATCGGCGGGCAGCAGGATGCGGCACCCGGCCTTCTGGGCCTTCTCCATGATCTCGCGCGCGGTTCCCGCCATGTCGGCCTCGGCCAGCGACTTGCCGATCTCGGTCCCTTGCGCGACGAGGAAGGTATTGGCCATGCCGCCGCCGATCACCAGCGCATCGACCTTCTCGACCAGGTTGCCCAGCAGGTCGAGCTTGGTCGAGACCTTGGCGCCGCCCACCACGGCCACGACCGGGCGTTCCGGCGTGCCGAGCGCGGCGTCCAGCGCCTCCAGCTCCGCCTGCATGCAGCGTCCGGCGCAGGAGGGCAGCAGGCGCGCCAGTCCCTCGGTGGAGGCATGGGCGCGATGCGCGGCCGAGAAGGCGTCGTTGCAATAGACTTCGCCGAGCGCGGCCAGGGAGGCGGCGAAGGCCGGGTCGTTCTTTTCCTCGCCGGCGTGGAACCGCGTGTTCTCCAGCATCAGCACTTCGCCGGGTTCGAGCGCGGCGACCGCGCTCTTGGCGGGTCCGCCGATGCAGTCGGCGGCGAATTTCACCGGCGCCCCGAAGATCTCCGACAGGGCGGGGACCAGCACCTCCAGCGACATCTCGGGCACGACCTGGCCCTTGGGGCGGCCGAAATGCGCCAGCAGGACCGGGCGGCCGCCCTTGGCGAGGATATCGGCGATGGTCGGGGCGATGCGTTCGATCCGCGTGGCGTCGGTCACCTTGCCGTCGGCGACGGGGACGTTGATATCGACACGGGTCAGGACCGTCTTGCCCGAGAGGTCCATGTCGTCGAGGGATTTCCAGGCCACGTGCATACTCCTGACTGGGTTGTTGCGCGCAGTGGTGGCGTTTCGGCGCGGGGGCGTCAACCGGGGCGGGACAGGTTTTGCCGTTTTGCGACGCTTGGCCCCAAGCCCTGCGACCGGGGCCGGCCGCCGATCCGGCCCTGGGGGCGATGCGCAGGTTTGCATTCCCCCCGGCCTGGTTCTAGTGTCCGCCCGACCCGTTACGAGAGGACCTACCATGGCCGAGATCAAGGATCCGGAAAACACCATCATCATCGAGCTGAAGGACGGCCCGGTGGTCATCGAGCTGCTGGCCGATGTCGCCCCCAAGCATGCCGAGCGGATGAAGGAACTGGCCCGCGCCGGAAAATACGACAATGTCTGCTTTCACCGGGTGATCGACGGCTTCATGGCGCAGACCGGCGATGTCGAGCACGGCGACATGGAAGACGGCTTCAACATCCGCCGCGCGGGCACCGGCGGCTCGGACCTGCCCGACCTGCCCGCGGAGTTCTCCAAGCTGCCCCATGACCGCGGCACGCTGGGCGCGGCGCGGTCTGCCAACCCGAATTCCGCGAATTCGCAGTTCTTCATCAATTTCGCCGACAACCATTTCCTCAACGGCCAGTACACGGTCTATGGCCGCGTCCTGTCGGGGATGGAGCATGTCGACAAGATCGTCCGCGGCGAGCCGCCGGCAAGCCCCGACCGCATGGTCTCGGTGAAGGTGGCCGCGGATGCGTAACCTCCTGGGGGCCCTGGCCATCGTCGCGGCAGGCCCGGCACTGGCCACCGGCCTGGACATCGAGGTCGCGGGCGAGGCCTCGGGCGTGATCCATATCGACCTGTTCGAGGATGTCGCGCCGCAGCACGTGGCGCAGATCACCAGGCTGGCCGAGGAGGGCGCCTATGACGGCGTCGTCTTCCACCGGGTGATCGACGGCTTCATGGCGCAGACCGGCGATGTCCGCTTCGGCGATTCCAGCGACAGCGCCTTCGACATGCGCCGCGCCGGGACCGGCGGCTCGGAAGAGCCCGACCTGAAGGCCGAGTTCTCGGACCGTCCCTTCGATCGCGGGACGGTCGGCATGGCGCGCGCCTCGGATCCCGACAGCGCCAACAGCCAGTTCTTCATCATGTTCGCCCCGGCAGGCCATCTGAATGGCCAGTATACCGTCGTGGGCGAGGTGACCGAAGGCATGGACGTGGTCGATGCGATCAAGCGCGGCACCGGCCGCAACGGTGCGGTCGAGGGCGAGCCCGACCGCATGGTGAAAGTCACCGTCACCGAGTGACGGCAGACCGCCGGGCCCTGCGGGGCCCGGCGGTGCGCGTCTCAGGCGATCGCCACCAGTTCCACGTCGAAGGTCAGGTCCTTGCCCGCCAGGGGATGGTTGGCATCCAGCACCACCTCGGTTTCGGTGACATCGGCGACCACCACGGCCATGGTCTGGCCGTCCTGGGTCTGCACCTGAAGCTGGGTGCCCGGATCGGTCGGGATGTGGTCGGGGATGTTGGCGCGGTCCACGGCCTGCATCCGCTCGGGGTGATGGTCGCCATAGGCCTCGGCCGCCTCTACGCGCACGGTGCGCTTCTCGCCGACTTCCATGCCGGTCACGCCCGCTTCCAGCCCGGGGATGATCTGGCCCGCGCCCAGCTCGAAGGACAGCGGGTCGCGGCCTTCGGAACTGTCGAAGACCGAACCGTCATCCAGCGAGCCCTTGTAGTGAAGATGCAGGGTGTCGCCCGGCTTTGCCTGGGTCATGATGATGTTCCTTTCGGGGGGAGAGGGTGAATTTTCCGGGGCCGCCAGCGAAAGCGGGTTGCCCGGTTGCTCGTCCCCCAAGCTGGCAATTCCCGCCCCGGATGTAAACCGGTCTGCGGCAAACTGGCCCGGTGACGGGGCGTGAGCGGCGCGGGAAGGGCCGGACCGAGAGGGCAGGCGGCGCCCCCATGCGCGCTTTGCCGGGGACGGGGCCTTCTCGGGGCGGGATGCCATGTCGTCCCTGGCGGCCGCCTCGGACAGGATGCGTCCCCGCGCGGGGTCCGCCGCGGGCGCGTCGCGGCCGGGGGGATGGACCGTTCCGCTCCGGGCGTTTCCGGGGCGGCCGGGATGAGGGGCCGGGGCCCGCTCATCCCGGCCCCGGGCGCTTGCGTCACAGCGGTTCGGTCACCCGTTCCAGCCAGGCCGAGGCCTCGCGGCTGACCAGCGACGCCAGACGGTCGCAGGTTGAGGCGTGATAGGCGTTGATCCAGCGGCGTTCGCTTTCGGTCAGCATCTCGGCCACGATCATGCGCCGGTCGAAGGGCACGTAGGTCAGCGTCTCGAAACACAGCATCGCGCGGTCGGCATCCCCCCCGTCGAGCGCGGGGGCCGGGGTCACGGCGATCAGGTTCTCCAGCCGGATGCCGAAGGCGCCGTCGCGGTAATAGCCGGGCTCGTTCGACAGGATCATCCCCGGTTTCAGCACTTCCTGGCTGGCGCGCGAGATCCGCTGGGGTCCCTCATGCACCGACAGGTACTGCCCGACGCCATGGCCGGTGCCGTGGTTGAAATCCTGCCCGGCCTGCCACAGCGGCATCCGCGCCAGCGCGTCGAGGTCGCGCCCGGCAATGCCGTCGGGAAAGCGCGCCAGCGAGATCGCGATCAGCCCGCGCAGCACGCGGGTATAGCAGATCCGCGCCTCCTCGGTGGCCTGGCCCACGGCCATGGTGCGGGTGATGTCGGTCGTGCCGTCCAGGTACTGCCCGCCGCTATCGACCAGCACCAGTTCCCCCGGTGCGAGGGCGCGGTTGCTGTCCTCGGTGACGCGGTAATGCATGATCGCGCCGTTGGGCCCGGCGCCGCAGATCGTGTCGAAGGCGATGTCGCGCAGCTCGCCCGTGGCGCGGCGGCAGTCCTCCAGCCGGGTGACGACGTCGATCTCGGTCAGGCCGGGCCCGCCGCGCGCCAGCTCGTCGGTGCGCTTTTCCAGCCAGGCGAGGAACTCGACCACGGCGGCGGCATCGCGGGCATGGGCGCGGCGCGCGGCGGCCAGCTCGGTCTCCGACTTGCAGGCCTTGGGCAGAAGGCAGGGCTCGCGCCCCGGGACGATCTCGGCCCCCGCCGCCACCAGCGCGGCATGGACGGCGACCGGCACGCTTGTCTTGTCGATGCGCACCCGGCCGGCGAGCCGGGCCAGCGCGGGCCCGAATTCGGCGGGCGGATGGATGCGCACCTCGGGGCCCAGGTGGTTGCCGAGCCCGGCCAGCTTGGCGGGCTCCATGAACAGCTCGACCGATCCGTCGGATTGCAGCAGCGCGAAACCATGCGCCACCGGCACCCGCGGGATGTCGCCGCCGCGGATGTTCAGCAGCCAGTTGATCCCGTCGGGCTGGGTCAGCACGGCGCTGTCCTCGCCTGCCTCGCGCAGCGCGGCGGCCAGCGCCGCGCGCTTCCCGGCGGCGCTCTGCCCGGCAAGGTCGTCGGGATAGGCGGTGGCCGGTTCCATCGGCGGCGGCGGCTGATCCTGCCACAGCCGGTCCACCGGGCTCGGCGTCTCGACCAGCGTGACGGAGGTGCCCGACAGGGCGGCGCGCAGCGTCTCGATTTCCTGCACGGTATGCAGCCAGGGGTCGAAGCCGATCTGCGCCGCGCCCGCCAGCTGTTCCTTCAGCCAGTCGGCGGGCAGGGTTTCGGGCCAGTGGACGGGGGTATAGGCCGCCGGATCGCATTGCACCCGCGCCTGCAGCCGGTAGCGCCCGTCGACGAAGATCCCGGCAATGCCCGGCAGGACGATGACGAAGCCGGCCGAACCGGTGAAGCCCGTCAGCCAGGCCAGGCGGTCGTCATGCGCGGCGACATATTCGCCCTGATGGGCATCGGCGCGCGGCACGATGAACCCGTCGAGCCCCTCTTCGGCCAGGGCGGCGCGGAAGGCGGCAAGCCGCGGCGGTCCCTGCTCGGGACGCGCGGCGGAGGTGAAGCTCTGGAACACGGGCGGTCCCCCTCTGACTGGTGACGCCACCGGCCTAGCGCGTGACGGGGGCCGGTGCAACGGCGGCGCTGGATCAGGATGCCGCATGGGGCGCGGGCCGGACGGCCGCTCCGCCCGGAACCCGGCGGTTCCGCCCACCCGCCACATGCCGCCTGCCATT
>NZ_JACVXA010000056.1 GCF_014903745.1 Mangrovicoccus algicola | reverse complement strand
CGGCGGGGACGGCGCCTGTCGCTCCGGGCGCTGCGGCCGGGGGTCTCCCTGCCTTCCGGGGCCCGGCGGCTTGGCCCGCCGATCATCGCGCCCCGCCGCCTGCCACCTGCCATTCGGCGGGGACGGCGCCTGTCGCTCCGGGCGCTGCGGCCGGGGGTCTCCTTGCCTTCCGGGGTCCGGCGGCTTGGCCCGCCGGTCATCGCGCCCCGCCGCCCTCCGTTCGGCGACGGAACGCCGCGGGGCCGGGTCAGGCGACGTTGCGCATGCCCAGAACCCGGGCGCGGGCGCGCGGATCGGCATCGAACAGCGAGGCCAGCTGCTCCGTCATCGCCCCGGCCAGCTGTTCGACATCGGTGATCGTCACCGCGCGCTGGTAGTAGCGGGTCACGTCATGGCCGATGCCGATGGCCAGCAGTTCCACCGCGCGTTTCTTCTCGACCATGGCGATCACGTCGCGCAGGTGCTTCTCCAGGTAATTGGCCGGGTTGACCGACAGGGTGCTGTCATCGACCGGCGCGCCGTCGGAGATGACCATCAGGATCTTGCGCGCCTCGGGCCGGGCGATCACGCGGCGATGCGCCCATTCCAGCGCCTCGCCGTCGATATTCTCCTTCAGCAGCCCTTCCTTCATCATCAGCCCCAGGTTGTTGCGGGTGCGCCGCATCGGCGCGTCGGCCTGCTTGTAAATGATGTGGCGCAGGTCGTTGAGGCGGCCGGGCTGCTGCGGGCGGCCCGCATTCAGCCATTCCTCGCGGCTCTGCCCGCCCTTCCAGGCGCGGGTGGTGAAGCCCAGGATCTCCACCTTGACGTTGCAGCGCTCCAGCGTGCGGGCCAGCACGTCGGCGCAGATCGCGGCGATCGAGATCGGCCGCCCGCGCATGGATCCCGAATTGTCCAGAAGCAGCGTCACCACCGTGTCGCGGAACTCCGTGTCCTTCTCGATCTTGAAGCTCAGCGGCGTCGTCGGGTTGGCCACCACCCGCGCCAGCCGCCCGGCATCCAGGATGCCTTCCTCGCGGTCGAATTCCCAGCTGCGGTTCTGCTGCGCCTGCAACCGGCGCTGCAGCTTGTTGGCCAGGCGCGACACCGCGCCCTTCAGCGGTTCCAGCTGCTGGTCGAGATAGGCGCGCAGCCGCTCCAGCTCGGCGGGTTCGGCCAGGTCCTCGGCGCGGATCTCCTCGTCATGCCCCGGGTTCCAGACGACATAGCCGGGATCGGCCTCCGAGACCGGCGGCGGCGGTGGCGGGTCCAGCGGCCCGGCCCCGTCGGGCAGGTCCGACTCCTCGCCCATTTCCGCATCGGCCATCTGATCCATGACGACCTGCGCCTCGGACTGGTCGCCCGCATCGTCCTGGCTCTGCTCCGGGGCGGCGTCGGTCTCTTCCCCGTCCTCGTCCTGGTCGCCCTGGTCGTCCTGCTGGTCCTGGTCCTCGTCCTGGGTCTCGGCGCTGTCTTCGGGGTCCTCCTCGTCGGCGAGGTCGGGATCCTCGCCCAGCTGGTCGCCATAGCCCAGATCCTCGATCACCCGGCGCGAGAAGCGCGAGAAGGCCGCCTGGTCCGACAGGACCCGGTCGAGGTCGTCCAGCGTGCCCGCCGCCTGCGCCTCGATATGGGCGCGCCACAGCTGCATCACGTTCTGGGCCCCCGCGGGCAGGTCGCGCCCGGTGGCCAGGTGGCGGATCAGGTAGCCCGCCGCCACCGGCAGCGGCACATCCTTGGGATCGCTGACCTGGGCATAGCCCTTGCGCTCCGCTTCCCAGCCGATCTTGGCGTCGATATTGCCTGCCGTGCCGGGCATGACGCGCGCGCCCATCGCCTCGCAGCGGGCGGTTTCCATCGCCTCGTAGATCTCCTGCGCCAGCTGGCCCTGCGGCGCATAGCGGGCATGGGTCCCGGCATCGTGGAACTTGCGGTTGAGCGCGTAGGCATCCGCAGTCCCGCGCGCCAGCAGCACCTCGGCGCGGGTCATGCGGCGGCTGATCTGGGGCAGGCGCATCGCGTCGGAGGTCATTCCCGGAGGATCGACCGAATAGCTCACCGTCATCTCGGGATCGTCGGCCATGACCTTGGTCGCCTCGGCAAGGGCCTTCTTGAACGGATCGGCGGGATTGTCGGCGGACTTGGACATGTGGATCACCTGTGCTCTCGTTGTCCTTGCGTGCCACAGCCACGGGCAGGGGGCAAGGCCGTGCCCCGGCCGGCGGTCCGGCCGGGCGGTTCAGGCGGCGCGGAATTCCGGCGCGGCGCGCAGGTCGCGCCAAGCGGCGCGCGCCTCGTGCCAGTGTCCGGCGATCTGTCGCTCCAGCGCCGCGCGCCCGGCCGCATCGGCGGGCGGGTCGATCCGGTCCAGATCGTCGAGCCGCGCGAGGATCCCGCGCAGCCGCTGCAGCCCGCCGGTCCCGGGCGCGTCCTCCGCAGCCAGCAGCGGCAGGGCGAATTCGCTCTGGCGTTCCAGCCGCGCCAGCGCCCGCGCCATGCGCGCGCGGCGGCGCGGATCGGGGGTCTCCATCGCCGCCGCGCGCCGCAGGGTCCGGGCCCGGGCGCGGGCCAGCGCCC
>NZ_JACVXA010000055.1 GCF_014903745.1 Mangrovicoccus algicola | reverse complement strand
TGTCTGCGAGTAATCTAACTCCCAGTCCGGGATCCGGGGGCAAGGTCACCTGATTGGATCACCCGACTTCCTGACATGTACCCCTCGTCGATACGGTCTGGTCATCGAAGTCAACGTACGACGAACTCCGCATGCAAGGCCCCCGCCGCCTTGATCGTTTTCAAAATATCGATCATGTCTCTGGGACTGACGCCAAGGGCGTTCAATCCAGATATGATCTCGGACAGATCAGTGCCGGCGCTGACCTCCGCGAGACCGCTGCCGGCATCCTCCTGCAGGCCCAATGCCGTTCTGGGGACAACCACGGTGTTTCCGTCTGAAAAAGGATTCGGCTGCACGACAAGCGGCTCCTCCTGAACACGGAGCGTCAGGTTTCCCTGCGCAACGGCGACACGGGAAATTCGAACGTTCTCCCCGATCACTATGGTCCCGGACCTCTGGTCAACGACAACGCGAGCTTTCTGTTCTGGATCTACGCTCAGATTTTCAATCGCCGCAATGGTCCGCACGATGTCCCGGCGCCCGCCGAGACTCAGTGACAACGTCACCGTACCGGAATCCGTCGCATTCGCAATTCGTCCCCCCATCAAGCGGTTGACAGCATTTTCAATGGAGATCGCTGTCGAAAAGTCCGGTTCTCTCAGCGCCAACCTCAACTGTTCGAGGGAGGAGAAATCGAAATCCACCTCTCGCTCAACCCTGGCACCCGATGGAATGACCCCGGCTGTGGGCACCCCCTGGACCAGGCTACCCGCCTCTCCTTCCACACCGACGCCGCCGGCGATGACAGTTCCCTGCGCGACCGCGTAGATTTGGCCATCGGCCGCATTCAGGGGCGTCATGACAAGCGTCCCGCCAAGAAGGCTGCTCGCGTCACCGATCGCGGAGACTGTCACATCGATATTTCCACCCACCCTGGAAAAAGGAGGCAGCACCGCCGTGACGAAAACGGCTGCCACGTTCTTTGGGCGGAACTGCTCCCCGGAAACATTGACACCCAATCTTTCCAGGATGTTCGACATTATCTCTTCGGTGAAAGGGGCATTCCTTATGCCGTCGCCAGTGCCGTTCAAGCCGACCACGAGACCATAGCCGACAAGATCATTTCCGCGGACTCCGTCGAATTCCACAAGATCCTTCAGCCTGACATTTGCATGACCACTTTCAATGAAAAGCAATAATAAAAATGTAGATAAAAAGAGCCTCATAGAAAATTCACCAGCGATAAATTTGAAACTCTAGCAGTCGCCGCGTATACGGACTCCAGACGAATTTTCAATTCTGAAATATTTACGACAACTTCATCGACATCAACAGACACCATCCCCTTCCTGGTCTCCAGCAGAGAAAACCGACGGGACGATTCCTGTGACAGGAGCATGTCGATTCGCTCCTGCTGAACGCCGATTTCCGCCTGTTTGTAAATCAGCTCCCTGTCCGAATTAACAAGCCCCTCCCCTACCGACGACATCAAGTTCCTTTGCTCGGCATCAATGAGGTTCAGCGTTCCCCTGTCGAGCACGGCCGCCAGCGCATGAAGCCTGACCAGATCTCGAACCTCCGGAGAGTGTCCGGAAAGGTCCACCAATACCCTTTCTCCCGGAGCGACCGAAATGGCGCCCAAAGGCACATCAGACCCCTGATACGCCACTGTTTCGTACCCCCCTCCAGCAGAAAACCACGTTTCAGCCGCAGTCCACACGCCATCTGCATCCACCTCAGAAGACAGATATGTTTCCAGGCTCGCGAGAATGACTTCGGGATCATTGAATGGGCGTACATTTGTCGCATCGCCCGAGAATAAGCTTCTACCTGAAGACTGAACATTCAAGGCTGAGATGATGGAATTAAAATCGGAGCGCCCTTTTTTCAGCGTGGCCGATTTCAGATTGTCATCCGCTGACTGCGCCGCCTCAATCAGGGACATACCAAGATCATGCGCGTATGACCTCGCCTTTTCGAAGGAAACGGCCTGCGCATCCAGAAGCACCTTCGCCGTTTTGGATGTCGCCAAGTATCCGTCAAGCAGCTCCAGATCATGTTCGATTCCAGAAATCCGGGAAAAATTCCCGCGCATATGGGACGACAGATCCGCCACTTCTCCGCTTCCCAGCTCCGTCAAGCTGTCATCCAGACGGTACTGCAAACGGGCCGTCTGGTTTCTGAGGTTGAAAAACTGTGCCATGTCACCGATGGAAAGGGATGTCATTTTAGATCCTCATCAGCCAATCCAGCATGGAGCCTACAACCTCCACGACACGCGCATTTGCGGCATAGGTCTGTTCGATGACCAGAAGTCGCTGCATTTCCGCATCCGTATCCACGCCGCCTTCAAGCTCATACTGGTGCAAGATCTCATATTTCCCCAGGGACGCCGCGAGAGTGCCTTCAGATCTTTCCAGAGACATGCCGATGCTCGATGTGAAATCTGCCGCAAGCGTCGAGGCAGTCCGCCCGCCAATGCCGAAGACCACCGCCGCAGGCATCCGTATTTCCGACATCGCCTCGGAGATACGAACGAGCAGCGCTGTCTGCCCTTCGGGCCCCTGCGCGGCTGCGCCCAGGCCATCCCTGATCCGCCAGATCTCTCCGCCCTGCTGGGGATCTGCCAGGGCATTCACGGCAATCCTCTGCGCCAGGCCCAGCTCGTCCGCTGGATCGAACTTTGCACCAAGATCCGTCAGCAGGCCCGGCTCCGTCGCTGCGATGGTGAAGTCGACCGCAGGTTCGTCAAAGCGTTCGATCAGCTCCCTGGCGAATCCATCCAGCTGCGCCTGTATCTCGATGGCATGAACATCCCGGAGGTCGAACAGCTCCTGAAGCGATCCCCCGGCTATTTTGCTTTGGGGTCTGTCAGTTTCCACGGCGCGACCATTCACCGTCAGCGCTGATAAATGCCCCCCGTCCAGTGACATCTCGGGCGTTATGACATTCGCTGCCGTGAAACCGATTTCGGCCGCCGAATAATCAAGCAACATGACCCCGGCGGAGGTCATCAACGCAATCGCGCCATTGGGGCGCGCCAGTTCCGTAACCGGAATGATGCTGCTGACCCGATCGACAAGAGCCTGTCGCTGGTCGAGCATTGCGGAAACGTCATGATCAAGCACCACGTTGCGAGAAATCGAGGCATTGAGGGATTGGAGTTGCCGCAGGGCGTCATTCAGCTGTCCGACCTGCGCGGCGATCTCGGTATCCGCGCGGAGCCTTTCCGTCTGCACGGCTTCACTGCCGCCCCCCAGATGTTCCACAAGACTTTCCAGGGCATTTCTTATCTTCAAAAGCTGCGGCTCGCTTTCCGGCGCGCCGGTCGCCTCTATCAAGGCAGCTTCCAGGCGGGCCATGCGCGCCGTAAGGGAGCCGGTTTCGGTCGGCAGGCCGATCTGGGCCTGCATGCGACTGAAAAATTCCTGGCTCGTGCGCGCCCCCGCAAGCTCCGCCTCGGCCTGCCTGCGATCAGCGATCAGCACGTCATTGACCAGCCGCCGGATGCCGACAAACTGCACCCCCCCGTCGTCACCGCCCAACCGCGGAGAGAGCACCGCCTCGCGGACGCCATAGCCTTCGGTCATCGCGTTGGAGATATTCGACGCCGCCACATCCGCAAGCCGCGACGTCGCCGACAGACCCGACAACGCGTTCGACAATGCACCTGAAATACTCATTTCCGGTCTCCTCGCGCCTGTTGGAGATTAACGTTTGATATTGGTGGTTTCCTGAAGCATCTCGTCGACCGTCTGGATGACCTTGGCATTCGAGGAATAGGCCCGCTGTGTCTGGATCAGATCGGTGAGCTCCTTCGCCACGTCCGTGGAAGACTGTTCCCGGGCATAGGAGACGATGCCGCCCGTCGGGCCGTCGGCGGCATCCCAGAGGTAATAGGCGCCACTATCCTTGGTGATCTGATAGGTTTCGTAATCTTGGGCCTGCAGGCCGTTTGGATTGGCCACGGCAATCAGGGGAACCTGATAGAGCGTCCGGGTCGTGCCGGTATCGAAACGCCCGTAGACAAATCCGTTTTCATCCACCTCGACAAGGGTCATCGTCCCCACACCGGACCCGTTCTTGGTAATGTTCGAAGGGCGGAACGACGCGCCGAACTGGGTAATTCCGTCGGTCGTGTCCAGCTCTCCGATGGCAACACGGATGGGGCCGCTCGCGGTTGTCACCTCGACAGTTCCGGTCGCGGGATCATAGGCGCCCCCGGTCACTGTCGTGACAGAAGCCAGGGTCCCCCCGGAGGTCTGGGTATCGTTGAAGGTCATGACGTATTCGCCGATGACGGTCGTCGCCGGGATGGTCGCCGAATCGGTGATGACGATCGTCCACTCATTCGACGCCACCCCAGCAACCGCCGGGCTCGGCCGGAACTCCACCGTCAGTTCCTGCGAGGATCCCAGGTTGTTGTAATATTCGACATTGAGGGATTCGTAATCCGTGGACGGGTCAATCACGGCCTCCTCCGTCGCCGTCGCGGGAAGATTGACACCCAGTTCGATCTCGGTGGTGGGTTCGCTGCTGATCGCGCTCATGTTGATCTTGATCGGCTCGAGCCCGGCCAGGGAATCGCGGGAAAAGGCTGGAATGCTGCCATCGGGATTGGCCGGCACGCCCAGCAGAACAAGACCGTTTTCGGTTTTCAGGTAGCCTTCCGCGTCGGTCCGGAACGATCCGGTCGTGGCAAGCAACATGGAGAGATCGCCATTGTCGACATTCACTTCGGGCTTGGTGGTGACAGGCAGGAAGCCGCCGCCGCGCACGGCAAGGTCGGTGGAGTTGCTGGTTCCGATAAGCGAACCGGCCTCGTCTATGAACCGCTGGGTGGAGGCCCGCACCCCCCCTGCCGAATAGGAGCCCCCATTCGAGGAGGTCACCAGGGAATGAAAATCCGCGACGGCGCGCTTGTATCCGTAGGTGTTTGAATTTGCGATATTGTCCGAGATCGTCGCCAATTTGGTGGCGTTCGCGCTGAGCCCCATGACCCCCGCATTCATCGATGAGGAAATCGTCATTAACTGCGCCTTTCTGCTTCAGCATTCCTGTCATGCGGACGCTAGCAGCGGCGTGCTTAATGGCGGGCTAACGGGTAAAATTTAAGAAACAATCCCTCAGACCCCGTCGCGCAGCAGCGTGATCTCGATGCGGTTGTTGCGAAGGGCAAGCGGGTTCGACACGGCCGGTTTGCGATCCGCGAACCCGATCACCTTCTGGATCCGCCGGGCGGGAAAACCCAGCCTCTCCGCCATTTGCCGAACCACATTCGCGCGGCCCGAGGTCACGTCCCATACGGGATTCTCCGCGAGGATCAGCGGCCGTGCGGCCAGATGCGCGGATATCGAGATATCGTTCGCCACGATGCGCGCCCCGTCGACGACATGACGCACCGCAATGCGCAATTCCTCCGTGGGTTCATTCGTCCCCGCCCGGAAAAGACGGATGTCGGGCGTCTCGAAAATGTCGAAGACCAGGCCTTCCTCTGTCAGCCGGGTGATGACATGACGCATCTTCATCAGCTGGGCCATGCTTTCGCCGCCCCGCGCCTGAAGCTGTTCCAGAAGATTCTGCGCATCCTGGATGCGCGCATCCGGAGCGCGTTCGATCACGCGCTCGGCCGTCACATCCACGCCGAGTGCGCCGAGCGCCTGGTTCTCGCTGCTCGGGCGCTCCATCGTGGCGCCGGTGCCCGTCTGCGGCAGCGCCTCTTCCGAGAAGACGCTCTCGCCCCAGAACTGTCCGTCCCCGCCACCGGAAATGCGGCTGACGGGAATGGTCGGAGAGAAATAATCCGCCAGCCCCTTGCGCTGCTTCTCCGTGGTGGCGTTGAGCAGCCACATGAGCAGGAAGAAGGCCATCATCGCCGTCACGAAGTCGGCATAGGCGACCTTCCAGGCTCCGCCATGATGCCCGTGACCACCCACGACCTTCTTTTTCTTGACGATGATCGGCGCAAGATTTTCCGTCGACATGGATGTTCACCCGGCTTTTCCGCCAGGGTGACTAGCAGCCGCGGATAAACGCCGGATTAACCGGCATCAGGTCAGTCTCGCGCAAAAGGAAGGGCCGGATCCGCTTCCGGATCCGGCCCCTGAATTCCCTCTCGGGGAAACCGGCGATCAGTTGCCGGTCGAGGTGGTGCTGGAGGACGACCCGCCCTCGCCGGCCATGCCGATGAGCACGGCAATCACCGCGGCAGTCGCCGTGCCGATACCCGTCTTGGCTTCGCCGCTCAGCGGTGCACTGCCGTTCTGGGAAACGGCCACGGAAGCGGCAGCGCCGTTGGCCGACTGGGCCGAGGCAGCGAAGGGGGCCACGAGGGCAAGGGCGCAAGCTGCGAACCAAAGCTTGGACATTAGGAAACTCCATGGGAAGGGACTACTTTGAATCGAACCTAGCACAATTCACCGGTGAGTAAACGAAAGCTTACGGACCGCGGTGCAGCCGACGGGCCGCGCTGTTGCCGCAGGGGCACTCAGGCAAGGCCGAAACGCGCGCCCAGCCGGTCAAGCGCGCCCGCCCTGGCGGCGGGCCCATCACGCGCGGCCAGGATCTCGGCCAGTGCCAGCTGGTCCTCCCGGTCCAGCCCGGCGGACAAGGCCGCGATGCCGGAATCGTCAATTTCGCCTCGCCGCGCGAGGTCCAGCTTGACCAGCGGCACCCCGAGTTCCAGCAGCGCGGCCGGGGCCCGATGGGTCACGTTCCCCGCAATGCACCAGTCTGCTGCCTGAACCGGATCCCTGCCCCCCTGGCCGCCAAGTACCAGGTCGGGCCGGGATGTGACAATATCGCGCACGCCCGAGCGGCTGGCGATGACCTCGCGGCTGAATCCGCGTCCGGACAGGTGCCGGGAAAGGCCGATCTCGCCCAGAATCACCGTCGCGGGACGCAGGTCGGTGGGGCGGTACCGGTTCCAGAACCGGCGGAACCCGGCATCCGAGAAACAGCGCGCCGAAAAGGAGAGGCAGAAGGAGGTCTGGTGCGGATAGAGCTCGGCACTCTCCGTGGCGCTGCAGATATCGGCGGGGCTGTCGAGCAGACGCCGCAGGAAGGGCTCCAGCCCGCGCGAGGCGACATACACACTGTCATTGAGCAGGATCGCCCGGGTCAACCCCGGGGCGATCCGTCGTGCCAGTCGCAACCCGTGGCGATAGCTGCCGAAATCGCGGCCGAAATTGCGCCGTTCCACATAGCAGTCCACCGGGAGCCGGACCCCGCCGGAGGCCAGGGCCCCGGCATTCACGGCGATGACGTAGACACCGAGCCTGCGCAGCGCGAGGATCATGGCAAGGGTGTCCGGCCGGATTTGACCGCTCTGGAACAGGGCGATCACCGCCACGGGCCCGCCGGCGAACTCGTCCTGCCAAAGGGGGACGGCATCCTGCCCGGTCCCCTGCAGCCGCCTGCAGAGATCCCTGCCGAGGAAGACGGGCAGTAGCGCGATCCGCATCAGCCAGCGACGCACCGGCACACTCCATGATAACTTAACACTTTGTTAACATGCCCATGAGCTCTGGTCCAGAAGACCGGCGCAGGGGCGGCACGGCGCGCATGCGTCCTTTTAACCGTGGGCCGGTCGCGGCGTAATCTGGTAGCGATTGGCCGTAGTTCAGGATGGGGTTGCCCTCGTGCAGGTAGAAGAGACGAAACTTCCCGGTGTTTTGCAGCTGGTGCCGAAGCGGTTCGGCGACAGTCGGGGTTTTTTTTCCGAAGTTTATAACAAATCGGTCTATGAAAAACTCGGGATCGCCATGGAGTTCGTCCAGGACAACCATTCGCTGTCCCGCGAAGTCGGTGTCGTGCGCGGACTGCATTTCCAGGCGCCGCCCCATGCCCAGGACAAGCTGGTGCGCGTGGGCGCCGGCCGGGTGCTCGACGTCGCCGTCGACATCCGCAAGGGCAGCCCGCATTTCGGCCAGTGGGTCGGGGTCGAGCTTTCGGCCGAGGCAGGCAACCAGCTGTTCATCCCGGCCGGGTTCCTGCACGGTTTCGCGGTGCTCGAGCCCAATTCCGAACTGCTTTACAAGTGTTCCGACATCTACGCTCCCGATTGCGACGGGGCCGTCCGCTATGACGACCCCGAGATCGGAATCGACTGGGGCTTCGATGCGGCGCAGGCGATCCTCTCCGAGAAGGATGCCGGTGCGCCGTTGCTGAAGGACTTCGACAGTCCGTTTGTCTACGAAGGGTAATGGTAATGAAAATTCTGGTCACCGGCGGTGCCGGCTTTATCGGATCCGCCGTGGTGCGCCTGGCGGTGTCGCGCGGACATTCGGTGGTGAATGTCGATGCGCTGACCTATGCGGCCTGCCTCGAGAATGTCGCTTCCGTTGCCGACAGCCCGCTCTATGCCTTCGAACAGGCGGATATCTGTGATGCCGCCGCGCTGAAGCGGATCTTCGACACCCACAAGCCCGATGCCGTGATGCACCTGGCGGCGGAATCGCATGTCGACCGCTCGATCGACGGGCCGCGCGCCTTCATCGAGACCAACATCATGGGTACCTACGAGATGCTGCAGGCCGCCCGTGCCTACTGGACCGAGGCGGGCAAGCCGGAAAGCTTCCGCTTCCACCACATCTCCACCGACGAAGTCTTCGGCTCGCTGCCCGACGATCCGGCGGTGAAATTCACCGAGGAAACGCCCTACGACCCGCGCTCGCCCTATTCCTCGTCCAAGGCCTCTTCGGACCACCTGGTCCGCGCCTGGCACGAGACCTACGGCCTGCCGGTCGTGCTGACCAACTGCTCCAACAATTACGGGCCCTTCCACTTCCCCGAGAAGCTGGTTCCGGTCATCATCCTCAACGCGCTGGCCGGCAAGCCGCTGCCGATCTACGGCGACGGCAAGAACATCCGCGACTGGCTCTTCGTCGAGGATCATGCCGATGCGCTGCTGCTGGTGGTGGAAAAGGGCGAACTCGGCCGGTCCTACAATATCGGCGGCGAGAACGAGCGCACCAACCTGGAGCTGGTGAAGACGCTCTGCGGCATCCTCGATGCCAAGCGGCCCAAGGCCTCGGGCTCCTATGCCGACCAGATCACCTTCGTCACCGACCGGCCCGGCCATGATGCGCGCTATGCGATCGACCCGACCCGGATCCGCGCCGAGCTGAACTGGCGCCCCTCGGTCACCGTCGAGGAAGGACTGGAGAAGACCGTGCAGTGGTACCTGGACAACGAAACCTGGTGGCGCGCGCTGCAGGACCGCCAGGGCGTCGGCGAACGCCTCGGAAAGGCAAGCTGAGGGCAAGCGGATGAAACTCCTCGTTTTCGGCCGGAACGGCCAGCTCGCACAGGAAGTCCGGCGCCGCGCCACGGCGCATGAGCTGGACATCCGCGGCAGCTCGGATGCCGATTTCACCGATCCCGAAGCCTGCGCCGCGATCCTCGCGGCGTCGGATGCGGATGCGGTGATCATCACCGCCGCCTACACGGCGGTGGACAAGGCCGAAACCGAGGAGGAAACCGCCCGCCTCGTCAATGCCGCCACCCCCGCCCTTCTGGCGGAGGCGGCGCGGGCAAAGGGCATTCCGCTGGTGCATGTCTCGACCGATTACGTCTTCGACGGAAGCGGCACCACCCCCTTCGCCCCGGATCACCCGACCGCGCCGCTGGGCGCCTATGGCCGCACCAAGCTGGCGGGCGAGGAGGCCATCCGCGCCGCCGGCGGCACCCATGCGATCCTGCGGACCTCCTGGGTCGTGTCGGCGCATGGCAACAACTTCGTCAAGACGATGCTGCGCCTGGGCGCGGAGCGCGACCGGCTGACCATCGTCGCCGACCAGATCGGCGGCCCGACACCGGCGGCTGCGCTGGCGGATGCCTGCATCGCCGCGGCCGAACAGCTGGCCCTCGACCCGTCCAAGTCCGGCACCTATCACGTGTCCGGCGGCCCCGATGTCAGCTGGGCCGATTTCGCCCGCGAGATCTTCGCGCAGGCCGGGCTGTCCTGCGAGGTGGCGGACATCCCCAGCTCGGATTATCCGACCCCCGCGAAACGGCCGCTGAACTCGCGCATGGACAACAGCCTGACCCAAACGGTCTTCGGCCTGGAACGGCCCGACTGGAAGGCGGGGCTGCGTGACATCCTGGCCGATCTGGGCGCGGAGAAAAGCTGATCCCATGTCCCGGAGCCTCAGATATGCCGCCGGGACGTTCCGTCCGATCGCGGAGAACCTGACCCACGGCTTTGCCGCCGAGCACGCGCTGGAATTCTACAAGGCGCGCGCCGTCTACAGCTTCATTCCCAAGAATGCCTGTTCGACGCTGCGCTTCGCGCTGGCGCGCGCCAATGGCGCGCTCAGCTCGCCGGTCCAGATCGACTGGATCCACCACAACAACTACACGTTCCGGGCCGATCAGCGGTCCCTGCAGCAGGCGGAGTTCACCTTCGTCGTGCTGCGCTGCCCCTTCCGGCGGCTGGTCTCGGTCTTCCTCGACAAGATCGTCAACCGCTATCACAATTTCTGGTTCGCCTTCCCGCAGGAAGACGGGCCGATCATTCCGGGCAACGTCACCTTCCGCATGTTCGTGGAACGGCTGGCCCGCAACAAGCTCAGCGCCGACATCCACTGGCGGCCGCAGATCGATTTCCTCGTTTACGAAGGTTACGACCGCTGGATCGCGCTGGAGCGGTTCCCGGAGGCCCTGCCCGAACTGTCGGAGCGGCTGGGGCTGGAGATCCTCGATACCAGGGCGCTGCTGCGCCACGATACCAGCCGCTTTGCCCCCGCCCCGGCGGGCCGCTACGCCGACACGCCGATCCGCGAACTGGAGGCGATGCAGGCCGAAGGCATCGCCCCCCGCGGCGACCAGCTGTTCGACGATGGCCTCGCGGGCATCGTCGCCCATCTCTATCATGCCGACCTGGAGCTGTACGTGGCGCAGTTCGGCACGGATAGCGTTCTCTTTCCCCGGTTCGCGCGGACCGGGCAAGATCAGTAGGAGTAATATACGTGACACAGCGCAAAGGCATTATCCTTGCAGGCGGGTCGGGCACCCGTCTTTACCCCATCACCCGCGGAGTATCCAAGCAGCTCCTCCCGATCTACGACAAGCCGATGATCTATTTCCCGATCTCGGTGCTGATGCTGGCCGGGATCCGCGAGATCGCGATGATCACCACGCCGCAGGACCAGGACCAGTTCAAGCGCACGCTCGGCGATGGCAGCCAGTGGGGCATCAAGCTGGAATACATCGTCCAGGACAGCCCCGACGGCCTGGCCCAGGCCTATATCCTGGCCGAGGATTTCCTCGACGGTGCGCCTTCCGCCATGTGCCTGGGCGACAACATCTTCTTCGGCCACGGCCTGCCCGAACTGCTGGCCTCGGCGGATGCCAAGGAGACCGGCGGCACGGTCTTCGGCTATCGCGTGGCCGATCCGGAACGCTATGGCGTGGTCAAGTTCGACGCCGGCGGCAAGGCCGAGGAGATCATCGAGAAGCCCGAGGTCCCGCCGTCCAACTACGCGGTGACCGGCCTCTATTTCCTCGACGGCACCGCGCCCCAGCGGGCCCGCCAGGTCCAGCCCTCGCCGCGCGGCGAACTGGAAATCACCACGCTGCTGGAAATGTACCTGCACGAGGGCAGCCTGTCGGTGGAGACCATGGGCCGCGGCTATGCCTGGCTGGATACCGGCACCCATGCCTCGCTTCTGGATGCGGGGAATTTCGTCCGCACCCTGACCGAGCGCCAGGGTCAGCAGGTCGGCTGCCTCGAGGAAATCGCCTACGAACAGGGCTGGATCTCCGCGGCACAGCTCGGCGAGGCCGGCGCGCTCTACAAGAAGAACGAATACGGCAAGTACCTGCTTACGCTCGCCGCAGAGTGATCCCGGCCCTTGCCGCGGAATGGAAGGCGCCCCATCTTTCCGGCGGGGCGCCGACCGCCCGGGAGTGTAGTGACATGAAGCACCTGATCTTTCTGGCCCTTCTGGCGGCCGCACCGATGGCGCAGGCGCAGCCGGCCGTTGACGAGAATGCCGAATTCCTTCTGACCGAGATGGACGGCGCCCCCTATGAGGGCCGCTCCACCATGGTCTTTCCCGCCGAGGGCCGTGTCGCCGGGCAAGGCCCCTGCAACAGGTTCATGGGCCGGGCGGAATGGGGCGAGGACGGGGCGGCCAGCTTCGGTCCGCTGGCCTCGACAATGATGGCCTGCCCCGATCTCGACCGGGAAAAGGCCCTGCTGCATGCCCTGGGCGAGGTCACGCGGATCGAGATGACCGATGACGGTTTCGTCCTGACCACCGCCGCGGGCGACGCGCTGCGCTACAGCCGGGAGAGCGCGGACTAAGGCCGTGCTCAGGCCGGCGCCGCACGGCCCGGCATGCCGCGCCTGAGAAGCTCCACGAGCCGCGCCCGCGATGCCGGGATGGCCTGGCCGCTGCGCTGCGGGGGGACATGGCGTTGCAGGAAATGCCCGGTCGTGACCAGCGCCAGCGCGATCTCCTCGTCCGGGGCGGGCCCCTGCCCCTTCAGGCAATCGGGCAGCGGCAGCAGCCTGTCCGCCCACTCCCCCGCCGCCTGGCGGCTGACAGCACGGCCGGTGCGCGGGCTGACGAAGCACAGATCCTCGTTGGTGCCACGCACCGCGCAGCGATCCAGCTCCAGCCCGTAGCCGAGCGCCTCCAGCAAAGCCAGTTCCCAGCGAAGATAGGCCAGGGTCCAGGCCGGGGTCAGCGGCATCAGGTCCAGCAATTCCGAGCTGCGCTCGTATATCCCCGGCAGGTGCAGCCTCTCGGGCAGCGCATGGGCCAGGAGCCCGCTGACCGCGGCCAGCCCCGCAAGCATCCGCCGGTCCGCCATCAGCCGCCCGGCGCGGTCGCGCTGCAGCTCGGCGGTGAAGGTGCCCAGCTGGTCCTCCAGCCGCGCGCGCCAGGCCAGGGAAAGGATATTGCCGGGCTGAAGCAGCGGCGCCATGCGTCGGCTCTGCCCGCCGCGCAGGAGCCCCGCATACCGCCCCCGCTCCGGCGTCAGCACGTCGAGGATGACCGCATGTTCCCCATGCGGCCGCGACGCGATCACCATGCCCTGTCCCTGCCATTCCATGTCTGCAAGATAGGCGCCGCCGGGCCCCGGGGAAAGCGCCCGTGCTCAGGCCAGGGACGGATCGTCCAGAAGCGACCGGCCCTCGCGGCTTTCCAGTTCGATCACCCACAGGTCGCGGTCCCGCCCGGTTTCGCGCGCGATCCGGGCGTCGATCGCGGATTCCGCATCGGTCATGGTGCAGACCCATCGGCGCGCATCGGCCGCCAGGTCATATTGCCGTTCCCAAAGGTCGGCATTGCCGTCCAGCCGCGCGACCTTGACCCAGACCGCCCCGGCCGTGGCATCGCCCTTCTGCAGGACATAGGCCGGAATGTTCTCCAGCCCCAGCCGGGTCATGTAGGCCCTGACCCAGATCCCCGCGGCCAGGCGGCTCACAGGTCGCCGTCGCGGAAATCCAGCCCCATCTCGCCGTAGCGTTCCGCCTCTTCCAGCCAGTTGGGCCGGACCTTCACCTGGCAGAACAGGTGCACGCGGCGCTCCAGGAACTCCTCCAGCTCCAGGCGTGCGGCCTGGCTGATCGCCTTGATCGTCTCGCCGCCCTTGCCCAGGATGATCCCCTTGTGGCCGTCGCGGGCGACATAGATCAGCTGGTCGATGCGGGTGGACCCGTCGGGCCGGTCCTCCCAGGCCTCCGTCTCCACGGTCAGCTGGTAGGGCAGTTCCTGATGCAGGCGCAGCGTCAGCTTCTCGCGCATGATCTCGGCGGCGATCATGCGCATCGGCAGGTCGGCGATCTGATCCTCGGGATAGAGCCACGGCCCCTTCGGCACTTCCTCCGCCAGCCATTGGCGCAGGTCGTCCACCCCGTAGCCCTTCTCGGCCGAGATCATGAAGGTCTTCGCGAAACCGAAGCGGGCATTCATGTCCTCGGTCAGCGCCAGCAGGGTCTTCGCCTCGACCCGGTCGATCTTGTTGATCGCCAGCGCGACCGGCTGGCCGGTGCCGCGTTCCGTCAGGGCCTCGATGATCCGTTCCACACCGGGGGTGACGCCGCGATGCGCCTCGATCAGCAAGACCACCAGATCGGCATCCGCGGCCCCGCCCCAGGCGGCGGCCACCATCGCGCGATCCAGCCTGCGGCGCGGACGGAACAGGCCCGGCGTGTCGACGAAGACGATCTGGCTCTCTCCCTCCATCGCCACGCCGCGGACGCGTGCCCGCGTCGTCTGCACCTTGTGGGTCACGATCGAGACCTTGGCCCCCACCATGTAGTTCAGCAGCGTCGACTTCCCGGCATTGGGCTCGCCGATCAGCGCGACGAAACCGGCCCTTGTGCTGGTCATTGCCTTGCTCCTTTCAGGCGGGACAGAAGGTCCCGCGCGGCGGCCTGCTCGGCCTGGCGCTTCGATCCTGCCACCGCCGAGGCGGTCTCGCCGGAATCGAGCCGCACCGAGATGCGGAATTGCGGTGCGTGGTCCGGCCCCTCGCGGCCGGTGATCTCGTAATGCGGCGGGGTCTGACCGCGGGCCTGCGCCCATTCCTGCAACGCGGTCTTGGGATCGCGGGCATCGGCCTTGACGCTGCCGATCCTGTTGCCCCAGAGCCGAAGCACCAGGTCCTGCGCCGCGCGGAACCCGGCATCCAGATAGACCGCCGCGATCACCGCCTCCAGCGCATCGGCCAGCAGCGCCTCCTTGCGCCGCCCGCCCGAGAGCATCTCTGACCGGCCCAGCCGCAGCACCTTGCCCAGCTCGATCTCGCGGGCGACATCCGCGCAGGTCTCCTTGCGCACCAGCGCGTTGAAACGCGGCGCCAGAACGCCCTCCGCCGCCTTGTCATCGGCGCCAAGCAGCGATTCCGCCATGACCAGCCCCAGCACCCGGTCGCCGAGGAATTCCAGCCGCTCGTTGTTCGGCTGGCTCGGCGAGGACACGGAGGCATGGGTCAGCGCCTCCTTCAGGAGGGCGCCATCGCGGAACTGGTGGCCGATGCGGGCCGAGAAGGCCTTGATCTCTGCTGCCGAGGTCACTCGAGCCCCTTGAAGAAACGGTCCTTGCGCCAGGTCCAGAAGAAGAAGATGGACCGGCCCGCGGAGGAGAACATCACCCGGTCGGCGCGGCCGACGAGGTTTTCGAAGGGGACGAAACCGACGCCATGCGCGGTCTGCGGCACGCGGCTGTCATTGGAATTGTCGCGGTTGTCGCCCATGAAGAAGAAATTGCCCTCGGGCACGGTATAGACGCCGGTATTGTCCAGCGGCGAGGTGCGCGTGTCGAGGATGTCGTGGCTGCGCCCGCCCGGCAGCGTCTCGGTCAGGCGGGTCTTGATGCAATCCGCGCCGAGCCCGACCATGCCGTTGGAGCAGATCGGCGTGCCGCCCATCGGGCCCTGCGGCTCGAAGGTCTCGATGAATTCGCCGGCCGGTTCGGTCGGCACCTCGGTGCCGTTGATCCACAGCCGCCCTTCCTTCATCTGGATCTTGTCCCCCGGCAGGCCGATCAGCCGCTTGATGAAATCCTGGCCGGTGACGGGGTGGCGGAACACGACGATATCGCCGCGCTCGGGCTCGCGCGCCATGATGCGCCCGTCGATGAAGGAACACATCGAGGCGAAGGGGCAGGAATACTGGGAATAGCCATAGGCCATCTTGTTGACGAAGAGGAAATCGCCGATCAGCAGCGTGTCCTTCATCGACCCCGAGGGGATCCAGAAGGGCTGGAAGAACAGGGTCCGGAACACCCCCGCGATCAGAAGCGCGTAGACGATCGTCTTGATCGTCTCGACGAGCCCGCTCTCTTTACCTGCCTTCGCGGCCATGCACTGTCCTTTCAGTCCTGATGCGGCGTTTCTTGGGGGGAGGCCGGGGCGGTGTCAAGCACGCCCGGCCCGGCCAGGGGGCGCGCCTCGATCACCACGAAGGCCTGCGCCCAGGGATGGTCGTCGGTCAGCGTGACATGCACCACCGCCTCGTGCCCGGGCGGGGTCATCGCCGCCAGCCGCTCCGCCGCCCAGCCGGTCAGTTCCATCACCGGCTGGCCGCTGGCGATGTTGCGCACCGCCATGTCCTTCCAGGAGATGCCCATGGCCAGCCCGGTGCCGAGCGCCTTGGAACAGGCCTCCTTGGCGGCCCACCGCTTGGCATAGGTGCCCGCCACATCGGCGCGGCGCTCCGCCTTGGCGCGCTCGGTCTGGGTGAAGACGCGGGTCTTGAACCGGTCGCCGAACCGCTCCAGCGTGCCGGCGATCCGCTCGATATTGGCCAGGTCGGTCCCGATGCCCAGGATCATGACCGCTCGGCCGCGACACGGCGCGCGGCCGCGCCGAACAGCAGGTAGCCGACGATCAGCAGGGTCGCGCCATAGATCGCCACGGTCGACAGCAGCGACATCCAGAGCCCCGGCGGCAGCCCGGTCAGCCGCCCCCCGGCCACCACGACGCCGAACAGCCCCAGCATCGTGAAGGTCGCGGCGCCCCAAAGCGCCATCAGGACCGCGATGCGCCGCAGCAGCGCCTCGCCCGGGGCGCCCCCGTCGCGGCGGCCGCAGAGCGTGCCCTCGATCCCCACGGCGCCGACGATGGCCAGGATGCCCGCCGCGGATTGCGGCAGGCCGAATCCCGCCGCCGCATGCAGGGCGCCATTCGCGCTTGCGACGACGACGGTCAGGCCGATCAAAGACAGGGTGAAACGCAGGGGCCGGAAGCTGTAGCCCGTCTCCGCCGCCCCGCTCATCCGCGCGCCCCGTCCATCAGGCGCCGCATCTCGCGAATGGCGCCGTCGAGCCCGGCAAACACCGCCTCGCCGATCAGGAAATGGCCGATATTCAGTTCGCGCATCTCGGCAATGGCCGCCACCGGCGTCACCGTTTCATAGGTCAGCCCGTGCCCGGCATGCACCTCGAGCCCCAGCCCATGGGCAAGGGCGGCCATCTCGCGCAGACGGTCCAGCTCGGCATCGCGTTCGGCAAGGCGGCCCTCGGCATGCGCGTCGCAATAGCCTCCGGTATGCAGCTCCACCACCGCGGCGCCGATCCGGGCCGAGGCCTCGATCTGCGCCCTGTCTGCGGCGATGAACATCGACACGCGCGATCCCGCCGCGCGCAGCGGCGCGATATACGCCGCCAGCCGCGCCTCGTCCCCCGCCACGTCCAGGCCGCCCTCGGTCGTGCGCTCCTCGCGCCGCTCGGGCACGACGCAGACGGCATGGGGGCGGATGCGCAGGGCGATGGCCTGCATCTCGGCAGTGGCCGCCATTTCGAAATTCAGCGGCACGGACAGGTCCGCCGCCAGCCTCTCGATATCCGCGTCGCGGATATGGCGCCGGTCCTCGCGCAGATGCGCGGTGATGCCGTCGGCCCCGGCCGCCTCGGCCAGCTTCGCCGCGCGGACCGGGTCGGGAACCGCCCCGCCCCGGGCATTGCGGATGGTGGCCACGTGATCGATATTCACCCCGAGGCGCAGACGCTCTGTGGCCATGCTGGCTTCCCCTTTTCCTGCTGTCCTGCGGGTAGCGCGGCGGACGGGCCGGAGGCAAGCGCGAAGGGCTGCGCCGCCCCTTCCCGCCCCATCAGTGTCACTTTACCATCGCGCCCGAACGGATCTTCAGCCGCGCCTGCAGCTTCTGCTGCAAGAGCCGCGCGCGCCGCCGCTGATAGGCGTCGATCAGGCGATGGGCCAGGGCATAGCCCGCCACCGACACGACAAGGCCGTTGATCGCGCCCCCCAGCAGATAGGGCAGGAAGATGTCGCGGTTGAACTGGGCCAGGCCGTGCCAATGCGCCTCGGTGCCGTTGAACACCGACATCATGTTCCACCACATGTCGCCGCTGGCGCGCTTGAAGGCCAGCATCATCGCATTGAAATGCACGGTCGCATGCTGGCCCAGGACCAGGTTGCCGGTATACATCCCAGCCGCGGCAATGAAGGGAAAGGACACCGGATTTCCCACGAAAGTGGCGAAGATCGATGCCACGACATTGCCGCGCACCATCCAGGCGAAGACCCCGGCCAGGATGAAATGCAGCCCGAAAAACGGCGAGAAGCTGACGAAGATGCCCGCCGCCGTGCCGCGCGCGATCCGGTGCGGCGGATCGGGCAGGCGCTTGAGGCGGTGATACATGTAGTTGATCGCCCGGCCCCAGCCTCCGGGCGGATAAATCGCCTCGACGATGACCCGACCGGTCCCGCGTTTATCCCGGCGCTTGAACACCAGCCTTCACCCTACGCCCCGGCTGCCGGTCGACCCGGCCCGCCTCGTTCAACCGCCCCCGCGCCGCGCGCCGGGGGCTCAGCCCCCATCCGCGGATTCCCGGGTCCTGCGGACTTCCGCCACGTTCGTATCCGCCTCCAGCGCGGTCATGACCCGGTGCAGATGCTCCACGGTGGAGACCTCGACTTCGAGCATGGCGCGGTAAAAATCCGGTTTGCGGTCGCAGAATTCCACGTTCGATATGTTGGCTTTCTGCTCGCCGATCAAGGTGCAGACACGCCCCAGCACGCCGGCATCATTCGACATGGTGATTTCCAGAGACACCCCGAAGGCGGCAGAGTGGCGGCCGGGCTGCCAGTGCAGGTCGATCCAGCGGTCCATCTGGTCCTCGTAATCCGCAAGCCGCGGACAGTCGATCGCATGGACCATCACCCCCGTGCCCGGCTGGGTGATGCCGACGATGCGTTCGCCCGGCACCGGCTGGCAGCAGGTGCCGCGAACCCAGCTCTGGCCTTCCTCCAGCCCCAGGACCGCGCGGCGCATCTCCACCAGCTCGCCCTCGGCCTCGGCCAGTTCGGGATAGACGGCGGTGACCACGGCGCGGGCGCTGATCTCGCCCGAGCCCAGCCGCGACAGTAGTTCCTCGTGATCGCTGCCCAGCCCGAGGCTGCGCGCGGCGGTCATCAGGGTCTTCTCCGTGGCCTTCTTGTCGACATTGGCGAAGGCACCGCGCACCAGTTCGCGGCCCAGCTTGATGAACCGGTCGCGTTGCGCCTCGCGCAGGGCCCGCCGGATCGCCGACTTCGCCTTGCCGGTCACGGCGATGTCGATCCAGGTGGCCTGCGGGCTCTGTCCCTCGGCGGTGATGATCTCCACCGACTGGCCATTGCGCAGACGGGTCCAGAGCGGCACGCGCGACCCGTCGACCCGCGCCCCGACGCAGGCCAGCCCGATGCGGGTATGGATGGCGAAGGCGAAATCCAGCGGCGTCGCCCCCTTGGGCAGCTTGATGACCTCGCCCTTGGGCGTGAAGCAGAACACCTTGTCGGCATACATTTCCAGCTTCACGGTCTCGAAGAAATCGGCGACATCCGTGCCGGCCTCGAAATATTCCGCGAGGCCGCTGACCCAGGCGCCGGGATCCACCGAATAGGGGTTCTCCATCGGCTCGCCATCCTTGTAGGACCAATGCGCCGCGACGCCGCGTTCGGCGACCTCGTGCATCTCGCGGGTGCGGATCTGCACCTCGACGCGCTTGCCGTCGCGCCCCAGCAGGGTCGTATGCAGGCTGCGATAGCCGTTCACCTTGGGCTCGGAAATGTAGTCCTTGAAGCGCCCCGGCACGGCACGCCACCGGCGATGGATGGCGCCGAGCGCGTGGTAGCAATCCATCCGCGTCTCGGTGATGACACGAAACCCGAAAATGTCGGAAAGGCGGTTGAAGGTCTCCTCGCTGTCGCGCTGGCCCATCTTGCGCCAGATCGAATAGGGGCGCTTGGCGCGGCCGTAGACGGTGGCCGGGATGCCCTCGTTCGTCATCTCGTGGGAGATGTCGTAGCGGATGCGTTCCACCTCGTCGACGGCGGTCCCGCGCAGCCGCGCCATCCGGCGCAGAACGGAGCGGCGCGCATCCGGGTTCAGGACCTGGAAGGACAGATCCTCCAGCTCGTCGCGCATCCACTGCATCCCCATGCGCCCGGCCAGCGGCGCATAGATATCCATGGTCTCGCGCGCCTTCTTGACCTGCTTCTCGGAGGGCAGCGACTTGATGGTGCGCATGTTGTGCAGCCGGTCGAACAGCTTGACCAGGATCACCCGCAGGTCCTTCGACATCGCGACGAACAGCTTGCGGAAATTCTCCGCCTGCTTGGTCTCTGTCGAGTTCAGCTGGAAATTGGTGAGCTTGGTGACCCCGTCGACCAGATCGGCGATCTCGGCCCCGAAGAGCCGCACGATATCGTCGCGGGTGGCCGTGGTGTCCTCGACGGTGTCGTGCAGAAGCGCGGTGATCAGCGTGGCATCGTCCAGCTTCTGCTCGGCCAGCAGGGCAGAGACGGCAACGGGATGCACGAAATAGGCTTCGCCCGAACGCCGGAACTGGCCCTCATGGGCCTGCCGCGCATAGGCATAGGCGGCGTGCAGCCGGGCGGTGTCGGAGCACGGATTGTAGGCCAGGACCCGCGCGACGAGATCCTCGACCGGGATCAGGGGCTCGTGACGCGCGGGGGCCGAAGTGACGGAGTTATCGCTCAGACTGGGCTTCCATCAATGCGCGAAGGAGTTTCTCGTCGGTCATCTCGTCGTCATCGGGCTTGTCGTTCTCGACGCCCATGAGCAGCGACATCGCGTCATCCTCGGGCTCGTCGACCTCGATCTGGGTCTGGTGACTGGAGATCATCCGCTCGCGCAGTTCGGCGGCGCCCTGGGTTTCCTCCGCGATCTCGCGCAGCGACACGACGGGGTTCTTGTCGTTGTCACGCTCCACGGTCAGCGGCGATCCGCTGCTGAGCTCCCGCGCGCGATGGGCCGCAAGCATCACCAGTTCGAACCTGTTCGGCACCTTGTCTACGCAGTCCTCGACAGTGACTCGAGCCATGTGATTCGTCCTCGATCCTTGGTTAGGGAAGGCCGCCTTATAATCAGGAAGGCCGCGGATCACAAGACCGACGCCGCACGCGCAAACGTGACCGCAGCGGCAGACCTGCGCCCGGGTCGTCCCCCCCCTGCTCCGCGGGACCGTTAAGATTCACCAAAAATTAACGATTTGGTGCAAGACATCGCAACCAGTAGGCAATTTCCTGCTGGGCAGGATACCCCCTCTGGACTATCTTCTTCCAGACGAGGTATTTTCCATGATCCTCGGACAATGCGGCGACAAGTCAAATCCGGTTGCGGCAAGCTTGCAGATCATTAAGTTTGCGGCGTTGGCTTGGCGCCACCAGCAATGGCCCGGGCGACACATTTGGGAAGGGACTTAAATGTTTTACCGAGACGAACGGCTTGCGCTGTTCATTGACGGGTCGAATCTGTACGCCGCCGCCAAAGCGCTGGGATTTGACATCGACTACAAGCTGCTGAGGCAGGAATTCATGCGCCGCGGCAAGCTCCTGCGCGCCTTCTATTATACCGCACTTCTGGAAAACGACGAATATTCGCCGATCCGCCCGCTGGTTGACTGGTTGCATTACAACGGCTTCACGATGGTGACGAAGGCCGCCAAGGAATATATCGACAGCCAGGGACGCCGTAAGGTCAAGGGCAACATGGATATCGAACTTACCGTCGATGCCCTGGAACTTGCCCCGCATGTGGACCATGTCGTGCTGTTCTCCGGCGACGGTGATTTCAAGCCGCTGATCGAGGCCCTGCAACGCAAGGGAAAGCGCGTGTCGGTGGTGTCGACCATCCGGTCGCAACCGCCGATGATCTCCGACGAACTGCGCCGCCAGGCCGACAATTTCATCGAGCTGGACGAATTGCGCGAAGTGATCGGCCGTCCCCCGCGCGAGCCGCGCAATACCGACAACGATGCCCTGGCCGAGAATTCCGACGCCTGACACGCCCCGGTCGCGGGCTGGTGACAAGCCCGCGGTCCCGCCCTATATTCCGGCCACCGATGACCTGGACAAGTGACCGGATTTCCCCATGCAGACCCCACCTCTCACCCTGTATCTGGCCGCACCGCGCGGATTCTGCGCAGGGGTGGACCGTGCCATCAAGATCGTCGAGCAGGCGCTGGAGAAATGGGGCGCCCCCGTCTATGTGCGCCACGAGATCGTGCATAACCGGCACGTTGTCGACGACCTGCGCGCCAAGGGCGCCGTCTTCGTCGAGGAAGTGTCCGAATGCCCCGCCGACCGGCCCGTCATCTTCTCGGCGCACGGCGTTCCGAAATCCGTCCCCGCCGAGGCCCGCGACCGGCAGATGGTCTATGTCGACGCCACATGCCCGCTGGTCAGCAAGGTCCATATCGAGGCCGAGCGCCATGCCGAGGCCGGGCTTCAGATCATCATGATCGGCCATGAGGGCCATCCCGAGACGATCGGCACGATGGGACAGCTGCCCGAGGGTGAGGTGCTACTGGTTCAGACGGTGGCCGATGTCGCCGCGGTGACGCCCCGCGATCCGGAACGGCTGGCCTTCGTCACCCAGACGACGCTGTCGGTGGATGATACCGTCGATATCGTCGCGGCCCTGCGCGCGCGGTTCCCCGCGATCATCGGGCCGCACAAGGAAGACATCTGCTACGCCACAACCAACCGCCAGGAAGCGGTCAAGAGCGTGGCGCCCAAGGTCGATGCCGTGCTGGTGGTGGGCGCGCCCAATTCGTCCAATTCGCGGCGGCTCGTCGATGTCGCCCGCCGCGCGGGCTGCAGCTATTCGCAGCTGGTCGAACATGCGGGCCAGATCGACTGGCGCGCGCTGGAAGGTGCTCGCGCGGTGGGCATCACCGCCGGGGCCTCGGCCCCCGAAGTTCTGGTCAACGAGGTGGTGGAGGCCTTCCGCGCCCGCTATGACGTGACCGTGGACCTGGTGGAGACCGCCGTGGAGCGGGTCGAATTCAAGGTCCCGCGGATCCTGCGCGAAACCGCCTGACCCCGCCCCGGCCGGTGCGGCCCGCGCCAAGAAGAAGACCAGACAGACCATGCCCGACCTCTTTGCCTATACCGACGGCGCCTGCAGCGGAAATCCCGGCCCGGGCGGCTGGGGCGCCATCCTCGTCGCGCGCGAGGGCGACGCCGTCCTGCGGGAGCGCGAACTCAATGGCGGCGAGGCGAACACCACCAACAACCGCATGGAACTGCTGGCCGCGATCTCGGCCCTGGAGGCGCTGAGCCGCCCCAGCGCGCTGACGCTGGTGACCGACAGCGCCTATGTGAAGAACGGCATCACCCAGTGGATCGAAGGCTGGAAACGCAAGGGCTGGAAGACGGCCTCGAAGGCGCCGGTCAAGAATGTCGACCTGTGGCAGCGGCTGGACGCCGCGCGACAGCGCCATGACGTGACCTGGACCTGGGTCAAGGGCCATGCCGGGCATCCCGAGAACGACCGCGCGGACGAGCTGGCCCGCGCCGGGATGGCCCCGTTCAAACCCTGAGCCGCGGCGGCCCTCAGAGGCCCTGCCGCCGCCGCCGCCGCATCCCCCAGAGCCTGCGGTTGCGGGCCCGGACCTGGCTGCGGGTTTTCCACCAGCCCTGCTTGCGGCCCGTGGCCTGCCGGATCTCGTCCGCGCCGGGTTCGGAACAGATCACGCTTTCGCGCTGACGCTGGCGGACGATCGGCACGGACAGGCAGTAGCCGCCGCCGAAAATCGCCAGGTCGGAACGCAGCCAGTTATCCACCGTCCCCATCACCAGCCAGCCGCGCAGCAGGAAGTCCAGCGCGCCACGGCGCGACCACATCACCCCGTGCAGCGTGAGCGGAAAGTCGTAGCAGCGCAGCAGATGCTGTTCCGCGACGCCGGCCAGCGGCCGCATCGGGGCGGTGTGGATCTCCGGCTTGTGGGGCAGCTTGCCCAGGTTGATCAGCCGCCATCCCGGGCAGGCCCCGGCCTCCAGCGCGTCGACCAGGCTGTGCAGCGTTTCGCGGAATTCCGGCTGCAGGACGCAATCATCCTCGAAAACCAGCCCATAGCGCGCGCCGCTTTTCAGGAAGGCCCGGGCCGCGCGCAGATGCGACATGTAGCAGCCCAGCTCGCCCCCGGTCAGGTGACGGCCGAACCACAGGTAATTCAGCGGGGGAATGTATAAGGGCAGGAAACGCGCCCATGAGCGCCCGCGTCCGTCGATCCCGGGACAGCGGCTGAAGTCGAGCCCCGCGGCCGCCATCTGGCCCGCCGCATGGCTCATTCTATCGGTGGAGTCATCAAGATTGATGACCTGCGTGAAGACCTTGCCCATCCGTTTGCCCTGCCTGCCAGACCCGAGTCGGAGCTAGCAGGCAGGCGCATTCCTGCGCAAGGCGGAGGATCACTCCTCCGCGTCGGCCTTCTCGCTGACTTCCTCGCCGGTGGCCTGGTCGACCATCTTCATCGCCAGACGCACCTTGCCGCGATCGTCGAAGCCCAGGAGCTTGACCCAGACTTCCTGGCCCTCTTTCAGCACGTCGGAAGGATGGTTCAGGCGGCGGTTCTCGATCTGGCTGACATGCACCAGGCCGTCGCGCTTGCCGAAGAAGTTCACGAAGGCGCCGAAATCGACGATCTTCACGACCTTGCCCTTGTAGACCTTGCCTTCCTCCGGCTCCGCCACGATCGAGTAGATCATGTCATAGGCCTTCTGGATGGCCTCGCCATTGGCCGAGGCGATCTTGATCACGCCGTCGTCGTTGATGTCGACCTTGGCGCCGGAGGTTTCCACGATCTCGCGGATCACCTTGCCGCCCGAGCCGATCACTTCGCGGATCTTGTCGGTCGGGATCTGCATGGTCTCGATGCGCGGGGCATGGGCCGAGAATTCCTGGCGGCCGGCCGACAGCGCCTTGTTCATCTCGCCCAGGATGTGCATCCGGCCGTCCTTCGCCTGCGCGAGGGCCTGCTCCATGATCTCCGGGGTGATGCCCGCGACCTTGATGTCCATCTGCAGCGAGGTGATGCCCTCGGCAGTGCCCGCAACCTTGAAGTCCATGTCGCCGAGGTGGTCCTCGTCGCCCAGGATGTCGGTCAGGACGGCGAACTGGCCATCATCTTCCAGGATCAGGCCCATGGCGACACCGGCCACCGGGGCTTTCAGCGGAACGCCCGCATCCATCATCGACAGCGAGCCGCCGCAGACGGAGGCCATCGAGGAGGAGCCGTTCGATTCGGTGATCTCCGACACGACGCGGATCGTGTAGGGGAAATCCGTCGCCGCCGGCAGGACCGCCTGCAGCGCGCGCCAGGCCAGCTTGCCATGGCCGATCTCGCGGCGGCCCGGAGACCCGACGCGGCCCACTTCGCCGACCGAATAGGGCGGGAAGTTGTAGTGCAGCAGGAAGTTCGAGCGCGAATTGCCGTGCAGCGCGTCGATGATCTGCTCGTCCTCGCCGGTGCCCAGCGTGGTCACGACCAGGCCCTGGGTCTCGCCGCGGGTGAACAGCGCCGAGCCATGGGTGCGCGGCAGGATGCCGACTTCCGACACGATCGGACGGACGGTGGCGCGGTCGCGGCCGTCGATCCGGGCGCCGCCGGCGATGATGTCGCCGCGCAGGATCGCCGATTCCAGCTTCTTGAAGGCGGAGCCGAGATTGGCATCGGCCAGCTGCTCTTCGCTCAGCTGCGCCTTGATCGCGTCGCGGGCGGCGGAGATCGCGGTGGTGCGCTCCTGCTTGTCCTTGATCGCGAAGGCGGCGCGCATCTGGGTCTCGCCCGCGGCCTTCACGGCGGCGTAGAGATCCGCATAATCCGGCGCCTGGAAGTCGAAGGGCTCCTTCGCGGCGTCCTCGGCCAGCGAGATGATCGCGTCGATCACCGGCTGCATGGCGTCATGGCCGAATTTCACCGCGCCCAGCATCTCGGCTTCCGACAGCTCGTAGGCCTCGGACTCGACCATCATCACGGCCTTCTTGGTGCCCGCAACGACCAGGTCCAGCCGCTGGTCCGGCTTGGTGCGCAGGGCGTTCATGTCGTCCACGGCCGGGTTCAGCACGTATTCGCCATCGACGAAGCCGACGCGCGCCGCGCCCACCGGACCCATGAAGGGCACGCCCGAAATGGTCAGCGCCGCCGAAGCCGCGATCATCGCCACGACATCGGGATCATTGACCAGGTCATGGCTCAGCACGGTGCACATCACGAGCACTTCGTGCTTGAAGCCGGGGACGAAGAGCGGGCGCATCGGACGGTCGATCAGCCGCGCGGTCAGGGTCTCCTTCTCGGAGGGCCGCGCCTCCCGCTTGAAGAACCCGCCGGGGATCTTGCCCGCTGCGTAGTATTTTTCCTGGTAGTGCACGGTCAGGGGGAAGAAGTCCTGCCCCTCTTTCGCGGCCTTGGCGAAGGTCACGTTCGCCATGACGCTGGTCTCGCCCAGCGTGGCGATCACGGTGCCGTCCGCCTGGCGGGCGACCTTGCCCGTTTCCAGCGTGAGCGTCTCATCGCCCCACTGGATCGATTTCTTCACTTCATTGAACATCGGCTATCCTGTCTGGAACCCATGGGCCCTCCCATCGATCCCGTTGCATATGGCGGCCCCATTGCCGCCGACCCCTGTCATCTTTCCACGACGCCGGGGACGTTGCGTCACGTCTCAGATTGCGCCGCAATACAGCACAACGGCCCTGCCGGAAAGCCCAAAGGTGTTAACGCGCCCGGCCCGGCAAGGGCCTGCCGGACAGCAGACGGCGCCCGGCGGAGGAACCGCGGGCGCCGTTGCAGGCGGGACCGGCAGGGTCCCGCGAAACCTGTCGCTGCCTCAGATGCAGGCAGCGTTGCGGAAGACGTGCTCGACCAGCTTCTCGCGGCGCAGGCCGCGCGCGGCAAGCTCTTCGTCGGTCATGCGCTGGAGCTTCTCCAGCTCCTTGAAGCGCGGATTGGCTTCAGCCATCCAGACCAGGCCGCGACCGAAGGCGGCGAAGGCGTTTGCGAGGCCCGCGAGAAAGCCGGGGCGGTGAGAAATCGTCGCTGCGTGTGCCATTTGGAACTCCGTGAGTTTGCAACTATCGGGGTTCCTCCCTTGGCACCCAACCTAGGCCAGCCTGCGCCGGGCAACCACCCACAAGCCGGCAGTGCCGCATTGCAGCAAGTGCATGGGAGAAATTATCTATCGTCCCGCTTCGCGGTCGGCGCGCATTGCTGCGCCGCCCCCGGAATGCATGTTTTCCCGCCCCCGATCGCCATCCTGCCCAAGCAACGGGCAGATCCGTCCGCAGGGTCGCGATTTCCGCGTCCTTCGCGGGCCGGCCCTTTTCCGGCACGCGCCGATATGTCTATACTTATTAAGCCAAGGACAGGAACGGGACGGCGCAATGCGAACACTCTGGACGAATGCCCGCGTGATCACGGCAGCATCCGACGATGCGACCCCGCAGGATCTGGAGATCCTGACCGAAGCGGGCCGCGTGCTGGAGGTCGGGACCGGGCTCGACCGCACCGGCGCCGAGATCGCCGATTGCGGCGGCGCGCTGCTGACGCCGGGGCTGGTCGACTGCCACACCCATCTGGTCCATGGCGGCGACCGCGCCCGCGAATGGGAAATGCGGCTGGACGGCGCGGGATACGAAGACATCGCCCGGGCCGGAGGCGGCATCGCCTCCACCATGCGCGCGACGCGGGCGATGACGGTGGAGGATCTGGTCGAAACCGCCCTCCCCCGGCTGGACCACCTGCTGGCCGAGGGCGTCTGCACGGTCGAGATCAAGTCCGGATACGGATTGGAAATCGGGGCGGAGCTGAACATGCTGCGCGCCGCGCGGCGCCTGGCCGCGCTGCGTCCGGTGCGTGTGATCACAAGCTGGCTGGCCGCCCATGCCCTGCCCCCCGATTACAAGGGCCGCGGGTCCGACTATATCCGCGAGGTCGCGATCCCGGGGCTGGACCAGGCCCATGCCGAGGGGCTGGTGGATGCCGTCGATGGCTTCTGCGAGGGCATCGCCTTCTCGGTGGCGGAACTGGAACCGCTCTTTGCCCGCGCGGCGGAACTGGGACTGCCGGTCAAGCTTCATGCCGAGCAGCTGAGCCATCAGGGCGGCACGGCCTTCGCCGCCGGACACGGCGCGCTGTCGGTGGATCATCTGGAATACGCCACCCCCGGGGACGCGGCCGCCATGGCGGCGGCGGGATCGGTCGCGGTGCTGCTGCCCGGCGCCTTTTACATGCTGCGCGAGACGCAGGTGCCCCCCGTCGACGCCTTCCGCGCGGCGGGCGTGCCCATGGCGCTGGCCACCGACTGCAATCCCGGCACCTCGCCCGTCACCTCGATCCTGATGACCATGAACATGGGCGCGACGCTGTACAGGTTGACGGTGCGCGAATGCCTTGCCGCCACCACCCGCCATGCCGCCGCGGCGCTGGGACTCGGCACGGAGACAGGTGTGATCACAAAAGGCGCCTCGGCGGATTTCGCGTTGTGGCACGCCGAAAGCGCCGCGCAGATCATCAACCGCATCGGCTTCAACCCGCTCAAGGCGCGGGTCTTCAAGGGAGACTTCGTCTGATGCCCGTCACGCTCACCCCCGGCCATGTCGACCTGGCCACGCTTGCCGAGATTTACTGGCAGGGCAGTCCCGCGACCCTGGACCCCGCCGCGATGCCCGCGATCGAGGCCGCCGCCGCCCGCATCGCCGCCGTCGCGGCGGGCGCCGAGGCCGTCTATGGCGTCAATACCGGCTTCGGGAAACTCGCCTCGATCCGCATCGCCGCGGAGGATGTCGAGACGCTGCAGCGCAACCTGATCCTGTCGCATTGCTGCGGCGTCGGCGCGCCGCTGGAGACCGGGATCGTCCGGCTGATCCTGGTGCTGAAGCTGATGTCGCTGGGGCGCGGCGCCTCGGGCGTGCGCCCCGCGCTGATCCGGCTGATCGAGGGGATGCTGGCCGCGGGGATCATGCCGGTGATCCCGGAAAAGGGGTCGGTCGGCGCCTCGGGCGACCTCGCGCCGCTGGCGCATATGGCCGCCGTGATGATCGGCGAGGGCGAGGCCTTCCTCGAAGGCCAGCGGCTGTCCGGCGCCGAGGCGCTGGCCCGCGCCGGACTGGACCCGGTGATCCTGACCGCCAAGGAGGGGCTGGCGCTGATCAACGGCACGCAGGTCTCGACCGCGCTGGCGCTGGCCGGGCTGTTCCGCGCCGACCGGGCGCTGCAGGCGGCCGTGATCACGGGCGCGCTGTCCACCGATGCGGCGATGGGATCGACCGCCCCCACCCGTGCCGAGATCCATGCGCTGCGCGGCCACCGGGGACAGATCGACGTGGCGGCATCCCTGCGCGCGCTGCTGGAGGGCTCGCAGATCCGCGAGAGCCATCGCGAGGATGACGAGCGCGTGCAGGACCCCTATTGCCTGCGCTGCCATCCGCAGGTGACCGGCGCCTGCCTGGACCTGCTGCGGCAGGTCTCGGTCACGCTGCAGATCGAGGCGAATGCCGCCACCGACAACCCGCTGGTGCTGTCGGACGGCTCGGTCGTCTCGGGCGGCAATTTCCATGCCGAGCCGGTCGCCTTCGCCGCCGACCAGATGGCGCTGGCCATTGCCGAGATCGGCGCCATCGCCCAGCGGCGCATCGCGCTTCTGGTCGATCCGGCGCTGAATTACGGGCTGCCGGGCTTCCTGACCCCTGCGCCGGGGCTGAATTCGGGCCTGATGATCGCCGAGGTCACCACCGCCGCGCTGATGAGCGAGAACAAGCAGCTGGCCCATCCGGCAAGCGTCGATTCCACGCCGACCTCCGCCAATCAGGAAGACCATGTGTCGATGGCCTGCCACGGCGCGCGCAGGCTGCTGCAGATGACCGCGAACCTCAACTACATCCTCGGCGTCGAGGCCCTGACCGGGGCGCAGGGGATCGGGTTCCGCGCGCCGCTGGACACTTCCGCGCCGCTGGCCGCGGTGATCGCCGCGATCCGCGGCGAGATCTCCGCCCTGGCCGAGGACCGCTACATGGCCCCCGACCTCGAAGCCGCCGCCCGCCTGATCGCCGAAGGCCGCCTGGCCGCCGCGGCGGGCCTGCCCCTGCCCTCCGCCTTCTGACGGGCCCCACAGACCGCGCCCCGGACCGGCGCCGAAAGGACAAGACATGACCATGACCCGCCACAATCACCGCGACATCTTCCCGCCCACCGGCACCGAGCTGACCGCCAAGTCCTGGCTGACCGAGGCGCCCCTGCGGATGCTGATGAACAACCTCCACCCGGATGTGGCCGAGAACCCGCATGAACTGGTCGTCTATGGCGGCATCGGCCGCGCGGCGCGCAGCTGGGAGGATTTCGACACCATCGTCGAGAGCCTGAAGGACCTCGAGGCCGACGAGACGCTGATCGTGCAGTCGGGCAAGCCGATCGCCATCATCCGCACCCATGCCGACGCGCCGCGCGTGCTGATCGCCAATTCCAACCTCGTGCCGGAATGGGCCACCTGGGAGCATTTCAACGAGCTCGATCGCAAGGGCCTGATGATGTACGGCCAGATGACGGCCGGATCGTGGATCTATATCGGCGCGCAGGGCATCGTTCAGGGCACTTACGAGACCTTCGCCGAGGCGGGCCGGCAGCATTACGGCGGCGACCTGACGGGAAAATGGATCCTGACCGGCGGGCTCGGCGGGATGGGCGGCGCTCAGCCGCTGGCCGCGGTGATGGCGGGCGCCTGCTGCCTGGCGGTGGAATGCGACGAGACCCGCGCCGATTTCCGCATCCGCACCCGCTATTGCGATGAAAAGACCCGCGACCTGGACGAGGCGCTGGCGATGATCGACCGCTGGACCAAGGCGGGCGAGGCGAAATCCGTCGCCCTGATCGGCAATGCGGCCGAGGTCTTCCCCGAGATCCTGCGCCGGATGCAGGCGGGCGAGGCCCTGCCCAACGGACGGCCGGACATCGTCACCGACCAGACCTCGGCGCATGATCCGTTCCGCGGCTACCTGCCCGCGGGCTGGTCCGTCGCCGAATGGCGCGCCCGGCAGGAATCCGAGCCCGAAGCCGTGGCCAGGGCGGCCAAGCAGTCGATGAAGCTGCATGTCGGGGCGATGGTCGGTTTCTGGAACGCGGGCGTGCCGACGCTGGATTACGGCAACAACATCAGGCAGATGGCCAGGGAAGAGGGGCTGGAGAACGCCTTCGCCTTCCCCGGCTTCGTGCCCGCCTATATCCGCCCGCTCTTCTGCAAGGGCATCGGCCCGTTCCGCTGGGCGGCGCTGTCGGGCGATCCGGAGGACATCTACAAGACCGACCAGGCGATGAAGGAGCTGTTCCCCGAGAATGAGGGGCTGCATCGCTGGCTGGACATGGCGCGCGAGCGCATCGCCTTCCAGGGGCTGCCCGCGCGGATCTGCTGGATCGGGCTGGGCGACCGCCACCGGGCGGGGCTGAAATTCAACGAGATGGTCGCCAGCGGAGAGCTGAAGGCGCCGGTGGTGATCGGCCGCGATCATCTGGATTCGGGCTCCGTGGCCTCCCCCAACCGCGAGACCGAGGCGATGCGCGACGGTTCGGACGCGGTGTCGGACTGGCCACTTCTGAACGCGCTGGTCAACACCGCCTCGGGGGCGACCTGGGTGTCGCTGCATCATGGCGGCGGCGTCGGCATGGGGTTCAGCCAGCATGCGGGCGTGGTGATCTGCGCCGATGGCACGCCGGAGGCCGCGAAACGGTTGGAACGCGTGCTGTGGAACGACCCGGCCTCGGGCGTTTGGCGCCATGCCGATGCGGGCTACCCGGAGGCGATCGACTGCGCCCGCGCCAACGGGCTGCGCCTGCCGCGGATCCTGGGATGACCGGCGGCTGGCAACCCTGGAAGAACGGCGGCGGGCGGACAAGGACGCTGGCCACCCATCCCGAGGGCGCCGGGATGGAGGATTTCGCCTGGCGCATCAGCCTTGCGGAGATTGCCGCCGCGGGTCCGTTTTCCGCCTTTGCCGGGGTGGAGCGGCTGTTCACCCCGGTCGCGGGCGACCCGGTGCGGCTGACCATCGACGGAGAAACGGTGCCGGCCGGGCCGGAGACTGCGCCGCTGCGCTTCGACGGGGCGGCAGAGGTGCACGCGGAACCGACCGGCGGGCCGCTGATCGTGCTGAACCTGATGTGCCGCGCGCCCTTCCGCGCCGAGGTCACGCGGGGGGCACCTCTGCCTGCGGGCGCGGTCTGGCAGGGGGTGCTGGATCCCGCGACGCTGGAACTGTCGCAGACCGGTAAAGGCCTGCGGATCGGGCTCTACGATCACAGCGGATCGAGCGGCACCGCCTCCAGCTGATCCTTCAGGATCCGCGCGCTGGCCGCCAGCGCGCGGGTCTCCGGCGGCGAAAGCGCGGGCACCAGATCGGCCAGCACGCCCTGCGCGCCGACCACCCGCGGCAGCGACAGCGGCACCTCCTGCACGCCGGCAATCTCGGGCGTCATCACTGAGACCGACTGCACCGTGCGGTCATCCTGCACCACGGCGGCGACCAGCCGGGCCAGCCCCGCGCCGATGCCGAACCAGGTGGCGCCCTTGCCCTCGATGATCCGGTAGGCGGCGCGGCGCACCGCCTCGTCGATGGCCGCGCGGTGGCTGTCCTGCAGCGGACGGCCCAGCTGCGCCGCCGCCGCCTCCAGGGTCAGCGATCCGACCCGGGCCGAGGACCAGGCCAGAACCTCGCTGTCGCCATGTTCGCCCAGCACATAGCCATGCACCGAGCGCGCCGAGACCCCCAGATGCCGCGCCAGCAGGTCGCGGAACCGCGCCGTGTCGAGGATCGTCCCCGAGCCGATCACCCGCCCCGGCGGCAGGCCGGTCAGGCGGCAGGCGATCCCGGTCATCACATCGACGGGGTTGGAGGCGACGATCAGCAGCGCCTCCGGCGCCGCCGCCAGCGCCTCGCCCAGAATGGCGCGGAACACCTCGGCATTGCGCGCCAGCAGGTCCAGCCGGCTTTCCCCCGGCTTCTGCGCCGCGCCGGCGGCCAGGATCACCAGCCCCGCCCCCGCCAGCGCGTCATAGCCGCCCGCCCGGATCACGGTGGCCGAACCGAAGGGCATGGCATGGGAGATATCCTCGGCATGGGCCGCGGCCAGCGCGGCGTCGCGGTCGATCAGCACGATCTCGCGCACCAGCCCGTCCAGGGCGATGGCATAGGCGGCGGTCGCGCCCACCGCTCCCGCCCCGATGATCCCGATCTTCATGGTCGTGTTCCTCCGCTGCGGATGACCCGCCAAGGATAGGTCCCGCCGCGGCGGTGGCGGCTGCGTCACGCGGGCGCGGGCCCGGCCTCGGCGCCGCAGAGGGCGGCGGCCGGTCCTGCCGGGTCGCGGGGGCAG
>NZ_JACVXA010000054.1 GCF_014903745.1 Mangrovicoccus algicola | reverse complement strand
CGCCCGGTCCGTAGCGGGCGCGCCCGATCGCCGCCAGCGCCCCGGCCAGCCGCGGATCGCGCCGCGGATCGGCGGCCGGGCAGCGCGCCGCCCACAGATCCAGCGCCGGATGCAGCCTGGCCGTGTCCCGCTTGCGCAGCGCGTCCTGCAGCGCCGCCCAGGCGAAGGCTTCGGAGGCGCGCCGGGCCTCGGCGCGGCGTTGCCGCAGCGGCCGCAACCTGCGCCACGCAAGCGCGCCCCCGCCCAGCAGCCCCAGGCCCGCCAGGCCCGCCGTCACCGCCCAGCGGCGCTGTTGCGGGGACAGCCGCGGCAGGCGCGGCCCCTCGGCTCGGATCGTCACCGGCTCGGTCGCGGCGCTGCGGATGCTGTCGCTGGCGGGATCGTACCAGTCCACCTTGATCGCCGGGATATCGGCCTTCGCCCCGGCCTCGGCCACCAGCGTCACCGACTCGACCCGCGTGCCGCCGTCAGCGGTCTCGCTCAGGCGCGGTTCGTCCGGATATGCGGCGATGCCGGGGATCCCGGGCACCTGCAGCAGCGCGGGGATCATCATCGGCGTGCCGCCCTCGATCGTGGCGGTCAGGGTCAGCGTGACGCTGTCCCCCTGGGTCATCTCTTCCGGCGTGCCCTCCACCTGCAGATCCAGGGTCAGCGCCTCCGCCGCCAGGAAGGGATCAAGCCCCGCCGCCGCCTCGGGCACCACCCCGGTCAGCCGGACCGGATCGCCGGTGACCGTGGCCTTGCGGATCTCTCCGCTTTCGCCATCGGCCCAGGTCACGCCCACCGAGATGGGCGGCAGCGCATACGCCCCGGGATGCAGCGGCGTGATCTCGTAGCGCCGCGAGATGCCCGACCAGGTCTCGCCGCCCACGCGTTCGCTGACCGGCCCGCTGCCGCGTTCGGGCAGGGTGATCTTCAGGTCGGGGGTCTGCAGCGCGGGCCAGACCGGAGGTTCGGGCATGTAGCTGGGCACCAGCACCGTCAGCCGCAGGGTCAGGACCTGCCCGGGCGCGCCTTCGGCTGGGTCCAGCTCTTGGCGCAGGATCGGTCCGTCGGGCGGCGCCTCCGCCGCGGCCTCCTGGGCCGGGGCAGGGTCCGGCAGCAGCAGAACAAGAAGAAGGGCCAGGATCCGGATCATGGGCTGTCCCCCGGCGCGGGCGGCGGCGGCGCCTCCGTGCCATCCGGGGCCTGGGCGGCGTCGGGGTCCTGCGCGGCATCGCGGGGCCCGGCCGCCGCCTCCAGCGCGAAACGCTGGCGCAGGAAGTCCGCGGTCTCGGTTTCGACGCCCGACATCCACTGATCCGCGCTCAGCGGGCCCTCGCCCTCCCCGTCGCGCGGGACCTCCTGGCGGGTCTCGTCGCCGCGGTTCTCCTCGTTGTCGAAGGCGACCTCGTCCGCGGTCATCTCGGTATCGTCCTCCGTGCCCGACGCATCCTGCACGTCCTCGATATAGGTGACGATATCGCGGGCCGTCTGCAGGTTCTCCGCCGCGCCGGGATAGTCCGGGTCGCGGGCCAGAGCCGTTTCGAAGGCCGCCACCGCATCGCGATAGCCGCGGGCGCGGATCTGGGAAATCCCCTGGATCATCGCCGCCTGCGCCGTCTCGACCCGGTCCAGGATTTCGATCGCCTCCGCGTATTGCCCGTCGCGATACAAGGCATAGCCGCGCAGCAGCGGATCGGCGAAATCTCCTGCGGCGTCCTCGAAATCCTTGCGGTCCATCGCCCGCTGCCCCTGCTGGTCGGGGGTCCAGAACCAGTCGGCGATGCCCTCGGCCCGGGCGTCGGGCGCGGCCGCCAGCCCCAGCGCCAGCACGGCCCATCGCATGGTCCAGCCGCGCCGGAACCACAGCATCAGCAGCACCGCCGCAGGCCAGGCAAGCCACGGGCCGCGATCCTCCCAGGGCTGGTCGGTATTCTCCAGAAGCGCCGCGCGCCAGGCCGCGTTCAGCCGCCGGTCCAGCCGGGCGATGTCGGCGTCATCGGGGGTGACCTGCACCACCGGCACCGACAGGTCGTCGATGCCGCGGTCGCGCGTGCCCTCGGGCAGCATCGCCAGGACGGCGACGGGCATCGGTGCCGCCTCGATCGCCGCGACATCGGCGGGGTCCACCGCGTCGGTGATCAGCAGGATCGCGCCCGCCCCCTCGGGCGCCAGCAGATCGCCCGCCAGCGCCAGCGCCGCCCCGGCATCATTGCCCGGGCGCGGCATGATCTGGGAGGAAAGCCCTGCGAGATAGGGGACCATGATGCCGGTATCGGCGGTCATCGGAACCACCGCATGGGCCGATCCCGCATAGGCGATCAGCCCGGTGCGCGCGCCGCCGCGGCGGTCGAGGAAATCCCGCGTCTTCTGGCGCGCGCGCTCCAGCCGCGACGGGGCGATGTCGGCGCCCTCCATCGAGGAGGTGACCGCCATCACCACCGCCACCGGGGCGGCCTCGGCCGCCTGGGGATCCGGCATGCGCGACCAGGTGGGGCCCGCCGCGCCCAGCAGCAGCAGGATCATCGCTGCCGCCGCCGCATCGATGGGCTGGATGCGTCCCCGGCCCGTGTCGCCCAGGGTCAGCGCGGCCCGCAGATGCGGGGCGATGCCCTCTCCCGCGATGTCGCGCCGGGCGCTGCCGCGGCGGATGCGCCACCACAGCAGCAGCACGGCGGGCAGCAGGACCAGCCAGGCGGGCCGCAGGAAATGGAAGGCCTCCGCCGCGATGGCCAGCTGGGTCATGCCGGGCCTCCCGTCCTGCGCAGCTGCAGCCACAGGGTCGCGCCCAGGATGATCAGCGCGGCCAGGCCCATCGGGATCCAGGACAGGTCGGTGCGCGGTCGCCAGGTGCGTGTCTCGGTCTCGCGCGGGGTCAGCGCGTCGATCCGGTCATAGATCTGCTCCAGCGCGTCGCGGTCATCGGCAAAGTAGTAGGCCCCGCCGCTGCGGGCGGCGATGTCCTGCAAGGCCGCCAGGTCGACGCGGTCCTCGCCGCTGCCCTCGGGGTCGCCGACGCCGATCGTGACGATCTGCACGCCCCGCGCGCCGGCGATCGCGGCGGCATTGACCGGGTCCATGCGGCTGGCCGTGTCGCTGCCGTCGGAGAGAAGGATCAGCAGCCGGTCCTCGATCTGGCTGCCTTCGAAGGTCCGGATCGCCAGCCCGATCGCGTCGCCAAGCGCGGTATGCGGGCCCGCCATGCCGGTCTCGGTGCGTGCCAGCAGCGCCGTCACCGTGTCCAGGTCCTCGGTCAGCGGCGCCTGCAGATAGGCCTTGGTGCCGAAGACGATCAGCCCGACCCGGTCGCCGTCGCGATCGGCGACGAATTGCGTCACCACCTCCTTCACGGCATCCAGGCGGCGCAGCGGATCGCTGTTATTGCGGGCCATGTCGCGCGTGTCCATGGACCCCGAGATGTCGATGGCCAGCACCATGTCGCGCGCCGCGCTTTCGAGCGTCACCGGCCGGCCCAGCCGTTCGGGGCCCGCCAGCGCCAGGACCAGCAGGGCCCAGGCCAGGATGGCCGCCGCCATCTGCACGCGCCCGCGCGTCAGCACCACCGCCCCCTCGCGCGCCTCTGCCCCGGCCGCCGCCACCAGCCGGCGGAAGAAGGGAAAGCGCAGCGCGGGGACGCGTTCGCGCCGCGGCGGCGCCAGGCGATGCACGATCACGGGCAGGGGCAGCAGCAGCAATGCCCAGGGCGCGGCCAGGGTGATCATCGGGCACCTCCCCGTGGCCGGCGATGGGCGCGGATCCACGCCGCCGCCTGGGCCTCCAGTTCCGGCGAGGGCGCGGGCCGGACCGCGACCGGCCCGGTCAGCAGGGCGCGGGCGGCCGGGTCCGGCCATGGCGCAGCGCCGGTCCGTTCGAGGAACGCCGTCCAGTCGCGCCCGCTCAGCCCCGCCACCTCCGCGCGCGGCCATGCGGCCAGCGCCGTGCGCCGCAGGATTGCCGAGATCGCTGCCGGATCGCCGCCCGCCCGCGCCAGTTCGGCCAGCGCGGCGCGGCGATAGGCATTGCGCCGCCGGATCACCGCCAGCCGCCAGAGCGCCAGGGCCGCCGCGACCAGAACGAGCCCCGCCAGCGCCGCCCAGCCCCAGGTCTGGGGCCACATTGGCACGGGCGGCGGCGGCGGCGGCTGGACCAGCCGGTCGAGCAGGCTCAGCAGGTCGGTGGCGGGGGCGTCCTCTTCCATCAGCGCGCCATCCCTGCGCGCCCCATCAGGCGGCGGATCTGCGGCAGGGTCTCCTCCGCGGCCGAAAGCGGCAGCACCGGCACGCCGAAGCGGCGCTGCCAGTCGAGCACCTGCGCCAGCCGCCCCGACACGAAGTCCTGCAGCCGCGCCCGCTGGCCCGCATCGCCGGTATCCAGCTCGGCCTGCAGCGCGCCATCGGACACGGCAAGGCGCAGCCCGGCGGGCAGGCTGTCGCCGAACGGGTCCGTCACCAGCCCCAGCACCAGGTCGTTGCGGCGCGACAGCGTCGCCACCAGCCGCTCGGTCTCCGCGTCGGTCACGTCGAAATCCGACAGCACGATCACCAGATGGCCGCGCGGGGCGATCCGCATGACCCGCCGCAGCACCTCGCTCAGCGCCGGCGGCGCCACCGGCGGCAGGCCCGCATGCAGCGCGCCATTGGCCGAGGCCAGCGCCGAGAGGAACCGGTTCAGCGCCAGGCGGCTGCGCGCGGGGCGGATCTCGGCGATCATTTCGTCGCGGAAGACGATGCCGCCCAGCCGGTCGCCCTGGCCCAGGATGGCGAAGGCCGACAGCGCCGCCGCCTCGGCCGCGGTCACGGATTTCATGTTCAGCCGCGATCCGAAGAACATCGACATGCGCTGGTCGACGACGATCAGGGCAGGGCGGTCGCGTTCCTCGGTCATCACCCGCACATGCGGCGCGCCGGTGCGGGCGGTGACCTTCCAGTCGATCGCGCGGATGTCGTCGCCGGGCAGGTAGCCGCGCAATTCCTCGAAATTCAGCCCCCGCCCGCGCAGCCGCGATCCGTGCCGCCCGGTCAGCACCGATCCGGCCGGCTGGCGCGGCAGGAAGCTCAGCCCGGCGGCGGCGCGCTCCAGCCCGCGCAGATGGGACAGGTCGGTGCGGATCCGCGGATCGCCCCGGCTCTCGCGCGGGGCGGGGGCCGTGCCGGTGCGGATGCGGGCGGGACGGTCGCGCATCGCGGGCTCCTCAGGGCAGCGCCACCTGGCGCAGCAGTTCCGCGGTGACGGCATCGGGGGCGATGCCCTCGCCCTGCGCCTCGTAGCTCAGCGCCAGGCGGTGGCGCAGCACGTCGGGGGCGATGGCGCGGATATCCTCGGGATCGACATAGTCGCGCCCCGACAGCCAGGCATGCACCCGTCCGCAGCGGTCCAGCGCCAGCGAGGCGCGCGGGCTGGCCCCGATCTCGATCCAGCGCTTCAGGTCCTCGCCATAGGGGGCGGGGTGGCGCGTGGCATTGACCAGGTCGGCCATGTAACGCTCCATCCCCGGCGCGACGGCGATCTGCCCGATCTCGGCGCGCGCGGCAAAGACCGCCTCCTGCGCCACGGGCTCGGGCCGCGCCGTCCCGTCGCCGCCCTGAGCGGCGACCTCCTCGGCGCGGACCAGGCGGATCACCTCCACCTCGTCCTCGACCGAGGGCCAGGTGATCGTCACATGCATCAGGAACCGGTCCATCTGCGCCTCGGGCAGGGGATAGGTGCCTTCCTGCTCGACCGGGTTCTGGGTGGCCATGACCATGAACAAGGGCGGCAGCGCATGGGTCGTGCCCGCCACCGTCACCTGCCGCTCCTCCATCGCCTCCAGAAGCGCGGCCTGCACCTTGGCGGGGGCGCGGTTGATCTCGTCGGCCAGCACGATATTGGCGAAAAGCGGGCCCGGATCGAAGCGGAACTCGCCGGTCGTCTGGGTATAGACCTCGGTGCCGGTGACATCCGAGGGCAGAAGGTCGGGCGTGAACTGGATGCGCGAGAAATCGCAGGCCAGGTTCTTCGCCATCGCCTTGATCGCGCGGGTCTTGGCCAGGCCCGGCAGGCCCTCGACCAGCAGGTTGCCATTGGCCAGAAGCCCGATCAGCAGCCGGTCGATCACATCCTTCTGGCCGATGATGGCCTCGCCCATGCGGGCGCGCAGCGTCTCGATCTGGTCGCGCGGGGTCATTCCGCCCACACCGTCTTCCAGTCCGCGGCCATGTCGACGATGGTCCAGCCCTTGCCCGGCCCCTCGTCCAGTCCGCGCACGAGCTGCCCGATATGGCTGTCGCGGTCATAGGCGAATTCGCGGCCGCTGTCGGTGTGATGCACGATCAGGCCGAAGCGCGGGCCCTCGCCGGCAGTGGTCCAGTCCAGCATCTCGAAATCGCCGTCGGAATTGCCGGCCGCGAAGATCGGGCGGCGGCCGATATGGCGCATGATGCCCACGGGCTTTCCGGCCTTGTCATCGACGAAGCTGACGCCGCCATCCTTGGTGATGGTGGGCGTGCCCCCGGCATCCAGCGCGTAGGAGGTGTTGCCCTCGGTGCCGACCACCTGCCAGGGCGGGATGCCATAGGCATCCTCGGAGAAGGCGCGGATGAAGTCGATGCCGCCGCCCGAGACGATATAGGTCGTGAATTCCTCGTCGCGCAGGTAGGACAGCAGCTCCAGCATCGGCTGATAGGTCATCTCGCCAAAGGGGCGTCCGGTCTGCGGATGGGTCGCGGTGGCCAGCCACTCGGCGGCGCGGGCCTTGAAATCCTCGGGGGTGATGTTGCCATGGCTGACATCGAGGATCTCGACCAGACCGTCCATCCCGCCGGCCAGCACGCCTTCGAGGTCGCCCTCATTGGCGGCGCGCAGCGGGTCGGAGGTCAGGATCGAGGGGTCCTCGGCGGCCTTCTCGCGCAGCACGTCGAAGGCGAAGAGGCCCTGGAAATACAGCGGCTGCTCGGCCCAGAGCGTGCCGTCATTGTCGAAGACCGCGATGCGGTCCGCCTCGGGCACGTAGTCTTCGGAGGCCGGATCGGTCACGGCATCGACGAAGGCGATGATCGCGTCCTTGGTCTCGGTGCTGTTCCAGGAGGGGAGCGGATCGGCGGCGGCGATCGCGGGAAGCGCGATCAGCCCGGCCGCAACGGTCATGGCGCGCATGGCAACCTCGGCAAACTGTCTTGCGGGAAATGACCCGCGGGAGGCTGTCCCGCGGGCCGCTTTGGTCAGGGCAGGATCACTGCGCCATGGCGTTGAAGCTGGCCTCGAGCTCTTCCTGGATCTGGTCGATCGAGAAGCTGTCCGGGCGCTGTGCCGGCGGGTATTCCTCGAAGGTCCCCAGGAATTCGCCCACGATCATCTGGGCCGGAGCCAGCAGATAGGTGTGATCGAGCACCCAGTCCCAGTAGGTGTTGGAGGTCACGTCGGCACGTTCATAGGGATCGGCGCGCAGGTCGAAGATCTTCGGCACGCGCAGCGAGGTGAAGGGTTCGGCCCAGATGCCCATCGTGCCCTTCATGCGCTGTTCCTTGAAGACGATCTTCCAGTTCTCGTAGCGCAGCGCCACGACATCGCCATCATCGTTGAGATAGAAGAACCGGTCGCGCGCGCCCTCGTCGGTCTCGCCGGTGAGGTAGGGCAGCTGGTTGTAGCCGTCCAGGTGGTTCTTGTATTCCTTGCCGTTGATGGTCGTGCCTTCCAGCAGCCGTTCCTTGATGTCGGTGTCGCCGACGGCGGCCATCAGGGTCGGGAACCAGTCGAGGCCCGAGAACATCTCGTTGGCGACGGAACCGGGCTCGATATGGCCGGGCCACTTAATCATCGCCGGGACGCGGTAGGCGCCTTCCCAGTTGGTGTTCTTCTCGGAGCGGAACGGCGTGGTGCCGGCATCCGGCCAGGAGTTCTGGTGCGGGCCGTTATCGGTCGAATACATGATGATGGTATTGTCGGCGATGCCCATCTCGTCGACCGCATCGAGGATCTGCCCGACGATCGCGTCATGCTCGATCATGCCGTCGGCATATTCGGTCAGCGCGGTCAGACCGGGTTCGGACCGGTTCTCGTCCTTCACATGCGTGCGGAAATGCATGCGCGTGGTGTTCATCCAGACGAAGAAGGGCTCGTCGGCATCCACCGCGCGCTGCATGAAGTCGATGGCCGCGGCCGAGGTTTCCTCGTCCACCGTTTCCATGCGCTTCTTGGTCAGCGGGCCGGTATCCTCGATCTCGCCATCGGCGGAGGCGTGCAGCACGCCGCGCGGACCGAAATTCTCGCGGAATTCCGGATCCTTGGGATAGTTGAAGTTCTCGGGCTCTTCCTCGGCATTGAGGTGGTAGAGGTTGCCGAAGAACTCGTCGAACCCGTGTGCGGTCGGCAGGTGCTCGTCGCGGTCGCCCAGGTGGTTCTTGCCGAACTGGCCCGTGGCATAGCCGTGATCCTTCAGCGCCGAGGCCAGCGTCACGTCCACGTCCTGCATGCCGGCATTTGCGCCCGGCAGGCCGACCTTCGAGAGGCCGGTGCGCAGCGTCGACTGGCCGGTGATGAAGGTCGAGCGGCCCGCGGTGCAGGACTGCTCGGCATAGTAATCGGTGAAGATCACGCCGTCTTCGGCGATGCTGTCGATATTGGGCGTCGTGTAGCCCATCAGCCCCTTGGTATAGGCGGAGATATTGGCCTGGCCGATATCGTCGCCCCAGATCACCAGGATGTTGGGGGTCTGGCTGCTGCTTTCCGCACCCGACTCGGGGGTGGCATCCTGCGCGAAGGCGAAGCTCGCGCTGAGACTGAAGGCAAGGGCCCCCAGCCCGGCCCGGACAGCCGTGTTCGTCGTGGACATACGTCTTTCTCCCTTCGTTTCCGGACAGCTGCCCGGTAGCAAGACCCGTACCCCGCCTGGCACGGATTGCCGCTGGGAGGGGTGAACTCTTTCGCATCAATATCAATTTACCTTACATTAACCCTATCATTTGATGACACCCGGGCGAGGATTCTTTGTCGAAACAGGATTTTTTCGTGACCACCGCCGCGGGCATGGGGCGCTTGCCGTCATGGCTGGAGGCCGTGGCGGGGCGCCGCGCGCTGGATCGGGCGCTGGCGCGCGCGCGACTTCCCGAGGCGGTGATCCGGGACCCGGCGCTGCGCATTCCGCTTCACTCCATGGTCGAGCTGTTCAGCGCGGCGGGACGCGAAAGCGGCGATCCGGCGGCCGGGCTGAGGATCGGCCTGGGGATGAATGGCGCGGAGCTGGGCGCCTGGCTGGATTACGGCGTCTCGGCGCCCAGCCTGCGGATCGGCCTGCAGCGGATCGCCTGGGCCATGCCGCTGTTCCAGAGCGGCCCGGCCTTCGCGCTGGCCGAGACCGCGCGCGAGGCGGTCTGGAGCTACCGGATGCCGCGCCTGCGCGGACTGGACCGGCGCCATCACAGCGATCACGTGCTGCCGCTGATCATCGCCTTCCTGCGCTGCTACCTCGGGGCGGACTGGCTTCCGCGCAGGATCGGGCTGGACTATCCCGATGACGGCCGCGGCACGATCCTGTCGGATCTGCTGCCGGTGGAATGGCATTTCGGCCGTCCGGAGATCTGGGTGGCCTTCGACCGGGCCGGGCTGGACCGCCCGCCCGTCGCGCCGCCTGCACCAGAGCTGACCTGCGAGCAGGTGCGCGCCCGGATGCAGCGCGGGGCGGCGGGAGCGCTTGCCGCGCTGGAGGCGGCGATCCTGATGGACCTGGGAGAGGAACGCACCGGCATCGACCATGCCGCCTGGCGGCTCCGGCTTGGCCCGCGCAGCCTCCAGCGGCAGCTGGCAAGCGAGGGGACAACCTATCGCGAGGTGCTGGGCCGCGTGCGCGAGCGGCAGGCGCGCGCCCTTCTGCACGAGACGGATCTGAGCGTGGCGGAGATCGCCCATCGGCTGGGCTATACCGAACCCGGCAACTTCACCCGTGCCTTCCAGGCCTGGACGGGGGTCGCGCCCAGCGGCTTTGCCCGCCTGTGCCGGGCCGGGTGAGACAGGGTCAGGGCGCCGGATCCGCCGGTTGCGGCACCACCTGTTCGATCTGCACCCCCTCGGGAACATGGGCGCGGATGCGTTCGAGGATCTCGCCCCGCCGCAGCGGCTTGGTCAGGTAGAAATCCAGCCCCGCCTCCAGGATGCCCTGGTCGTCTCCGTCCATCGCATGGGCGGTCAGCGCGCAGATGGGCACGCGCGGGCGGGATTCCAGCCGCTCGATCTCGCGGATGCGGCGGGTGGCCTCCTTGCCGTCCATCTGCGGCATGGAGATGTCCATGAAGATCAGATGCGGTTGCAGCGCCTGGAATTTTTCCACCGCCTCCAGCCCGTCATCGGCGAAGGTCAGGTCCAGGTCGAAGGCCTTCAGCAGCTTCGCGAAGACCAGCTGGTTGGTCTTGTTGTCCTCCGCCGCGAGGATGCGCATCCGCGGCCGGGCGGCCGTCGGCGGCGGGGCGTCCGGGGCGCAGAGCTCGCGCAGCCGCAGGTGCAGGTCGCGCCGCAGCATGGGCTTCTGCAGGACCGCGAAGGCCCCGCCCGTCTCGGCGGCGGCGAGCGCGGGACCGGGATTGGCGGTCATCAGGATCACCGGCGTGCCGCAGCCGCGGTCGCGCATCCGTCCCAGGAAGGTCGGCCCGTCCATCTCGGGCATCTCGCCATCCATGAGGATCAGCCCGAACCGGCCCGGATCCTCGGCCAGCGCGGCCTGGGCAGAGCGATGCGTCACCACCCGCAAGCCCATGGCGGCAAGCTGCTTCTCCAGGATCATCCGGTTGATCGGCAGGTCGTCGACGACCAGCACCGTGCCCAGTTCCGGCGGCAGGGAGAAATCCTGCGCGGGAAGGGGGTCGACGGCATCCACCGCCAGCTGGAAGCCGAAGCAGGACCCGTCGCCGGGAACCGAATCGACCCAGATCTCGCCCTCCATCATGCTCACCAGCTGCTGGGTGATGGCCAGGCCCAGCCCGGTGCCCTCGAAGCTGCGGTTGCGTTCGTCCTCGACCTGGCTGAATTCGCCGAAGATCAGCTCCAGCTTGTCGGGGGCGATGCCGATGCCGGTATCCTCCACGGTGACATGCAGGCTGAACCGGGTGCCGTCCTCTTCGCCATAGCCGGTGACGCGCACCAGAACATGGCCGGCGGCGGTGAACTTCACGGCATTGCCGATCAGGTTGGTCAGGATCTGGCGGATGCGGCCGGGATCGGCGACGAAGCGCGTGGGCAGGAACATGTCGTAATCCACCAGCAGGTCCAGCCCCTTGGCAGTGGCCGTGGGCTGCAGCAGCACGAGGATCTCGTGGATGGCGCGTTCCAGGTCGAAGGGTTCGGGATGCAGGACCAGCTTCTCCGCCTCGATCTTGGAATAGTCCAGGACGTCGTTGATGATCACCAGCAGCGCCTCGGCGGAGTTGCGGATGGTCTCGGCATAAAGCCGCTGTTCCTCGTCCAGGTCGCTTTCGATCAGCAGGTCCGACATGCCCACCACCCCGTTCATCGGGGTGCGGATCTCGTGGCTCATATTGGCGAGGAAGGCGGCCTTGGCGCGGGCGGCGGCCTCGGCGCGCTGGCGGGCATCCTCGATCTCGCGCTCGTAGCGGATCGTGTCGGTGATATCGAGCACCAGGCTGACAAGGTCGCCATCCTGCCCGCGCCGGTCCATCATCTTGACATAGGTGTCGTTCCACAGCCTCAGCACCAGCGGTTCGATCGTCTCGCCGCGCCAGCGCAGCAGCATCGCATCCAGCCAGTCGCCGGGCGTCTCCGCGCCGATATCGACCACGCCTTCCTCCAGCAGCAGCTGCAGCAGTTCGGTATAGGTGACGCCGGGGCGGATCCCGGCGAGCCCGTCGAACAGCGCCAGATAGGACCGGTTCGCGATCAGCAGCTGGTCGCGGCGGTTGAATACGGCGAACCCGTCCTGGATCGTTTCCAGCGCATCCCAAAGCCGCCGCTCGGCGACGCTGGCCTGGCGATGGGCGCGTTCCAGGTCCTGCCGGGCCTTGCTGGCCTGGCCTTTGAGCGCCTCCGCCTCGCAGCGCACCTCGCGGACCTGGCGGCGCTGCTGCAGGATCTCGTCGGTCAGCTGGCGCGCATGCAGCCCGAGCCGCCGGTTGGCGCGGGTCAGTTCGGCATGTTTCGACTCCAGCAGCTTTTCCGCCGCGAGCCGCGCGCGTCTTTCCGCCGCCAGCATGTCCTGCAGGCTGGGACTCGGGTCCTTCTTCATCGGCTTCCTCGGGCTCCGTGGATCCTGCGTAATCCAGCAGAGTGAACAGAGGCTGAATGGCGCCGCGGCTTCAGGTGCCGGTGACGGTGAGCAGCACGATTTCCGGCGGCACGCCCAGCCGCAGGGGCAGGCCCGAATAGCCGATGCCGCGGCTGACGATCAGGTGGTTGCCGTTCTCGCGGACATGGCCCCCGGCATAGCGGCTGCCGAAGGCAGAGGGCACGGCGGGGGTCCGTCCGAACAGCCGGATCTGGCCGCCATGGGTATGGCCGCTGACCTGCAGGAAGGCGCGGGGATCGCCGCGGGCGAACCAGTCCGGCTCATGCGCGAGATGGATCGCTGGGGCGCCTGCGGGGACGGCGGCGAAGGCGGCTTCGGCATCGAGATGGCTGACATAGCGGTCCGGGCCGCGGCCGCGGCGCTTGCCCGCGCGCTGGCTGTCCGTGCCGACCAGCCAGAACCCGCCCGGCCCGTGCGGGATGTGCCGGGCCTCGTTGCGCAGGAGCGGCAGGCCATGCGCGGCATGGGCCTCGATCACCGAATTGCGCGCGCCGCCCGTATCGCGGGCCAGGTCGCAATCGCCCCAGTCATGGTTGCCCAGGATCGACCACGCCCCCAGCGGCGCGCGCAGCGCGCTGAGGATGGCGACGATCTCGGCCGCGGGGACGACGCGCGAGAACCACCACATGTTGCGGTCCAGCAGCAGATCGCCGGCCAGGAAGATGATGTCCGGCCGCAGCGCATTCACCTGTTCCACGATGCGGCCGACAAGGTCCGGCGAGACCCACGGCATGCCGACATGCAGGTCGGCAATGACCGCGGCCGTCATCGGCGGCAGGGTCCAGCGCGGGTCGGCGACATGGTGGCAGGTCAGGCGGGGCAGGCGGCGGATCGCCAGCCAGCCCCGCGCCGGGGCCTCCGGCCGGGCCGGATCGGGAAAGGGATGGCGCATGCGGGTCTCCGGCAGCTGCGGATGCGCCAGCTTCGCCGCGTCGCGGCATCAAGACAAGGGGCCCCGGCCGCGCAGGCGGGATGTTCCCTGCGCCGCCGGGGCCCCGTCGCACCGGCCCGCAGGCCGGACCGGATCAGGCGATGTCGAAGGCCAGCGGCTTGACCAGCTGGAACTTGCCCAGGCCTTCCAGCTTGGCGACCAGCTCGGGCTTCACCGCTTCGTCCAGGTGGATCAGCGCGATCGCATCGGCGCCGTTGCCGGTCCGCCCGAGGGTGAAGTTGGCGATGTTGTAGCCTGCCTCGCCCACGGTCATGCCCAGCGACCCGATCACGCCCGGCACGTCCTTGTTGGTGGTATAGAGCATGTAGGGCGCCACCTCGGCATCGATATTGATGCCCTTGATCTGGATGAAGCGCGGCTTGCCGTCGGAGAAGACCGTGCCCGCGACGGTGCGGGTGCGGCTTTCCAGTTCCACGGTCAGCTTGATGTAGCCTTCGAAGACGCCGGACTTGTCCTGCTTGGTCTGGCTGATCTGGACGCCCTTCTCCTTGAACATCACCGGTGCGGAAACGAGGTTCACGTCCGGCGTGGTCGGCTTCAGGAACCCGGCCAGCACGGCGCAGTCCAGCGCCTTGAGGTTCATGTCGGCAGCAACGCCGTCATAGGTGATGTTCACCGATTTCACCGGCTCGTCGGTCAGCTGGCCGACGAAGCTGCCCAGATGTTCGGCCAGCTTGATCCAGGGGCCCATGACCTTGGCTTCCTCGGCGGTGACCGCGGGCATGTTCAGCGAATTGGTCACGGCGCCGGTCATCAGGTAATCCGACATCTGCTCGGCGACCTGAAGGGCGACGTTTTCCTGCGCTTCGGTGGTCGAGGCGCCCAGATGCGGCGTGCAGACGACGTTGTCGAGCCCGAAGAGCACGTTCTCGGTCGCCGGTTCCACGGCGAAGACGTCGAAGCCCGCGCCCGCGACATGGCCCGATTGCAGAAGCTCGGCCAGCGCCGCCTCGTCGACCAGCCCGCCGCGCGCGCAGTTGACGATGCGAACGCCCTTCTTGGTCTTGGCGAGGTTCTCGCGCGACAGGATGTTGGCGGTCTTCTCGGTCTTCGGCACGTGCAGCGTGATGAAATCGGCGCGCGACAGCGCCTCGTCCAGCTCCACCTTGGTCACGCCCAGCTCGACCGCGCGTTCGTCGGAGAGGAAGGGGTCATAGGCCAGGACCTTCATCTTCAGCCCCAGCGCGCGGGAGGCGACGATCGCGCCGATATTGCCGCAGCCGATCAGGCCCAGGGTCTTGCCGGTGATCTCGACGCCCATGAAGCGCGACTTCTCCCATTTGCCGGCCTGGGTGGAGGCATCGGCGGCGGGGATCTGGCGGGCGACGGCGAACATCATCGCGATGGCGTGCTCGGCGGTGGTGATCGAGTTGCCGAAGGGCGTGTTCATCACGATCACGCCCTGTTTGGAGGCGGCCGGGATGTCCACGTTATCGACGCCGATCCCGGCGCGGCCGATGACCTTCAGGTTGGGCGCGGCGGCCAGCACGTCGGCCGTCACCTTGGTGGCCGAGCGGATCGCCAGGCCGTCATACTGGCCGATGATTTCCAGCAGCTTCGCCTTGTCCTTGCCGAGCTTCGGCATGAAGTCGACCTCGACCCCGCGGTCGCGGAAGATCTGGACGGCGGTTTCGGACAGGGCGTCGGAGACGAGAACCTTGGGCATGGGATCAATCCTTGCAGGCAGGTGCCGGTCATGGGGCGTCAGGCCGCCATCCGGCAGGCGGTGCGGACCCCGCCTGGGCGGCGGGGGACGATGGCAGGGGAGGGGCCGGGGCGCGTGCCCCGGCAAAGGCTCAGGCGGCCTCGGTCAGCGCGGCGATTTCCGACTGGTAGGCCCATTCGAGCCAGGGCAGCATCGCGGCGATATCCGCCGTCTCGACCGTGCCGCCGCACCAGATGCGCAGGCCCGCGGGCGCGTCGCGATAGGCGCCGACATCCAGCGCCACGCCCTCGGCTTCCAGCCGCTTCTGCACGGCCTTGGCGAAGGCGGCGCCGTCGGTGATGCGCGCATCGGTGAATTTCAGGCAGACCGAGGTGTTCGACCGCGTGGCGGGATCCACCGCCAGGTTGTCGATCCAGTCGCGGGCGGCGCAGAAATCCCAGATCGCCCCGGCATTCGCGTCGGCGCGGTCCTGCAGGCCCTTCAGCCCGCCGACGGATTTCGCCCAGTCCAGCGCGACCAGGTAATCCTCGACGCAGAGCATGGAGGGGGTGTTGATCGTCTCGCCGACGAAGATGCCCTCGATCAGCTTGCCGCCCTTGGTCATGCGGAAGATCTTGGGCAGCGGCCAGGCGGGGGTGTAGCTTTCCAGCCGCTCGACGGCGCGGGGGCCGAGAACCAGGATGCCATGCGCGGCCTCGCCGCCCAGAACCTTCTGCCAGGAGAAGGTGGTGACGTCGAGCTTCTCCCAGGGCAGGTCCTGCGCGAAGGCCGCCGAGGTCGCGTCGCAGATGGTCAGGCCCTGGCGGTCGGCGGGGATCGCATCGCCATTGGGCAGGCGCACGCCCGAGGTGGTGCCGTTCCAGGTGAAGACAACGTCAGTGTCGAAATCCAGCGTGGCGAAATCGACGATCTCGCCGTATTCGGCGGTCTTCACCTCGGCGTCGATCTTCAGCTGCTTGACCACGTCGGTGACCCAGCCCGCGCCGAAGGATTCCCAGGCGACCATCGTGGCCTTGCGCGCGCCCAGAAGCGACCACATCGCCATTTCCACGGCGCCGGTATCGGAGGCGGGGACGATCCCGATGCGATAATCCGCGGGGATGCCCAGGATCTCGCGGGTGGTCTCGATCGCGGCTTTCAGCTTGTCCTTGCCGATCTTCGCGCGGTGGGAGCGGCCGAGGGCGGCATCGGCGAGCTGGCTCAGCTCGAAGCCGGGGATCTTGGCGCAGGGGCCAGACGAGAAACGCGGATTGGCCGGGCGCGTTGCCGGGGCTTGGATCGCCATTGATGTTATCCTTCCAGATATACGCGCTGCGTTGGGGCAGCGTGTCCCGAGGCCGCCTCTACCCGAGCGCAGGGAGTCGGGCAAGCCCGAATTGCCTGTCGCACGCGAACATGACCAGATGGTGACGGCACCAGATGGTGACGGCGGCAGCCCCTGCCGCCGGGACACGGAGGGAGGAGCCGATGCCCGCATTGCCCGGACTGCTGATCGAATACCTGGTGACCGGCGCCGTTGCGCTTCTGTGGCTGCTGCCCTGGCTGCGCGCGCTCGCGGGGCTTCCCGCCGAGATGCCCGCCGAGATGCGGACCGGAACGATCCTCGTCTGCCTGCCGCTGCTCTACGGGCTGGGCATGGTTCTCGACCGGCTGGCCAAGATCCTGACGGCGAAGGTTCCCAGCCCCCGCCGCAGCCTGCAATGGCATGCCCGCCTTCCCGCGGAGCGCGCGGCGCGCGATCACGATCCGGACCTTCTTGAGCGCAACCCCTTCTTTCGCGGGACCGCGCAGAGCGAGACGCTGCGGGTGGGGCGGTTCCGCGCGCAGGCGGCGGCGCTGGTGACGATCCATCGCGACATGCCGGGGCTGGCGGCGGAGCTGACGGCGCGCAGTTCGCGCGACCGCGTGGCGCGCGGCATGGCGCTGAACTTCCTGCTGGCCGCGCTGACGCTGCTGGCCGGGGCGTGGATGCCCGGGGCGCAGATGCTGGCCCAGGGGACGGATCGGCCGCTGCTCTTGGCGGCGGGATATGGCGCGGCCTGCCTCACGCTGCTCTGGGTCTGGGCGCAGTTCGACCGCGAGTCCTACCGGTTCGAGCTGGCCCTGGGCGCGGTGCTGGCCGGGCAGGAGGACCCGCCCGCGCAGGATCAGCGCCGCACGACCGATACCGGGACATAGAATCGTCGGATCAGCGCCTCGCCGAAGATCTGGACAAGCGCGTCATAGGTGATGCGGGGCAGGGGCATGGGCTTTCCGTTCCGGTCCGGGCTGGTGATGCGGTGCCAACGGTCCGGCGGCAATAAAGTTGCGCCCGGATCCGGTCAATGATCCGAAAGTTTGCATCCCGCCTTGCCGGGCGGGGCCGCATCGCGGGACTGGCCTTTCCCTGCAGGTCATGGGATAGGGGCGCCGAAGCGATCCGGAGGCCTGCCGATGTTCACTGTCACGCTCTTGAGCAATCCTGCCGCTCCCTGCCTGGAGGCGTCGGCGGCCGAGGCCCTGGCGTCGGCATGGGAGGGCGGCGCGCTGCGCTGGCTGGCACCGGGCGAGGCGGCGGAATTCGACCTCGCCACACGTCCGGCCGATCTTTGGACCCGCTGGGCGGCGCTGCAGGGGCAGGGGATCGACCTGGCGCTGCAGCCTTCCGCGAACCGGCGCCGCAGGATGCTGCTGGCCGATATGGACAGCACCATGATCGCCCAGGAATGCATCGACGAGCTGGCCGACATGGCGGGCGTCGGGGCGCGGGTGAAGGACATCACCGCGCGGGCGATGAATGGCGAGCTGGATTTCGAGGGCGCGCTGACCGAACGGGTCGCGCTGCTGAAAGGGCTGCCCGAGAGCGTGATTGCCGAAGTGTATGATGCGCGCATCACCATGGCGCCGGGCGGCAAGGTCCTGATCGCCACGATGAAGGCCCATGGGGGGCATGCGGCGCTGGTGTCGGGCGGATTCACCGCCTTCACCGAACGCGTTGCCGCGGAACTGGGATTCGACGAGCACCGGGCCAACACCCTGCTGTCGCAGGATGGCGTGCTGACCGGCGAGGTGGCGCGTCCGATCCTGGGGCGCGAGGCCAAGATCGAGGCGCTGGAGCAGATCTCCGCCCGTCTGGGCCTGACACCGGCGGATGTGCTGGCGGTCGGCGACGGCGCCAATGACCTGGGCATGATTCACGCGGCCGGAACCGGGGTGGCGCTGCATGCCAAGCCGGCGGTCGCCGCCGAGAGCGACCTGCGGGTGAATCACGGAGATTTGACGGCCCTTCTCTACCTGCAGGGCTACGCAAGGGCGGAATTCGTGGCGTGAGCGCCGCGCGCGGCCCTCATATCGGGGGGGCTGCATTTGGAATCGGCGCGAAGCTGGGCTATCGTCGCCGCGACTGAGGCATGTGCCGGGCAGGCCCCCGCAGAGCGGGCCGTTCCGGAACGACAGAGGTTTAGGAGGCGGAATTGATCAACCGGCTGGTTCTCGGACTGGGGATGGGGCTTGGCCTTTGGGCCGCTCCCGCGATGGCGCAGATGGCCGATAATCCGGTCGGGGCGAAGACCGACTGGACGATCTATGTCGAGGATGACCCCCGCCAGTGCTGGGTGGTGTCGCCGCCCCAGGCGGGCAAATCCACCGCCACGCGCGAAGGCCGCCCGGTCGCCGTGCAGCGCGGCGACATCTTCCTCTTCGTGTCCTTCTGGCCGAAGGATGCCAATGGCGGCGGCAAGGGCGAGGTCTCCTTCATGGGGGGCTATGATTTCGCCGAGGGCGAGCCGGTCGTGCTGGAGATCGGCGATTCGAAATTCGACCTCTTCGCCGATGGCGATGTCGCCTGGGCCACCTCGGCCGAGCAGGACAGCCAGATCGCCCGCGCCATGAAGGCCGGGGCCGAGGCGAAGGTGACGGGCGTTTCCGAGCGTTCGGGCACCACCACGCAGGACACTTTCTCGCTGATGGGCTTCACCGCGGCCTTCGAGGATGCGGAACGCCGCTGCGCCCAGTAGGCTGATGCCGGGACGCGCACTGGCCGGTTTCCTGCTGGGACTGTTCCTGGGGACGGCGCAGGCCGCGCCTGCGCCCGCAGCCGTCGCCGGGGCCGATGCGCCGCGATACCTTGCGGCGCGGCAGGACTGGCTGTCGGGCCGCGACGATGCCGCGGCGCTGCGCGCGCTGTCGGATCTTGCGGTGGCGGGCAATGCCGCGGCGCGGGTCCTGCTGGGGCGGATCGCCGGGATGCCGCATCTTCATTCCCATGTGACCGCAGGTCTGGACCGCGCGGCGCGGATCGCGCTCCTGCGCCATCCCGGCGGGTTGTCCGGGCAGAGCTGGATCGCCGTTGCCGCGGGTGCGGGCGCGCCTCTGGCTCAGGCCTTCGCGGCGGCCGATGCGCCGATGGCGCGGGATGACGGCACGGCGGAGGGCGCGATCCGCGGGCTCATCGCGGCGGGCGAGACGCGCAGCGCGCTCTACAACATCGCGGCGCTGCTCAGCGTCGGCGCGGCGCGTCCGGCGCTGGACCTGCTGGCGGAGGCCCCCTCCGTGCCGCAACAGCCCGCCGCCGTCATCGAGGACCGCGCCCGCGCGGTGCTGGCGCTGGCGGGGGATCCGGTGCCGACGCCGCGCCGCTTCGGGGTGCCGGATGCGGCTGCGCGGCTGCAATGGCAGCCGCTGCCGCCTGCCTCGCAGACGGATGGCGCCGGGCTGCGCGCTTGGTTCGCGCCTGCCGCCGAGGTGGCGGCCTGGCAGCCGCTGGCCGCCTTCTGCCGTGGCGAATGCCCCGATGCCGTTCCCGGCTGCCTGCAGGCGGGGGCGATGGGGATGGTCATGTCGGGGGCGGGGATCTTTCCCTTCGCCAGCCCCTCCGAGGCGCTGATCCCGCAGGCGGAATACCGGGCCAGCCCGCGCATGGCGGCGGATGTGGCCCGCCGCCTCGGCCCGCCGGAGCGGCTGGCCGGGCTTGCGGGGGCGGGCGGGCAGTGCCTCTCCGGCGCCGTCGCGGCAAAGCGGGGCGGCTAGCGCGCCTCTTCTGCGCTCAGCAGGCCCTTCGCCACCAGCACCTTCGCCCAGCCCCGGGGCCCGTCGAAGGGATGCACCTGCCAGCCGCGGGCCGCGGCGGCGGTGATGTTGTCGGCGCGGTCATCGGTGAACAGAAGCCGTCCCGGCGCGATGCCGCAATCCTGTTCGACCATCTCGTAGATGCGCGGATCGGGCTTGATGACCTGCATGTGCCCCGAAATGTAGCGGCGGTCGAATTCCTCCAGGAACGGGTAATGCGTGACGGCGTGATCAAAGCTGCCGATGCCGAAATTGGTCAACGCGAAGACCGGGACGCCCTTCGCCCGCAGCGCCCGCAGAAGGCGCACGGAATGCGGGATCTCGGGGCTGGCCATCTCGATCCAGTCATCATGCCATCGCCGGATCTCGGCGCGGAACTCTGGATACCGGTCGGCCGTGGCATAGACGGTTGCGGTGAAATCCTCGCCGCGGTCCACGCGGTCGTTCATCGCGTGAAGGTCGACCGCCGCGAACATCGCCTGCCGCCGCGCCGTGCCGACCGCCCGGTCGTAATAGCGTTCGGGCTGCCATTCGATCAGCACGTTGCCGATATCGAAGATAACCGCATCCACCGTCATGTCCGCCTCCTGCGCCGCTGTTCCTGCGACCGGTGTAGCGTGCCGCGCCGGGCAGGGCGCGGGGCAGAGGGTCGCGGCTGTCGCGACAGGGGCTGAACCCGGCCGTTCACTTTTGCCGCGCAAGGGGTCATACTGGCGCTGCGGTCCGGCCGGAGGGGATGCCGGGACGGGGCCGCCATGCCGCAGGAGAGCCGAGGTGAACGATCTGAGCCATGACGTGAAGCGCGGCCGCAAATACGATCAGGTCGTGGCGGGCGCGCGGGATGTCTTCATGCAGGAAGGATTCGAGGGCGCCAGCGTCGATGCCATCGCCCGCGCGGCGGGCGTCTCCAAGGCGACGCTCTACAGCTATTTCACCGACAAGAGGCAGCTTTTCCTCGAGGTCGCGCGCTGCGAATGCCAGCGCCAGAGCGAACAGGCCCGCGCCCATGCGCTTGGCGGCCGCTCGGTGCGCGAGACCCTGACCGACATCGCCCAGCGGCTGACCGCCTTCGTGCTGTCGGATTTCGGCCAGAGCGTGTTCCGGCTCTGCGTCGCGGAGGCGGAGCGGTTTCCCGAGCTGGGCCGCGCCTTCTACCGCTCGGGGCCGGAACAGGCACGGCGCAGCATTGCCGAGTATTTCCGCCAGGCGGTGGAGGCGGGCGAGCTTGAGATCGAGGATTGCGACTTCGCCGCCGAGCAGTTCACCGAACTGTGCAAGGCGCATCTGTGGTCGCGGCTGATGTTCAACATGGTCTCCGAGGTGACGCCCGCCGATGTCGACCGGATCATCACCGCCGCGGTCGACATGTTCCTGGCCCGCTACGGCACCGCCGCCAGCCGCTGAGCGCCCGGCGGCTCATTCCGGGGCGGAGAGGCTCTCGAGATAGGCCCAGAGGTCGCGGGCGGCCGCCTCGTCGCGCAGCCGGAAGGTCATCTTGCTGCGCAGCCGGTGGCCCATGACCTGCGACAGATAGGCGCCGGGATCCTGCAGGTAGGCGGCAAAGGCGTCCTCGTCCCAGGTCAGCCCGGCGGCCCGGGCTTCCTCGAAAGCCTGCGAATAGGCGAAATCCTCCTGCGATCCCAGCACCCGCCCGGGCAGTCCGTAAAGATCGGGCCCGGTGCGCGCCGAGCGCCCGGCCAGCACCTCGCCCGAGGGCGCGCGCACGACGTGGCAGGCCTGGCAGCGGCGGAAGCCGTCCTCTCCGGCGGCGGCATCGCCTCCGGCCAGGGCGGGCTGCCCCGCTGCCAGCAGCAGCGCGAGCCCGGTGATCGCGCGGAACCTCGTTTCCATGGCACCCTCCGTGGATTCGCCCCCGGCATCGCGCGGCGGGCCGGGCGGGTCAAGCCCCGTTCCCGGCCGGGGGCGCGCCCATTCGGCCTGTGTCACGATGTCGGCGTGCAAAGCCCGCTCAAGGCCGCTTAGATGTCTTCCAGACCCGGAACGGCGGCCCCGCAGCCCCGTCTTCCGGATGCTTTCCGGGCCGCCGGCCCGCCCACCAGTCCAGTGACCGCAACCAGGGCCGCCGCATGACAGACAAGATCCCGGCATGGGTGAATGGCAAGCTGACGCCTCTCGACAAGATGGAGGTGCATCAGAGGGGCATGCGCCATCCGGCGGTCTCGGTCTTCGTCATGGACGGGCAGAACGTGCTGATCCAGCGCCGCGCGATGTCCAAGTACCACACGCCGGGATTATGGGCGAACACGGTCTGCACCCATCCCAAATGGAACGAGAAATCCTCGGATTGCGCGGTCCGGCGGCTGCGCGAGGAACTGGGGATCACCGGGCTCTACCCCGCGCTGCGCGACACGGTGGAATACCGCGCCGATGTCGGCGGCGGCATGATCGAGCATGAGGTGGTGGACATCTTCCTGGCCCATGCCAGCCGCCAGGTGCCGGTGCGCCCGAACCCCGAGGAGGTGATGCAGGTCGAGTGGATCGGCATCTACGACCTGGCCGCCGAGGTGGCGCGCCGCCCCGCGCGGTTCACGCCCTGGCTGCGCATCTACATGGACGAGCACAAGGACCGCATCTTCGGCACCCTGGTCAAGGTCTGAGCCGCGCCGCCTCAGGCCGCGGCCGCGATCCGCGGGCTTTCGCGCACCGGCAGGTGGACGATGGCGCTGAAGGCGCCGATGCCGACCCCGACCCACCACACGGCGGTATAGTCGCCGGTCAGGTCGTACATCCGCCCGCCCAGCCAGACGCCGAGGAAGCTGCCCAGCTGGTGCGAGAAGAACACGATCCCGTAGAGCGTGCCCATGTAGCGCAGCCCGTAGAGATGCGCGACCAGCCCCGAGGTCAGCGGCACGGTCGCCAGCCACAGCGCCCCCATCACCACCGAGAAGACGAGGACCGTCGCGGGGGTGATCGGCATGGCGATGAACCAGGCCGAGATCGCCGTGCGCCCGACATAGATCGCCGAAAGCAGGTATTTCTTGGGAAAGCGGTTGCCCAGCCAGCCCGCTGTCAGGGTGCCCGCGATATTGGCCAGCCCGATCACCGCGATCGACACCGCGCCGAGCGCCGAGGTGGTGCCGATGCCCAGCCGGTCCAGCAGCGATCCGTCGAGGATCGGGCCGCACATCTCGGTCACCAGCGCCGGGAAATGCGCGGTCACGAAGGCCAGCTGGTAGCCGCAGGAGAAGAAGCCCAGGAAGATCAGCGCGAAGCTGGGATCGCGCAGCGCCCGGCCGAGGATCTGGCCGAGGCTTTCCTCCAGCTCGGCGCGCGGCGCGACCGGCGCGCGCATCATCGGCAGCGCCGCCAGCACCAAGAGGATCGCGGCGGCGAAGACCAGGAAGACCTGCTGCCAGGGCATCAGCGCCAGCAGCCCCTCGGCGATGGGGGCGCCGATCACCTGGCCCGCGGATCCGGCGGCGGTGGCGATGGCCAGCGACATGGACCGGTTCTGCGGCGAGGAGGCGCGCCCGACCACGGCCAGGATCACCCCGAACCCGGTGCCCGCGATGCCGAAACCCACCGCGATTTCCAGCAGCTGATGCTGGATCGGCAGGGTGGAGACCGAGGAGGCCACCAGCCCGAAGGCATACAGCACCGCGCCCATGACGATCGCCTTGCGGTCGCCGATCTTCTCGGCCAGCGCGCCGAAGATCGGCTGTCCGAAGCCCCAGGCGAGGTTCTGGATGGCGATGGCCAGCGAGAAATCCGAGCGCAGCCAGCCGAATTCCTCGGCGATGGGGATCTGGAACACGCCGAAGCTCGCGCGGATGGCAAAGCTCACCAGCATGATGATGCAGCCGGAGACGAGAACGGGGGTGAGCAGGGGCGTGCGGGTCATGGTGGAGCAATGGCGGGGTTGCGCCGCGGCGTCAACGGCCTGCTCGATGCAGGCGGGCGGACGCGCCGCACTTTTCACCGGCGCCCGGCAGGCCTATCTCGGGATCAGGCGGAAGCGAGGTGAGCACGGGTGATCGGATCCCTGATCGACACGATGGCGCGCAGCGTCGAGGATGCGGGCAGCGCGGTCAGCGAGGCCTTCCTGGAACCCGTGGTGCGGCTGGGCGTGACGGGGCTGTCGCGCTCGGGCAAGACGGTGTTCATCACCTCGCTGGTGGCCAACATGCTGGACCGCGCGCGGATGCGGCAGCTGGAACCCGCCGCCTCGGGGCGGATCCTGTCGGCCTATCTGCGGCCGCAGCCCGACGACACCGTCCCGCGATTTCCCTATGAGCGCCACCTGGGCGCGATCACCGGCACCGATCCGCACTGGCCCGACAGCACGCGCGCGATCTCCGAGCTGCGCCTGTCCTTCCGGGTGCGGCCGCACGGGCTGATGGGGGGGCTGACCACGCTGGGCGGCCTGACCGGGCCACGCACGGTGCACCTGGACATCGTCGATTATCCCGGCGAGTGGCTCCTGGACCTGGGCCTGATGGACAAGAGCTATGCCCAGTGGTCGGAGACCGCGCTCGGCCGGCTGGAGCATCGCCCCGGCGGGCGGAGCTATCTGGATGCGATGGCCGCCGCCGACCCGCAGGCCCCCTTCGCCGACGAGGCGGCCGAGACGCTGGCGCGGCTTTTCGCCGACAGCCTCAAGGCCTCGCGCGAGGCGGGATTCTCCGACTGCTCGCCGGGGCGGTTCCTGCTGCCCGGCGAGATGGAGGGATCGCCCGCGCTGACCTTCGCGCCGCTTCCGCCGGGGACGGGGCAGCCGCGGCGCAGCCTCTGGCGCGAATTCGAACGCCGCTACGAGGCCTACAAGTCGAAGATCGTCAAACCCTTCTTCCGCGACCATTTCAGCCGCATCGACCGGCAGGTGGTGCTGCTGGACGTGCTGGGCGCGATCCATGACGGCCCGGCGGCGCTGGAGGACCTGCGCGGGGTGATGGCCGAGGTTCTGGGCGCCTTCCGCCCCGGCGCCAATTCCTGGCTCTCGGGGCTCCTGCTGGGGCGGCGGGTGGAGAAGATCCTGTTCGCGGCGACCAAGGCCGACCATCTGCACCATTCCCAGCACGCCCAGCTGACCGCGATCACCGAGGCGCTGGTGCGCGAGGCCCGCGACCGGGCGCAATTCGCCGGCGCCCGGACCGGGGCCATGTCGCTTGCCGCGCTGCGCGCCACGGTCGAGGAGACCCGCCAGCATGGCGGCCGCACGCTGGAGCTGGTGCGCGGCCGGCGGCTGGACACGGGGGCGGAGGCGGCCTTCTATCCCGGCAAGCTGCCGGCTGATCCGCTGCGCCTCCTGGCGCCCGCGCGGGAGGGGGCGCCGAAATGGCTCGACGAGGATTACCAGGTGATGCGCTTCGCGCCTGCGCCGCTGACCCTGGCGCCGGGCGAGGGGCCGCCGCATATCCGGCTCGACCGGGCGGCGCAGTTCCTGTTCGGGGACCGGCTGTGACGGAACTGGCAAGGAGAGCCCGCCGATGAGCGACGAGGACAAGCCGCGGGGCGGCCCGGTACTGTTCGACCTGGAGGCCGGGGCCGACCCGGCGAAGGAGACCCCCTCCACCGCGCCGCCGGTCGGCGAGGACGCGGCCGAGGCGGCGGCGATGACCACGCTGGCCCATCTGGCAGCGCGCGAGCGCTCGCCCCTGGCAGGCTGGTTCCTGGGGCTGGGCGGCGCGGTGGCGGCGGCGTTCTTCGGCATGGCGGCCTGGGCGGCGGTGGCGGCGGCGATGCAGGCCAGCCCGGTGCTGGCGGGCCTGCTCGGCGTGCTCTTCGCCGCTTTCGTGGCGGTGTCGCTGATCCTGATCCTGCGCGAGCTTTTCGCGCTGGCGCGGCTGTCGCGGCTGGACCGGATCCACCAGGCGGCGGCCGAGGTGCTGGCCCGCGCCGACCTGGAGGCGGCGCGCAGGCTGGCGCGCAACCTGGGCACCTTCTATGCCGGGCGGCGCGAGCTGGAATGGACGGCGGAGGGCCTGGACAAGGCGGTGGAGGAACATTTCGACGCCGATGCCGTGCTGGGCGTGGCCGAACGCGCGCTGGTGGCACCGCTGGATGCGCGGGCCCTGCGCGAGGTCGAGGCGGCGGCGCGGCAGGTGGCGACGGTCACCGCGCTGGTGCCGCTGGCCCTGGCCGACCTGATCACCGCGCTCTACGCCAATCTCCGCATGATCCGGAAAATCGCCGAGATCTATGGCGGGCGGGCCGGGATGCTGGGCGCCTGGCGGCTGACGCGGGGGGTGCTGACGCACCTGGTCGCGACCGGGGCGCTGGCGGTGGGCGACGACCTGATCGGCTCCGTCGCGGGGGGCGGGCTGGTTTCCAAGGTCTCGCGCCGCTTCGGCGAAGGGGTGGTCAACGGCGCGCTGACCGCCCGGGTGGGTGTGGCGGCGATCGAGGTCTGCCGCCCGCTGCCCTACCTGACCCAGCCCAGGCCCTCGGTCAGCCGACTGGTCCAGCGCTCGCTGCGCGGGCTCTTCGGCGAGGACCGCCCGAAGGCCTGAGGCAGGACGGGGCGCCGAGGCGCCCCGTCACCGGTGTCTAGCCGAGCGCTTCGGCGCAGCGGCCGCAGACGCCCGGATGGGCATGGCTGCCGACATCGGGCAGCACCTTCCAGCAGCGGTCGCATTTCTCGCCTTCCGCCTTGGCGAAGACCACCGCGACGCCCGGCACTTCGGGCAGGGTGAAGGCCCCGGCGGGCGCCGGATCGGTGCTGAGCGTCATTCCCGAGGTGATGCAGGCATCGGCGAAGAATTCCGCCCCGCCGAGCGCCGCGATGGTGCCGGCATCGGCATGCACGACCGGCGCCGCCTCCAGCGACGATCCGATCACCTTCTCGCGGCGCTGCAGTTCCAGGCTGCCCGTGACGGTGCGGCGGACATTGCGCAGCATCTCCCAGCGGGCGCGCAGGCCGGTATCCTTCCAGTCGGGGCAGGGCGCCGGGAAATCCTGCAGGTGGATCGAGGAGTCCTCGCCCGGGAACCGTTCCAGCCAGACCTCTTCCATGGTGAAGACCAGGATCGGCGCCAGCCAGGCGGTCAGGCGGTGGAACAGGATGTCCAGCACCGTGCGCGCCGAGCGGCGGCGCAGGCTGTCGGGCGCGTCGCAGTAGAGCACGTCCTTGCGGATGTCGAAATAGACCGCGCTGAGCGTCACGGTCGCGAAGGTGAAAACCTTGTTGAACACCCCCGAGAAGTCGAAACGGCCATAGCCCTCGCGCACCTGCTCGTCGAGCTCGGCGACGCGGTCGAGGATCATCCTTTCCAGTTCGGTCATCTCCGCCGGGGCGACGCGCTCGGCCTCGGTGAAGCCGTGGAGATTGCCCAGCAGGAAGCGCATCGTGTTGCGCAGCCGGCGATAGCTGTCGGCGGTGCCCTTGAGGATCTCGGGCCCGATCCTGAGATCGGCGGTATAGTCCGACTGTGCCACCCACAGCCGCAGGATGTCGGCGCCGTACTGCTTGATGACCTGTTCCGGCGCGATCGTGTTGCCGAGCGACTTGGACATCTTCATGCCCTTCTCGTCCAGCGTGAAGCCATGGGTCAGCACGCCGCGATAGGGCGCCCGGCCCTTGGTGCCGCAGGCCTGCAGCATCGAGGAATGGAACCAGCCGCGATGCTGGTCGGTGCCTTCGAGATACAGGTCGGCAATGCCGTCCTCGGTGCCGTCCTCGCGGTCGCGCAGCACGAAGGCATGGGTCGAGCCCGAATCGAACCAGACATCGAGGATGTCGAAGACCTGGTCCCATTCATCGGCGTTGTAGCCGTTGCCCAGGAACCGTTCCTTGGCCCCGTCCCTGTACCAGGCATCCGCGCCTTCCGCCTCGAAGGCGGCGGCGATGCGGGCATTGACGTCAGGGTCGCGCAGCAGGAAGTCCGGATCGGTCGGCAGCGCCCCCTTGCGGGTGAAGCAGGTCAGCGGCACGCCCCAGGCGCGCTGGCGCGACAGCACCCAGTCGGGCCGCGCCTCGATCATCGAATGGAGCCGGTTGCGCCCGGTCTTCGGCGTCCAGGTCACCAGCTGGTCGATCGAGGTCAGCGCGCGTTCGCGGATCGTGGTGCCATAGGTGTCCTGCCCGTCGCCGACGGGGCGGTCGATTGCGGCGAACCATTGCGGCGTGTTGCGGTAGATCACCGGCGCCTTGGAGCGCCAGCTATGCGGATAGGAGTGCTTCACCTGTCCGCGCGCGATGATGCCGCCTGCCTCGACAAGCTTTTCGATCACGGCACGGTTGGCCTTGCCTTCCTTGCCCTTGCGGTCGAAGACCTGCAGCCCGGCGAAGAAGGGCACATGCGGCAGGAACTCGGATTCCTCGCCCACATTATGGGTCATGCGGTCGATCCAGTTGCGCGCGACGAAGGCCTCGTAATCCTCCTGCCCGTGCGAGGGCGCGGTATGGACGAACCCGGTGCCCGCATCGTCGGTGACGTGGTCGCCGTCGATCACCGGCACGTCATAGTCCCAGAAGCCGTCGGCGCCGTCCATTCCCGCGAAGGGATGCGACAGGACCATGCCGCCCAGCTCGTCGGCGGACACGCTGCGCACCCGCTCGTATTCGGTGACCCGCGCCTTCTCCAGCGCATCGCCTGCCAGCTTGTCGGCGAAGACATACAGCTCGCCCGCCGCGGTCCAGCTTTCCTCCTGGGTCGCGGTGACGCGGTAAAGCCCGTATTCGATGGCCTTCGAGAAGGCGACGGCCTTGTTCGACGGGATCGTCCAGGGGGTCGTGGTCCAGATCACGATGCGCGCCCGGCCCAGCTCCTCATCGAGGATCGCCTGGTTGGCCGTGTCGAAATCCCCGCCTTCCGCGTCCACGGGCACCGGCGCGCCCTCGGCGCGGCGCGGCTTGAACGCCACCCAGATCGTGTGGCTCTTGTGGTCGTGATACTCGACCTCGGCCTCGGCCAGCGCGGTCTTTTCCACCGGGCTCCACATCACCGGCTTCGAGCCCTGGTAGAGCGTGCCGGTCATCAGGAACGTCATGAATTCCTCGGCGATCACCCGCTCGGCGTGGAAATCCATCGTCAGATAGGGCTTTTCCCACTTGCCCGTGACGCCCAGCCGCTTGAATTCGTCGCGCTGGATGCCGATCCAGTTCTCGGCGAAGCTGCGGCATTCCTGGCGGAAATCGATGACCGGGACCTCGTCCTTGTTCTTGCCCTTGGCGCGGTACTGTTCCTCGATCTTCCATTCGATCGGCAGGCCGTGGCAGTCCCAGCCGGGGATGTAGCGCGCGTCCTTGCCCGTCATCTGCTGCGAGCGCACGACCATGTCCTTCAGCACCTTGTTCAGCGCGTGACCGATATGCAGGTGGCCGTTGGCATAGGGGGGGCCGTCATGCAGCGTGAAGGGCGCCCGGCCTTCCTTTTCGCGCAGCCGGTCGTAGATGCCGATCTGCTGCCACCGTTCCAGCCAGCCGGGTTCGCGCTTGGGCAGGCCCGCGCGCATCGGAAAGTCGGTTTTCGGCAGGAAGAGGGTGTCTTTGTAGTCGGGGGTCTCGGTCTCAGACGACATGCGGGCGGTCCTCAGGAGGAAGGTCGGTATCGGCGATGGCGGCGCGAGGGATCATGCACCTTGGCCCGGCTACTCAAACGTGGAGCGCCGGGCGGCTAATTCGCGCGATGATGATGATGCGGGTCGCAGTCATGGCGCGGGTTATAGGAGGCGGGCGGGCCGAGGTAAAGCGCCCCGAAGCCGACGGCGGCCGGGGGCCGTTAAGTCCGCGAAAAGGGCTTGTCGTCTAAGCTCCGCCCCGGCCGTGACCGCGATGCGGTCGCCGGCGTTTTCCGGGACCGGCAGAAAGGAATTGCACGTGACACGCCGCGCCGCCTTGCAGGCACAGCCGCCGGGAGGTCGTCCCCGATGACCGGCCCGCATTCATCGCCGCACCGCCCCAGCCAGGGCGAGGCGCCCTTTGCCGCCGAGGAACTGTTCTTTTCCCGCACCGATCCGCGCGGCGTGATACAGGCGGGCAATACCGTGTTCCAGCGCGTCTCCGACCATCCCTGGAACAAGCTGCTGGGCGCGCCGCACAAGATCATCCGCCACAAGGACATGCCGCGGGGCGCGTTCCACCTCATGTGGGCCGCCATCAAGGGGGGGGACCCGGTGGGGGTCTATGTCAAGAATCACGCGCGTGACGGGCTGCACTACTGGGTGTTCGCCATCGTCGTGCCGCTGAAGGACGGATTCCTCTCGGTGCGGCTGAAACCGCTGAGCCCGCTGCTGCAGGAGGTGGAGGCCGATTATGCCGCGCTGGCGGCACGGGAACGCGCCAATGATCTGGCGCCCGAGGCCGCGGAGGCGCTGCTGCTGGAGCGGCTGGCCGAGCATGGCCATCGCGGCTACCGCACGTTCATGACCCATGCCCTTGCCGCCGAAATGGAGGCCCGCGATGCGCGGCTCGGACGGCATTCGCCGCCCTGGCTGGGCCCGTTCCGCACCATGCTGGAAGCCGTGTCCGACGTTTCCGAGCAGACCCGGGAACTGTCGGCCGTGTTCGAGAGCATCCGCGGCATTCCCTACAACATGCGCATCCTGGCCTCCCGGCTGGAGGCGGCGGGCGGCCCGATCAGCGTGATCTCCGCCAATTACGGCATCCTGTCGGAGGAAATCAGCGGCTGGATGCGCAGCTTCGCAGGCGGCGATGGCGGGGCGTTCTCGGATATCCGCGACGCGGTGGAACGCGCGCTCTTCGTGCAATGCGCCGCCTGCCTGCTGGAAGAGATGGGAGAGCGGTTCGCTGCGGAGGAAGGATTGCAAGGCCATGTCGATGTCGCGGCCGAGACCCGCATGCTTGCCGATCAGGGCAGGGCCTTTGCCGCCGCCGCCGAGGACGGGGTCGCGCAGGTCGCCCGCAAGGCGGAAAAATTCAGCCAGGCCGTACGGGACATGAAACGCCTCATCACGGGGCTCGGCGCGACGCGGATGATGTGCAAGATCGAGGGCGCGCGGCTGCGCAACAGCGGCGACAACCTGGTCAGCGTGATCCGGCAGCTGGACCAGTTCCAGGAGAATATCGAGGAAAGGCTGCAGCGCATCAACGAAAGAAACCGGATGGTGCAGCGCATGGCCGAAACCTTGACCGGCGGACCGGCCGAGACCGGACCGGCAGAGCGCGCGGCACGTCTGGCGGCCGAATAGGGGCCTGCGGCCGGAACGCGCGGCGCCTGCGGCTCCGTCGGGGCCGGTGCCAGGCGCATCCCGGGCGGCTCTTTGCGGAACTGCCATCGCGCGCATGCGCCCCGGCAGGATGTCACGCCGGAGGCGGCCGGGTCCTCTGCTTGCCGGGCGCTGCCCGCGGGACGGAAAATCGAAGCCCCCGCCGCTGCCTATGTGCCGGATGTCTGCTGCCGGAGGGCGGGGGATCTCCTGGCCCGGTTCCCTCCGGAAGCTGATCGGAGCCGCTTCACCGCCGCGCTGCGGCGGCGGGAGGCGTGATGCCCGCTCCTCTGCGGTCGCGATGCAGGCAGGCTGCAGCGGGCGCAAGGGAAGGGCGCGGCTGCCGCGGGGCCGGAGGGTCCCGCACTCTTCCCGCATGGGAGCCGCGGCGATCCGCGGCCGGTCCGGGATTTGCGCCGATCCCCATGGCCGGGGAGGTGCCATCCCTGCCGCAGCCCCGGGCGAGGGGGCTCCGGCATCCGCCGGAATGCGCCGCGATGCGCGGGGGGGCTTGTACAGGCGGCGGCGGCGGGCCAGAGTCGGCCGGTCCGGGGAACGCGCCGCCGCGGCGCTTTGTCGGTGGAATGCCGACGCTGTTAGCGGTATCATCCCGGCAGGGACACGTAACCACAGCCACGAGGAACCGCCATGGCCCTGCATTCCGTCATCGCAGAGGTCACGGAGCGCATCCGTGACCGCAGCCGCGACACCCGCCGGACCTATCTGGACCGGATCGCCGCCCAGGCGGAGGACGGGCCCCGCCGCGCGCATCTGACCTGCGGCAACCAGGCCCATGCCTATGCCGCGATGGGCGCCGAGAAGGAGGCGCTGGCCACCGGACGGGCCCCCAATATCGGCATCATCACGGCCTATAACGACATGCTTTCGGCGCATCAGCCCTATGAGCGCTATCCCGAGCTGATCCGCGCCGCGGCCCGCGCGGCGGGCGGCACCGCGCAGGTCGCGGCCGGGGTGCCTGCGATGTGCGACGGGGTCACGCAGGGCCAGACCGGGATGGAACTGTCGCTGTTCTCGCGCGATGTGATCGCGCTGGCCGCTGCCGTGGGGCTGAGCCACAACACCTTCGATGCCGCGCTCTACCTGGGCGTCTGCGACAAGATCGTGCCGGGGCTGATCATCGCCGCGGCGACCTTCGGCCACATCCCGGCCGTCTTCCTGCCTGCGGGGCCGATGACCTCGGGCCTGCCCAATGACGAGAAATCCCGCATCCGCAACCAGTTCGCCACTGGCGAGATCGGGCGCGACAAGCTGATGGAGGCCGAGATGGCCTCGTATCACGGGCCGGGGACCTGCACCTTCTACGGCACTGCGAACACCAACCAGATGCTGATGGAATTCATGGGGCTGCACCTGCCCGGCGCGAGTTTCATCAATCCCGGCACGCCGCTGCGCGACGCGCTGACCACGGCGGGCACGGAACGTGCGCTGGCGATCACCGCGCTGGGCAATGATTTCCGCCCCGTCAGCTCGATCCTCGATGAACGCGCCTTCGTCAACGGCATCGTCGGGCTGATGGCGACCGGCGGATCGACCAACCTGGTGCTGCACCTGCCCGCCATGGCACGGGCGGCCGGGATCGTGCTGGACCTGGATGATTTCGCGGCGATCAGCGCGGTGACGCCGCTGATGGCCAAGGTCTATCCCAACGGCCTGGCCGACGTGAACCATTTCCATGCGGCCGGCGGGCTGGGCTACATGATCGGCGACCTGCTCGAGGGCGGGCTGCTGCATCCCGATACCGAGACCGTGGCGGGCACCGGACTGGCGCATTACACGCAGGAACCGGTCCTGGAGGACGGCGCGCTGGGCTGGCGCCGGGGCGCGGCAGAGACGCTGAATGACCGGATCCTGCGTCCGGCCTCCGACCCGTTCCAGCCGCAGGGCGGGCTGAAATCTCTGGACGGAAACCTCGGACGCGGCATCATGAAGGTCTCGGCCGTCGCCGCCGAACACCAGGTGATCGAGGCCCCGGCCGCGGTCTTCGACGACCAGGACGCGGTGAAGGCTGCCTTCAAGGCGGGCCGGCTCGACCGCGACGTGGTGGTGATCGTCCGGTTCCAGGGGCCGAAGGCCAATGGCATGCCCGAGCTGCACGGGCTGACGCCCACGCTGTCGGTGCTGCAGGGGCGCGGCCACAAGGTCGCGCTGGTCACCGACGGGCGCATGTCCGGGGCCTCGGGCAAGGTCCCTGCCGCGATCCACGTCACCCCCGAAGCCGCCGATGGCGGGCCACTGGCGCGCGTCGAGGATGGTGATATGATCCGCGTCGACGCCACGACCGGCGTCCTGGCGCTGGTCGGCGATGCCGCGGCTTTCGCCGCGCGCGCGCCCGCCACGCCCGATCTGAGCGCCAACGGCCATGGCCTGGGGAGGGAACTGTTTGAAGTCTTCCGAGCATCAGTGGGCTCTGCCGCCGACGGCGCCCGGGTGGTTGCAGGAGGCCGCACGCCTCCGGCCTCTGCCGAAACCGCACCTGCCCTATAGAAGGAAAACGCCGATGACTCCCCATCAGGCCAGCGATTCGCTGCGCGAGCTTGCCGAGCTTGCCCCCATCATTCCCGTGATCGTCGTGAAGGATATCGACCATGCCAGGCCCCTGGCCGAGGCGCTGGTCGCCGGGGGCCTTCCCGCGCTGGAGGTGACGCTGCGCACCCCGGTCGCGCTGGAGGCGATCCGGATCATGTCCCAGGTCGAGGGCGCCGTGGTCGGCGCCGGCACCGTGCTGACGCCCAATGATGTCGAGCGCGCCCATGCCGCCGGGGCGACCTTCGCGGTCTCGCCGGGCTCGACGCCGACGCTCCTGCAGGCCTGCGAGGCCGAGGGGCTGCCGATCCTGCCGGGGGCGGCGACGCCGTCGGAGGTGATGGCCAACCTGGAGCGCGGCTACGAGCTGCAGAAATTCTTTCCCGCCGAGGCCGCGGGCGGGGTGCCGATGCTGAAATCCATCGGCGGGCCGCTGCCGCAGGTCAGCTTCTGCCCCACCGGCGGCGTGTCGGTGAAGAACGTCACGCAATACCTGGCCCTGCCCAACGTGATCTGCTGCGGCGGGTCCTGGGTCGCGCCCGAGGCGATGATGGCGGCGGGCGACTGGGACGGGATCGCGCGGCTGGCCGCCGAGGCCCTGGCCATCGCCCGCGGCGAGAGCGTCGCCGAACCGGCCTGACCCGGCCGCCCGTGCGGACGTTCCGGACGGCCGGGGCCCGACCCGGCCGCCC
>NZ_JACVXA010000053.1 GCF_014903745.1 Mangrovicoccus algicola | reverse complement strand
AGGCCCCGCCGCGCCCGCTGCCCTGCCGCCGCAGCCCGGCGGCCTGAGCCCCGGCCGTCGCCGTCACGCCGCCAGCGCGGCAGAGACGGCGCGGGCGATGACGCCTTCCTCGTCGGTGCGGATCACCCGCACCGTCACCGCCCCGGTGGAGATCACATCCGCCCCCGCGGCATTGGCCTCCGGGTCGATCGCGATCCCCATCCACTCCATTCCCTCGCAGACGCGCGCGCGGACCAGCGCCGAGTTCTCGCCGATGCCGCCGCAGAAGACCAGCGTCTCCAGCCCGCCGATGGCGGCGGCCAGCCCGCCCAGTTCGCGGCGGATGCGGAAGACGTAGTAATCGATCGCCTCCTTCGCCTCGCGCCGGGGCGAGGCCTCCAGCTCGCGCATGTCATTGGAGATGCCCGACAGGCCCAGAAGCCCGCATTTGTGATACAGCAGGTCGCGGATCTGGTGATGGCCCATCCCCTCCTGCGCGATCAGGTACAGCAGGACGCCCGGATCCAGCTGGCCGCAGCGCGTGCCCATCGGCAGCCCGTCCAGCGCGGTGAAGCCCATGGTCGAGGCCACCGACTTGCCGCCCTTGATCGCGCACATCGAGGCGCCGTTGCCCAGATGCGCGACCACGGTCCGGCGGTGATGGTCCTCGGCATCGATCCGGTCCAGCTCGCCGGTGATGTAGTCATAGCTGAGCCCGTGGAACCCGTAGCGGCGGATGCCCTTGTCGTAATATTCCCGGGGCAGCGCGAAGGTGTCGTCCACCCAGGGCTGCGAGCGGTGGAAGGCCGTGTCGAAACACCCCACCTGCACCGCGTCCGGAAAGGCCGACATCGCCGCGCGCACCGCCGCCAGGTTATGCGGCTGGTGCAGCGGCGCCAGCGGCACCAGCCGGTGCAGCGCCGAGAGGATATCCGCGTTCAGCACCGCGGGCCGGTCGAACAGCGTGCCGCCATGGACGATCCGGTGCCCCACCCCGGCGACCGGCGCGCCCTGCATGTGGGGGGTGCAGATGTCGAGGATCGCCTCGACGGCGCGGGCGTGATCGGCCGCGCCCAGCTCGCGCGTCTCGGTCTCGCCCTCGCGCTTCAGCACCAGATGCGCCGCCTCCGAGCCGATCCGGTCGACCTGCCCCACCGCGCGCAGCTCCGGCGCCGCCCCGTCGCGATAGACCGCGTATTTCAGCGAGGAGGACCCCGCGTTCAGTGTCAGGATATAGCTCATCGCCGGTCCTCCGTCACAGCGCCGCCGCCCGCGCGGCATAAAGCGCGGCGATGGCGCAGCTGGCCAGCCGCGCCTTGTCGTCATCGGCGCGGCTGGTCAGGATCACCGGGCAGCGCGCGCCCAGGACCAGCCCGCCCGCCGCGGCATGGGCGACATAGGTCAGTTCCTTGGCCAGCATGTTGCCCGCCTCCAGGTTCGGGGCGATCAGGATGTCGGCCTTGCCCGCCACCATCGAGGTGATGCCCTTGGTGCGCGCCGCCTCCGCGTCGATGGCATTGTCCATGGCCAGCGGCCCGTCGACGATGCCGCCGCGGATCTGGCCGCGTTCCGCCATCTTCGACAGGATCGCGGCATCGAGCGTCGAGGGGATCCTGGGGTTCACCATCTCCACCGCCGACAGGACGCCCACCTTGGGCACCTCCACCCCCAGCGCGCGCATCAGGTCGATGGCGTTCTGGATGATGTCGACCTTGGTCTCCAGGTCGGGGGCGATGTTGATCGCCGCATCGGTGACGGTCAGCAGGTGGTCCAGCCCCGGCACGTCCATCACGAAGACATGGCTCAGCCGGCGGCCGATGCGCAGGCCGCCATCGCGCTTGACCACCTGGCCCAGCAGGTCGTCGGTATGCAGGTGCCCCTTCATCAGCGCCCGCACCCGGCCCTGATGCACCATGGCGACGCCAAGCGCGGCGGCGGCGCGGTGATCGGGTTCATGCACCAGCTCGAAGGCCGCGATGTCGCGCCCCAGCGAGGCGGCGGCGGCGCGGATCTTGACCTCGTCGCCGATCAGCAGCGGAATGATCAGCCCGTGATCCGCCCCCAGAAGCGCACCGCCCAGCGAATTGGCCTCCTCCGGCGCGACCACCGCGGTGACGATCGGGTCCAGCCCCTCCGCCTCGGCCAGCAGCCGGTCGAAATGGCGATGGCTCTGCACCGTCAGGCCAGGCACGTCGTCGCGGTCGATGACGGCATCGAAATCGGGGGCATAGACCTCGGCCTCGCCCTCGGCGACCGGGGTGCCGTCGGCCTTCTCGACGCGGGTGTCGAAGCCGACCAGCCGGCCCTCGCCCTTGCTGACCAGCCGCACCCGCGCGACCAGTTCGTCCCCGGCCATGGCGCGGCCGACGAAGCGCAGCGTCTGCGACCGGTAGACCGTCCCCGGTCCCGGCAGCTGGTTGCCCAGCACCCCCGAGATCAGCGCCCCGACCCACATGGCCGGGGCCACCGCCTCGGGCATGCCGTCGCCATCCCCGTCCTGGTCGGGCAGGTGCAGCGGATTGAAATTGCCCGAGGCATGGGCAAAGACGAACAGGTCGTCGGCCACGCAAAGCCGCCGCGCCTCTGCCTCCATGCCGATTTCCAGCCGGTCATAGGGGGTGTTGTGCAGCACCGTCATCGGCTTCACTCCGCCGCCGCGGTGCCCGCCGCGCCGCGGTCGAGCCCCAGGATGCGGCGGAACCGCTCCATCATCGCGCGCGTCTCGGGGGCCATCTCCTCCTCGGCGCCGACCACATAGGCCACCGTCTCCATCGCCACGCGCCGGTCCTCCGCGCTGCTCAGCAGGTCCGCCAGCGTCGCCAGCGCGGCCTCGGGGGCGAACCGGGCGATCACCGTCTGGTGGTGGATGATCTCGACCCTGTCCTGCGGCGTCAGATCCTTCAGCGGCGCGCGGCCATGCATGGTCTCCAGCGACCGGGTCAGCCGGTCGGCGCGCACGTCGCCGCGCGTGCCCGCGACGATCACCAGCATCCGGATCAGCCCCTCGGCCAGCCCGCCGCTGCTCATCTGCCCCAGGATGATCTTGACCTCGGGCGACTGTCCCAGCAGCGCCGGGTCCTTGCGCGCGCGCTCGTAGTTGCGCCCGGCCCCGTAGCGGATCGCCGGCGGCGACAGGTAGAGCCCGAGGAATCCCATCTCCTGCGCGAAATCGCCGAATTGCCGCATCGCGGTCAGCCCGGTCTCCACCATGTCCGCCCAGAGCCGCTCCGCCTGGCGGAACGGGTTGTCGGCCGGGGCGGGCCTGCGGCTTTCGCGGATGCGCGCGGCGGCCTGTTCCAGCATCGCCATGCCGGGCTTCTCCGATCCCATGGCCAGCCGCGAGACGCGCAGCGGATGGGTGTTGCGGCGCCATTCACCCAGCTCCGGCGATCCCAGCGCCTGCATGGCGGGACGGATGGTGGCGTCATAGGCCTCCGCCAGCGCCTCCGATCCGCGCGCCACCGCGGCGAAGGCCACTTCCTCGGACCGGTCGCCGGTCTGGGCCAGGATGTCCTGGAACCTGCGCCGCGCGATCGACAGGCGGAAACTCTTCTCCTGGTCCTCCCCCACCACGTCCTCGATCATGATCTCGTAGAGCCCCGGCGCCAGCGCCTCGATATTGGCCAGGGTCTCGGCCATCTGGCTGTGCTCGCGATTGGCGATGGAGGAGGAGACGAAGATCCCCAGATGCCCGACCTGCTCATGCACCATGTAGAGGATGCGCTGGCCCTGGACCTCGATCTCCTCCTCGCTGGCATAGGTGTCGATGATCCAGTTCAGCGCCTGGCCCGGCGGGGTGATGTTGTCGCCATGGGAGGCAAAGCAGATGATCGGCGAGCGGATCTGCTTGAGGTCGATGTTGCGGCCCGGTTCCAGCTGCGCCATGTTCTTGGCCAGCTTGTTGCCGACGAAGAGGTTGGAGACGATCCACTCGATCTCCTCGGTGGTCATCAGGTAGAACCCGCCCCACCATTTCTCGAACCCCAGATAGCGCGGGATGCCCTTGTCGATATTCTCGTACAGGTCGAAGTAATTGCCGAAATAATTCCGCGCCGGGTTCAGCTTCTCGAAATTGTCGACCAGGTCGGCCCCGTCGAAAATGCCCCCCGACAGGTCGCCCGAGATCATCGCGGGCAGCACGCCCCCCGCCAGCCCGCCGGAATAGCGCATCGGATCCTGGCCCAGCTTGCCCGACCAGTAGGACATCGGCGCGCCGTTCAGCACGATGGGACCGGTGATGTCGGGATTGGTCGCCGCCAGGATTGCCGTCGCCCAGCCGCCCTGGCAATTGCCCACCACCACCGGCAGCGGGCTTTGCGGATGCAGCCGCTGCACCTCGCGCAGGAAGGCGGCCTCGGCCTCGGAGACATGGGCGATGGTCTGGCCCTTCACCGGCATCTGGTGGAAGGCGACGAAATAGACCGGGTGGCCGGCCTTGAAGGCGACGCCGACCTGGCTGTCCTGCTTGAACCCGCCGATCCCCGCCCCGTGCCCGGCGCGCGGGTCGATGATGACATAGGGCCGCTTCGACGGATCCAGGACGATCCCCTCCGGCGGCAGCAGCCGCAGCAGGAAATAGTTGCACGGCCGCGGCAGCCCGGCGCCGTCCATCACCAGTTCGCTGTCATAGACCAGGACCGGCGGCGCCCCGTTCCTGTTGTGATCGGCGATCAGGTCGCTGCGCTGGCGCAGCGCGTCGAGAAACAGCACCTGGCGCTGCAGCGCGTCGGTGAAATAGGCCTGCCACAGCCCGGCGATCCCGGTTTCGGTCCCCTGGGCGCGGATCATCGTCTCGGCGATGCCGCCCGCCGCCTCAGCCAGCTCGCCGGCGCGGCCTTCCAGATAGGCGGCGCTGCGCGAGGCATGGGCGGCCCCGGCGACGCGGACCATGTCGGCGCGCGCCTCCACGGCGTGGAACATCTCCGTCGGATCTTGAAGCGTGTTCAGAACGGTCATGGATCGTTTCCCCTTGCGGCGTCGGAGGCGGTCAGCCGACGATGTTGTAGCCGCCGTCGATGTGATGCAGCCCGCCGGTGATGTTCCAGGCTTCCGGGCTGGCCAGGAAGGCCGCATAGGCGCCGACATCCTCGATCGTGGCGAGGGCATGGGTCGGCGCGCGATCGGCCGCCTTGTTGAGAAGCTCGTCGAAATGGGCGATGCCCGAGGCGGCGCGGGTCTTCAGCGGCCCGGGGCTCAGCGCATGCACGGAGATCCCCTTGGGCCCCAGCTCCGCCGCCATGTAGCGGGTGACGGATTCCAGGCAGGCCTTGACCGGGCCCATGACGTTGTAATTGTCCACCACCCGGCCCGCGCCGAGATAGCTGACCGTCATGCAGGTGCCGCCGCGGGCCATCAGCGGCTCGGCCTTCCTCACCATGCGCATGAAGGAATGCACCGAGATGTCCAGCGCGACGCCGAATCCCTCGCGCGAGCAGTCCACGACGCGGCCATGCAGGTCCTCCTTGGGGCAGAAGGCGATGGAATGCACCAGCGTGTCCAGCCGCCCCCAGGTCGCCGCGATCTCGTCGAACAGCGAGTCGAGCGCGCCGTCCTCGGCGACATCCAGCGGCGCGATGATCTGGGCATCCAGTTCCTCGGCCAGCGGGCGGACATGTTTCTCGGCCTTGGCATTGAGATAGGTCACCGCCAGGTCCGCGCCCTGCGCCTTCAGCGCCCGCGCGATCCCCCAGGCGATCGACTGGTCATTGGCCACGCCCACGACTAGGGCTTTCTGGCCTTCAAGCGAAAACATCGCCGTCCCTCCGTTCCTGATCCCTCCCCGCGCCGGCGCGGCGCGGGACTGCGATTCCCGCCCGGCGGGTCCGGCGGACCCGCGGACATCCTAGCCGGTATCGTCGGCATAGACCCGGATATACCGGCCGCCGACCTCGATCCCGGCAAAGCTCTGCTCGAATTCCAGGCAGACCCTCTGGGCGAAGGACACGATCGCCGAGGGGCTGTCGGTGCGGATATAGGCCAGGAAGACCTCGCGCATGCGCCCGTCATAGACGGCATGGCCCTTCTCGATCGTCCCGGACGGAAACTGGCTGGCGATCAGCCGGCCCAGATGCTGCAGGTCCTCCTCGGTCAGCGGCCGGGCGGAGGTATTGGCCATGTAGACCTTGTGTACCGGCTGGCCGATCGTGTTCTCCAGCTCGTGCACCGCCTCGGGCACGCCGTCGATGGCCAGGCTGCCGCCCTTGCGGATCGCGGCCTCGGCATCTGCGGCGGTGCGCTCGAAGATCGCCTGCAGATGCGCATTGGGCTCCGCCCCCGCCGCCACCAGCGCGCGGCAATCGGCCAGGTAGGCCAGCTTGCGCTCGGCGGTCCAGCCGGCCGGCGCGGACAGGACGACCGCGCGGATGTTGGAGATCACGTCGGCGGTCTTGACGATGCGCGCCTCGCGCGACTTGCCGGGCATCGAGGCCAGCCGCTCCGCCCGGCGCGCCGCCTTGGGCAGGCTCATGTCGTCGGAACATTCCCCGACGATCCGCGTCACGCGCGCCCCGAAGGCGGCCGACAGCTCGGCCGGGGTGACCGGCGTGTCCTCCAGAACGTCATGCATCAGCGCCGCGACCATCAGGTCGACATCCGCGGCGTCGGTGGTCCGCGCCACCAGGTCCATCACCTCGATCAGGTGGTTGACATAGGGTTCCTGCGCCGCGCCCTTGCGCCGCTGGTTGGCATGGGCGCGGGAGGCGAAGACCAGCGCCCTGCTGAGATCGAGGAGGCCCGCGGTTTCCGTCATGCCAGCGGCATCACCCGGGGCTCGCCCTCGAGGATCAGGCTGGCCGAGGTCAGGCCCCGCACCTCCTCCAGGCTCACCCCTTCGGCCAGCTCGCGCAGCACCAGCCCCGCCGCCGTCGGTTCGATCACGCACAGCTCGGTGACGATCAGGCTGACGCGCCGCGCCGCGGTCAGCGGCAGGGTGCATTCCGGCACGATCTTGGGCGCGCCCTTCGCGGCATGGACCATCGCGACGATCACCCGTTTCGCGCCCGCCACCAGGTCCATCGCGCCCCCCATGCCCGGCACCATCTTGCCCGGCACCATCCAGTTGGCCAGGTAGCCGCGTTCATCCACCTGCAGCCCGCCCAGCACGGTCATGTCCAGGTGCCCGCCGCGGATCAGCCCGAAGCTCATGGCGCTGTCGATCGAGGCCGCGCCGGGCACCGCGGTGACGAAGCCGCCGCCTGCATCGGTCAGGTCGCGATCCTCCATCCCCTCGGGCGGGCGCGCCCCCAGGCCGATCACGCCGTTCTCGGCCTGGAAATGCACGTTGACGCCCTCGGGCAGGTAATTGGCCACAAGCGAGGGCAGCCCGATGCCGAGATTGACCAGCGTGCCTTCCTCGACCTCCAGCGCGACGCGCCGCGCGATGCGTTCCTTGGCGTCCATCACGGCTTCCTCTCCAGGATATGGTCGACCAGCACGCCCGGCGTCTTGACCGCATCGGGGGGGATGGCGCCGATCGGCAGGATATGGTCCGGCTCGGCGATCACCGTCTTCCCGGCCAGGGCCATGACCGGATTGAAGTTATGCGCGGTCAGCGTGTATTCCAGATTGCCGACATAGTCGCATTGGCGCGCAGCGATCAGCGCGAAATCCGCCCGGATGGGACGTTCCAGCAGATAGACGGTGCCGTCGATCTCCAGCTTGTCCTTGCCCTCCTCGACCGGCGTGCCGACCCCGGTGGCGGTCAGCACCCCGCCCAGGCCGACCCCGCCGGCGCGGATGCGTTCGACCAGCGTCCCCTGCGGCACCAGCTCCACCTCGATCGCGCCCGAGATCATGCCCGCCTGGGTTTCCGGATTCAGGCCGATATGCGAGGCCACGACGCGGGCCACGCAGCCCGCGGCGATCAGCCGGCCGATGCCGATGCCGGGTTTCGCGGTGTCGTTGGCGATCACCGTCAGGTCGCGCCGCCCGACCGCCACCAGCGCGTCGATCAGCCGGTGCGGCGTGCCCACCCCCATGAAACCGCCGATCAGCAGGCTGGCACCATCGGGGATCATCTCGGCCGCGCGGGCCGGTGTAATCGCGTGTTTCATCTGGTCCCCCGGTCGGATCGCAAACGACGACTCCGGCGCCGTGCTAGGCGCAGCTTGCGTCACTTTGATGACTATGTCCGGGGGAATCTCGCAGGTGCAGCATTTTGTTGCACGCGGCGGCCGGAGCAAGCGCCGCCAGATGCAGGCAGACCACGCAGGTCATCTTGCAGGCAACAGGCCCGGATCCGCGGGGGACAGATCCCGCTTCGGAGGGACGGCCTGCCGGAGGCAGGGGGATACCTCCGGCAGGAATTCAGTCAATGCTTTATAATCAAAGGATTTTCCGTCCATCTTGCCAATTGGCAAGATCAATCGCCGAACCGATCCTTCAGATAGGCGCCGAAGGCCTGTTCCAGCGCGGCCCGGGACAGGCCCTCGGGGAATTCCATCACCACGCTGCGGCCTTTCTTTCGTACGGAGATCCCGGCCTCGCCGGGGCCGCGGCGATAGAGCGTGCCGCCCTGCCCCTTCGGTTTCGGCGCGCGCACCGCCGCCTTTAGCGCCGCAAGCACCTGCGCGCCGTCGCGCGGCGCTCCGTCGGCCTTCTCCGCCGCCAGCCCTGCCGCCACGGCCATCACCTTCTCGCGGTCGCCCGGCCGGGCTAGCAGCGGCTTCAGCTGACGCGCATGCAGCTCCTTGAGGTCGCGGATGGAGCCATAGGCGGCGACGATCTCCTGCGGCAGCTTCGCCAGCTGCAGGTAGCGCGAAAGCCATCCCTCGGAGACCTCCAGCCGCTCGGCCATGGCCTTCTGCCGACCGCCGTAATAGCGCTCCAGCGCACCGGCATAGTCGCGGGCGCGTTCGTAATCGCTGATATCCTCGCGGTCGCGGTTCTCGATATCGGCAAGGCGGAACGCCTCCTCGTCGGTGAGGTCGCGGATCTCCACGAGATAGCGGAATTGCGGGTAATTATTGGCCCGCAGCCAGCTGACCGCGAAATGCCGCCGCGCCCCGCAGATCACCTCATAGGCCGCGCCGCCGCCATCGGCGAGGCGCCGCACGATGGCGGGAAATTCCTGCCTGCCCTGGGCGATCATCCCGTCGATCAGGTCGCGGCAATTCTCCTCGGTCAGCAACCCGTAGGCGCGGTTGTGATGCTCCCACATCCGGCACTCCGCCGGATCGACCCATTTCAGCGTCTTTTCCTCGACCTCGCCCGAAAGCCGGTCGCCGATCGTGGTCGAGCGCTTGAGGAACCGCGCGCCGGCCCGCTCCGGCGGAGCGTCGGGCGTCGGCTCCGGCGCCTCGAATCCCGACAGGATGTCATCGAAGATCGCGTCGTGTTTCTTGCTCACAGGATACCCTCCTTGCGCAGATCCGCATGATGGCTGGGCCAGGTCTTGCGGATCAGGATTTCCACCTCCCGGCCCACCGCATCCAGGTAGGCGCGGCAGCGTTTATGCGTATCGGACCGGGTCGCCGGGCCGGTCAGCTCGTAGACCGTCTTGAGATTGGCCGTCGCATTGTCGATCTCGGCACTGTCCTTGAGGACCGCGCCCAGCACATCCTGGGGAAAGACCGCATCCATCATCCGCTTGATTGCCACATGTGCCGATTTCTGGTCGTTCATCTTGGTCGCAAGAATTTTAACGAACGAATAATTGCGGGCGCCGCCATGCTGGGCAATCTCGGCCAGGGTGGCGGACATCATCTTCAGGAAATGCGCCGTAGAGGCGAAATCGATATTGTTCGGCGGCGCCGGGATCAATAGCGCGTTGGCCGCGCGCAGCACCGAAAGCGAGATCATCCCCAGCGCCGGCGGCGGATCCAGCAGCACGATGTCGAACCGGTCCTGGATGGTCTCCACCCCCGCGCGCATCCGGTCCAGAACGAAGGCGTGGTCGCGCGCCATCCGCGCGGCGAATTCGTATTCGGCGTCATACAGGCCCAGATTGGCCGGGATCAGCGCAATGCCCGGCCAATAGGTCGCCCGCAGCGCATAGCTCAGCGAAGGCGGCCCGCCATGGCGGAAAAACGGGTAGAGCGTGTCCTCCTCCTCGTCGACATCGACATCCGGGTTCAGCCCGAAGACCGCGGTGGTGGAGGCCTGGCTGTCGCAATCGATGACGCAGACGCGGTACCCTTTCAGCGCGAAGAATTGCGCCAGATGCGCGACCACGGTCGACTTGCCCACCCCGCCCTTGAAGTTCTGCACCGCAAGGACCATCGGCGGATCGCCCGGCGCGCGATGCGGCAGGGTGCCGAACACTTCGCGCATCCGGTTGATTTCGCCCAGGGAATATCCGGTGCGCCGGCCCGTTTCAGGGTCCTTGTCGGGCGGCGGCAGGCGCCCGTCCGCCTCTGCGTCGCGGATCAGCTTCTCGGACCTTCCCACCATTTCGGCGGCGGAACGAACGTTGAAGCTCAGCTCGAGCCTTTTTTCCGAACCGGGCGCGTAGACGCGGTCGCGCAGCCGGTTCATCACCGTCGCGGCACGTCCCGCGAGGTGGTCGAGTTCGGTGAGGGAAACGGGGGGAAGAACGGTACTGTCCATGATATCCTTCATAGATCGCTTGCGGGAATCATGCGGGACGGGGACCGGGGCTGCAAGTGCGGTTTTCTGCGCCGGACCGCGAAAAAAGCGGAAGTTGCAGATCGGGTACGCCATCGCCGGAAACGGACGGGGAGTGCGGCGTTCATCGGAAATTTGACCCCGTTATTTGCCGATTTCACCCCAGATGTAGCTCTGTGGACGGGTCGGGGCGGTTTATCCACAGAAATGAGCGCGAAAGCACCTGCTCCCGCAGGGATTCCAGATTCAGAGTCTTCAGTGTTCGTGAAGGGCAAGTTGTTGAAAACAAGCCCTCCCCTGCCGGTTCTCTTACCTACCGGGTGAGACATCGATACAAATGGGGTGGGCTGGGCTTACCTTCCGGGTGGCCTGTGCTTACCTCCGGGGTGGGCCTTGCGGGCGCCGGGCGGCACGAAGAAAACCCTATGAAATCAGGTGTTTTTTTCTTGACGAAAAGCCAGGGACCGGACTCGGGCGCGCGCTGGCCGAGTCGCAAAGCTTACGGATCGGGTGGTGTCGGATGCTTACATTCGACGGATAGGCAGTGTAAGAGGTGCCGCAGCCAATGCTTTACCGCCGGGGAGCCGCCTGCTAACTTACACGCACTCTGTGATGTATGTAAGAGAAACGGGGGCAGGCAGGTGGCGGCCGGGAAATCCTATCGCACGCTCGATGCGAAACCGAATGCGGAAAGCCTGGTCAAGCCGGGTGAGCTGGTCGACCTGATCGAGGTCACGCCGCTGACCCTGTCGGACCGGCGGATCTACAATCAGCTACTGGAAAACGCCTGGGACGGAATCGACCGGCCGGTGACCCATGTGATCGCCAAGTCCGAACTGCGCGGATCGCATAATGCCAATGACCGGATCGGCGAGAGCCTGGAGCGGCTGATGTCCGCCATCGTCAAGGTTCAGGTGGTCTGGGATGGCGAGGAAGCGATTGAGCGCGTGCAGCTGCTGGGCGGCAATATCGAGACGCTGCGCCGCGACGGGCTGATCGAATACGAGATCCCGGCGCGGCTGCGCAAGATCATCCGCAACTCCACCGTCTTCGCGCGTCTGCAGCGGGAGGTGATGTTCGCGCTGACCTCGAAATACGCGCTGACGCTCTACGAAATGGTCCAGAAACGGGGCAACCTGCGCTACCGCGCATCGGAACGCTTCACGCTGGACGCGCTGCGCGGCGTGCTGGGCGTGCCGAAAGGAAAACTGGCGAGCTGGTCGAACCTGAATTTGCGGGCGATCCGGCCGGCCGTGGCCGAGGTCAACGCGCTGAGCGATTACATCGTCGCCATCGAGCCGATCAAGACCGGGCGCAGCGTGACGCATGTGGAGCTGCGCTGGTGGCGCAAGGACCAGGGCGGGGTGGATGCCGCCGAACGCGAGGTGAGCTTCTCCAAGGTGGGCCGCAAGGTGCGGGTGGCGCAGGAGGAGGCGCCCGTCGAGGCGATGCGGCCGCGGCCGGCCTGGATGGAGGGGCAGGGCAGTCCGCTGCGCAGCGAGACCTACGAAACCGCGCGCCTGAGGCATCCCGGCTATGACGTCTATTTCGTCGAAAGCGAATGGCGCGGCTGGTCGGCAGGGCGCGAGGCGCCGCGCGATCCGGACCGCGCCTACCTGGCATTTTTCCGGAAATATGCAGAGAACAACCCGCTTTAGCCGGAAATTGCCAATTGGCAATTTCCTTCTGCCGCTTGGCCGACGGGGGAATGCAGGCTAGCCTTTCCCTTCAGGAGGCATGGCATGCAGCAGGATATCTTCAACAGGGCGGCGGGCTATGCGCTCGACCTCTATCACTTCCTCGCGGTCCAGGCGGAGGCGGCATTCCGTCCCTGGGTCTTCTACCAGATCGGCATTGCCGTCGCGCTGTTCGGGTTGGCTCACCTGGCGGGACGGGCCTGGGGCGGGCGGTTGCATGACCGGTTGCGGACCCGGCAGGGCTGGCCGAAATGGCGGATGCGCACGGCCCTGGTCCTGATCCGGCGATTGCGCGGGATCCTGTTCGTTCCCTTGATCTGGGCGGCGGTCTGGGTTCTGCGCGAAACCACATGGCCCAGCCGATCATTTCTGCTGACGATCATCGGCAACCTGGCCCTGGCCTGGGTGGTGGTCGGACTGGCATCGCGGCTGATCCTCAACCGGGTGCTGCGCGCGGTGGTGCAATACGGCGCGTGGATCTGGCTGACCCTCAGCGTTCTCGGCCAGACCGAGGCTTTCGTCGCCTTGCTGTCGCGCATCACGCTGGATCTGGGCGGGCTGACGGTTTCGGCCTGGATGGTGGTCCAGGCAGCGGTGGCGGTGACGATCCTTCTGGCGGCGGCGCGGTTCCTGTCGCGGATCTCTGCGGCGCGGATCAATTCCAACGAGGAAATGAGCCCCTCGATGAGGGTCCTGTCGGTCAAGGCGGTTCAGCTGGGGCTGTATGGCGCGGCCTTCCTCTTCTCGATGAAGGCGGTCGGCGTGGACCTGACGGGGCTGGCCGTTCTGTCGGGGGCGATCGGGGTCGGGCTGGGTTTCGGGTTGCAGAAGGTCGTCTCTAACCTGGTTTCCGGGATCATCATCCTGCTGGACAAGTCGGTGAAGCCCGGCGACGTGATTTCCCTGGGCGAAACCTTCGGCTGGATCAACGCCCTTGGCGCGCGCTATGTCAGCGTGGTCACGCGGGACGGGCGGGAATACCTGATCCCCAACGAGGACATGATCACCGGGCAGGTGGTGAACTGGTCGCATTCGAACGAGTTCGTCCGGCTCGATATCTTCTTCGGGACGGCCTATTCCAATGACCCGCACGAGGTGCGGCGCATCGCGGTGGAGGCGGCGCAGGGCGTCGGCCGGGTGCTGGGATCGAAGCCGCCGGTCTGCCACATCACCGGGTTCGGCGACAGTTCGGTCGATTACATCCTGCGGTTCTGGATAACCGATCCGACCGGCGGGCTGACCAATGTGCGGGGGGCCGTCTACCTGGCGCTGTGGGACGCGTTCCGCGAGAACGGAATCAGCATACCCTTCCCGCAGCGCGAGGTGCGCATCCTGGGATCGGAGCCGGACCGGGAAGAAGGGGAGGCGGCAGCCCCAGGGAGGAGGAGGGGGCCGCCGCCGATTTCCTAGGCTCAGGGAGGAGGAGGAGCCGTCGGAAACCATCTGACCTGCGCACCGTGGCACGCTGTCGTTACCGGTAACATACCGGCTCTGCCGCGGCGCAGCAACCCGTGATGGCGGCAAGTCCGTCCTGCATTTCCTGCATGGCTCCGCGGAAATATTACCGGACGTCGTAACGCAAGGCAGCGCACGGCGCTTAGGTGAGGGTTTCCCCCAAGTTAGCGCCGTCGCGGCGCATCCCGCCACCCGGTCCGCAGCGGCCGGGCGCCGGAACAAGACCGCGCGGCGTGATGGGCAGGCGATGCGGAAACCCCGCCGGGGAGACACTAATTGAATGGTTTCAATGCGGAAAACCGCGAACCGGCGTTTTCCGTTTGCCAGCGCGCCGCGGGCGACCTAGCACCTTTCGCGGGGCGTCGCCGGGGCGCCATGGATCAAGAGGGAGGATCACGTCTTGCGTGCATTGGTGCTTGAGGAAAAGGGAAAGCTGTCGCTGCGCGACGTGCCGGGACCGGCGGCCGCGGGGCCCGGCGAGGTCCGCATCGCCGTCCACACGGTGGGGATCTGCGGATCGGATGTCCATTACTATACCCATGGCAGGATCGGGCCCTTCGTGGTCGAGGCGCCGATGATCCTGGGGCACGAGGCCGCGGGAACGGTGATCGAGACCGGTCCCGGCGTCACCCACCTGAAGCCGGGCGACCGCGTCTGCATGGAGCCGGGCATCCCCGACCCGGCCTCGCGCGCCGCCAAGATGGGCCTCTACAATGTCGATCCGGCGGTGCGGTTCTGGGCGACCCCGCCGGTCGATGGCTGCCTGATGCCCGAAGTGGTCCACCCGGCGGCCTTCACCTACAGGCTGCCCGATAGCGTTTCCTTCGCCGAGGGCGCGATGGTGGAGCCCTTCGCCATCGGCATGCAGGCGGCGCTGCGCGCGAGGATCCGGCCCGGGGATGTCGCGGTGGTCACCGGCGCCGGGCCGATCGGGATGATGACCGCCCTGGCGGCGCTGGCGGGGGGCTGCGCGAAGGTGATCGTCGCCGATCTGGCGCAGCCGAAGCTGGACATCATCGGCGCCTATGACGGGATCGAGACGGTGAATATCCGCCGGACCCCCGCCGCCGCGGCGGTCGCGGAGGCCACGGGGGGGTGGGGCGCGGATGTCGTCTTCGAATGCTCCGGCGCGGCGCCGGCGATCCTGGGCCTTCCGGCCCTGGCCTGTCCGGGCGGCGCGGTGGTGCTGGTGGGCATGCCGGTCGACCCGGTGCCCATGGACATTGTCGGGCTGCAGGCCAAGGAGCTGCGGATCGAAACCGTGTTCCGCTATGCCAATGTCTATGACCGGGCGATCGCGCTGATGGGATCGGGGAAGGTGGATCTGAAGCCGCTGATTTCCGCCACGCTGCCCTTCGAGGACAGCATCGCCGCCTTCGACCGGGCGGTGGAGGCGCGGGATGCCGACGTGAAGCTGCAGATCACGCTGCCCGGCTGAGGGCATGCGGGGCCGCCGTGGCCGCCAGGCCGGGGCGCGATTTCAGGCGGACGGTCGGCGAGATCCGCGCGCCGGACCATGTCAGGGAGGCGGCGAAGATGCCGCCCGGGGGGATCCGGGGGCTGGCGCGCCATGTGCCGGCCGATGCAGCGCCGGCCCGCTTCGCGGGGGACATGGAGGCGACCGGCCGGTCGATCCCCTGATCCTGCGGCGGCGGGCCGGCTAGGGCCGCTGACGCCGGGTCGGATCCCCGGGGGTGGCCGCGCCGCCTCGCACCTGTCGGCGAACTGCGCTAACCTGCCCGCGGAACAAGCTGGCTGGCCGATGGACGCGATTTCGAAAACTCCGCCGATACTCCGACAGATCTCGATGAATTCCGTCATGCGGCTGCTGGTGCAGGGGGCGCGGTCGCGCTCCGACCTGGCGCGCGAGACGGGGCTGTCCAAGCAGACCGTGTCCGAGGTGATGCGCACGCTCGAGGATCTGGGCTGGGTGCGCAATATCGGGACCCGCGCCGGGGGCATGGGCCGCTCGGCCGTGCTCTACGAGGTCGAGGGCCGGGCGGGCATGGTGCTGGGCATGGATATCGGCGCCAGCCGGTTCCGCATCGAGCTGTGCGATGCGCGCGGCACGGCGCTGGCCAGCCGCGAGATGCGCACCGAGCATCTGCGCGGCGACCGGCTGCTGGCCGAGATCCTGGGCTACAGCCGCGACACGATCGCGGAATTCGGCGGCGGGCGGGTGCTGCGCCTGGCCTGCCTGGCGACGCCCGGCGTGGTCCATCCCGGCACCGGCCACCTGACGCGGGTCTCGGCGCTGCCGGCCCTGTCGGGGATTGACCTGGCGGGGGCGCTGGAACAGGGGCTGGGCTGCACCGCGCTGGTGGAGAACGACATGAATGCCGCGATCCTGGGCGAGCGCTGGACCGGCTCGGCGCGCGATCTCGACGACGTGGCCTATATCGGTCTGGGCACCGGGGTCGGGCAGGGGCTGATCGTCGGCGGGCGGCTCTTGCGCGGCGCGACCGGGGCGGCCGGCGAGGTGGCCAGCCTGCCGATCGGCGCCGACAGCCTGGAGCCCGACTCGGTGCGGCGCGGCGCGCTGGAACGGGTGCTGGGCCTGCAGGCGATCCTGGCGGCCTACCACGATCCGGCGGGGACATCCGCGGGGCTGGCGGCCTTCACCCGCGCGCTGGAGGCGCAGGAGCCGGAGGCGCTGGAGGTGCTGTCGCGCATCGGCTGCCTGTCGGGCCAGCTGATCCTGTCGGTGCAGGCCATGCTGGATCCGCAGGCGGTGGTCATGGGCGGCATGCTGGGGCTGGTGCCGGGGGTCGTGGAGGCGGCGCGCGACGGGCTGGCGCGGCGCTCCTCGCGGCCGGTTCCGGTGCTGCCCGCGGGGCTGGGGCTGCGCTCCACCGTGACGGGGGCGTGCTACCTGGCGCTGACGGGGATGTACAACCAGACCTTCGCCCCGCAGCTGGAGACGCGCAGCCTCGACCAGCCCTGGCCGCTGCCGCCGCCGGTCCGCCAGGCCGGGACGGGCGGCGCGATTCCGCTGCGGGCCGGGGCCGTCTGAGGCAGGTCCCGGCCCGGCATTTCGGTCAGATTCGGGGCGTTCCTCCCGGAAATCCGTGAAAATTTACGCTCTCTACGGCGCGTCAACCGACGGCCCCGGCACTTTGTCAGGAAACTTGACAATGTGCCGGGGCCGCTCTTAGCTTCCCCTGAATTCGGGAAATCCGCCGTTCAGGGTGCGGGAGTATTCGGTAATGTCCGGAGTGGGGGCGCGTGCGCCGGAGGCGGGATCAGCCGTCGAGGCGGATGCCGTAGATCATCTGATCGGCGGGGCTGATATCGGTGAAGCCGATATGGCGGTAGAAGCCGGCGGCGCGGTGGTTGTCGGGGTCGAGCCCCAGATGCAGGCCGCTGACGCCCCGGCGGCGCATGTTCTCCAGCTGGGTCTCGATCATCCGCCGTCCCCAGCCGCCGCTCTGCGCCTGCGGAAGCAGGTTGATGTGCAGATGCGCCGGGTAATCGGCCAGGATCCCGGGCGCCTGGGCCCTGGGCCGGGCGATGCGATCGGCGGCCATCTGGTCCTTGGGGCGGCTGATCTGCATGCCCTCGGTCTGGCGGCGCACCCAGGGCCACCACTCGTCCAGCAGCCGCGCCTCGAAGGCCGCGGTGTCGGGCGTGCCGATGACATAGCCGGCCGCCTGGCCGTCGATATCGAGCACGAAGGCGCAGTCCGGCTGCAGCTTGAGATAGGCGGCGGAGTAGAGATAGCCGGGCATGCGCGGGTCGGAATAGAGATGGCTGCCATCCTCGCCCGCCGCGGCGGTGCGCCGGCAGATCTCGTAGACCCGGTCCGTGTCCGCGGCCGTGGCCGCCCGGATATGGGGTTCGCTCATCGATGCGATCCTTGTCCTGTTTCGCGTGGAGCCTCCAACCTAGGGCGCTCCGCGGGAAAGAGGGAAGACCGCTCCGGCAAAAAAGCGGTCCGCGGCGCCCCGGGCGTCCGCGCCATCCGCCGGGACATCCAGAAGAAAACGCAACAGGGAAGACAACAATGACGAAATACAGCATCTGCCTGCCCGCGCTGCGGCGCGGGGCCGTGTCCTTCGGGCTGGGAGCCGGGCTCCTGGCCTCGGCCGCCGCCGCCGAGGACCTGCCGGTCTGGCACAACTACTCCTATGACGGCGAGATCGAGGTCATCAAGGCGCTGATGGACCGCTTCGAAGAGGCGCATCCCGAGGTCGACCTGATCCGCACGCAGCGCAGCTTCGACGACCTGGCGCTGACCCTGCGGCTGGCGGTCAGCGCCGGCGACGGCCCGGTCGTGACCAAGGTCAACCAGGGCGCCAAGGACATGGGCGCGATGGTCGCCGAGGACATGCTGATCCCGATGGACGGCTACATCTCGGAATACGGCTGGGACGAGCAGCAGTCGCAATCGCTGATGGATCGCGACCGCTGGTCCGAGGACGGCCAGTTCGGCGAGGGCACGACCTACGGCATTTCCAGCCTCGCCGAGGTGGTGGGCGTCTATTACAACGAGGCGGTGCTGGAGGAGGCCGGGGTCGCCCTGCCGCTGGAGAGCTTCGAGGATTTCCTCGCCGCGCTGGAGACGCTGAAGGGCGAGGGCGTCACGCCCATGGCGATGGGCATGGCCACCGGCCATCTGGGGCTGCACCTGATGGCGGCGGTCGCGCAGGCGCATATCGACGCCTCGCACCGCGCCGAGCTGGACGACCTGATCTATGGCCGCGGCGGCAGCTGGAAGACCGACGCCAACCTGAAGGCGGCCGAGCTGATGCAGACCTGGTCGACGGAGGGCTATTTCTTCGACGGCTACCAGGGCATCGGCGGCACCGATGCGGTGCAGCTCTTCGTGGCGGGGCAGGCCGGGTTCATGACCTCGGGCACCTGGTATTTCGGCGATCTGCAATCCAATCCCGACATCCATTTCATGCCGATGCCCGCCCCCGAAGGGGTCGAGCAGCCGATGGCCGTCGGCGGCGTCGACCTGGCCTGGGCGATCACCTCGCTGGCCGAGGACGAGGCGACGCAGGACCTGGCGGCGGAGTTCATCAACGACATGGTCTCGCCCGCGGCGGCCGAGGTCTGGGCGGCCGGGGGCTACCTGCCGGCGGCGCCGCTGCCCGAAGGCAGCGAGGTGGAACTCAGCGCGCTCCTGACCGAGGGGATCGAGGCCTGGACCTCGCTGAACGCGGCGGATGCGATCGGGCATTACCCCGACTGGTCGACGCCCACCATGCTGACCACGATCGATGACAACATGGCGCTCCTGATGGCCGGACGGCAGAGCCCCGAGGAGTATGTCGACATCATCGATGCCGATTACCAGGCCTATCTGGCCGCCAAGTAACCCCTGACAGACGCCCCCTTGCCGCGGCTGACCACCGGCCGCGGCAAACCGAGGAATCCCCATGAAAACCTCCGTCCTCGACGGGCCGCCGCGCCGGAACCTTGTCTTCGTGCTGCCGGGCCTGATCCTCTACTGCGCCTTCATCTTCCTGCCGATCCTGTCGGCGGTCGGGCTGAGCTTCACCAGCTGGAACGGCCTTTCCGCCCCCCGCTGGGTGGGGCTGGGCAACTACATCCAGCTGTTCGGCGATGCGCGGTTCTTCACCGCGCTGAAGAACAACGCCATCCTGATGCTGTTCTACTGCGTGCTGCCGCTGATCCTCGGCATGGGCCTGGCCTCGGCGGTCAGCGCGATCCGACCGCGCGAAAGGCTGGCGGTGCGCACGCTGCTGTTCATGCCCTACATCATGCCCTCGGCGGTGATCGGCGTGGTCTGGCAATGGCTCTACAATCCCGCCTTCGGCCCGATCAACCAGGGGCTCAAGGCGATCGGGCTGGGCGTGCTGGCGGTGCCGTGGCTGGGCGATTTCAACTGGGCGCTGCCGGCCGTGGGCATGGTCGCGGTCTGGTACTATTTCGGATTCTGCATGGTGATCTTCCTGACCGGGCTGCAGCGGCTCGACCCCTCGATCTTCGAGGCGGCGCGGATCGACGGGGCCGGGCCCGCCTATGTCTTCCGCCGCATCACCTTTCCGCTGTTGCTGCCCGAGGTGCGCATCGTGCTGCTGCTGACGATCATCGCCTCGATCAAGAGCTTCGACCTGATCTTCACCATGACGCGGGGCGGGCCCGCCAATGCGACGCTGGTGCCCAACATCTACATGTACGACCTGGGCTTCCAGCTCAGCCGCTACGGCTACGGCGCGACGGTGGCGATCATCGGGGCGATCCTGGTCTTCGCGGTGAACTATGCCGTGCACCGGTTCCTCAAACCCCGCGACGGAGCCTGAGCCATGACCGACGCTTCCCGCATCGCCGCCCGCGCGCTGGGATTCCGGGCCCTCGTCTGGGGTTTCACCCTGATGACCATCGTGCCCTTCGGCCTGCTGCTGCTGACCTCGGTCAAGAGCAAGCAGGACCTGTTCGAGGGCGCCTTCGTCCTTCCCGACCGCATCCACTGGGAAAACTACGTCACCGCCTGGGTCGACGGCCATTTCAGCGTCTATTTCTGGAACTCGGTCCTGGTGGTCGTGCCGGTGGTGGGCGTGTCGGTCCTGCTGGGGCTGCTGACCGGCTTTGCCTTCGCCTTCCTGTCCTTTCCCTTCAAGAAGACGATCTTCGTCGTCCTCACGCTGGGCATGATGGTGCCGACCGAGGCCTTCATCATCCCGCTCTATTACGAGATGCGCTGGCTGGGACTGCTGAACACCTATGCCGCGCTGATCCTGCCGCAGATCGCCATGTCGGTGCCCTTCGCGACGCTGTTCATGGCCTCGGCGATGCAGCAGCTGCCGCGCGACATCCTGGAGGCGGCGCTCCTGGACGGGGCGCCGCGCGGGCTGATCCTGCGCCGGGTGATCCTGCCGCTGATGCGCCCCGCGATCTCGTCGCTGGCGCTGTTCCTGTTCATCTGGACCTGGAACGAGTTCCTCATCCCGCTGGTGCTGGTCAATGACGACAGCCTGCGCACCATGCCGCTGGGGATGCTGTTCTTCCAGGGCCGCTATACCGTCAACATCCCCGTCCTGACCGCGGGCGCCGTCCTGGTGATCCTGCCGATCATCGTCGTCTACCTGATCTTCCAGAGAAAATTCATCGAAGGCCTCACCGCAGGAGCCAGCAAATGACCGCCATTTCCACCTGTATCATCGGGCTGGGCCACCGCATCGCCTCGGTCCTGCCGGAATTCCATGCCGCCGCGCCGGGGCTCGATGTCCTGGGCGTCAGCGATCCCGAAAGCACCCATCTGGAGGTGCTGGACCGGATCGGCGCCGCCCCCGCATTCCATGACGACCCTGCCGCCATGCTGAAGGCGCTGCGCCCGCGCATGGTGATGATCGGCTCGCCCAACCACCTGCATCTGGAGCATCTGCGCATCGCGCTGGAAAGCGACGTGCCCTTCATCTTCGCCGAGAAGCCGGTGGTGATCTCGGTCGCCGAGACGATGGAGCTGGCGCGGCTGATCGCCCGCCATGACGGCCGGAGGCGGCTGATGGTGGGGCTGGTGCTGCGCTATTCCGCGCTTTACCGCGCGCTGCGCCGGGCGCAGGCCGACGGCCATATCGGCGAGGTCATGTCGATCGAGGCCTCCGAGCATATCGCCCCCTATCACGGGTCCTTCTTCATGCGCGACTGGCGGCGGTCCACCGCGATGACCGGCGGCTTCATGCTGGAGAAATGCTGCCACGACATCGACCTCTACCAGGGCGTGGTCGGGCGGCGGCCCGCGCGGGTGGCCAGTTTCGGCGGGCGCAAGAAATACCTGCCCGAACGGCGCCCCGCCGGGCGCCCCGCCTATCTGGACGAGAAGCTGCCGCGCTGGCACGGGATCGAGGATGCGTTTTCCGGCGAGGCCGACATCATCGACTACCAGACGGCGCTGGTGGAATACGAGGGCGGGGCGAGCCTGGCCTTCCACACGAACCTGAACGTGCCCGACCAGTTCCGCCGCTTCGCGGTGATCGGCACCGAGGGCATGGCGGAGGGCGATTTCATCCGCAACAGCTTCCGCGTGACGCTGTCCGATACCGGGGCGCAGGTCGCCGATGCCGCCGCGATCGGATCGGGCAGCGAGGCGGGCCATTACGGCGCCGATGCCCAGATGGCGGCCGATATCGTCGCCCATGTCGAGGGACGGATGCCGCATCTGCCGCTATCGGTGACGGATGCGCTGGAATCGGGGCTGACGGCGCTGGCCATGGACATCGCCCGCACCGGGGGGCGGGTGGTCGAGATGGCCCCGATCTGGGCGGAATTCGATGCGGCGCTCGGCGCGCCGGCCATGGCGGAGGGCGTCTGATGGGCAAGCTGGAATTCGCCGGGCTGACCAAGTCCTTCGGCCATGCCAAGGTGATCCGCGAAACCGACCTGACCGTCGAGGACGGGGAATTCGTCGTCTTCGTCGGCCCCTCGGGCTGCGGCAAGTCGACGATGCTGCGGATGATCGCCGGGCTGGACGAGATCACCGGCGGCGAGCTGCGCATCAACGGCCGCGTGGTCAATGACGTGGCCCCGGTCGATCGCGGCATCGCCATGGTGTTCCAGAGCTACGCCCTGTACCCGCACATGACCGTCTTCGAGAACATCGCCTTCCCGCTGCAGGTGGCGAAGCTGCCCGAGGCCGAGATCCGCCGCCGCGTCGCCGAGGCCGCCGCGGTGCTGAAGCTGGAGGAGCGGCTGGCGCACAAGCCCGCCGCGCTGTCCGGCGGCCAGCGCCAGCGCGTCGCCATCGGCCGCGCCATCGTGCGCGAACCGGCGGTGTTCCTATTCGACGAGCCGCTGAGCAATCTCGATGCCGCGCTGCGCGCCGAGATGCGGGTGGAACTGACGCGGCTTCATGCGAAACTGGGCACGACGATGATCTATGTCACCCATGACCAGGTCGAGGCGATGACGATGGCCGACAAGATCGTGGTGCTGCGCGACGGCGTGGTCGAGCAGGTGGGCAGCCCGCTGGAGCTGTTCCACCGCCCGGCCAACCGTTTCGTCGCGGGGTTCCTCGGCAATCCGACGATGAACTTCCTGCCCGCCGAGGCGACGGGAACCGCGGCCGGGGGCATCGCGATGCGGCTTGCGGGCGCGGGCGAGGTCACGGTTCCGGTCGAGGGCGGGGCCGCCCCCGGCGAGGCGCTGGAGCTGGGCATCCGTCCCGACGACCTGCGCCTGGGCGCGGGAGAGGTCCGGTTCCGCGTCGTTCCGGAGGTGATCGAGCAGCTGGGCAACCAGAGCGTCGTCTATGGCGCCGCCGAGACCGGGCAGGCGATCTGCGCGGTGGTCTCGGGCGGGTTCGGGCTGCGCCCCGGCGTGGCGGCGGAATTCGGCTTCGACCCGGCGGCGGCGCATCTGTTCCGGCAGGACGGGGCCGCCTGTCCGCGCCGGGTCGTGCCGGGCGCGACCGTCGCGGCATGACGCGGCCGGTCATTGCCGTGGATGGCGGCGGCACGCGCGCGCGGCTGAGCTATGACGGGCGCTGCACGGTCGAGACGGGGCCTGCCAATGTCGGCTCGGATTTCGGCCGCGCCGTCGCGGGGCTGCGCGACGGGCTGGCGCGGCTGGCCGGATGCGCCGGGCTGGACGCGGCGGCGCTGGCTGCGACCCCGGCCTATCTGGGGCTCGCCGGCTGCCTGTCGGCAGAGCTGGCGGGCCGGGTCGCGGCGGCGCTGCCGCTGGATTGCGCGCGGGTCGAGGATGACCGCCCGGCGGCGGTGCGCGGCGCGCTGGGGGATCTCGACGGGGCGGTGGCGCATTGCGGCACCGGCTCCTTCCTGGCGCTGCAGGCCGGCGGGCGGATCCGCCTGGCCGGCGGCTGGGGCGCGGTTCTGGGCGACGAGGCCTCCGCCGCCTGGGTCGGGCGCCGGGCGCTGAGCGTGACCCTCGATGCCTGCGACGGGATCGCCGCGCAGAGCGGGCTGACCCGGATGCTGGCAGAGCGCCATGGCGGACCGGCGGGCATCGTCGCCTTCGCCACCGCCGCGCGGCCCGACGAACTGGGCCGGATCGCGCCCCTGGTCACCGAACGGGCGGGCGCGGGCGATGCCGCCGCGGCCGCGATCCTGCGGCAGGGGGCCGGCTACCTGGCGCGCCTGCTGGCGGCGCTCGGCCACGTTCCGGGGCGGGCGCTGTGCCTGACCGGCGGGATCGGGCCGCATTACGCGGCGGTCCTGCCGCCGGATCTGGCCGCCGGGATCCGGGCACCCGCGGGCACGCCGCTTGACGGGGCGCTGGCGCTGGCCCGGGACATGGCGGCGCCCGCGGGTGCCGCCGGTGACTGCCATCCCCGAGGAAGGACCTGACATGAAAATCCTCATCCATCCCGATGCCGCCCGCGCCGCCGGGGCCGTGGCCGACCGGATCGCCGACCTGCTGGCGGCGCGGCCCGGGGCGGTGCTGGGCCTTGCCACCGGCGGGACGATGGAGCCGGTCTATGCCGCGCTGATCGACCGGGCGGGGCAGGGGCGGTTCCCGGCCGCCCGCTTCACCAGCTTCAATCTCGACGAATATGTCGGGCTCGGTCCCGATCATCCGCAAAGCTATCACGTCTACATGCGGCGCCACCTCTTCGGCCCGCTGGGCCTGCCGCCGGGGCAGGCGCATCTGCCCCGGGGCGACGCGCCGGATCTGGAGGCGGAGGCGGCGCGCTACGAGGCGGCGATCGCGGCGGCGGGGGGGATCGACCTGCAGCTTCTGGGGATCGGGGCGAACGGGCATATCGGGTTCAACGAGCCCAGTTCCTCGCTGGTGTCGCGCACCCGGGTCAAGACGCTGGCGCGCAAGACGGTGGAGGACAACCGGCGCTTCTTCGGGCCGGGCGAACCGGTGCCGCGCCACGCGCTGACCATGGGGATCGGCACGGTGATGGATGCCGCCGAGGTGGTGCTTCTGGCGACCGGCGCGGCCAAGGCGCAGGCGGTGGCGGCGATGGTCGAAGGGCCGCTCAGCGCCAGCTGCCCGGCCTCGATCCTGCAGATGCATGCTAAGGCGACGCTGGTCTGCGACCGCGCGGCGGCGGCGGCGCTGCGGATGACCGAGTATTACGAAACCGTGCATCCCGAAGGCGGGGCGCCGCAGCTGTAGCGATGCCGGAAAGGAGCGGATCCATGGCCGAAACCCTGATCGCCGCGCGCCATGTCTGGAGCGGCGGCGCCTTGCTGGCGGATCGCGAGATCACGCTGAGGGATGGCCGCGTCACCGCGCTGGCCCCGCGCGGGACGGCGGTGGCGGATGTCGAGGCCTTCCTCGCCAGCGTGCCCTTCACCGATCTGCAGGTGAATGGCGGCGGCGGGGTGATGGTCAATTCCGACCCCAGCCCGGCCGGGCTGCGGGCCGTGGCGGCGGCGCATCGGCGGCTGGGCACGGGGGACATCCTGCCCACGGTCATCACCGACCGGCCCGAAGTCGCGGAGGCGGCCGCCGCGGCCGTGCTGGCCGGCTGGGGCGAGACCGGCATCCTGGGGCTGCATATCGAGGGGCCGCATCTCGCGCCCGCGCGGCGCGGCACGCATGAGGCGGCGTTCCTGCGCCCGCTGGACCGCCGCAGCGTCGAGCTGGTCGAGCGGCTGCGCGGCGCGGGTGTGCCGGTGATGATCACGCTGGCCCCCGAACGGGCCGATCCCGGGCTCCTGCGCGCGCTGGTCGCCTGCGGCGCGGTGGTCTCGGCCGGGCATAGCAGCGCCACCGCCGAAGAGGCCCGCGCCGCCTTTGCCCGGGGCGTCGGCTGCGTCACGCACCTGTTCAATGCCATGGACCCGATGGGGTCGCGCGCGCCGGGACTGCTGGGCGCGGCGATCCTGGAGCCGGTGGCCTGCGGGCTGATCTGCGACGGCATCCATGTCTCCTGGGACATGCTGCGCCTGGCGCTGGCCGCCCGCCCGCCCGGCGCGCGCAGCTTCGCGGTCAGCGATGCCATGGCCACGGTCGGCGGGCCGGACAGCTTCATGCTCTACGGGCGGCGCATCGCGCTGGCCGAGGGGCGGCTGATCAATGCCGAGGGCGCGCTGGCCGGGGCGCATCTGGACCTGCGCGGCAGCCTCGCCAACCTGTGCCGCCATGTGGGGCTTCCGCTGGGCGAGGCGCTGGCCATGGTCACCGACATGCCGCGCGCGGTGATGGGCCTGGCCCCGCGCCGGATCGCGCCGGGGATGGAGGCCGGGGATCTGGTGCTGCTCGACCGGGACTTCGCGCTGATGCCGCTGCCGGCCTGACCGGGCGGCGGCGGGGCAGGGCGACTTGCAGCCCGCGCCCCGCCTGGCCCGGGTCATACCGGTTCGGCGATCCGGGGCACCGTCCGGAACAGCTGTCCGCTGGCCAGCGCGTCGCGGGCGCGCGATGCGGCGGCCTGCAACGCGAAGCTGGTCGCGGCATGGATCCGCAGCAGCGGCGCGCCCGGTTCCAGATGCGCGCCCGGCAGGGCCAGCAGGTCGACCCCTGCCGCGGGCACGAGGGGCGCGCCCGTGGCCCGCGCGATCGCGGCAACCGACCTGACGCCGAAGCCCGGCATCTCCATGGCGGCCGGCGTGGCGATCGTCTCGGTCAGCGGCGCCGGCGCGGGCGCCCTGGCGCCGCGCATGCCCTGGGCCGCCAGAATGGCGCGGAACTTCGCGGCGGCGGCGCCGGATGACAGCAGCTCCTCCGCCCGGTCGCGGCCGCTGCGCGGCGCGGGGGCGGCCCAGTCGAGGATCGTGGCCGCATAGAGCAGCGCCTTTTCGCGCAGATCCGCGGGCGCGCCGGGATCATTCTCCAGCACCATCATGGCGTCGCGCATTTCCAGCGCCGGGCCGATGCCGCGGCCGACAGGACCGGTGCCGTCGGTCACCATCACCCGCGCCTGGATGCCGAGCGCCTGCGCGACCGTCCGGAACAGGGTCTCCAGCTCGGCGGCTTCGGCCGCGGTCCGGGTCTTGGCCTCCGGGCCGACAGGCATGTCGATCAGCACATGGGTGGAGCCGGCCGCCAGCTTCTTCGACAGGATCGAGGAGACATCGAGCTGCGCCGATTTCAGTCCCAGCGGCTGGTTGATCGCGTTCATCACGTCATCGACCGGCGAATGGGTCAGGTTGCCGTTCCAGGCAATGCAGCCGCCGGTCTCGCGGACCACGCGGCGCAGCTCGTCCGGGGACAGGTCGACGCGGGCCATGACCTCCATCGCGTCGGCGGTTCCCGAGGCGGAGGTGATCGCGCGCGAGGAGGTCTTGGGCATGATGAGCCCGGCGGCGGCGACGATCGGGATGATGATGGGGGTGATCCGGTTGCCGGGAATCCCGCCCATGGAATGCTTGTCGACGACGACCGGCGCGTCCCAGCGCAGATTCTCGGTGCGCGCGGCACGGGATCTTGCCAGGGCCACGACCTCCGCCGTGGTCAGCCCGTTCGCGGCGCTGACGAGGAACCCGGCCAGTTCGGTCTGCGAGTACCGGCCGCGGACCATTTCATCGACCACCTGTTCGATATCCGCCGCCGAGAGCTCCTCGCCGCGGACCTTGCGGCGCAGCACCTCGCGGCTCAGCGGCGAGGGGGCCGGGCGCAGTTCCAGAACGGCGCCCTCGCCGATGCCCAGCCGCGCGGCCAGCTTGATGTCGAGGAGGCAGGCATCGGCCGAGACCCGGTCGCCGGTGTCATAGGCCAGTTCGGCGACGACCTCGGTGCCCGCCGCGTTCACCAGCTCCACCCGGCTGCCCTGCGCGCGCAGGATCTCGGCAACCGGATGGGCATCGGAAATCACGCAGAGATTGCCGTTGACGGTGCGCAGGCTGGAGGCTTCGCCGCGGAAATGCTGTCCGGCGCTGCCGACGATCGCCTGGACCAGCGCCCGGATGCCTTCCTCGCGCCCGGCCTCGTTGCGCACCCGGATCACGGTGCGCCCGACCTGCGGCACCTCGGCGCGGCGCGCGATGCGCTTCTCGATCTCCTCGGCGCTTTCGCGCCCGCGGGCGGTCAGCCTTGCGGCGATGACCTCGGGAGAGGCCTCGATGGAGATGACGACCGTATCTTCCCAGAGCGCGGCCATCCCGGCCAGTTCGCGCCGCGAGCCGTTCAGGATGACATGGATGCCGCGCTCCAGGTCGTCGCGGATGTCGCCGGGCAGGCCATAGCGCAGCCCGTGGGCCTCCCAGTGGTGGAAGAACGCGCCGGCCTCCAGCATGCGGCTGAACTCGGCGTCGCTGACGGGGCGGTAATCCTCCCCGCCGGCCTCGGCATCGCGGGTGATCCAGCGCCGGCAGAAGCGGTAGAACCCATAGCTGCCAAGCGCCTCCTTCGCACCGTCCAGAAGGGTGTCCTTGCCGACCCCGCTGGGGCCGACGACGAGAAAGAGGGTTCCCTTGAATGCCATGGCGACTGCTCCGCTTCTGTCGGGTTTCAGGTTCACACGTCGTCGAGACCGATATCGACGCAGGGGGCGGACTGGGTGATGCGGCCGACCGAGACGAAGTCGACGCCGGTCTCGGCCTTGCCCCTGATGGTCTCCAGGCGCACCCCGCCCGAGCATTCCAGCGGCACGCGCCCCGCCACCCATTCGACGCAGTCGCGCATCGCGTCATTGGTCATGTTGTCCAGCATGATGACATCGGCCCCGGCCTCCAGGGCTTCCTTCACCTGGTCGATCCGGTCGCATTCGACCTCGATCTTGGTCAGGACCGGGGCATGGGCCTTGGCACGGGCGACGGCGGCGGTGATCGACCCGGCCACCGCGATGTGATTGTCCTTGAGCATGATGCCGTTGTCGAGGCCCAGCCGGTGGTTGCGTCCGCCGCCGCAGGTGACGGCGTATTTCTCCAGCATGCGCAGGCCCGGCGTGGTCTTGCGGGTATCGACGAGGAAGGCGCCGGTGCCCTCGATCTCCTTGACGTATTCCGCGGTGACGCCGGCGATGCCGCACATGCGCTGCATCAGGTTCAGCGCGACGCGCTCGGCGGTCAGCAGGGCCTGGGCGTTGCCGGTGATCCTGGCGAAGGTCGTGCCGGCGGCGATCCTGTCGCCGTCCTTGTAGAGCGCCTCGAAGCTGCAGGCCGGATCGAGCTTCTTGAAGATCAGCTCCGCCATCGGCAGGCCGGCGAGGATGATGTCCTCGCGCGCATTCATCCCGAAGGTGGCCGCGGCATCGTCATCCACCATGATCTTGGCGGTCAGGTCGAAGTAGTTATTGTCCTCGTCGAACCACAGGTCGATCAGTTTTTCCACTTTGCGCATGTCGATCAGCATGGGGGGTCCTTCTTGTACTTGTATGCTGTATGTCACGTGATGAGGGTCCGGCCGCCCGGTCAGGAGACCGCCATCGCGGTCCGCCTGCGGCGCATCCGCACCAGCACGGCGGCGGCCATGGCCAGACCCAGGATCTTGGGTTCCGGCCCGGGCATGATCAGGCACAGCCCCGCGGCGACGCCCGCCCAGCCCCACAGCCGGTCGGTGCGGCGGGCGGTCTCGGCCCCGATGGCGATGGCGAAGCAGCCCAGGATCACCGCCAGCGCCTCGGCCGCATCCCCGGCGGAGGCCCAGGGCTGCAGCACGCCGGGATTGGCGATGAAGGCGAAGGGCATGATGAAGGCGGTGACCGCCAGCTGCATGGCCTCGAGCGAAATCCTGATCGGATTGGCCTGGGCAATCGCGGCGGCGGCGAAGCTGGCCACGGCGACGGGCGGGGTCATGGCCGAGAGCACCGCGTAATAGAGAATGAACATGTGCACGGCCATCAGCGGCATGCCGAGGTCATTGACCAGGGTCGGCGCCACCAGAACGGCGGCCAGGACATAGGCGGAGGGCGTGGGCATGCCCAGCCCGAGGATGATCGTCACCGCCGCCGACAGCAGCAGCACGAGGAAGTCGTTCTCGCCGACCAGGCCGAAGGCCAGGACCGAGAACTTGGAGGCCAGCCCGGTCATGGTGATCCCGCCGACCACGAGCCCCGCGGCCGCGCAGGCGCCGGTCACGCCGATCATGCGGATGGTGGTCTCCGACAGCACGTCGATGGTCTTCCCCAGCCCCAGGCGGGTCGAGGGGCGCATCAGCGCGACCAGCCAGACCAGGCCGGAGGCGACCGCCGCGGTCAGGGTCGGCGAGAAATGCATCACCAGCATCGCGGTCATGCCAAGCAGCGGGATCAGGTAGGGCCAGCCCGAGATCATGACCGCGCGCAGGCGCGGCACCTGCTCCGGGGCCAGCGGCTCCAGTCCCAGGGTCTTCGAACGCATGTGCACCTGCACGTAGATGCCGAGATAGTAGACCGCGGCGGGCACGATGGCGGCAAAGCAGATCGCCAGGTAGTCGAGACCAGTCACCTCGGCCATGATGAAGGCGGCGGAGCCCATGACGGGCGGCAGCAGGCTGCCCCCGGTCGAGGCCGCGACCTCGGTCCCCGCGGCCATTTCCGGGCGGTAGCCGAGCTTCTTCATCATCGGAATGGTGATCGAGCCGGTCGCGACCACGTCGGAGGTCGGGCTGCCGGACATCGTGCCGAACAGGGCCGAGGACACCACCGCCACCTTGGCGGGGCCGCCGGGAGAGCGGCCGGTCAGCGCGGCGGAGAGGCCGAAGAAGAAGTCGCCGCCGCGGGCATGTTCGAGGATGGTTCCGAAAAGCACGAAGAGGAAGGCATAGGTCGCCGCGACCCGCACCGGGGTGCCGAACAGGCCGTCCGAGGTATAGACGTTGATGTCCACGAAATGCTGCAGCGAGATGTAGCCATGGCCCAGCGTGCCGGTGAGGTGATGGCCGAGGAGGTTGTAGGCGATGAAGCTCATCACCAGCAGCATCAGGAACATGCCCACGGTGCGGCGGGTGATCTCCAGCGTCAGCAGGATCATGATCGCGGCGAAGGCGAACTGGTGCCAGCTCAGCGGCGACAGCAGCGAGATGCGCTCGGCCGTGGCCGGGATGTTCACGATGAAATAGAGCGCCGAGGCGCCCGCGGCCGCGGAAAGACCCCAGTCGATCGCGGAGGGCCTGCGCGGATCCGATCCGGGGGCCGCGGCGACCAGCAGGAAGGACGGCACCAGGATGAGCGACAGGAAGATGATCGTCATGGCGAGCGAGTCCACCCGCATCCATGTCGCCGCCGACAGCACCCAGGCGGACACGGCGGCGCAATAGAGCGTCAGCGGCCGCGCCAGCCAGCCTTCGGGACGGCGCCGGGGGCTTGTGTTGAAGAGATACGCGAGAAACCGCATGGAAACCTTCCCGTTTTCCGCCATGATGGGAGGCCGTCCCCCCGGCGGGGGAACGGGCAGCAGGTGGTCCCGGAGGGGCCCGGCCCCTGCGGGGGATCAGTTTGCCGGGGCGTAGATCTCGGCCGCGCCAGGGACATAGTCCAGCGCGTCGAGGGAGGCCGCGAATTCGGCGGTGAACCCGCCCATCGCGCTATGGACCTCGGCAATCTTGTCGGCATGGTCGCGGATCGCGGTGGCGACGAGTTCGATCATTGCCGGATCGGCATCCTCGGCGGCCACGATCGCGGCGCGGGCGCCGAAGGTTTCCACGTCATGATCCAGCCAGGGATAGGATCCGGCGGGAATGGTCACCAGCTGCGAGCCGTATTCCTCCACCATCTGCCGGCTGACCTCGGCGGGGACCGACAAGAGCGTCATGGGGCGGGCCTGGGCGATGGTCTCCACCGCCGAGGTGCCGATGAAGGTCGCGTTGGTCCACATGTCGGCGCGGCCGTCGGTCATGATGTCCGCGGCGCCGGCGCTGCCCTCGTACTGGACCGAGCCGCCATTCTCCTCGAGCTGGTCATAGGTCAGCCCGGATTTGGCGAAGGCCTCTTCCAGCAGGATCGAGGGCAGGATCCCGCGGCGGTTCGAGACCAGGTCGAGCGGCGCGCCGCTGGTCGCGAGATCGGCGATCGAGCCGAGGCCGTATTCCTCGGCGAAGCTTTTCGAGACCAGGAAATGCATGGGGGCCTTGTCATAGACCAGTGCGACCGCGCCGATGCCCTCGACCGGCGCCTGGAACGGGGCCGCGCCTTTCTTGGCGATCAGCGCCTCGCCGACATGGACGATGCCCAGGTCGCATCCGCCGGCCTTGATCTGCGCGATATTCGCGAAACCGCCCGAGGAGGTCTGGTAGGTGACGGTGCTGTCCGGCTGCTGGGCCCGCACGGCCGCGTCGAGGCCGACGCCGATCAGGCTCCACAATCCGCCCGGCGAGGCGCCGCAGAGCGTGATGTTGGCGGCGGATGCGGTGGAGGCCGCCAGGCCGGCGGCGCCGATGAGCGCGGTGGCGAGAATGGTCTTCATGGAGGGTCTCCTGCTGGTGAAATCGTTAATATACGGACGTTTACCGCCCTTTTTCCGGCCCGCGGCGCCCTCTGTCCCGGACATGGATTTTCCGGCGGCATCTGTGGCCTGATCCGGGATCCGTGACATTCTCGAAAGCGTCGTCATTGCGATGGTCGTTTGCATGCACCCAAAAGCGGACCGTCTTAAGCGGTTTCCGAACATGCCGTGATCTGGCGGATTTGAAACGCGACTTTTTCGGCATTTCGGATGAATTTGCAGACGCGATGCATGTTTTCGGGGCAGCCCGGGGATCCTGCCGCCGGGGTCTGCCGCGCCGGATCGCGCGCGCCGCCGGGAGATGCCGTGTCGATCCTCCAGCCGGGAGATGCGGCCTGGCCTCCGGCTCCGCCATGCCACCGGCGCCATATGGGCCGGGCGGGTCGGCAGGGGGCGGGGGCCGTCCCGGAGGACGGGCGCCTCCGCGGGGATCAGACGCCGCAGGTGCTGACCTGGATGCCCAGTTCGGCGGCCAGCGCCGCCCTCGCGCGCAGGGCGCGGTCGGCCTCTTCGACGGAATTGGCATAGACGACCTGGATGTGGTTCGCCTTGTGGCGGGCCATCATCTGGTCGCGGCTGACCCCGGTGAGGATGGCGTTCATGATCGGCCATTCCGGGTTCGTCGCCCGCGAGCGCCGTTCTTGTTCGGCAGGCGGCAATTCGACCGCGCGGCCGCGCCCGATATCCATCCGCAGCGTGCCGTCCTCGACATGGATGCGCGACCAGATGATCTCGCCGGGTTTCGCATAGCCCTTGAGCGTGCCGCCCCCGGCGGGAAAGAACATCGCCGGCTGCCGGTGGCTTTCCGATCCGGCCCAGCCGCCCGCGTGATGCGCCGCGGGCGCCGCGCCGGAGATCTCGAACACCCAGACATGGCCCTCATGCGTGCCCGACAGGTCCGGCCCGCCCCAGCGCAGGTCGTGCAGCGTGGTTTCCACCGGCTGCCCCAGCGCGCGATGCACCCGGTTGATCAGCACCCCGTCGATCGCCGCGCATTCATCCACCTCGTTGAAATGCACGATGGCCCGGCCCTGGCGGATCACGCTGCCATCGGGGCGGGTCACGTCGGGGCGGTCATCGGTGTTCAGCATCCCCTCGACCAGGTCGGAGGCGGGCAGCAGGTCCTTGAGCCCCTGCTGGTACTGGATGCCGATCGCCTCGCAGCCGAACCGGTCGGCCATGCGCACCGCCGCCACATACATGCGGCACTGGTCGATCACCTGATCCTCGGTCAGCTCGGTCGCCGGGTCGGTGCCCAGATGGAAGGTCATGCCCTTCGCCCGCAGCCAGTCATAGGCGGCGCGGCCCTCGGCGACCGGCACCTGCAGGGTCGCGTGATAGAGCGCGGATTGCGACAGGCGTTCCTTGAACAGCCCCATGGGCATCAGCAGCTCGTCGGGCACGATGGCATTGTACATGCCCATGCAGCCCTCGTCGAAGACGCCCAGGATGGCCTTGTTGCGGCGCAGGTCCGCGGCGATGGCCGCCACCAGCGCCGCATCCTCTCCGGCATCGCCGTCGAAGGGCCGGACATGGCTGGTGTCATGGGTGATGGTGCCGGTGTCCAGCCATTCGGCCAGCTTGCCCAGGAAGAAGCCGTCCTCGAAGGTTTCGGACCAGAGCGAGGCATGGGCGATGCCCGCCTTGGTCAGCGACCCGTTGAGGTTCAGCAGCCCGACCAGCCCGGGCCATTGGCCGGACCAGTTGGCCAGGGTCAGGATCGGGCCGCGATGCGTGCTCAGCCCCGGCAGCACATGGTGCGAATACTGCCAGACCGCCTCGGCGACGATCAGCGGCGCGTCGGGATCGATGGCGGCGAAGATGTCCATGCCCTCCCTCTGGCTGGCGATGAACCCGTGGCCGGCCCCGTCCTTGACGCCATGGGCGCGCTGCAGCCGGTGGCCCATGCCCTCCAGCACCTGTGCCAGCCTGGCCTCCATCGCCGCCTGGGCGGGCCAGCACTGGATATTGGCGCTTTCGCGCAGGTCGCCGCTGGCGACGAGGGTGATCGTGGTCATGAGGCGTCTCCCATCAGCGCGCCATAGGCGGCGAAATCTTCCTGCATCCGGCGGAAGACCCGGTATTTGCGGTCGTGATAGTCGCCGATGGCGCCGCCGCGCGGGACCGCGACGCGCCCCGTGCCGCAAAGCGCGGTCATGGCGGTTTCGATGTCGGGCTGCGTGCCCGCGGCCACCGCCGCCAGCATCGCGCAGCCCAGCAGCACCGGCTCGGGCTGGTCGGGGACGATGACCCGGCAGCCGGTGGCATCGGCATTCTCTCGCAGGAACAGCGCGTTGCGGGCCAGCCCGCCGCTGACGACCAGCGTGTCGACCCGGGCGCCCGCGGCGCGCATCTCCTCGATGATGTGGCGCGTGCCATAGGCCAGGGCCTGCAGCGTCGCGAGATAGTCCAGCGCCAGGTCCGCGACCCCGGTCTGCAGGGTCAGCCCGCTGATCGCGCCCTTGCGCCAGGGGGCTGCCAGCGGCGAGCGGTTGCCGTGGAAATCGGGCTGCACGTGGCGCTCGCGGGTCAGCGTGGCGGTCTCCGCGCCCATCCCGGCCAGCACGTCATCCAGCAGGTCGGTGATCCGCCTGCCCTGGGCCTCGGCCTCCGCGGCCAGCGCGGCCGAGGCGCCGTGCCGGGCGATGACCGCATCCAGGAGCGCGCCGGCCGCCGATTGCCCGCCTTCCAGCGCCCAGAGATCCGGCAGCATGACGCCGTAATAGGGCCCCCAGATGCCGGGCACGAAGACCGGCCCGGGGCTGAGGCCGATATGGCAGGTCGAGGTCCCCGCGATCACCGCCAGCCGCGCCGGGAGCGGCTCGCCCGCGGCGCGGGCCACCCCCAGCGTGCCGAGCGCCCCGGCATAGGCGTCGATCAGGCTGGCGGCGACCGGCGTGCCCGCGGCCAGGCCCAGTTCGGCGGCG
>NZ_JACVXA010000052.1 GCF_014903745.1 Mangrovicoccus algicola | reverse complement strand
GGCGCTGGCGCAGAGCGCGGCGCGGCCCATCGCGCTGTCGCCCGCGCTGCTGGTGGCGCTGGACCGGCAGCGCCGCGCGCAGTTCATCGCCCAGTGGCGGGCGGCCTTCGGACCCTGAGCCGGGCCGCCGCGCGGCCCGGCCCCGGGCGGGGTCAGAGCAGCCCTTCGGCCTTCGCCTCGGCGGCCACCTGGTCCAGGGCGGCGCCCAGCCGGGCGAAGATCTGGGCGATGTCCTCCTCGGTGACGATCAGCGGCGGGCAGAGCGCGACGGTGTCATAGACATTGCGGCAGATCAGCCCCGCCTCCTGCGCGGCCCTGGCCACCCGCGCGGCGAGGGCGCCGGATTTGCCGATGGGCTGTTTCGTGGCCTTGTCGGCCAGTTCCAGCCCGCCGATCAGCCCGGTGCCGCGCACCTCGCCGACCAGGGGATGATCCGCGAAGGCCCGCAGCCCGGCCTGGAAGGCCGGTTCCAGCCGCGCGGCATTGCCCATCAGGTCGCGTTCCTCGATGATCTTGAGGTTCTCCAGCCCGACCGCGCAGGCCACCGGATGGCCCGAGGCCGTGTAGCCATGGCCGAAGGTGCCCAGCCGTGCCGTGTGGTCGGCGATGGCGTCATAGACCTTGTCGTTCACCATGATCGCGGCCAGCGGCATGTAGGAGGAGGTCAGCTGTTTCGAGGTGACCATGATATCCGGGGTGAAGCCGTATTTCTGGCAGCCGAAGGGCGTGCCGAGCCGTCCGAAGCCGTTGATGACCTCGTCGGAGACCAGCAGGATGTCGTGTTTCGCGCAGATCGCGGCGACGCCCGGCCAGTAGCCTTCGGGCGGGGTGATGACGCCGCCCGCCCCCATGCAGGGTTCGCCGATGAAGGCGGCGATGGTTTCGGGCCCCTCGGCCAGGATCGTCTGTTCCAGCTCTTCCAGCAGCCGCGCGGTGAATTCGGCCTCGGTCTCGCCCTCGGCCCCGAACTTCCAGAAATGCGGGCAGGTCAGATGGGTGACGGGGATCGCGGGCAGGTCGAAATCCTTGTGGTTCGCCGGCAGGCCGGTGAGGCTTCCGGAGGCGATGGTGATCCCGTGATAGCCCTTGGTGCGGGCGAGGAACTTCTTCTTCTGCGGCCGCCCCAGCGCGTTGTTGAGGAACCAGACCATCTTGATGACGGTGTCGTTCGCCTCGGATCCGGAATTGGTGAAGAAGGCGCGGTTGAGCCCCTCGGGGGTGATCTCGGCCAGTTTCTCGGCCAGGCGGATCGCCGGTTCGTTGGCCTTGTGGGCGAAGGAATGGTAATAGGGCAGGGCGTCGAGCTGGGCGATGGCGGCGTCGCGCAGCCGCGGCTCGGAGAAGCCGACGGCCACGGACCACAGCCCGGCCAGCCCCTCGATGTATTCCTTGCCCTCGCTGTCATAGACCCGCACGCCGTCGCCGCGGGTGATGATCAGCGGGCCCTGCGCCTCATGGGCGCGGGCATTGGTATAGGGGTGGATCGAATGGGCGATGTCGGAGGCGTGCAGGGAATTCGGGATCTGGTTCATCGGAAGGCTCCTGGGAAAGGGCGCATGGGCGCTGCGGTCGGGGACCGGCGCAATCTGCCATCCTCAGATCAAGCAGATTGCCGGGATCGGGCATAGCGCCAGCCCGGCCGGGCGATCAGGCCAGCGGCGCGGGCGGGCAGGCGGGCTCAGCGGCCCAGAAGGCCGCGCATGACGTGTTCGAGCGACGTGGTCAGGTCGTCGGAGAGATAGCCGCCTTCCTGCACCAGCACCGTGGGAAGGCCCGCGGCGGCGATCCGGCGCCCGGCCTCGCGGAACCCGTCCCAGCTGATCTGCATCCCCTTGAGCGGGTCGTTCTCATGGGCATCCAGCCCCAGCGGCACGACCAGCGCCCCGGGGGCGAATTCCGCGATCCGCGCCAGGGCGCGGTTGATCGCGGCCAGCCAGTCGGCATCGGTGGTCGTGCGCGGCAGCGGGATGTTCAGGTTGTATCCCGCGCCCGCGCCTTCGCCGGTCTCATGCGCGTAGCCCACGAAGAACGGATAGTAGGTCGCGGGATCGGCATGGACGGAGACGGTCAGCACGTCGGCGCGGCCGTAGAACACCGCCTGGGTGCCATTGCCGTGATGGACGTCGATATCGAGCGTGGCGACGCGGTCATGCCGCGTCCGCAGCCGTTCGGCGGCGATGGCCGAGACATTCATCAGGCAGTGCCCGGCGGCGGTATCGGCGGTGGAATGGTGCCCCGGCGGGCGGGTCAGCGCATAGGCCATGCGCTCTCCGTCCAGCACCGCATCGGCGGCGGCGACGGCGCAATCGGCGGCGCGGCGCGTGGCGGTCCAGCTATTCGGGCCGATCGGCGCGGAGGTGTCGCCCATGTGCCAGCCCGCGCGGCCGACGATGCTGTCCTTGGGATAGGTGCTGGTCGCCTTCTGCGCGAAGACATTGGGCACCACCTCGGGGCCGGGATCCGGCAAGGCCTGCCATTCGTCCCAGGCATGTTCGAGGAAATCCAGGAATTCGGGCGTGTGCACCGCCTCCAGCGCGGCGCGGGGCGCCTCGGGCGGGCTTTGGGTGGCCAGCCCCAGCCGGTCCAGCCCGGCCAGCAGCAGCCGCGCCCGCTCCGCCTGTTCGGCATTGTGCAGCAGCCGGCCATGGGTGAGGCGGAACTGCGGATCATGGGCCTCGGTCTCGGGGGCGTAGAAACACTTCATGCGGGTCACTCTTCGAGGGAACGGAACTGCTGCGTGACGAGGCGGCGCGCCTCGCCGATATGGTATTCGATGGCGGCCTTCGCGGCGGTCTCGTCGCGCGCGCGGAGCGCCTCGAGGATCGGCACATGCGTGTCGGCGATCCAGCGCGGGTCGCCATAGAGCCGCCCGATCACCATCACGCACAGCTCCGTCTCCTTCGCCAGCTGGTCGAAGATCGCGGAAAAGCGCGGATTGCCGGAGGCCGCGATCATCCGGCGGTGGAACTCCATGTCCGCCTCCATCTGGGTCAGCATCTCGGCCTCGGGGGTGGAGACGGCACGCAGTTTCTCGATCTGCGCCGCCAGCGTGTCGATGGCGGCATCGGGCGCCCCGCGCACGACGCGCAGCGCGGCGGCGGTCTCGATCAAGATGCGCAATTCGTAGAGATCGTCGAGCTCGCGCGCCGAGATCTTGCGCACGAAGAAGCCGCGATTGGGCTGGTAGGCGACCAGCCCCGAGCTTTCCAGCAGCCGCGCCGCCTCGCGCACGGGCGCGCGGCTGACCCCCAGGTCGCGGGCGATCACCGATTCGGACAGCCGCGATCCGGGTTTCAGCCTACCGCGGATGATCGCCTCGCCCAGGAGGTTGGCCACGCGGTCCACCAGCCCGTCGCGGCCGAGCGGGGTGAACTGGGGGGAGGGGGCGGATTTTTCCATGGCGACGGCTTTCCGGGCAGGATCGGGACAAGGCTAACTGTATTGATGTCGACTGTCGACAATTTCTTGACACAGATCATGACGCGCGCTTTGCTCGGGGCAAGTCAGAGGAGAATGCCCATGCCCGACGGTCGCACCGATCCCGTTTCCGCCCTGCGCCGCGACCTGGCCGCCGCCTACCGGCTGATCGCGCTGATGGGGATGGATGACGGGATCTACACCCATATCTCCGCGCGCCTGCCCGAGGGGCCCGGCGGCGAGAGGCGGTTCCTGCTGAACCCCTACGGGCTGCGCTTCGACGAGGTGACGGCCGCAAACCTGGTGACGGTGGACGAGACCGGCGCGGTGATCGAGGACCCCCATGGCGCGGGGGTGAATGCCGCGGGCTTCACCATCCATTCGGCGGTGCACATGGCGCGCCATGACGCGGTCTGCGTGCTGCATACTCATACGGTGGCCGGGGTGGCGGTCAGTTCCGTCAAGGAGGGGCTTCTGTCCCTCAACCAGTGGTCGGCGCAGTTCCATGACCGCATCGCCTTCCACGATTACGAGGGGATCGCGCTGGACCTGGCCGAGCGCGCGCGCATCGTCGCCGACCTGGGCGACCGGCAGGTGATGCTCCTGCGCAATCACGGCACGCTGCTGCTGGGCCGGTCCGTGGCGGAGGCGGTGAAATACGCGATCAACCTGGAGCGGTCCTGCAAGGCGCAGGTCGCGGCGCTGTCCATGGGGCTGAGCCCGGTGCTGCTGCCCGATGACGTGGCCGAGCACACGGCGGGACAATATGCGCGGATGTATGACAAGATGGAGCAGGAAGGCGCGCCCGACCCGGAATGGGCGGCGATCCTGCGCCGGGTCGAGGCGGCCTGTCCGGGCTATGCCGACTGAACTGCCAAGCTGAACGACCCCGGACAAACCGGGGCGCTCTTCAACAGACGACAGGGAAATCCATGAAACATCTCAAGGCAACGACCTTTCTCATCGCCGCCGCCCTGGCGGGCCAGGCCATGGCCCAGGAGGCCGGCGGGCGCCTGGACATCGTGGTGCAGCCCGAGCCGCCGGGGCTGATGCTGGGCCTGGTGCAGAACGGGCCCACGCAGCTTGTGGCGGGCGACATCTACGAGGGGCTGCTGCGCTATACCACCGAGCTGGAGCCCGAGCCCGGCCTGGCGGAAAGCTGGGAGATCTCGGAAGACGGGCTGACCTACACCTTCCACCTGCACGAGGGCGTCACCTGGCATGACGGGGAGCCCTTCACCGCCGAGGATGTGGTGTTCTCGGCCGATGTCTTCCTGCGCGAGACCCATGCCCGCCTGCGCGCGTCGCTGGCCTATGTCGACACGATCGAGGCGGTGGACGACACCACGGTGGTGTTCACGCTGAAGGAACCCTTCGGCCCGTTCATCTCGGTCTTCGAGGTCGGCACGATGCCGATGGTGCCCAAGCATATCTACGAGGGCACCGATTTCGCCACCAACGAGATGAACGCCACGCCGATCGGCACCGGCCCGTTCAAGTTCGAGGCCTGGGAGAAGGGCAGCTTCATCCACCTGGTCAAGAACGAGGACTATTACATCGACGGGCTGCCCTATCTGGACGAGGTCTATTACCGGGTGATCCCCGATGCCGCCTCGCGCGCGGTGGCCTTCGAGACGGGCGAGGTCGACGTCCTGCCCGGCGGGTCGGTCGAGAACTGGGATGTCGCGCGGCTGACGGAAATGGACGGGGTCTGCTCCACCGGATCGGGCTGGGAATTCTTCGCGCCGCTGGCCTGGATGTGGCTGAACAACCGCGAGGGACCGACCGCGGATGTGCGGTTCCGCCAGGCGATCATGTACGCGATGGACCGCGAATTCGTCCGCGACGTGGTCTGGAACGGCTTCGGCAAGATCCCCACCGGCCCGGTCGCCTCGGTGACGAATTTCTACTCTGCCGACGTGCCGCAATACCCGCATGACCCCGACAAGGCGAAGGCCCTGTTGGAGGAGATGGGCTATGACGGGCAGACCGTGCGCCTCCTGCCGCTGCCTTACGGCGAGACCTGGCAACGCTGGGCCGAGGCGGTGCGCCAGAACCTGTCGGAGGTGGGCATCAATGTCGAGATCGATGCGGCCGATGTCGCGGGCTGGAACGAGAAGACGTCCCAGTGGGATTACGACATGGCCTTCACCTATCTCTACCAGTACGGGGATCCGGCGCTTGGCGTGTCGCGCAACTATACCGCCGACCGCATCCAGAAGGGCAGCCCCTGGAACAACGTGGAAGGCTACGAGAATCCCGAGCTCGACGCGAAATGGGCCGCGGCCGCGACCATGACCGACGCAGCCGAGCGCCAGGCCGCCTATGACGAGATCCAGAAGGAGATCGTCGAGGACGTGCCGGTCGCCTGGCTCTTGGAGCTGGAATTCCCCACCATCTACCGCTGCAACGTGCATGACCTGGTGACCACCGGCATCGGGATCAATGACGGCATCCGCAACGCCTGGATCGAACAGTAACCGCGACGGCCGGTCCCCGCGGGGGACCGGTCCCCAGACCGGAGGCCCCGCATGGCCGTCATCGCCCCCATCCTGGGGCGGCTGGTCAAGGCGCTTGTCACGCTCCTTGCCATTGCCGTTCTGAACTTCTTTCTCATCCATGCCGCGCCGGGCGATCCGGCGGTGGTGCTGGCCGGCGAGGCCGGGGCCGCGGATGAGCAGATGATCGCGCAGCTGCGCGAACGCTTCGGGCTGGACCAGCCCTTCCATGTCCAGCTGGGCAGCTATGTCTGGAACATCGTGCGGCTGGATTTCGGCTATTCCTTCCGCCAGGGGGCGCCGGTGCTGGACCTGATCCTGGACCGGCTGCCCGCGACGCTGATCCTGACGCTGACCGCCTTCTGCATCTCCCTGACGCTGGGCATCGCGCTTGGCGTGGCGGCCTCGGCGCGGGTGGGCAAGGCGTCCGACAGCCTGCTGACGACGCTGGCGCTGCTGTTCTATGCCACGCCGCTTTACTGGGCGGCGCTGATGGCGGTGCTGGTCTTCTCGGTCGAGCTGGGCTGGCTGCCGGGCTTCGGCTATGAAACCGTCGGCGCCGGCTATACCGGGCTGGCGCGCATCGGCGACGTGATCCGCCACCTGATCCTGCCCGCCTCGACGCTGGGGCTGTTCTTCATGGCGGTCTACATGCGGATGACGCGGGCCTCCATGCTGGAGGTCGCGCAGATGGATTTCGTCAAGACCGCCCGGGCCAAGGGCCTGTCGGGGCCGGTGATCCGCCGCCGCCACGTCCTGAGGAACGCGATCCTGCCGGTCGTCACGCTGGCGGGGCTTCAGGCCGGGCAGCTGGTCGGCGGCGCGGTGCTGACCGAGACGGTCTTTGCCTGGCCGGGCATCGGGCGGCTGATGTTCGAGAGCCTGGCCGCGCGCGACTACAACACCATCCTCGGCGTGTTCCTCGTCTCGGCGGCCATGGTCATCGCCTTCAACATCCTCACCGACCTCGTCTACCGGCTGGTCGATCCCCGCATCGGAGCCCGCGCATGATCCGGCGTTTCGCATCGAACAAGGGCGCGGTGATCGGCGTTCTCATCCTTCTGGCCGTGATCGCCCTGGCGGTGTCGGCGGACCTGCTGTTCCCGCGCGGGCCCTGGGCGATGGTGCAGCGGCCGTTCCTCGTGCCCTTCTCCACCGACGGCCTGCCGCTGGGCACCGACACGCTGGGCCGCGACGTGGCGGCGGGGCTGGTCCATGGCGCGCGGGTCTCGCTGCTGGTCGGGCTGGTCTCGACGCTGGTGGCGCTGATGATCGGCGTGCCCTTGGGCGCGGTCGCGGGATTCTATGGCGGCTGGGCGGACGAGGGCGCGATGCGCTTCACCGAGTTCTTCCAGACCATCCCCAATTTCGCGCTGGCCATCGTGCTGGTGGCGATCCTGGAACCGACGCTGGGATCGATCACGCTGGCCATCGCCATCGTCTCCTGGCCGCCGGTGGCGCGGCTGGTGCGCGCCGAGGTGATGGCGGTCAAGCGGCGCGACTATGTCGATGCCGCGCGCCTGGCCGGGCTGTCGAAATTCCGCATCCTCACCGGCGAGGTTCTGCCCAACACCGTCTCGCCGATCATCGTCATGGCCTCGCTGATGGTGGCCACGGCGATCCTGCTGGAATCCTCCCTGTCCTTTCTCGGGCTGGGCGATCCCAACGCGATGAGCTGGGGCTACATGATCGGGGCGGCGCGCACGGTGATCCGCTCCGCCTGGTGGCTGAGCTTCTTTCCCGGGGTGGCGATCCTCTTGACGGTCCTGGCGCTGAACCTGATCGGCGAGGGGCTGAGCGACGCGCTGAACCCGCATCTGAGCCGGAAGGGAACCGCATGAGACCCGTTCTGACGATCGAGGATCTGAGCATCGCCCTGCCCGCAGGGGCCGACCGGCCGCATGCGGTGTCGGGGATGTCCATGACCATCGGCGAGGGAGAGATCCTGTGCGTGGTCGGCGAATCCGGTTCCGGCAAGTCGATGACGGCCAATGCGCTGATGGGGCTGCTGCCGCCCGGCGTGACGGTGGCGGGCGGGCGCGCGGTCTTCGACGGGCGCGACGTGCTGGCCCTGCCGGAGACGCAGCGCCGGGCCCTGCGCGGGCGGCAGATCGCGATGATCTTCCAGGAGCCGATGACCGCGCTGAACCCGCTGATGCGCATCGGCGAACAGATCTCCGAGGTCTTCGCCGCCCACGGGATGTACGGGCCCACCGAACGCGAGCGCCGCACGCTGGCGCTGGTCACCGAGGTCGGGCTGCCCGATCCGGCCAAGATCATGCGCGCCTATCCCTTCCAGCTTTCGGGCGGGCAGCGGCAGCGCGCGATGATCGCCATGGCGCTGGCGCTGGAGCCGGAGCTGCTGATCGCCGACGAGCCCACGACGGCGCTGGATGTCACCACCCAGGCGCAGATCCTCGATCTGATCCTCGACCTGAGGCGCCGCCGGGGCATGGGGGTGATGTTCATCACCCATGATTTCGGCGTCGTGGCCGAGATCGCCGACAAGGTGATCGTCATGGAGAAGGGCATCGCGGTGGAGCAGGGGAGCGCGGCGGAGGTGCTCGACACGCCGCAGCATCCCTATACAAGCCGCCTGCTGGACGCGATCCCGACGGGCCGCCTGCCCGAGGCCCGCAGCCTGGAGCCCGCGCCGGTGCTGGAGCTGAAGGGGCTGCGCAAGGTCTATCGCACCGGCGGCGGGCTGTTCCGCCCCCCCCGCGAGGTGCGTGCCGTCGATGACGTGTCGCTGACGATCGGGCGCGGCGAGGTGCTGGGCCTGGTCGGCGAGAGCGGGTCGGGCAAGTCGACGCTGGGGCGCACGGTGGTGCGGCTGGTCACGCCCGATGCGGGCCAGGTGCTGGTCGGCGGCACCGACCTTGCGGCGCTCAGCGAGGAAGAGCTGCGCAAGAGCCGGGGCAAGGTGCAGATGGTCTTCCAGGACCCCTATGCCTCGCTGAACCCGCGCCACCGCATCCTGCGCGCGCTGACCGCCGGGCCCGTCGCCATGGGCAGACCCAGGGCGGCGGCCGAGGCGAAGGCGCGCGAGCTGCTGGAGATCGTCGGGCTGGGACCGGAGGCGGCGGAGCGGTTCCCGCATGAATTCTCCGGCGGGCAGCGCCAGAGAATCGGCATCGCCCGCGCGCTGGCGATGGAGCCCGAGCTGATCGTGGCCGACGAGGCGGTTTCGGCGCTGGACGTGTCGATCCAGGCGCAGGTGCTGGACCTGTTGCGCGACCTGCGGGCGCGGCTGGGCCTGTCGATCCTGTTCATCACCCATGACCTGCGCGTCGCGGCGCAGCTTTGCGACCGGATCGCGGTGATGCAGACGGGCAGGCTGGTGGAGATGGGGGCGGTGCATGACATCTTCCTCGCGCCGCGCGATCCCTATACGCGGGCCCTTCTGGCGGCCGTGCCGGGTGCGGATTGGGCGGCCGAGAACAGGATGGCGGGAAACGCGGAGGGGGCGCGGCCATGATCGGCGTGGTGGACAATCTGGGATTCGACATTCTCGCCCATCACGGCGCTGCGTTCCGCGAATGCGCGCCGGAGCTGGAGCTGCTGCGTCCCGGGGAGGTCACGGATCCCGCGGCGGTGGAGTTCGTGCTGACCTTCCGTCCGCCGGATGACTGTTTCGCCCGCTATCCGAACCTGCGCGCCGCCGTCTCGCCCGCTGCCGGGATGGACGGCATCCTGGCCTGCCCGTCGCTGCCGCCCGGCCTGCCGGTGCTGCGGGTGGAGGATCCCGACCAGGCGCGGCAGATGGCGGGATTCGCCGTCTTCCACGTGCTGTGGCATCACCGCCGCATCGACCTGCACCTGGAGGACCAGCGCGCCGAACGCTGGAACCGTCCCGCCCATGGACGCAGCCCGCAGAGCCGCCGCATCGGGATCATGGGCCATGGCAACATGGGCCGGGCGATCGCGCAGGCGCTGGCCGGGCTGGGCTATCCCGTCCGCGTGCTGGCGCGGCGCCCCGCGGAGGCGGCGCCGGGGGTGGAGATCATGCTCGACCGCGATGCCTTCCTGTCGGGCACGGACATCCTGATCAACGTGCTGCCGCTGACCGCCGAGACCCGCGGCGTGATCGATGCGGCCCTGCTGGCGCGGCTGCCGGAGGGGGCGGCGCTGATCCAGATCGGCCGCGGCGAGCAGCTGGTGGAGGCCGATCTCCTGGCGGCGCTGGATGGCGGGCGGCTGGCGGGGGCGTCGCTGGATGTCTTCGCGGTGGAGCCCCTGCCCGCGGGCCATCCCTTCTGGCGCCATCCCCGCGTGCTGGTGACGCCGCATACGGCCAGCGCGCCGGAATCGCGGAATGTGGCGCTTTGCGTCAGCCGCGGGTTGGCGGCGCTGCGCGACGGCATGGAAGCGACGGCCTGACCGGCCCCGACACCCTGTCCGCCCGGTCCCTGGCCGCGGCCATCCGCGAGGGTCGGCGGACGGCCGCGGCGGTCCGAGCCGACCCGGTGACGCGCGATCCATGCGGCAGGGCTTGCCGATCCCCTAGCATGGCGCGCGGGGCAGGCTGAGCAGGGCGTCGCGCCAGTCGCGCCCGCAGGAGAGCGGCAGCGCGCATAGCGCGGCGACGGCGCGGTGCTGGTCGTCATAGGCCTCGAGCTGCCAATGCAGCCGCGAGGCCGCCACCCAGACCGAGGCGACCCGGTTCATGTCCAGGGCAAAATCGCTTCGTGCCGCCTGGCACAGCACGATCCCGTCCATGCGCGCGACCCGCCGGAAGACCCCGGACTGCGCCTGAAGCACGCCGCCGCCGGGCACCATGCGGGTGACATTCGCGCCCCGCCGCCTGAGCGTCTCGAGAAAGCCCGGCAGCATGCGGGGGATGACCTGCCAGGCCCGCTCTGTCCCCAGGCAGGGCAGCATCCGGCGGCGGGACCGGCCCTGATCGCCCATCAGATCGTCGAGATGGCCGGCCGAGGTCGAGGCCTCCCAGGACTGGCGCGCGGCCCGCACCGCGCCGAGCGAGACGACATTGCCGGGCGCGGCCTCCGGGAGGGCGGGCAGATGCGCCGGTTCGGGCCGGAGCGAGGCCGCGACGCGGCTGTCATGTTCGGTGATGTACTGCACGCGGTGGTGGATCTGCCCGCCTGCATCGATGGCGACGACGGCGCCGGGTTGCCCCCGTTCGGGCGCGTGGCGCGCCAGCTGCAGCGGCGCGCCGGGGCAGAACCGCAGATTGACGCGCCGCGCATTGACGGTGAAGGAATGGTCCCGGGATTGCAGGCGCCCGTAGCCGCCCCGCCCGGAGATCACCGCGCCGTCATTGCGGGTGGTGATGAGCGCATCCTCGAACTGGGTGCCGAGCAGCGCCAGCGTCTCGATGTCATGGCCGAGCGTGGTGAGCGGCGTCTGCGGCGCAAGCTCGGACAGCGCGGCGGGCAGCGGCTGGCCCTTCGGGCAGACGCATTGCGCCTGCCAGCCCTGGATCATCATGGGGAGGTCCCCTTTCAGTAGACGTCCCGCACGTAGCGCTTGTCGCGCTTGAGGCGGTTGACGTAGTCGGTTGCCGCCTCGGGGGTCATGCCGCCCTGGGTTTCGATGATGGAATGAAGCGCCGCGTCCACGTCGCGCGCCATGCGGGTCGCGTCGCCGCAGACATAGAAATGCCCGCCCTCCTCGAGCATGGCGTAAAGGTCCCGGCCAGTCTCGGTCATCCGGTTCTGGACATAGATCTTCTCGGCCTGGTCGCGCGAGAAGGCCAGGTCGAGCCGGGTCAGCAGGCCGCTTGCGCTCATCGCGCTGATCTCGTCTTCGTAGATGAAATCGCTCTTGCGGTGCTGATCGCCGAAGAACAGCCAGTTGGCCCCCTTGGCCCCCCGCGCGCGGCGCTCTTCGAGGAAGGCGCGGAACGGCGCGATGCCGGTGCCGGGGCCGACCATGATCATCGGCACGGTGTCATCCACCGGCACGCGGAAGGCCTTGTTGGGCGACATGAAGATGCCCGCCTGCGCGCCCTCGGGGACGAAATCCGCGAGGAAGGTCGAGCAGACGCCCCGATGCGGGCGGCGGTTGAAGTTCCAGCGCACGGCGGCGACGGTCAGATGCACCTCGCCCTTATGCGCCTTCGGGCTGGAGCTGATGGAATAGGCGCGGTGCTGCAGCGGCTTGAGCCAGCTGACCAGCTCGGCGGGATCGAGCGGCAGGGTCGGGTTCAGCTCCAGCACGTCGAGCAGGTCGCGCCCCCAGAGCCAGGCGTCCAGCGCCTCCTTGTCGCCATTTTTGACCACGTGCAGGAATTCCTCGTCGCCCGAAAGCGGCGCCAGCGCCTTGATCAGGTCCTTGGACGGCGTGGCGATCTCGAAGCGCGAGGTCAGCAATTCGGAAAGCGGCGCGTCATGCCCGGCAATCGCCGTCTCGCCCGGAACGCCGAGCCGCGACAGGATCGCCTGCACGTAATCGGGGTTGTTCACCGGCATGACGCCAAGCGCATCCCCGGCCTCGTAGCTCATGCCGCTATCGCCCAGCGAAAAGGCGATATGGCGGATTTCCTTGGCGGACTCGGCGCCGGACAGGATGCGGTTATCGACCACCCGCGACCGGTACGGGGTCTTGCGCGACCAGCCGGATTTCGTCAGCTTCTCCGAGGGCGCGGGGGCCACGGGGGCGGTGGCGCTTTCGGCGGCGGGCAGGGTGGATTGCAGCCAGGCGGTCGCGACCTCCTCGTAATCCACGTCGCAATCGACCCGCTCGCCCAAGCGCTTTGCCCCCAGCTGTTCCAGCCGCATGTCGATCAGCTTGGCCGCCTGGCAGAAATCGTCATAGCTGGTATCGCCAAGGCCCAGGACGCCGTATTTCAGGCTTTCCAGCCGGGGGGCTTCGGGGGAGGACAGGGCCTCCCAGAAGAGGCCCGCATTGTCGGGCATCTCGCCCTCGCCATAGGTCGAGACGGCGATGATCACATGCTCCATCTGCGCCAGCTGCGCGGGGCTGATCGCGTCGAGCTCTTCGAGCCGGGGCGCGAAGCCGCGCGTGCGGGCGAGGGTCGCGGCCTCGTTGGCCACCTCTTCGGCATTGCCGGTCTGGGTGCCGAAGAGGATGTGCAGGGGCTTCGCCTGCACGGTCGCCTCGCCGACCGCCGCCGGGGCGGCCCCGCCCATCGCGGCGCGCGAATGCAGCCCCGCGAGAAACCCGCCGAGCCAGGCGCGCTGGTCGCCGGAAAACGGCGCGTCTTCGGGAATATAGGGTAGCTTCATCGTCTTACTCCGCCGCAATGCGTGCCATGAGGTCCGGCAGGGCCGCGCCTGCAAACATCTCGTCAAAGCTCGGGATGGTGCCGAGCGCGCTTCGGTTCTTGCCGTCCTGATGCAGGATCCAGGCATAGGTGCCGGGGCTGTCCATGCTCAGGATGTTGCGCATCGACAGCGCCTTCTTGAAATCCGCCAGCCGCTTGTTCGCGACCAGCGTGGCCAGCCCGGCCTGGTCGTAACCGGCGATCGCGGTGCGGGCATGTTTGGCCAGGGCCGTCATCAGCGCGAAATCCTCGGTGAGGACCAGGTTGCGCGCGGTCTTGTCGATGGCGCCCTGGCCGGCGGTCTTGCCCGCGCGCTTGCGCGCGATCTGCTGCGCCGCCTCGAGCACGGTGTAGCTGTTGAGCAGCCGGAACATCTCGGGCGTGTCGGTCTCGCCATAGGCGGGCAGGGCGCCGCGATGCACCGGGCGGGCGCGCTTCCACGCGCGCTTGAGTTCGGCCACCTGATGGGCGGCCAGCGCGGTCGAGAGTTCCTCGGTCAGCTCCTTGGCGGTCTTCGCCGCAAGGATCGCGTCCGCGTCCTGATATTGCAGCAGCGCCTTGGGCATGACCCAGGCCATCTGCGGCAGCACCTCGTCCCAGCGCCCGGCGATCTCCTGCGCGCGCGCCGAGCCCGTCGCCTCGATGTGCCAGTCCAGCAGCTGGCGCACGGCGGCGCGGTGGATTGCGGCCTGCTCCGAGCCATCTGCGAGGGTGCCCATGAACACCGAATCGTGGCTGATCATCCCCGGCAGCCGCCCTTGCGGGTCGTATTGATAGGCGAAGCCGCCGGACATGCCGTTGCCGAAGCCCTTGGAAAAGCCGCCAAGGTTCAGGATCGCGCCGTTGGTCATGTATTCGGCGCAGAAATCCCCCACGCCCTCGACCACCGCCGTCGCGCCGGAATTGCGCACGGCAAAGCGGTCGCCTGCCTGCCCCTCGACGAAAAGCCGTCCCCCGGTCGCGCCGAACAGGGCGAAATTGCCGATCAGCACGTTCTCGCCGTCGCCCCGGCCGCCGCCGAGCGGGGCGCGCACGATGATCTCGCCGCCGCAGGCCGCCTTGCCGACGCCGTCATTGCAGGTGCCGGTATGGTCCATCACCATGCCGTCGTTGCAGAAGGCGGCATAGCTCTGCCCGGCCGAGCCCTGGGTCGCCACCGTCACCGCGCGATGATCCAGATAGCGCCGGCCGCGCCCGTCCTCGAAGGCGGCGGCGGGGCGCCGGGCGAGCTGGTGGTTGAGCATCCGCTCGATGTCGATGGCAAGCTGGCCGCCGACCGACTTGTTGCGGTTGTTCAGGGGCGCGTTGGGGCGCAGGGTGATCGCCGTCTCGCCGCCCTCGATCAGCCGCGCCTGCACCTGTTCGAGCAGCGCGTCGTCGACGGCGTAATCGCGTTCGAGATAGACCGGATCCTGCATCGGGTTTTCGGGGATGTATTGCAGCATCGCGCGCAGGTTCAGCTGTCCGACGGAGGAGGGATGATCCAGCAGGTGCAGAAGATCCGCCCGCCCGCGCGCCTCGCGCAGCGAGGACAGCCCCAGATCGGCGAGGATCTCGCGCACCTCATGGGCGATGTTCAGCAGATACTGCGCCAGCGCGCGGGGATCGCCGTCGAAGGCTTCGGGATTGGTGGTCAGCCCCGCCGGGCACTTGATGTTGCAGTTCTTCGCCATGACGCATTTGAGCATCATCAGCGCGGTGGTGCCGAATTCGAAGCTGTCGCCGCCCAGGAGCGCGGCCTTCACCACGTCCGATCCGGTCTGCATCGCGCCCGAGCAGCGCAGGGAGACCTTCTGCCGGATGCGGTTGGCCACAAGCGCCTGATGCACCTCGGCGATGCCGATCTCGGCGGCGCGGCCGGTATATTTCAGCGAGGTGACCGACGCCGCCCCGGTGCCGCCGGTGGAGCCTGCCACGTTGATCACGTCCGCCCCCGCCTTGGCGACGCCGACGGCGATGGTGCCGATGCCCTCGGAGGAGACCAGCTTGACGATGACCCGCACCCGCGCCGCCTTGGCGTCGTGGATCAGCTGGCCGAGGTCTTCGATGGAATAGGTGTCGTGATGCGGCGGCGGCGAGATCAGCTCGACCCCCGGCGTGCCGCCGCGGGCGGCGGCGATCTCGACCGTCACCTTGGGCGCGGGAAGCTGGCCGCCCTCGCCGGGCTTGGCGCCCTGGCCGATCTTGATCTCGATCTCGGACAGGTTCGGCTCTGCCAGATAGCCCGCCCAGACCCCGAAGCGCCCCGAGGCGAACTGCTTGATCCGGCTGGCGCGGATGGTGCCATAGCGCGAGATGTGCTCGCCGCCCTCGCCGGAATTGGACATGCCGCCGACCATGTTGGTGCCATGCGCCACCGCCTCATGGGCCGAGGCCACCAGCGCGCCGTGCGACATGGCGCCCGAGGCAAGCGTCGGGGTGATCTCGGAGGCGGGCTGCACCTCGTCCAGCGGGAGGCGCTGGGGCGCGGGGCGGATGCGCGAGATGTAATCCAGCGCCATGCCCTTCGCCGCGATCTTCAGCTCGCCGCCCTGGATGTGATGCCCCTCGATATCGGCGCCGAAGCGCTGCACCAGCGTCTGGCGCAGCGCGTCGAGCCGCCCGATATCCAGCGCCTTCGGCCCGGTCAGCGCCATCAGGAACTGCCCTTCGCCAAGATCGACCACATCGAGGCCGCGGATCACGAAGGTCGGGGTGCCCGCGCGGTTGAACAGCATCATCTCGCGCTTGATGTCGGCCACCTTGTCCAGAAAGGTGATATCCGCCGGGAAGGCCAGCACATCGCGCAGCGCGGCGGGGCGGCGGGCGCGTTCCTCGGCCATCATCCGGCTGAAATCGCGATAGCCCGGCGTGATCGCGAAACCGTCGATCTGCGCCTTGGTCAGCCGGTCGAAGCTGGTATTGACATAGCCCTCGTCGGAGATGCCGAACGCGTCGTCCATCTGCCGCAGGGTCAGAAGGCGCAGCGGGTCGATCTCGTCGCCGCCCCGGTCGAAGGCGATCTTCTCCTCGGTCAGGTCGACGAAGCCGCGCACCGCCGTCACGCCATAGCTGTGGCCGGCGCCCTCGGCGCGTTCCTTGAACAGGCCCAGCATGGGGATATCGGCCTCCGAGGTCACCGTCAGGGCGCGGGCGTGCCAGTCGGCCACCGATTGCGCGATGGTGGCAAAGCGCACCCCGCCCACTGGCGTCTTCATGTTGGGGAAGTAGCGGCGCAGCACGCGGTCGCCGGTATCGAGGAAATTCGGCTCGAAGAATTCGCCGCCCGAATAGCTTTCGACCGTGCAGAGCCCGACCTTGCCCATGGTCTTCATCAGCGCCTTTTCGGCGGCCTTGCGGAATTTCAGGAAGGCCGTGGTGCACTCCGGCGTCTCGCCGCCATTCAGTTCCTCGGCCCGCATCCGCACGCCCAGCGGATAGACCGCCGCCGCCCCGAAGCCGAGCGCGCAGGCGATGTGATGCGACGAGCAGATCTGCCCGCATTCCACCACCAGCGACACCTTGAACCGCAGCCCCTCCTCGATCAGCTTCTGGTTGATCGCCGAGACCGCAAGGGTCATCGGCAGCGGCGCAAGGGCGCGGCTGGTGTGCCGGTCGGTGACGATGGCGATGCCGCCGGTGTCGCGGGCAAAGCGCGCCACATCGGCCGCGAGCCGGTCGAAGGCTGCCTCCAGCGCGGCCTCATTCGCCGCCGCATCGTCGAGGACCGGCTGATAGAGCATGTCGAACCGCGCCCAGGGGGTCGCCGTCTGCGCCTTGATCTTCAGCACGTCGGCCATGCGCAGCACCGGGCTGTCGATGACGATCTGGGGGTGGCGCGCCTGCCCAAGATGGGGCTTTTCGCCGAGGCTCACGCGCAGGGTCATGCCATCCGCCTCGCGGATGGAATCCAGCGGCGGGTTCGTCACCTGCGCGAAACGCTGGCTGAAATACTTCGCCACGCCGCCCTCGTTATCCGACAGCGCATTGATCGCATTGCCATAGCCCATGGCCGAAACCTTCTCGACCCCGGTCTGAAGCATCGGGTCCATCAGGAAGCGGAAGCTTTCCTGGTTGAGCGTATAGGCGACATAGCGGGCGGCCCGGTTGAAATCGCCCTCGTAGCGGTCGGCGGCCTGCCCGGGATCGGCCTCGGGCTCGGGCAGATCGTCCAGATGGGTGCGCGCGGCCAGCAGGAGGGCGGCATAGTCCTTCTGCGCTGCCAGCGTCTCCAGCGCCTCGCGCGTCTCGACGATGCGCTTTGCCCCGTGATCGTAATAGATCATGCCGCCCGCCTCGACCCGGCCCCGGCGGGTGACGGTCTCGGGCGGGAAGCTGATCTGCCCGGCCTCGGACATCACCGCAAGATAGTCATCCGTCTCGACCGAGCGCAGCGGGCGCAGGCCGAGCCGGTCGAGACGCGCGCCGATGATCTCGCCATTGCCGAAGACAAGCGCGGCAGGCCCGTCATTCTTCTCCTCGTAGAGCGAGAAATATTCCAGCATGTCGCGCACGGGCCGGGACAGGCGGGTGTCATTCTCCCAGGCGGGGGGCATCATCGCGACCACCGCCGCCACCAGGTCGAGCCCTTCGTCATAGACCCGGCCATTGAGCGTCTGGTCCAGACGGCACGAATCCGACTGGCCGCGCGGGCGCACGATGGCGGTGTTGCGGGCAAGGGCGATGGCCGCCTCGGACAGGCGGTTCTTCTTGTCGGTGTTCAGCTCGCCGTTATGCGCCATGAGGCGGAAGGGCTGCGCCATGGTCGGATGCGGGTCGGTGTTGGTGGAGAACCGCGTGTGGAAATACATGGTGTGCACGGCATGATCCGGGTCGGACAGATCGCCGAAATAGGGGATGATCTCCCACGAGTTCAGCCGCCCCTTGAACACCTGCGTGCGCCGCGACAGCGACAGCGGATAAAGCCCGTCAAGCTCGGGCACGGTATAGGCGACCGCCTCGATGTCCAGCAGCGCGCGATGGATGCGGGCGTCGAGCGCCTGGCCCTCCAGCCCCTCGGGCGCGGCGAAGATCCATTGCTCGATGGGCAGCTGCCATTTCACCGCGCGCGGCCCGATCGCCGCGTCATTGACCGGCAGGGCGCGGCGGGCGAGGATCTCGAATCCGTGCCCGTCCAGCACCTGCGTCACCAGCGCCTCGGCGCGCGGACGCTGCGCGGCATCGGCGGGCAGGAAGAAGTTGCCGACCCCGAAGCGGCCGGGCTTCAGCTTGCGCCCGGTATGTTTCGAGAAGAACGCCACCGACAGATCGACGCTGATCCCCGCCCCGTCGCCCACCCCTTCGGAGGACATGCCGCCCCGGTGCGGCACGGCGCAGAGCGCCTCGTGCCCCCTGACCAGAACGTCATTGGTCTGGACCCCGTCCTTGCGGGTGAGAAACCCGACACCGCAGGAGGAGTGTTCGAGCTGGGGGTCGTAGAGGGAGGGGGCAGAGAGATGGTGCAATCGGACAGTCCTTGCAGAGGCGCGCGCAAGACCCGGTGTGGCAGAAGGGCCATCGGGAGCAGCGATATTTGCGATATGCGGGGGCTGGCTAATACGCGACTTTTACAGTCAGGAATTGGCTTGTGGCGGTCTTTATGTGATTTTCCGCGCCGGATCAAGCTTGGCTTGCGCTGGCTTTGCTCGGCTCATGTCGCAGCACGCGCCGCCTGTGGCGCGGGACGCATGGCCCGCAGATGGCGGCTGCGGCGAGGGCGATGGCGAAGAAACATGCCTCGGGCGGTTGCGGCACCATTGCCGCCTGCAGCTTGTGCGCCGGCATGCACAGCAGCCGGCGAAATTCGCGAGGCAGTCGGCAGGCCCGGCTGCGGCCGAGGCGGAGGGCGGCTCCGGGGTCCTGACCGCGCGGGAGCGGAGCTGGATCGCGCTGCCGCTGCCGGGCCTGTCCGTGTCCGGCGGCGCGCGGCGGGCGTGCCGTCCGGAGTCCCGCTGGCCGCCGCGCGGTTTCGCGAGGACGTGGCGCTTGGGGCCGCAGAGGTGCTCGAGGCCGGGTTCGGCCTGCCTGAGCGGCGCCCGGCTCAGCCATTGGGATCGCCGTGGCGCGGCCCGGCGGCGAGACCCGGTTCATGGCCGCGCAGCCGCGAGGCGCGCACCAGCGGGTCCCAGACCAGCGGCACGTTGCCGTCGCTGTCCAGCGGCAGGCCGGTGCCGATCGCCTCGGCCGCGCGGCGCAGCCGGTCCGCCCGGCGCGCATCGGCCCCGGCCAGCCAGACATGTCCCGCGACATGCGCGCAGCCCAGATCGGCGGCGCGGGTGGCGAAGATCCGGTAGGGCGCCACCAGCAGCGTGCCGGGCCGGGCCCCGGCCGCGATCCGGGCCTCCAGCCGCGCCAGGGTGGCGTCGTCGCGCATCGGGCGGAAGAAATACAGCACGTCGAAATCGCCGTATCCCGCAAAGCTCAGCGCGTCGCCCTCGATCACCCGGCAGCGGTCATGCGGCAGTCCGGCGAACAGGCCGCGCGCCCGCGCGGCATAGCCGGGATCGTATTCCAGCCCGGCGCATCGGTCGAAATAGGGCGCGGCCGAGATCACCTTCAGCCCCGCGCCGCAGCCGATATCGAGAAACCGCATCGGCCGGCCCGGCCGCGCCGCGATCAGGCAGCGCCGCGCGGCATGCATCTCGCGCAGGAACAGGCTCTGGGCTAGCGGGATGTCGGCAAAGCAGCCATGCTCGCGCGCGGCGGGATCCTGCTCCTCCTCGTTGAGCAGGGCATGCAGCTGCGCGAAGAGCCGGTCGGAGACCCGTTCGCGCATGGCCGCCACCGGCGGCAGCCTGTCGGGATCGTCGATCAGCGGCTGGCGGCGATGGCGGACCTGCGGGCGCAGCATCGCGTCGATGACCGGCCAGCGGTTCAGTTCCAGCCGCAGCTGGTTGACCGGCATCCCCAGCTGCGCCCAGGCGCGGGCGGCCTCCGCCCCGGCCGCGCGATCCCCGGCCGCCGCTTCAAGATCCTCTGCGCGCAGCCTGCCGCCATCGGCCAGGAGCCGGTGTCCGTCATGCACCAGCCGCGCGGTCTCCAGCAGCAGCAGATTCAGCCGCGCGGCATCGACCTTGCGCCCCGGCCCGAGGATTTCGCAGATCTTGCGGGCGTTTTCGGTTATTGTCTCCCTAAGGGATACAATGTCGGCGCGCATGCGGGCCGCGCCTTCGGCCTTGCCCGGCGGTCCGGCGTGATCTGGGGTCATCTGCATCCTCCCTGCTGGGCCCCTGCGTCCCGACAGGGTCCCGCTTTGCTCTTGCGGGAAATCTGACGCTGGGGCAAGATCGCCTCACCTTGGCGACCTGAATACATGTATCTTAGTATTGTTTCCGGTTCAGTGCCCAAAGTCACAGTCAGTCCCGGACGAATCCAGTAGACGAACATCACCATGCCAGTACTCGACCTTCTCACCGCCTTCTCCGACGCGGCGCCCAGCGGCCCGAACCCGGAATATGACGAGGATTTCCAGGCGCTGGAGCGCGCCGCCCGCCCCGGGGAGGAACGCCAGGCGGGAAACGAGATCCTCGCGGCGACGGAACCCGACCACCGCGACGTGGCGCTGCGCGCGACGCAGGTGCTGGAACGCTGCCACGATCTGCGGGCGGCGGTCCTGTTCACCCATGCCGCTGCGATGACGCGCGGGTTCGAGGGGCTCGCCGAGGGCACGGATTACCTGCGCGGCGCGCTGGAGCAGTTCTGGGACAGCTGCCATCCGCCGCTGGACCCGGACGATCCCGATGATGTGGCGGGCTACCGGATCAACGCGCTGGCCGGGCTTGCGGACGGGATGACGGTGCTGCGCGCGGTCCGCCTCGCGCCGCTGACGCTCTCCTCGGCCTTCGGGCGCGTGACCCTGCCGGATCTCGAGATCGCCGAGGGCGAACGCGAGGCCCCCGAGGGCGGCGCGGCCTTCGCCGATCCGGCGGCGGTCGCGGCGGCCTTCCGCGATACCGATCCTGCGGCGCTGTCGGCCATCGCCGCCGCCGCCCGCCGGGCGCTGGAGAACGTGCGCGCCATAGAGGCGGTGTTCGACGCCCGGGTGCCGGGGCAGGGGCCGGATCTGGCGCCGCTGACGCGGCTTCTCTTCAAGGCTGTGCAGCGGCTGGAGGAGGAAGCCGGCGCCGGGGATCCGCAGGAGGCGCCCGGGGCGGAGGCGGAGGGTGCGGCGGTTCCGGGCGCGGACGCCCCGGCGGCGGCGCGCCGCCCGGCCGGGGCGATCAGCACGCCCGCCGATGTCCGCCAGGCGCTGGACCGGATCCTCGAATATTACCGCAGGCACGAACCCTCCAGCCCGCTGCCCATCCTGCTGGAGCGGGCGCGGCGCCTGATCGGCGCGGATTTCGTCACCATCATGAAGGACATGGCCCCGCTGGGGGTCGAGAATGTCTATCTCATCGGCGGCATCGAGGATGCCGAAGAATAAATTTTGAACCCCCCCGGGGACTGCGGCGACCCATGGGGGACGGCCATGACGGCCGTTCCGGACGTGCCGGACGGTTTCCGCAGACCCGGATGTTTTTTTGAACCGGCGCCGGGGCCGGGACGACGACCAGATAACAGCAGTTCATTTGGCTCCATCCCGGAGCTGCGGTGAAAGCCAGTCAGGGAGAACAGGATGGGAAGTTCGCAGAAATTCATTGCCCGCAACCGGGCGCCGCGCGTTCAGATCGAATATGACGTGGAGCTCTACGGTGCGGAGAAGAAGGTCCAGCTGCCCTTCGTGATGGGCGTCATGGCCGATCTCGCGGGCAAGTCGGAGGTCGCCCAGCCGGGCATCGCCGACCGCAAGTTCCTTGAAATCGATGTCGACAATTTCGACGACCGCATGAAGGCGATGAAGCCCCGGGCGCAGTTCACGGTGCAGAATTCGCTGACCGGCGAAGGCAACCTGTCGGTGGATCTGACCTTCGAGAGCATGGACGATTTCTCGCCCGCCGCCATCGCGCGGAAGGTGGAGCCGCTGCGCGAATTGCTGGAGGCGCGCGAGTCGCTGTCGAACCTGCTGTCCTACATGGACGGCAAGCCCGGCGCCGAGGAGCTGCTGTCGGAGGCGATCCACAATCCCGAATTGCTGAAATCGCTGGCCGCGGCCGCGAAGCCCGCCGAAGGGGAGGACTGAGCCATGGCCGAGGAGGCAACCCAGACCCAGGCGGCCGGTGCCGCAGGCGCGGTGGCGGAGTCGGATTTCGCGTCGCTGCTGCAGAAGGAATTCCGCCCCCGCACCGATGCGGCGCAATCCGCCATCGAGGGCGCGGTCAAGACCCTGGCGGCGCAGGCGCTGGAGAATGCCGCGCTGATCTCGGATGACGTCCTGACCTCGATCGAGAGCATGATCGCCGGGATCGACGCCAAGCTGAGCGAACAGATGAGCCTGGTGCTGCATAACGAGGAGTTCCAGAAGCTGGAAAGCGCCTGGCGCGGCCTGCATCACCTGGTGAACAACACCGAAACCGACGAGATGCTGAAGATCCGCGTGCTCAACATCTCCAAGAAGGACCTGCACAAGACGCTCAAGAAGTTCAAGGGCACGGCCTGGGACCAGTCGCCCATCTTCAAGAAGCTGTACGAAGAGGAATACGGACAGTTTGGCGGCGAACCCTATGGCTGCCTGGTGGGGGATTACTACTTCGACCAGAGCCCGCCGGACGTGGAATTGCTGGGCGAGATCGCCAAGGTCTCGGCGGCGATGCATTCGCCCTTCATCACCGGGGCGGAACCGTCGCTGCTGCAATTCGACAGCTGGCAGGAAATGGCCAATCCCCGCGACCTGGCCAAGATCACCTCGACGCCCGAATATGCCGGCTGGAACGCGCTGCGCGAAAGCGAGGACAGCAAGTATGTGGGCCTCGCCATGCCGCGCTTCCTCGGGCGGCAGCCCTATGGCGCGAAATCCGACCCGGTGGAGGAATTCGCCTTCGAGGAGGACACGTCCGGCGCGACCTCCGACAAGTTCGCCTGGGTGAATGCCGCCTATGCGATGGCGGTGAACATCAACCGGTCCTTCAAGGAATACGGCTGGTGCTCGCGCATCCGCGGGGTTGAATCGGGCGGCGCGGTGGAGAACCTGCCGACCCATACCTTCCCCACCGACGATGGCGGGGTGGACATGAAATGCCCCACGGAAATCGCCATTTCCGACCGGCGCGAGGCCGAGCTGGCGCGGCTGGGGCTGATGCCGCTGGTGCATCGCAAGAACACCAACCTGGCCGCCTTCATCGGCGCGCAGTCGCTGCACCGCCCGGCCGAATACGACGACCCGGACGCGACCGCCAATGCCAAGCTGGGCGCGCGGCTGCCCTATCTCTTCGCGACCTGCCGCTTCGCGCATTACCTCAAATGCATGGTCCGCGACAAGGTCGGCTCCTTCAAGAGCCGGGACGACATGCAGCGCTGGCTGCAGAAATGGATCGAGCAATACGTCGACTATTCCTCCTCGGTCTCCTCCGAGGAAGAGAAGGCGCGCAAGCCCCTGGCCTCCGCCGAGGTGCTGGTGCAGGAGGACGAGGCGAACCCGGGCTATTACAAGTCCCAGTTCTTCCTGCGCCCCCATTACCAGCTCGAAGGTCTCTCCGTGTCGCTGCGGCTGGTTTCCAAGCTGCCCTCCGAGAAGACCTGAGCGATCCCCGTCCGGGCGGCGAGGAGGCCGGCCGGATCCGTTTTTCCAGACCCATCGGGCACGCGATGCCCCAGCATTTCTGAAGGAGAGCCATCATGGCCGTAGACATGTTCCTCAATATCGAGGGCGAAATCGAGGGCGAGTCCCAGGACAAGGACCACGCCAAGGAAATCGACGTGCTTGCCTGGTCCTGGGGGCTCAGCCAGTCCGGCAGCTTCCATCACGGCGGCGGCGGCGGCTCGGGCAAGGCCAGCTTCCAGGATATCTCGGTCACCAAGTGGATCGACAATTCCTCGGCCGTCCTGGCGCTCTACTGCGCCAATGGCGACCATTTCAAGAAAGCGGTGCTGACGGTGCGCAAGGCGGGCAAGAAGCCGCTGGAATACCTCATCATCACCATGACCGACGTGCTGGTCACCTCGGTCTCCACCGGCGGGTCCGGCGGCGAGGACAAGCTGACCGAGAACGTCACCTTCAACTTCCGCGATGTCGAGGTGAAATACACCGAGCAGAAGAAGGACGGCACCGGCGGCACGCCGAAGGAGTTCAAGTGGAACATCGCCGAGAACGCGCCGAAGTGAGCTGAGGCGCAGGCGGCCGGGGCCCGTGTCCCGGCCGCGATCCTTCCCGAATTCCCCAGCAGGAGCCGCGACCGTGACGACAGCCCTCGCCGATGCCGAGACCCTGGTGCGCAACGGAGACCTGGGCGCGGGCCTGACCGCGCTGCAGGCCGCCATCCGGGCCGCGCCTGCCGATGCGCGGCTGCGCATCTTCCTGTTCCAGCTTCTGTGCCTGACCGGCGACTGGAGCCGCGCGCTGGCCCAGGCGCGGCTGGCGGCGCAGATGGATGCCGCCGCGCTGCCGATGGCGCAGGCCTACCGCGAGGCGATCCTGTGCGAGGTCTTCCGCGAGAAGGTCTTCGCCGGCGAGAAGCAGCCCCTGGTCCTCGGCGCGCCCGGCGGCTGGATCGCGACCCTGATCGAGGCGCTGCGCCCGCTGGCCGCGGGCGATGCCGCCGCCGCGGCGGCGCTGCGCGACACCGCCTTCGCGGCCGCGCCTGCCAGCCCGGGCCGCCTGAACGGCGCGCCTTTCGCTTGGATCGCCGATGCCGACAGCCGCCTCGGCCCGGTGCTGGAGGCGGTGGTCAACGGCAAGTATTACTGGCTGCCCTTCGCCGCCATCCGCCGGATCGCGGCGGAGCCCCCGGCCGATCTGCGCGATGCGGTCTGGATGCCCTGCCAGATCACCCTGGAAGCGGGCGGCGACTGCCCGGCCTTCCTTCCCGCGCGCTATCCCGGCACCGCCGCGGCGGGCAGCGATGCCGAAAGGCTGGCGCGCGCCACGCGCTGGCAGGAGGCGGGGGACGGGACCTGGACCGGCACCGGCCAGCGGATGCTGGCCACCGACACGGGCGAGTTCCCCCTGCTGGAGCTGCGCCTGCTGGAGATCGGGGAGGCCGCAGATGAGTGACCGCCGCCTTCAGGACCGGCTCCAGCCCTCGCTTCTGGACCGGCTGACCGATGATGCCCCCGGCCAGCGCACCGAGCCGCGCGGCGCCCGCGCGATCGATGCCCGCCGCCTGCGCGACATCATCCAGCGCGACCTGGGCTGGCTCCTGAACACCTGCAATCTCGATGACCAGCTCGATGGCGCGGCCCATCCCCATGCCGCCGCCTCGGTGCTGAATTACGGGGTGGCGGATGTGGCGGGCAATTTCTCGGTCAGCGCCCGCGCCGAGATGATCCGCGACGCGATCCGCCGCGCCATCGCCACTTTCGAGCCGCGCATCGATCCCGCCACGCTGGAGGTGATCCTGCGCAGCGAGGAGAATGCCCGCCGCACGGTCATCAGCTATGACATCCGGGCCGACATGTGGGCGCAGCCGCTGCCGCTGAGCCTGTACTTGCGCTCCGAGGTCGACCTGACCACCGGCACGCTCGAACTCGACGCGGTGGGCTGAGACATGGACAGCCGCCTTCTGCGCCACTACGAGACGGAACTGGCCTATCTGCGCGAGATGGGCGCCGAATTCGCCGAGGCCTATCCCAAGATCGCCGGGCGGCTGGGGATGGAGGGGACCGAGGTTCTCGACCCCTATGTGGAACGTCTGCTGGAGGGATCGGCCTTCCTCGCGGCGCGGGTCCAGCTGGAGCTGGAGCTGCAATATCCCGCCTTCGCCGCGCATCTCTTCGAGATCGTGCATCCGCAATTCCTGGCGCCGGTGCCCTCGATGATGGTGGCGCAATTCGTCCCCGACATGGAGAATGCCGCCCTGGGCGATGGGCATCTGCTGGCCCGCGGCAGCCGGTTGACGGCGCGCCCGGCCGAGGGCAGCACGACGCGCTGCGAGTTCCGCACCTCGCAGGACGTGACGCTGTGGCCGGTCAGGATCGCCGAGGCGGAGTATGTCGAGGGGCGGGGCGCGCTGGTGGCGGCGGGGCTGGCCCTGCCGGGCGGGCCGGGGCAGGGCGCGCGCGCGGCGATCCGGCTGCGGCTGGAACGCCATGGCGGCGCGCCCCTGGCGGGGCTGAGCCTGGACCGGCTGCCGCTCTATGTCGCCGGGACGGAGGCCGCCGCCTGGATGCTCTACGAGTTGCTGGCCAACGAGGTTTGCGCCGTGGCGGGCCGTTCGGCCGATCCGCAGGCCGACTGGGTCCAGCCGCTGCCTGCCGCGGCCGCGCGGCCGATGGGCTTCGCGCCCGGGGAGGCGCTCCTGCCGCTGCCGGATCGCAGCTTCGACGGGTTCCGCCTGATCCGCGAGTATTTCGCCATGCCGCGGCGGTTCCGCTTCCTCGAGCTGCAGGGCCTGGCCCCGGCCATCGGCCGCGCCGCCGGCAGCGCGGTCGATATCTACCTGCTGCTGTCGCATGGCAACGCGGCGGCGGAGGGGATGCTGCGCCCCGAGACATTCGCGCCCTATTGCAGCCCGGCGATCAACCTCTTCGAGCGCCGCTGCGACCGGGTGCAGATCAGCCGCTCCGATGTCGAGCAGCATGTCGTGGTGGACCGCACCGCGCCGCTGGATCACGAGATCCACGCGGTCACCTCGGTCAAGGGCTTCGGCAGCGACGGCGCCGCCGGGACCGAGTTCCTGCCCTTTTTCGCGGCCGGCGGCTTCACCCCGCTGCGCGCGGGCGGGCCCGCCTATTACACCCAGAGGCGCCGGGTCCGGGTCCGCGGCCGCGGCGAGGCGCTGCGCGGTGCACGGTCCTCCTACGCGGGCACGGAGCTCTATCTGGACCTCGTCGATGCCGCCGCCGCGCCCTGGCCTGCCGATCTCGCCCAGCTTGCGGTGCGCGCGCTGGTCAGCAATCGCGACCTGCCGCTGCTGCTGGCGACGGGGGGCAGCGGCATCTTCCAGCTGGCCGATGGCGGGCCGGTCGCGGAGATCGCCACGCCGGTCCCGCCCACCCGGCCGCGCCCGGGCGTGCAGGATGGCGACACCGCCTGGCGGCTGATCTCGCAGCTGAGCCTGAACTACCTGTCGCTGGTCGATACCGAGGGCGGGACGGCGGCGGATGCGCTGCGCGAGATGCTGGGACTGCACGCGCCGCAGGGGGACCGGGTGCTGGCACGCCAGCTGGAGGGCATCCTGCGCGTCGCCGCCCGGCCCTGCGCGCGGCGGATGGTCGACGAGGTGCTGTCGACCGCGGTGCGCGGGCTGGAGATCGAGCTGACCTGCGACGAGAGCTTCTTCGAGGGCTCCAGCGCCTATCTGCTGGGCGCCGTGCTGGAGCGGTTCCTCGCCCGCTACGTCACCATGAACAGTTTCACCGAAACCGTGCTGCGCACGGAAACCAGAGGAGAGGTGGCCCGATGGCGCCCGAGAGCAGGGAAGGCGCGGCTGATCTGACGCATTACGCGCAATTCGCCGACGACCCCCGATCCTATCACATCCTTCTTGCGCTGCGTCTCCTGGAGGCCCGGCTGCAGGCGCAGGCGCCGCTGGGGCGCACGCGGCTGCCCTCGCAGGACGGTCTGCGGCTGGGGCAGGATCCGGAACTGGCCTTTCCGGCCTCCGCGATCTCGGGCTTCGTGCCCGCCGCCGAGGGCCGCCCGGCGCAGCTGCGCAACCTTGCCTTCGGCTTCTGGGGGCCGCAGGGGCCGCTGCCGCTGCACCTGACCGAATATGCCCGCGAAAGGCTGCGCGATCACCGCGACCCGACGCTGGCGGCCTTTGCCGACATGCTGACGCACCGGATGATGAGCCTGTTCTACCGCGCCTGGGCCGAGGCGCAGCCCGCCCCGGGGATGGATCGGGGCACCGGGGGCGGCGGGTTCGAGGCCCGCGTGGCCGCCATCGCGGGCGTCGCGGGGCGGGCCATGGCAGGGCGCGATGCCCTGCCCGACCTGGCGCGGCGCCATTTCGCGGGGCTGCTGTCGCAGGGACCGAAGAATGCCGAGGGGCTGCGCCAGCTTCTGGCGGCGCAGTTCGGCGCCGGTGTCGAGGTGGAGGAATTCCGCGGCTCCTGGCTGGAGCTGTCCCGGGATGACCGCTGGCAGATGGGCCGGGCGGGGCTGGGCCGCGGCACGGTGATCGGCAGCCGCGTCTGGAGCCGCAGCGCCAAGATCCGCATCCGCCTGGGGCCGCTGGACCTGGCCGGGTATTGCCGGATGCTGCCGGGGGGCGACACCCTGGCGCAGCTGGCCGCGGCGGTGCGCAGCTTTGCCGGGCTGGCGCTGGATTTCGACCTGAACCTGGTGCTGCGGCGGGAGGATGTCCCGCGCGCCTGCCTGGGGCGGGAGACCCGGCTCGGCCAGACAAGCTGGCTGGGGCGGCGGCGGGCCGGCGGCGATGCCGGCGACCTGGTTCTGGCGCCGCCCGCGGCAGCGCCCATCGGTGCGATCTAGGGAGGATATCATGGCGGAAATCAGCAGGGCCGCGCTGTTCGGCAAGCTCAACAGCCTCGGCTACAAGTCGATCGACGAGGCGACGGTCTTCTGCAAGCTCAGGGGCAATCCCTATGTCGAGCTGGCGCATTGGCTGTTCCAGATCCTGCAGCAGCCCGACAGCGACCTGCACCGGATCCTCGCCCGCTTCCGGCTCGACGACGCGGTGCTGGCGCGCGACATGACCGCGGCGCTGGACCGGCTGCCGCGCGGCGCCGCCTCGATCAGCGATCTCAGCGCCCATATCGAGGAGGCGGTGCAATGGGGCTGGCTCTACGGCTCGCTGCAATTTGGCACCGATCACGTGCGCAGCGGCCATCTGGTCATCGGCATGATGAAGACCCCCGCGCTGCGCAGCATCCTTCTGGGGATCAGCCGCGAATTCGCCAAGATCCGGGTCGAGGACCTGGTCGAGGAATTCGCCGCGATCACCGCCGGATCGCCCGAGGACAGCCTGCGCGCGCAGGACGGGTCGGGCCGCGGCACCGATCCGGGGGCGGCAACGGGGGCGATGCCCGCCGCGCAGCTGGGCCGCGAGGAGGCGCTGGCGCGGTTCTGCACCGACATGACGCAGCAGGCGCGCGACGGCCGGATCGACCGGATCACCGGGCGCGATGCCGAGATCCGCCAGATCGTCGACATCCTGATGCGCCGCCGCCAGAACAACCCGATCCTCACCGGCGAGGCGGGGGTGGGCAAGACCGCGGTGGTCGAGGGCTTCGCGCTGCGCATCGCGCGGGGCGACGTGCCGCCCGCGCTGAAGGAGGCGCGGCTCTTGTCGCTGGATGTCGGGCTGCTGCAGGCCGGGGCGTCAATGAAGGGCGAGTTCGAGAACCGCCTGCGCCAGGTGATCGAGGAGGTCCAGGCCAGCCCCGTGCCGATCATCCTGTTCGTCGACGAGACCCATACGCTGGTGGGGGCCGGCGGCGCGGCGGGCACGGGCGACGCGGCGAACCTCTTGAAGCCCGCCCTGGCGCGCGGCACGCTGAGGACCATCGGCGCGACCACCTGGGCGGAATACAAGAAGCATATCGAGAAGGACCCGGCCCTGACCCGGCGGTTCCAGGTCGTGCAGGTGGAGGAGCCGGGCATCGAGCAGGCGGTGCTGATGATGCGCGGCATCGCCTCGATGCTGGAGAGCCACCACAAGGTGCAGATCCTCGATGCGGGTCTGGAGGCGGCGGTCGCCCTGTCGGCGCGCTATATCCCGGCGCGGCAGCTGCCCGACAAGTCGGTCAGCGTGCTCGACACCGCCTGCGCCCGCGTCGCGGTCAGCCAGCATGCGGTGCCGGCCGAGGTGGATGATGCGCGCAAGCGGCTGGAGGCCTTCGCGACCGAACTGGAGATCATCGCGCGCGACGAGAGCGTCGGCGAGGATGTGGAGGCGCGCCGCGCCGCGATCCGGCGGGCCGAGGCGGAGGAGGCGGCGCGGCTGGAGGTGCTGGAATCCCGCTGGGAGGCGGAGAAGGACGTTGTGGCGCGCATCCTCGATCTGCGCGCGAGGCTGCGCGAGGGGGGGGCGGCCGTCGATGGCGCGGCGGCGTCCGGAAGCACTGCCCCCGGCTCTGGCGAGACCGCGCCGGAGGCTGCGGAGGGCGGCGACATCGTCGGCAACGGCTTGGCCGGGCCGGATCGCGCGGCGGCGCTGGCCGCTCTGCGGGCGGCCAATGCCGAGCTGGCGGCGCTGCAGGACGAGACCCCGCTGATCCTGCCGATCGTCGATGCCCAGGCGGTGGCCGCGGTGATCGGCGACTGGACCAGCATTCCCGTGGGGCGGATGATGCGCGACGAGATGCAGACGGTCCTGGATCTGGACAGTCACCTGGCGAAACGCGTCATCGGCCAGGATCACGCGATGGAGATGATCGCCAAGCGCATCCAGACCAGCCGCGCGGGGCTCGACAACCCGTCGAAGCCGATCGGCGTCTTCATGCTGGCGGGCACGTCGGGCGTCGGCAAGACCGAGACCGCGCTGGCCCTGGCCGAGGTGCTCTATGGCGGCGAGCAGAACGTCATCACCATCAACATGAGCGAATACCAGGAGGCGCATACGGTTTCGAGCCTCAAGGGCGCGCCGCCGGGCTATGTCGGCTATGGCGAGGGCGGGGTGCTGACCGAGGCGGTGCGGCGCAAACCCTATTCGGTGGTGCTGCTCGACGAGGTCGAGAAGGCTCATCCCGACGTGCACGAGCTGTTCTTCCAGGTCTTCGACAAGGGGGTGATGGAGGATGGCGAAGGCCGCCGGATCGATTTCCGCAACACGCTGATCCTGCTGACCTCGAATGTCGGCTCCGAGCTGATCATGGACATGTGCGCCGATCCCGACCTGATGCCGGAACCCGAGGGCATCGCCAAGGCGCTGCGCGAGCCGATGCTGAAGGTATTCCCGGCGGCGCTCTTGGGCCGGATCGTGACGATCCCCTACTACCCGCTGAGCCCCGCCATGCTGGGCCAGATCACCCGGCTGCAGCTGGAGCGGATCCGGCGCCGCGTCGAGGCCACCCATGGCGTGCCCTTCACCTGTTCGGACGCGGTGGTGGAGGCCATCGTCGCGCGCTGCCGGGAACTGGACTCGGGCGGGCGCATGATCGATGCTATCGTGACGAACACGATGCTGCCCGAGATCAGCCGCGCCTTCCTGATGCGGATGATCGCCGGGGAGAAGGTCGCCCGCGTGGCCATCGACGTCGATGCCGGCGCCTTCAGCTATGATTTCGACTAGGCCCCTCCACCGGGCCCGGCGCCGCGCGCGCCCCGCCCCCGCACCCTGCCGACAGCCCGTAACAGGCGGAAAGGACGTCCCATGCCCGCAGCGACGACGCAGCCCATGACCATGACCGGCCCGCTGGGCGCCGCGGCGATCCCGGTGGCGCTGGTGATGACCGAGGCGCTGGGACGGCTCAGCGAGATGCGCCTCGATTTCGTCCATCCCGACAAGGGGGTGACGCTGGCCGATCTGGTGGGACGGCCGGTGGGGGTGACGCTGCATCGCAGCCAGGGCCCCGACAAGCAGTTCAGCGGCCATGTCATCTCCGCCGAGGCGCTTGGCAGCCACCAGGGGCATGCGCTCTACCGGCTGGAGCTGCGGCCCTGGCTGTGGTTCCTCGGGCGCCGCAGCGACTGCCGGATCTTCCAGGAGAAGACCGCGCTGGAGATCATCAGGGAGGTGATCGCGGAATACGGGTTCTCGGGCGAGCTGATCGACCGCACCTCCGAGACCTTCCGCACCCGGACGATCTGCGTGCAGTACCGGGAGAGCGACCTGGATTTCGTCTCCCGCCTGATGGAGGAGGAGGGGATCTACTACTTCTTCGAGCACGAGACCGCGGGGACGAGACTGGTTCTCGCCGACAGCGCCGCGGCCCATGCCCCGGTCCCGGCCGCCTTGCCCCTGGCATTCCGCGACGTGACGACCACGACCCAGTCCGACCATGTCTATGCCTGGAACGAGGCGGAGACCGCGCCCCCCGGCAAGGTGACGCTGGCGGATTTCGACTTCGAGAAGCCGCGCGCCGACCTGACGGCGCTCAAGGCGATCCCGAAAGGCCGGCACGCGCTGAAGGATCTGGAGATCTACGACTATCCCGGCCTCTACGCCGAGACCGGCGACGGCGACCGCTATGCCAAGGTGAAGATGGAAAGCCGGGCCTGCGAACACGCCACCTATGCGGGAGGCACCAATGTCGCGGCCCTCACCTGCGGCGGCACGCTGACGCTGGAGCGCCACGAGCGCAGCGCGCCCTCCGAGGATTTCCTGGTGACCGGCCTGACCCATACCGTCATCGCCGCGCGGAAATTCGATCCGACCGCCGCCAGCGGCATCGGCGCGGGGCGACGCATCCTGCGCGCGGGCGGCAATCCCGACGAGGACCATGTCGACGTGCAGCTGCGCGCCCTGCCCAGGTCGGTGCCCTTCCGCTCCGCCCAGGTCACGCCGCGCCCGGCCATTGCCGGGGTGCAGACCGCCATCGTCACCGGCCCCGCGGGCGAGGAGATCCATACCGACAGATACGGCCGCATCCGCATCCGGTTCCACTGGGACCGGCTGGGCCGCGCGGACGAGACCGCCACCTGCTGGGTGCGCCACATGACGCCCTGGTCGGGCCGCGGCTGGGGCATGATCCATGTGCCGCGCATCGGCCAGGAGGTGGTGGTGCAGTTCGAGGAGGGCGATCCCGACCGGCCGCTGGTGACGGGGATGCTGTACAATGCCGACACGATGCCGCCTTGGGCGCTGGACGGGGCCAAGACCCAGTCCGGCATCCGCACCAATTCCACCAAGGGCGGCGGCGGCTTCAACGAGCTGATGTTCGAGGACCGCAAGGGCGAGGAGCAGGTGCGCCTCCAGGCAGAGCGGGATTTCACCCAGATCGTCAAGAACGACGCCACCATCACCATAGGCGCCGAGAAGAAGGACAAGGGCGACATGACCCTGACGGTGCAGAACAACCTGACCGAGACCGTCACCGAGGGCAACCACGCCTTCACCGTGGCCAGGGGCGACCAGACCATGGAGGTCAGCCAGGGCAAGCAGACCGAGACCGTGCAGGGCAATGTCGCGCTGACGGTCCGGCAGGGCAATGTCACCCGCGACGTGAAGGCGGGCAACATGACGACGACGCTGGGGGCGGGGAATTACGCGCTGAAATGCAGCGCGGGCAAGATCGCGGAGGAGGCGATGCAGAGCATCGAGATGAAGGTCGGGCCCAGCTCGATCAAGATCGATCCCTCGGGGGTGACGATCAAGGGGCCGATGATCAAGATCCAGGCCTCCGCGATGCTGGAGGCGAAATCGCCGATGACCCAGGTGAAGGGCGACGGGCTCCTGATCCTCAAGGGCGGCATGACGCTGATCAACTGAGGCGGGAATGATGACAGGGCGTTTCGACGAATTGACCAAGATCCCCGCGGAACCGGCGATGCGGCTGCTGGCGGGGGCGAATGCGCGGCTGGCCGTGCGGCTGCCGCTGCCGGCCACGGCCGGGGTGGGGCAGGTTCTGGACGGGCTGGCGGCGGCGGGCGGATATGTCGACATGCTGCGGCTGCTGTCGGTGGCGCTGCCCGGGCGCGAACGGGTCTGGTGGGCCTGTCTGGCCGGGCGCGATCTCTGTGCCGGGGCGGAGCCGCCGCGCACGCTGGCGGCGGCCGAGGCCTGGGTGTTCCGCCCCGGCGAGGAGACGCTGGCCGCCGTGGCCCAGGCGCTGGAGGCCGCCCCGCCCGAGGATGACCTGTCGCTTTGCGCGCTGGCGGCGCTTTATGCCGACGGGCGGCTGGGCGGCGGCCACCTGGCCGAGATGGCGGCGCCGCCGGGCGGGGCGGCGGCGGCGGCGTTCGGGGTCAATGTCATGGCGCTGGAATGCCACGGACCGGACCTGGCGGCGGCGGCGGATGTGCTGATCGACCGGGCGGCGGATATCGCGCGCGGCGGTTCGGGCCGCGGCGTCCCGGCAAGGGAGGGCTGAGCGATGCCGCCCCAGTCCCGCCTGAGCGACCCCCATGCCGGGCCCTGCACCATGGGCGCGCCCAGCCCGATCCTGCCGCCCTGCGCGATGACGGTGATCGTCTGCGGGCTGCCGGCCGCGCGCGTCACCGACATGACCATGTCGATCACGCCCCCCGCGCCGCCGGTGCCGCATCCGATCGCCAAGGGCTCGATGACGGTGATGATCCAGAAACTGCCCGCCGCGCGGATGGGCGATCTCTGCGCAATGGGCGGCACGATCATCATGGGCGCGCCCACCGTGATCACGGGGGGCTGAGGCGATGGCAGTGACCGTCAGGTTCCAGTCCACCGGCACCGTGCCGGGCGAGGGCCGCCCGGTGCGGATGAGCGGCGGGTCGCTGACCATCGGGCGCGGCGCCGAGAACGACCTGGTGCTGCCCGATCCCGACCGGGTCGTGTCCAAGCGCCACTGCGTCCTGGAGGAGCGCGCGGGCGGCGTGGTGGCCTTCGATCTCTCGACCAACGGCACCTTCCTCAATTACGGCAAGGTGCCCCTGGGCAAGGAGGCGGCACTGCTGCAGGATGGCGACATCCTGTGCATCGGCAGCTACGAGCTGGTGATCGATCTTGCGGCCGTCATTCCCGGGCCGCCGGCCGCCGCCCCGGCAACGGCGGCCCCGGCAGCGGAGACGGGGGTCGGGCTGCCCGGCGCGGAGGAGGATTTCCTCGATGACCTGCTGGGGCCCCCCGCCGCCCCGGCGGGCCATGCGGCCTTGGACAGGCCGGGCCCCGGCGACGGCGGGGAAGAGGCGATCCTGCCGCCGCTGGAGGAGGCGGATTTCCTGTCCCCGCCGCCTGCGCCCGCCGCCCCCGCCCAGCCGCAGCATGGCGAGGCCGCC
>NZ_JACVXA010000051.1 GCF_014903745.1 Mangrovicoccus algicola | reverse complement strand
GTTCAAATCCTGCTCCCGCAACCATCGTTTCCGACCAAGCCCTCGCCATCCGCGGGGGCTTCGGCATATCCGCATTCCCCGCAAGAAACACCTCTCCCCCCTCGCCGATTGCGATGCGCCCGACGTGCCACCGGAGATCCAGGGGTGACGTCCAGGTACGTGAGATGACCTGTGACCTGCTCCCCATAGAGTCCGCGTTTATGAGTTAGCTCTGTTCAGGGTTTGGTCCCCTACTGACCGTTGGTGATACTCCCACAGGGTGAGCCCGTCGAGGCTCGTGTGGGGGCGGTGGTGGCTCTAGTCGTCGCGCCACGCCTCGATCTGACCGCGGGCGTGTCGCAGGTTGAAGCGCGCCGGGTATTCCGGAGGCTGATTTTGGTTAGTTACGCGGCCATGTCTTCAGTTTCCAGAGCTGCGTAGAAGTTTGCCTCTGCTTCAGCCGGAGGGATGTTCTTGACCGGCTCGGAAATCCCCCCGTTTTTGCTGCGCTTGGACGTAGAATTTACGCGGCCATCTTCAGTTTCTGGGCGCGCTTCATCCCGAGAGGGGGCCGGTTCCTTCGCCCGATTGCGCCGCGTTGAGCACCTTCACCCGCGTTCCCTCATGACCCACCCGCTGGTAGAGATCGATGATATCCTGCTGGTAGAGCCGGATGCATCCCGAGGAGGCGGCGCGGCCGACCGACCAGGGATAGGGGGTGCCATGGATGCGGTAGAGCGTGTCGCGGCCATTGCGGTAGAGATAGAGCGCCCGCGCGCCCAGCGGGTTTTCCAGCCCGCCCTCCATGCCACCGCGATGCGGTTCGTACAGTTCGGGATCGCTGCGCAGCATGTTGCGGGTCGGGGTCCAGCGGGGCCATTCGCGGCCGAAGGCGATGACGGCATTGCCGGAAAACGCCTTGCCTGCCTCTCCCACCGCAACGGCATAGCGCAGCGCGCGATTGTCGCCCTGGATCAAGTAGAGGTAGCGCGCATAGGGATCGACGACGATCGTGCCGGGGGGTTCGTCGCTCCAATAGGCGACCTCGCGGCGCACGGTGTCGGGGCCCAGATAGCGCCCGTCGACCGGCGGCACCCAGATCCCGTCATCCCACATCCCCTCATAGCGTGCAGCCTCGGCCCGCGTGACCTGGCCGGGACCGGCATCGTCCAGAGGCGGCGCCGCGCAGGCCGAAAGCACGCAGAGCGCCAGGACGGAAAGGGTGGTACGGAACATGGTCGGCTCTCCGGAACGGGTCAGGGTCCGGCCCCCGGGACAGCGCGTGCCGGGGATCGGTTCGCCATCACCTAGCGCGCCGCGGCGGGCAGGACAGGGCCCGGAGGCATTCGGGCGCAGGGCGTGTCCCGCAGGCCACAGCTCGTCCGCAACGGGTCAGCCGGTGCGCCGCCGGTCGCTGTCGAGAAGCGCCGCGAAGGCCTTGGCGCCAAGCGGGTGGGACCACAGATACCCCTGGCCCAGCGTCACCCCCATGGCAGCCAGCGCCGCGCGCTGCTCCTCGGTTTCGACCCCCTCGGCAAGGGCGCGTATCTCCATGCCGCGCGCGATCTCGGCGATGGCGGCGACGATGGCGCGGTCATTGCGGCTGGTGCCGATCCCGGCGACGAAGCTGCGGTCGATCTTGAGTTCCGCCACGGGGATCTTGCGAAGATGGGCCAGCGCGGCATGGCCGGTGCCGAAATCGTCCAGCGCCAGATCGTAGCCCCGATCGGCAAGCGTATCGAGCACCATGGCCACCCGGTCCGTGCCGCGCCCGGTAAAGCATCCTTCTGTGATCTCCAGCATCAGCTCGGCCCCGGTGATGCCGCGGGTTTCGAACATCGCCATGGTCTCCATGAGCAGCTCCGGGGTCTTCAGGTCGTCGGGGTGGAGGTTCAGCGCGATCTTGCCGGGATGCAGCCCGGCACGGCGCCAGGCCAGCATGTCCGCGGCGACGGTTTCGGCGATGACCCGCGACAGCCGGGGCAGCAGGCCGCGTTCCGAGGCGATGGGCAGGAAGACGTCCGGGGGGATGCGCTCGCCGTCGGGCGCGGTCCAGCGCACCAGGGCCTCGGCGCCGCAGATCCGCCCGTCCTCCAGGGTGACCCTGGGCTGGTAGGCGACATGGACCCGGCCCTCATCCAGCGCGCTGCGCAGTCCGGCCTCCAGCCGGTCGGCCTCCACCACCCGGCGCTGCAGCAGCGCGTCGAATTGCACGCAAAGGCCGCGACCGCATTCCTTGGCCCGGTTCAGCGCGAGGTCGGCCTTCAGCAGCAGGTCGGCGGATTCGGTTGCATCCGCCGGGCACAGGGCCGCGCCGATCGAGGTGCCGGGATGGATCTGGCGTCCCGCCAGCCGCGCGGGACGGTTCAGCGCCTCGATCAGCCGCGCCGCGATGGCGGCGATATCCGCCGCGTGCTTCACGCCCGGCAGCAGGATGGCGAATTCGTCGCCGCCCAGCCGTCCGATCACGTCGCCCGCGCCCAGCCCGGCCCGCAGCCGCGCGGCGATCTCGGCCAGAAGCTCGTCGCCCACGGCATGGCCGAAGAGGTCATTGACGTTCTTGAACCGGTCGAGATCCAGCAGCAGCAGGGCAAAGCCCGCGCCATCCGCCATCCGCCGCTCCGTCGCCTGGCGCAGCGCCTCGTCGAAGGCCTTGCGGTTGAGCAGACCGGTGGTCGTGTCGATATTGGCCAGGCGGTAATTCTCGTCCCGCGCCCGGCTGAGCCCATCCACCGCGGTCGAGAGCAGCGTGACGGACTTGTCCCGCTGTCGCGCGGTCTCGCCGGCCGCATGGGCGAAATAGCTCAGCGACAGCCCGTAGGCCATTGCATAGACCGTGACGGCCCCGGCCTGGGGCCAGTCTCCCAGATGGAAGGACAGGATCGTCGCGCCCAGGATCACCCCCTGGAAGGCCAGCGCCGCGACGAAGGCGCGATGCAGCATGAAGGCGCCGCCGGTGAGCATCCCGATCGAGACCAGCATCGCCAGCATCGGCTCGCCCGGGCCCCGCAGCCCGATGGCCTGGACCTGCAGCACCGCCCAGGGCAGGGCGAAAAGCACCGAGCTGAGCAGCAGCCGCCGCGCCGCGCGGCGCGACACCCGCGTGACGACCCGGCCGACGGCGCGCGCGGAGCGGCGCGCCATGACGGCGGAGAGGACCACGACCACGGCCAGCCAGCCGGCCAGGAACCCGCCCGCCCCCGAGCCCAGGCAGCCAAGTGCATAGACCGCCGCGTTCAGGGCCGTCACCGTGGCACCGAAACCGGTCGCGGCGACGACGCTGCTCACATCCTCCGGGCTGGGATGCTTGGTCAGGGCCGAGCGCAGGCCCGGCAGGAGGGAGGGCGGCAGCAGGCGCACGTGCGGATGTCCCCGGTTCTCGTCCCCTGTTGTGACATGGCAGGCCTTAGCTGCGGCCTTAACGGCGGCCCGGCTTCGGCGGCAAAGTCGCTAAATCTTGACAGATCGCGGGGCGCGCCGCCTGATGGCAGCGGAGGAGGAACCGGGCCGGGCCCGCTGGACGGCCGAGGCGGTCGCGTCCGGTTCCAAGGCTGCGGTGTTCCGCGGCGTATCGCGAACCGCGGGGAGGGCGGAATGCAGATTGCGCATGCAGACCAGGTCATGGCCAGCGTCACCTCGGGACAGGCGGCGGCGCGTTCACGCATCGCCGCGTCCTGGCAGCGCTGCTTTGCCCGCCACCGGCTGGATCCGGCGGCGCGCTGCGCACCCGTGATCCATGCCGGGCGGCTGAGCGATCGACGCGACGCGCTGGAGCGGCTCCTGCGGGTCGCGGCGCCGCCGCTGGAGGACCTGCACCGGATGATCGCCCATTCCGGCCGCGCCATCTTCCTGACCGACAGCGACGGCCTGGTCCTGGCGGGCTGCCTGCGCAGCGCCGACGCGGAGGATTTCGCCCGGGCCGGGCTTTGCGCCGGGACCGACTGGAGCGAGGCCGCGCAGGGGACCAACGGCATCGGCACCTGCCTGGCGGAGGAAAAGCCCCTGACCGTGCATCGCGACCAGCATTACCTGGCGGAGAATATCGGGATGAGCTGCATCGACGCGCCGGTCTTCGGCCCCGACGGGAGGCTGGTGGCGGCGCTAGACGTCTCCTCGGTCCGCAGCGGGGAAGAGGCCGGGTTCAACGCGCTGATCGGGGGAATGGTGACGCGGATCGCCGCCCAGATCGAGGCGGCGCTGTTTCGCGACGCCCATGCCGGTCTGCGCATCGTGCTGGGCGACGAGGCCGGGGGCGCCGCGCTTCTGGCGGTGGATCGCGACGAGCTGGTGGTGGGGGCGACGCGCGCGGCCCGGCGGCAGTTCCGGCTGGAGCGCAGCGGCGCCTTCGCGCCCGTTCCGCTGCGCGACCTGACCGGCGAGGCTGCGCAGGGCCTGGCGGGGGCCGAACGCGCGGTGGTGATGCGCGCGCTGGCGCGGGCGGGCGGCAATGTCTCGGCCGCGGCCCGCGACCTGGGGCTGGGACGTGCCACGCTCTACCGGCGGATGCGGCGGCTGGGCATCGACTGAGGCGGCGGGCTGTCTCGTTTCCGGGACAGGTGCGGGGGTCGTCCGGCCGGGGCCGGGGTGACAGGCCCCGCGACCGGCCCCATCCTGGATCTGCCCGGGGCCGATGGCGCGGGCTGGCAAGGGAGGATACCGCCATGACCGAGATGACCAAGATCGACGAGACCCGCGTCTCGCCCTTCCGCGAGCGCTATGACAATTTCATCGGCGGGCGGTTCGTCGCGCCCGTGGCCGGGCGCTATTTCGACAACATCACGCCGATCTCGGGCGAGACCGTCTGCGAGGTCGCGCGGTCGGATGCCGGGGATCTGGAACTGGCGCTGGATGCCGCCCATGCGGCGCGGGCGGGCTGGGGCGCGACGGCGGCGGCCGACCGCGCCAACACGTTGCTGAAGATCGCCGATCGCCTGGAGGAGAACCTGGCTCTGCTGGCGAAGGCGGAGACCTGGGACAACGGCAAGCCGATCCGCGAGACCACCGCCGCCGACATCCCGCTGGCCATCGACCATTTCCGCTATTTCGCCGGGGTGCTGCGGGCGCAGGAAGGGACGATGTCGGAGATCGATGCCGATACCGTGGCCTATCACTACCACGAGCCCCTGGGCGTGGTCGGGCAGATCATTCCCTGGAACTTCTCCATCCTCATGGCGGCGTGGAAACTGGCCCCGGCGCTTGCGGCGGGCAATTGCATCGTCCTGAAACCGGCCGAGCAGACCCCGGCGGCGATCATGGTGCTGGCCGAATGCATCGCCGACCTCCTGCCGGATGGCGTGCTGAACATCGTCAACGGCTACGGGGCCGAGATCGGCGCGGCGCTGGCCGCGAGCCCGCGCATCGCCAAGATCGCCTTCACCGGATCGACCGCGACGGGACGCAAGATCATGCAGGCCGCGACCGAGAACCTGATCCCGGTCACGCTGGAACTGGGGGGCAAGTCGCCGAATGTCTTCTTCTCGGACGTGATGGCGCAGGATGACGCCTTCCTCGACAAGGCGGTCGAGGGCTTCGTCCTGTTCGCCTTCAACCAGGGCGAGGTCTGCACCTGTCCCTCGCGCGCGCTGATCCAGGAGGATATCTACGAGGCGTTCATCGCGCGCGCCATCGCCCGGGTGGAGGCAATCGTGCGCGGCGATCCGCGCGACATGGCGACCATGGTCGGCGCCCAGGCCAGCCGGGAGCAGCAGGACAAGATCCTGTCCTACCTGACCATCGGCGTCGAGGAGGGCGCAGAGGTTCTCACGGGCGGGCGGGCCGCCACGGTGCCGGGGCTGGAGAACGGGTTCTACATCGAGCCCACGATCCTGAAGGGCCATAACAAGATGCGGGTCTTCCAGGAGGAGATCTTCGGGCCAGTCGTGTCGGTGACCACATTCCGCGACGAGGCCGAGGCGCTGGCCATCGCCAATGACACGATCTACGGGCTGGGGGCCGGGGTCTGGACCCGCGATGCGAGCCGCTGCTACCGGTTCGGGCGGCAGATCGAGGCCGGCCGGGTCTGGATCAACAACTATCACGCCTATCCCGCCCATGCGGCTTTCGGCGGCTACAAGCAGTCGGGCATCGGCCGCGAGAACCACAAGATGATGCTGGATCACTACCAGCAGACCAAGAACATCCTGATGAGCTACGATCCGAACAAGCTGGGTTTCTTCTGACCCTCCTCCCCGGGCGCAGAGGAGCCGGGCGGTCCCCCTCGGGGGGCCGCCCCTTTGCTGTCCGGGCCGGTCAGTCTGGCGGGGGCGGCAGGGGGCTGATAGGGTCGGCCGCGCACGGACAGGGAAGACGGCAATGGCGCAGGATGGCGATGACATGGCGGCACGGGCCGGGGCCTATGATGCGCGGCGCCACCCCGCCCAGCTGGTGCGGCGCCTGCACCAGCGCGGCGCCCAGCTGTTCACCCAGAATGTCCAGCGCCCCGGCCTGTCGGTGACCCAGTTCGTCGCGCTGGTGACGCTGCTGCGCGAAGGGCCGATGGCGCAGAGCCGCCTGGGCCGCGCCACCAGCATGGATCCTTCCACCACGACGCTGGTCGTGCGCAAGCTGGCCCGCGACGGGCTGATCGCGCGGCTGCGCGATCCCGGCGACCGGCGCACCACGATGCTGTCGCTGACCGAGGCGGGCCGGGCCTGCGCCGAGGCGCATGTGCCGATCAGCCTGCGGGCGGGGGATGACCTTCTGGCGCCGCTGAGCGGCATCGAACGGGTCCTGTTCCTGGAATTGCTGCGCAAGCTGCTGGAGGCGGAGGGGCCCGACAGCCCCGATGACGCCCCGCCAGAAGATACGTAGTCAAACAATGTCCGCTGCTTTTCTGTGCGCAAATTGGCTTGGCGCGGAAATTTCATACGTGTGAACATGAATATTCCAGCGGATTGATCCTGGTCAAACCGAGTCATTGACGCATTTTCCCGAATCAAACACTTTGAGTACGTAGCAATTCGCAACGCAAGAGACCCCCGGGTCCGGGAGATGAAAATGACGACGCTGGTCCGCAACGCATGGTACGTAGCCGCCTGGTCCTCCGAAGTGGATGATCAGCTGCGCCGCTTCACGATCCTGGGCGATGCCGTCCTCCTTTATCGCCGGGGCGACGGCCATGTGGTCGCGCTGGAGGATCGCTGCCCGCACCGGCAGCTGCCCCTGTCGATGGGCAAGCGCATCGGCGACGCGGTGCAATGCGGCTATCACGGGCTGACCTTCGGTCCCGACGGCAAATGCACCCGCGTTCCGGGCCAGGACAAGATCCCGCCCTCCGCCTATGTCGAGGCCTACCGGGTGGTGGAGAAGAACGACATCATCTGGATCTGGATGGGCGAGGCGCATCGCGCCGATCCCGACACGATCTTCGATCTGCCGCAATTCCACGAACCGGGCTGGCACGCCCATCAGGGCGACGCGCTGTTCCTGAAGTCGAACTACCTGAACGTGGCCGAGAACCTGGTCGATCCGGCGCATGTCAGCTTCGTGCACCCGACGACGCTGGGCAATTCGGCCTCGGAGAACGTGCCGGTCCATGTCTCCACCGACGGTCCGGCAATCACGGCCTGGCGCTGGATCCGCGATGCAGAGCCGATCGGGTTCTTCAAGGCCTTCGGCGGCTTCGAGGGCAATGTCGACCGCTGGCATTACTACCACCTCTACGCCCCCTCGATCGCGGTGATCGATTTCGGCTCGGCCGAGACCGCGGCGGGGATCGCCGAGGAGGATCGCGACAGCGGCAACCGCATCTTCGCGCTGCATTTCATGACCCCGGTCAGCGAGACCGAGACCATCGACCGCTGGATGCACCTGCGCAACACCGCAATCGAGACCGAGGAAGCCTCGGAACGGATCGACGCGATGTTCCGCGTGGCCTTCGGCGAGGACAAGGAGATCCTCGAGGCCGTCCATGCCGAGGAACAGCGCCCCGCGAAGCGCCGCCCGATCCGCCTGGCCATCGATCGCGGCCCCATGGTCTATCGCAAGCGCATCACCGAGATGCTGGAGCGCGAGCGCACCGAGGATGTCTCGGCCGAGCCGAACGGGGCCTTCGTCTATCATGACTGAGATGCGTCCCCTTACCGCCGCCGCGGACCGCGCGGCACCTGCGCCCCTGCCCATCGGCTGCAATGGCCGCGGGGCGCAGGCCTCCTCGCCCGCCTGCCCGGTCTCTTTCGCCGAGCCCCCGCTGGCCGAGCAATTCGCCATGGTGGCCGGGGCGGGGGTCTTCGACTTCTTCGACCGGCTGCCGATGGAGGGGCAGGTCGATGCGTTCCGCGCCCTCTCGGCGGACCATCATCTGCCTGCCTTCACCGCCAGCGGGGTCTACGCGCTGGGGCCGGGTTACCTGCCGATGCTGCGCGCCAACATGGCCCGGGCGGTCGCGGCCGGGGCGAAATTCCACAACATGATGGTCTTCGCCTGGCATTCCGAAGGCCGCTGGGTCACCGATGACGAGGTGATCCGCGCCTGGGCCGAGGCCTGGGAGGCGGGCGAGGCGGCCGGGATCGAACCCTGTTTCGAGCTGCATGTGAACATGTGGAGCGAGGATCCGCGCCGCGTCGCCACGGTGGCGCGGGCGGCCGAGCGGCTGGGGATCCCGTTCAACCTGACGCTCGACTATTCGCACATGCTGTTCAAGATGGGCGATCCGGCGGAACTGGAGGTCTCGGGCATCCGCGGGGATGTCGAGGCGGGGCGCCTCGTTCTGGATCCCTACCTGCCGGGCAACCTGGTCGATGAATGGCTGGAGATGGGCATCGTGCGCTGGTTCCAGCTGCGGTCGGTGACGCCTGCGGGGCCGCGCAACCTGTGGTCGCATCACGACAGCCGCAACGGGGCCGCGGGCGTGCCCGACGATCCCAACCAGCGGGCCCGCGACGGCGCGGCGGGGCGCGCGATCCTCTATCCCTTCACCCGGCCCGGCCCCGGCGAATGGCATTCTCCCTGGGAGGCCTGGCGGCTGGAGCCCTGCAAGGAAGTGGCGCGCAAGGTGCTGGCCCATCACGCGGCCAGCCCGGACAGCCGCCTGGCCGTCATCACCACCGAGATGATCAACCTGACCGATTACGGCGATGGCGCGAAATTCTCGCTGATCGGCCAGAACGCGGCCATCGCCGCCTTCCTGCGCGCCGAGATGCGCGCGCGGGGCATTCCGGAGGGCCTGCCGTCATGACCGCCGATCCCGCCCGCGCCGCGGCGCTGACGCTTGAGGTGGCCGAGGTGATCCGCGAGAGCGCCTCGGTCGTGTCGCTGCGGCTGAGCGCGGCAGCCGGGGCGCTGCCGCCCTTCCTGCCGGGCCAGCACCTGCCGCTGCGGCTGGACCTGCCGGGCCGGCGGCTGGCGACCTACACGATCTCTTCCGATCCCGGCGACCTGTCGGCCTACCGGCTCAGCGTCAAGCTGGAAGAGGCGGGACAGGGCGGGTCGCGCCACCTGCACGGGCTGCAGGCGGGCGACCAGCTGCAGGCAGAGGTCCCGCGCGGGCGCTTCGTGCTGCAGGAAGACCATCGCCCGGTCCTGCTGCTGACGGGGGGGATCGGCATCACCCCGGCGCTGGCGATGCTGCATGCGCTGGCGGCCGGCCCGGCGCGGCCGGTGGTGTTCCTGCATGCCTGCCGGTCGCGGGCGGATCTGTGTTTCGAGGCGGAGCTGGCGGCGCTGGAGGCGCGGATGCCGCATCTGACCCGCATCACGGTGCTGGCCGAGGGCGATGCGCAGGACCTGGCCGAGGGGCGCTGCCAGCATCTGGGGCTGATCGACCGGGCGCTGCTGCGGCGGATCCTGCCGCAGGATGCCTGGCGCAGCTATCTGTGCGGGCCCGAGGCGTTCATGGCGGCGATGCGCGCGGCGCTGACCAGCCTGGGTCTGCCCGATGACCAGATCCTGCAGGAAAGCTTCGGTTCCGCGCCCGCGCCGGTGCCCGCACCTGCGCCTGCGCCTGCGCCTGCGCCTGCGCCGGGTCCGGCGGTGGCCGGGCCGGTGGTGCATTTCGCCCGGTCCGGGCTGGAGGCGGCCTGGGATGGCAGCCATCCCAGCCTGCTGGATTTCGCCGAGGCCCAGGGGCTGTCGCCCGATTTCAGCTGTCGCGGCGGGGTCTGCGGGGCCTGTGCCTGCCTCCGGCTGGAGGGCGAGACCGATTACGCCGAGGATCCGCTGGAAGATCCGCCCGAGGGCGAGATTCTCCTGTGCTGTTCGGTGCCGCGCGGCAGGGTGGTCCTGGATCTTTGAGGTCACAATTTGGGCAGACAGCCCGAAATGTGACGCTTTTATAACCATACGGACCTGTTCCTGCCCGGCGGGGCAGGGCGAAACATGTGCGACAGAAACTTATTTCTGTACAAACAATAATGAACGCGGTCTGCTGCCTCCAATCACCGGCAGCGGCCTGCACAGCCTCTTCCCTCGCGGGAGGGGACCGGCGGCGCCATGCCCGGCCGGACCACAAGAACGATCCCGTGCCAAGCGGGGCAGCCCCCGATCCTACGCCCTCGTGAAGGGCCGATGCCCATCCCGGCCCTGCCGGACCAGCTACAGGGAAACCGATGAAACGACGTCACCTGATCTCCTCCGCCCTCGCCCTTTCCGCCGCGATCGGCCTTGCCGGTCCCGCGGCGATGGCCCAGGACGCCTATCCGGCCGAGCCGATCCACATCACCGTGGTCTGGCCCGCGGGCGGCGGCCATGACCTGGTCGGCCGCCTCCTGGGCAACGAGCTGTCCAAGGTCATGGACACGCCGGTCGTGGTCGATAACGTCACCGGTGCCGGCGGCACCACCGGCATGCGCCATGTCGCCGATGCCGATCCCGACGGCTACACGATCGGGGTGATGGGGCTGCACGCGATCTCGCAATCCTTCATGAACGCCAATGCCCCGACCATGGAAGACGTGGATCCGCTGGTCTACATCTCCGACGATCCCGGCGCGCTGGAGATCTCGGCAGATGCCGGGATCGACACGCTGGAGGATTACGTCGCCGCCATGAAGGACGATCCCATGGCGCTGATGAACGGCAACGACCCGCAGGGCGGCAACTCCTTCGTCTTCGCCAACGTGATCCCCAAGGGCCTGGGCATCGACATGATGAAGCTGCCCTATCCCGGCCATGCCCCCACCGTCACCGCGCTTCTGACCGGCGAGGTGCAGACCGCGACCCTGCCGATCCCGCCGGTGCTGGAACAGGCGAAGGCGGGCACGGTCAAGGTCCTGGGCGTCGCCTCCGAGGAGCGCCATCCCCAGCTGCCCGACGTGCCGACCTTCAAGGAACAGGGCTATGACATCGTCACCGGCGATTTCGTGATGATCGTCGGGCCGAAGGGCATGGACCCGGCGGTGAAGAAGACCCTGTCCGACGGCATCCTGGCCGCCGCGCAAAGCGCCGCATTCACCGAGGCGGCGACGTCCAACGGCATGGTGCTGCGCGCCGGCGGGCCCGAGATGGCCGCAGCCGAGCTGACCACCCAGGTCGATACCGTCTATCCGCTCCTGCTCGATGCCGGGCTGGTGGCCGAGGGGCTGGAGCGCGAGTGACGCGCCGCCCTGCCTGACACCGGGACGGGGGCCGGGCCCCCGTCCTTCCCTTTCCCTCCGCGCCGCGACAGGACAGCCATGCAGCCCCCCATCGACGGATCCACCCGAAAGACGCTGGCCGCGGGCCTCGTCTTCCTTCTTCTGTGCCTTGTCGGCCTGGCCATGCTGGGTGCCAGCCGCGCGGCCTGGCAGGGCAGTTCGATGCCGGGCGATCCCGGCCCGTTCTTCCTGATCCGGCTGTGCCTGTGGGCCACCGGGGCTGCGGGGGCGGGGCTGCTGATCCTCGCGGCGGTGACGCGCGGACAGGATCGCGGCGCGCCTCGCGTCGAAGGCCCCGGGGCGCTGGCGCTGCCGGGGCTGCTGGTTCTGTCGCTGCTGGCGATGCCGGTGCTGATGAAGCTGCTGGGATCCGCCCCGGCCGTGGCGGTCTTCGCGACGCTGTGGATCGGGCTGCTGGCGGGGCTGGGCCATGGCTGGCAGCCGCGCCGCCTGATCACCGCGCCGCTTTTCGGCGTGGGGGCGGGGATTTTCGTCCAGCTGGTCTTCGTCCGCCTTCTGTCCCTGCCGCTGCCCAACTGACCGGAGCCCCGCATGCTGCTTTCCACCTTCTTCGACACGCTGGCAGGCTTCGCGACCGATCCCGCCATGCTGGGCCTGATCGCCATCGGCGCGGTTCTGGGCCTGATCCTCGGCGCGGTGCCGGGGATCTCCTCGACCATGGCGCTGGCCATCCTGATGCCCGTGACCTTCGGCATGGAGCCTGGGCCCGCGATCCTGTTCCTGATCTCGATCTTCATGTCGAGCGTCTATGGCGGCTCGGTCTCGGCGATCCTGATGAAGCTGCCGGGCACGCCCGCCTCGATCTTCACCCAGGTCGACGGCTATCCGATGACGCAGCAGGGCAAGGCCGGGCAGGCGCTGACCTATGCGCTGGCGGCCTCCACCATCGGCGGGATGATCGGTCTGGCGATGCTGGTGGTGCTGGCGCCCGTGCTGGCAGGGTTCGCCACCAATTTCCGCAGCCCCGAATTCGCCGCCGTGGCGCTGTTCGGCATCGTCATGCTGTCCTTCGCCTCCAACGGCTCGACCCTGGTCGCGACCGTCATGGGGCTTCTGGGCGTGGTGCTGGGCATGGTGGGCTTCGACAGCCTCACCGATGCGCAGCGCCTGACGATGAACGCCCCCGCGCTGCAATCGGGGTTCAACCTGATCCCGGTCATCATCGGCCTCTTCGGCCTGGCCGAGATCCTGCAGAACCTCTCGGGGTTCCGCGACAAGCCGGGGACGACGCCCGTCATCGGGCGGATCTTCGTGCCCTTTTCCGATCTGGTCTCGCGCTGGAAGGTGATGCTGCGCGGCTCCTTCATCGGCACCTTCATCGGGGCGATCCCGGCGGCGGGCTCGGCCGTGGCGGTTTCCATCGCCTATGCCCAGGAACGCCGCCTGTCGAAGACGCCCGAGAAATTCGGCGAGGGCCATCCCGACGGGCTGGTCGCGCCCGAGGCCGCCAATTCCGCCTCGGTGGGGGGCTCGCTGGTGCCCCTGATCGCGCTCGGCGTGCCGGGGGACACGATCACCGCCGTGCTGATGGGCGCGCTGATGGTGCACGGGCTGACGCCGGGGCCGCTCCTCTTTGCCAAGGACCCGCTTTTCGTCAGCTGGATCTACGCCTCGGTGCTGCTGGCGCTGATGGCGACGCTGGTCTTCGGCATCGGCATGATCCGGGTCTCGGTTCTGGTCACGAAGATCCCGCCGCAGCTGATGCAGGTCTTCATCGCCGTGTTCTGCGTGATCGGCGCCTTCGCCATCCGCAACGACATGAACGATGTCTACGTGATGGTGGGCTTCGGCGTGGCGGGGTTCGTGTTCTCGCGGATCGGCCTGCCGGTGACGCCCCTGGCCTTCGGGCTGATCCTCGGCCCGATCCTGGAGGAGAACCTGCGCCGGTCGCTGATGATCAGCCGCGGATCCTGGTCCATCTTCCTCGAACGGCCGATCTCGGCGGCGCTGATCGCGGTCTGCGTGGTGCTGGTGGCGCTGCCGCTGATCTCGGCCGGGCTGGCGCGGCTGCGGCGCCGCAGCTCCGGCGCGGCGGGGCAGGCCCGCTGAGCCGCGCATGAAAAACGCGCCGCCGCCGGTTTGGCGGGGCGCGTCGGAGAGAGGCAGGGGGGCGGTGCGGGATGCGCCGCCCCCGGTCGTTTCAGAGACTGTCGAGCCAGCCCGCGACATCCTCGGCATCGGTGACATCGGCGTATTTCTGGCCCATGTCGTAGAGGTTCGCGTCATGGGGCGCCTGCGCGCGATCGGCACAGCAATCGGCGGGGACCAGAACGTTGAACCCCGACTGCACCGCATCGACCACCGTGGCGCGCACGCAGCCCGAGGTGGTCGCGCCGCAGACCACGACCGTATCCGTGCCCGCCCCGGCCAGAAGCGCGGCAAGGGTGGAGCCGAAGAAGGAGGAGGCGCCCTTCTTGGTGACGATCGCATCGCCCGGCTGGATGCCGGTGGCGGCGTCGATCTCCACCAGCCGCGTGCCCTCGATCAGCGCGCGCATGCCGGTGGCGACCTTCAGCCAGGGCAGCAGCTCCAGCTCGCCGGGGTGATAGGCGATGGTGGTGAAGATGACCGGGAAGCCCTTGGCGCGGGCGATGTCGCACAGCCGTTTCGTGGCCGCCATCTGGGCGGCCGCATCGGAGGCGGTGGGATATTGCAGGTCGGTGAAGCCGTAGGAGAAATCGACGACGACGATCGCGGGACGGGTGCCGCGCGGCACCGTCGCGCCGAAGCCGGCCGCCTTGTAGGTCTGTTCCTGGGACATGGGATCCTCGAATAAGGGGCCCCGCGCCGCCTGGTTGGGGGCGAGCGGCGCGGGGCGGACAGAAGCGGCCTGAGGGTCAGGCGCGCTCCATCGCGATGTCCTTCACCACGATGTCGCCGTCGATGACGACGGGTTCGTCATCGAGGAACAGCGAGCAGCCGCGCATCGGGATATCCAGGTGGCAGGCGGTGTCGTTGGGACCGCCCAGTTCGTTATTGGGGCCGGTGGAGAACATCACGTTGCCGTAATAGGCGCGCGGCTCCATCCCCATTCCGCCCGGGAAGGCGCCGGGCAGCATGTTGTGCCATTTCGCGTTGGGGTTCATCCCCCAGCCGACATGGCTCATCCCCATGCCGCGCGGATCGTTGAAATCGGCCATGTAGGATTTGACCAGCTCGGCATCCAGCCCGCCGCGGATATCGGTGATCCAGCCCTTCTCGATCGTGTAGGTGATCGGGTCGCGGACATAGATGTTCTGCGGCAGAAGGATGTCGCCCGGCGCCACCACGATCGTGCCGTCGACGCCGTCATCGTCGCCGCCGGTGAAGACGAAGCCCGAGGGCCAGTGGTCCCAGCGGCCCGGCTCGTCGGTGCAGGCATATTCGGTGACCGCCGGATAGGTGTTCAGCTTGTAGGTGACATCCGTGCCGTGCGGCGAGGTGATGCGCATGACCTTGGCGGCATCGACCATGGTCCCGGCGATGGTGACCTTCTCGCGGATCTCCTGCGTGGGCAGCATCCGCGCCAGCAGTTCCGGCGGCTCGACCGCGGTCAGGATGCGGGTGCCCGCGGCCTGGATGGCGAATTGCTCGGGCGAGAACAGCAGGAAGATGCAGTCGATCAGCATGTCGCAGTTCTTCAGCGCCTCGACCGCCTCGGGCATGGCCGCCAGGCCGGTCTGACCCACGGCCCAGGATCCGACGACCGGCGGGGCCGGCAGGCGCATGTGGTACATGTTGGCGCCCAGCCGCATCCCCGCGGCCATGAAGGCATCGGCATAGTCCAGCCGTTCGTTGCCCTGGGTCAGGACGATCAGGCGTTCGTCCTTCTGCACGCCCGACATCTTCAGCTGATGCAGGCAGATCTCGGTGAAGCTCGCGTGATCCATGTCAGTGTTCCCTGTTGGTTATGCGTCGAAATCCATGACGGCCTCGAGGAAGCCCTCGAGATCGTCCCAAGGGATCATGTGGCCTGCCTCCTCGACGATGCATTGCTGCATGGCGGGGGCGAGGCCGGCGATCTCTTCCTGGTCGGCCTGGTCGACCACCGTGGCGCCGCCGGCGATGACCAGCCGCGCGGGCTTTTCGATCTTCGGCAGGTCCTGGTGGATGTCGTCGGTATGGAACCCGTCAAAGGCGGTGCGGATCGCGCCCCAGTGGCAGGTATGCAGCCATTCGGCGCGCAGCGCGATCTGCTCGTCGGTCCAGGTCGGGCAGAATGTCTTCATCTCCTCGAAGGTGATGGCGCGTTTGGACAGCGTGATGCTGTCGCCGTACCAGGGCCATTTCGAGGGATAGGCGCGGCGGTTCGGGCCCGAGGTCGGCGGATCGACCAGGATGTAGCCCGCGAAGGGCGCCGCGTTGCGGGCATTGGCGCGGATCGCGATGCGCGCGCCCATCGAATGGCCCATCAGCACGGGGCTGTCCATCTGTTCGGCCACGGCGATGGCGTCATCGGCCATGGCGTCCAGCGTGTAGTCCAGGTCGCCGGTCTCCGACAGGCCGCGGCCGCGGACATCCAGCACATGGACCTCCCAGCGCTCGGCCAGCCTCTCGGCGACGAAATCCCAGGTGATCGCGGGCGAGGTGATGCCCGGCACCAGCAGCAGCTGCGGCGCACCCTCGGGCCCGTCGTGACGGATCAGGTGCTGGCGGATGCCGTTTGCGTTGATGTTGTAGCCAAAGCCCATCGGGGGATCCTTTTCGTCCTTGCGGCCGGGCAGTCCTGCCCGGCCAGGTGTCGTGTCGCGGGGCGCTCAGTAGGCGCCGGAAAGCAGGGCGCCGCCGCCCGGCACGCGGGTCGGCAGGTCCAGCGCCTTCAGCATCGACCAGGTGGTGGCGACGGCGGCGGTCAGCACCGGCTTGCCGCTCTGCGCCTCGACGGTGGTGACGGCGGGCAGCGACGGCATCTGCACGCAGGCCGACAGCACGATGACATCGGCCTCGGCCGTGTCCATGCCCGCGACGATGCCCGGCAGGTTCATCGGGTCATGCGCGGCGACTTCCAGGTTGTTCTGGATCTCCAGCGCGCGGTAATCGACGACCTCGAAGCCTTCGCTGCGGATATAGTCCACGACCATCTCGGTCAGCGGTTTCATGTAAGGGGCGACGACGGCGATCTTCTTGGCGCCCATCGCCTGCAGCCCCTCGACCAGCGCCCCGGCGGAGGTGATGACCTCGGCGGGCATGCCGTTGTCGCGGGTCACCTGGCCCAGCCGCTCGGCCGATTTGCGATGATAGCCATGGCCCATCGACATGATCGCCACGAGGCAGGCATAGCCCATCACGTCGACCCCGGCATCCGACAGTTCCGCCGCGCAGCGATCGCTGTCGGCATCCATCTTGGCCAGTTCCTCCTTCGTCACATGCTTCATGCGCATGCGCGAGGAATGGAACGTGAACCGCTCCGGCGCGACCATCTCGCGGGCGCGCAGCAGGGCGGGGATCTCGGTCTCCATGGTGATGTTGGACGAGGGCACGATCTGCCCGATGCGATAGTTTTTCATGTGGTCACCTTCCTCTGCGACGGGTGTATTATTATTCGGTCGATGAATAACGAAAAAAATTCACTTGCATACAAACAATATGCCCGGAAAGGCGCATTTTGGAGGATAAATTGCCGGTTCGCCTAAATTTCAGGCGCGCGCAGCCCGGCGGCAAGGAAGACGACGAGCTGGTCCAGCATGTGTTCCGGCGGCATTTCGTGGATCTGCCCCTCGCTCAGGTCCGTGAGTCGCCCCAGATCGTTCAGCATGAAGAGATAGGTCCCGACCAGGAAGGCCACGCGCATGGAGACCACCGCGCGCGGCAGCGCCGGCAGCAGGTCGCAAAGCGCGTCGATATAGCGCCTGAGCGAGGGGTCGTAGACCTCCCGGCGCAGCTCCAGCGCATGGGCCTCCGGCTCGGCGTGAACCCGCGCCTGCAGCGCGATGAAGGCCGCCCCGCCGGGCCCCGAAAGCTTCATTTCCCATTGCGGCCGCAGATAGGCGCGCAGCACGGATTCGACCGACAGATCCGGCGCGGCCAGGGCCCGGTCGAGCAGCACGTGGCGCTGACCCGAGATCATGCCGCCGCGGCGCCGGAAGACGGCATCGAACAGGTCCTGCTTGGATCCGAAGTAATAGCGCAGCAGCGCCTGGTTCACCCCCGCGCGTGTCGCGATCTCGCGCAGCGCCGCCCCCGCGAAGCCCGCGGCGGCAAAGCAGGCCTCGGCCTCGTCGAGGATGCGGTCGCGCAGGTCGGCCCCGGCCTTGGGGCGGCCGGGCTTGCGGCGGGGGGGCTGGGACGTATCCATCGGGCTCCTTCCGGGACTGCCCGCCTTCAACCACGACCCGTGTCTCCGGGCAAGCCGACGCCAGGAGAATTATTCGTTCGGATAATTAATTCAGCTGATCCGACGCAGCAGGGAGAGCAGCGTCTCGGCCTCCGCGGCATCCAGCGGCGCCAGCGTATCGGCGGTGATCTGCTTCATCGTCGGCAGCATCTCGGCCAGAAGCGCGCGGCCCTCGGGCGTGGTGCGCAGCATGTAGCGGCGCTTGTCCACCTTGTCGCGCTCGGTCTCCACCAGCCCGCGCGCCTGAAGCCGCGAAATCACGCCCTTGGTGGTCGCGGCGTCCATCGCCACCAGCCGTCCCAGCGCATTCTGCGAGATCGGTCCCGGTTCGGTTGCCAGGCGGTAGAGCGTGGAGAACTGCATCGAGGTCAGCCCGCCCGGATTATGTCCCGAGAAGATCGTCATGTGGCGCTGATAGGCCTTGCGCAGGGCGAAACCGACCTGTTCGTCGAGCTTGTAGTTGGAATCCTCTTCAAGGGGGGCCATTGCCGGTGCTCCTTTCGCGGGCGGATCTGTCCCGGCGATCTGCGGGATTCGAGGTTTCGGGATGGCATCCTTTCCTGCATGGCGACAACAGGAAAGTGACCCTGAGCGGAATGCGCCCAATCCGGTTGCAAAATGCACATTTAATCATCACAATTTCCCATTCCCGCGCCGTTTCTCCGGGGGATGCGCCTCAATGGATGCAAGATTGTTTGTGTGCATCCAAGTATGCGGGCAGGACTCCCGGAGCCAATCCCGAAAGGAGCGCCCGTGTCCCCACAAGATCAAGCCCTGAGCTTCACGCTGAACGGTCGCCCGGTGACGGCCGCGATCGACCGGCACCGGCTGTTTCTTGATCTGCTGCGCGACGAGCTGGGGCTCAGGGGGCCGAAATACGGCTGCGGCCGGGCGCAATGCGGGGCCTGCACCGTGCTGGTGGACGGGCAGCCCGCGCGGGCCTGCGTGCTGCGTGCCGCGCGCCTGGAAGGGCGCGAGGTGGTGACGCTGGAGGGGCTGGCGGGCGATGACGGGCTGCATCCGGTGCAGCAGGCTTTCGTCGCGCGGCAGGCGGCGCAATGCGGGTACTGCCTGAACGGCATGGTGATGTCGGCGGTGGCGCTCTTGCGGGCCAACCCCGCCCCCAGCCGCGAGGAGATCCGCCAGGGGATGCGCGACAACCTGTGCCGCTGCGGCACGCATAAGGAAATCATCGAGGCGGTCGAACGGGCGGCCGAGATCCTCGCCGCGGGGGAGGGGACGGCGCATGTCTGAAACGGGATTGATCGCGGTCTTCGAGGATCTTCCGGGCGGGCGCTGCACCCATGTGCAGATCGACGGCGACGGGCAGGTCACGGGGTTCAACGGCCATGTCGATCTGGGAACCGGCGTGCAGACGGCGCTGGCGCAGATCGTGGCGGAGGAACTGGACCTGCCGCTTGACCGGGTCCGCATGGTGCTGGGCGATACCGCGCGCACGCCGGACCAGGGGCCGACCATCGCCTCGGAGACGATCCAGATCGCGGCCATCCCGCTGCGCCAGGCGGCGGCGCAGCTGCGCCATTACCTGGCGGGCGAGGGCGCGCGGCGGCTGAACGCCCCCGTGGACGGGGTCGAGATCCGCGACGGGGTGGTCCGCTGGAAGGACACGCAGGTCGGCTATGCCGCGCTGGTCGCGGGACGCGAGCTGGCGATGCGTCTGGATGACAGCCTGCCGGTGAAGGATCCGAAGGACTACCGGCTGGTCGGGCAGCCCGCGGGCCGGGTCGACCTGCCCGCCAAGGTCACCGGCGATTTCACCTATATCCAGGACCTGTCCGTGCCCGGGATGGTGCATGGCCATGTCATCCGACCGCCCTATGCCGGGCGCGACAGCGGCGATTTCATCGGCCGGTCGCTGATCTCCTTCGACGAGGCGGCGGTTGCCGGGATGCCGGGTTTCCTGGCCGTGGTGCGCGAAGGCGATTTCCTTGCCGTCGTGGCTGAGACCGCGCATCAGGCCGAACGCATCGCGGCGGCGCTGCCGGTCAACTGGCGCCAGCCGCCGCCGCAGCCCGATCTGTCGGATCTGAAACAGGCGCTGAAGGCCGCCCCGTCCGAGCCCCGCGCGCTGGACCGCTCGGGCGATTTCGACCGGGCGATCGGCGAATGCGGCATCCGGCTGGAGCGCAGCTATGTCTGGCCCTATCACCTGCACGGCTCCATCGGGCCGTCCTGCGCGGTGGCCGACTGGCAGGAGGGCCGCCCGGTGGTCTGGGCGGGCACGCAGAACCCGCATATGCTGCGCGGGGACCTGGCCACGCTGACCGGGCTCGACCCCGAGGCGATCGAGATCCGCAGGCTGCAGGCGGCGGGCTGCTACGGGCGCAACTGCGCCGATGATGTCTGCGGCGACGCGCTGATCCTGGCGCGGGCGGTGAGGCGTCCCGTGCGGGTGCAGCTGACGCGCGCGCAGGAAAGCCTGTGGGAACCCAGGGGCGCGGCGCAGCTGATGGAGGTGTCGGGCGGGATCGGCGCGGCGGGCGATCTGCATGCCTATGCGCTGGACACCTGGTATCCGTCGAACCGGGGGCCCAACCTCGCGCTGCTGCTGACCGGGCGCATCTCGCCCGAGCCGCGGCCCTCGGACATGGGCGACCGCACCACGGTGCCGCCCTACCGCGTGCCGAACAAGCGGATCACCGTCCATGACATGGCGCCGCTGGTGCGCGCCGCCTGGATGCGCGGCGTCTCGGCCCTGCCCAACACCTTCGCGCATGAAAGCTTCATGGACGAGCTGGCGCATGAGGCGGGCGAGGATCCGGTGGCCTTCCGGCTGCGCCACCTGGACGATCCGCGCGCCGCCGACCTGGTGCGCCGCACCGCCGCCGAGGCGGGCTGGGAGGAGCGCACCGGCCCGCGTTTCCGCCGCGAGGGGCGCATGGCCTATGGCCAGGGCTTCGCCTATGCCACCTATGTCCACGGCACCTTCCCCGGCAAAGCGGCCGCCGCCGCCGCCTGGGTCTGCGACGTGACGGTCGACACGCTGACCGGCGAGGTGACGCTGACCCGGGTCTTCGTCGGCCAGGACCAGGGTCTGGTGATCAATCCCGACGGGGTGCGCGCCCAGATCCACGGCAACGTGATGCAGACCGCCAGCCGCACGCTGCACGAGGAAGTCGCCTTCGACGAGATCACGCCCGCGCCGCAGAGCTGGGCCAATTACCCGATCCAGACCTTCGACCAGCTGCCCGAGATCCGCACCATGCTGATCGAGCGGCCGGGCGATCCGGCGCTCGGCGTCGGCGAAAGCGCGGCGGTTCCGGCAGCGGCGGCGATCGCCAACGCGATCTTCGACGCGACCGGCGTGCGGCTGCGCGAGGCGCCCTTCACCCCCGGAAAGGTCCGCGCGGCGCTGGCCGAGGCCGGGGCGGGGGCGATGCCTGCCGCGCTGGCCCCGCCCGCGCCCGGCCCCGCGCGGAAGGCCCGCAAGCGGCTGATCGGCATCGCCGGGGGGCTGGCGGGGATGCTGACGCTGGGCGCGGTGGGGATCCCCATGGCCCGCTCGATCCCGCCGCAGCCCGCCCCCGCCGCCGCGACCTTCTCGGCGGAGACGATCGCGCGCGGAAAACAGGTCTTTGCCGCGGGCGATTGCGCGGTCTGCCACACGGCCGAGGGCGGCATCGCCAATGCCGGCGGCCGCGCGATGGAGACGCCCTTCGGCACGGTCTATTCGACCAACCTGACGCCGGATCCGGAAACCGGGCTGGGGCTGTGGTCCTTCGCCGCCTTCGACCGCGCGATGCGCAAGGGCATCTCGCGCGAGGGGCACAACCTGTATCCGGCCTTCCCTTACACCGCCTTCGCCAGGATCGACGGGCCGGACATGCAGGCGCTCTATGCCTATCTGCAGACGCTGGAGCCGGTCGCCGCCCCGACGCCCAGGGCCGAGATGGTCGCGCCCGTGAACCTGCGCCCGGTCAATGCGGTCTGGAATGCGCTGTTCCACGATGCCGCGCCCTTCGCGGCGGACCCGGCGCAATCGCCCGAATGGAATCGCGGCAAGTACCTGGTGGAGGGGGCGGGGCACTGCTCGGCCTGCCACAGCCCGCGCAACCTGATGGGCGCCGAGGCGACCGGCGACAAGGCGCTGTCCGGCGCTGTCATCGATGGCTGGTATGCGCCGCCCCTGGCCGGGACGGCATCGGCCGCGCGCGGCTGGGACGAGGCGTCGCTTTTTGCCTATCTGCGCGAGGGACATGCCCCGGGCACGGCGGTGGCCTCCGGTCCGATGGGCGAGGTGGTGGACAGCCTGACCGCGCTGCCCGATGCCGATATCCGCGCGATGGCGGTGTATCTGGCGGATCTCGCCGCCCCGGGCACGCCGCCCGCGCCGGTGCCCGCCCAGGTGGAGCCGGTGCCCGATGCCGCCTCGCGGCTGTTCCGCGCCGCCTGTTCGAGCTGTCATGAACCCGGCCTGGCCGATACCTTCACCGCGGCGCAGGTGTCGCTGTCGCGCTCGGCCGCGATCCGGGCCCCGACGCCCGAGGGGCTGAAGACCGTGATCCGCGACGGGATCGAGGCGCCGCTGTCGCTGCCGCTGCGCGACATGCCCGGCTTCGGCGGCGAATTCTCGGAGGCGCAGATCGGCGAGCTCGCGCAATATCTGCGGGCCCGCTATGCGCCCGACCTGCCGGCCTGGTCCGGCGCGGCGGCGCGCCCCTGATCCCTGAGTCGGCGCATCGGCGCCGACTCCGAAACACGTTTGCATAAAAACGAACTTTTCGGACCGGAACTGCCCGGAAATTAATCACCGGGGCGAAAATTTTGCGAAAACGGGCGTAAGGCGCCACGCAAATGATGCAGATCAAAATTCATTAGCGTACAAACAAAAAATCACGAACCTGGAAGGACAAGGGACATGACAACGGTGGAAGAAATCGACATCGCGGTGGTCGGCGCAGGGCTTGGCGGGGCGGCTGCGGCTGCGCTTCTGGCCGAGGCGGGCTTCTCGGTTCACAGCTTCGAGCAGGCCCCGGAATTCACCCGCCTGGGCGCGGGCATCCATATCGGCCCCAACGTCATGAAGATCTTCCGCCACCTCGGCCTGGAGGAGACGCTTGCCAAGATCGGGTCGCATCCCTCGCACTGGTTCTCGCGCGACGGCAAGACCGGCGAATACCTCTCGGAGATCCCGCTGGGCGAGTTCGCGCTGAAGGAATACGGCGCGCCCTACATCACCATCCATCGCGGCGACATGCATGCGGTGCAGATCGAGGCGCTGGACAGCCGCCGCGTCCATTTCGGCCACCGCCTGACGGATATCGAGGAGCGCGACAGCGATGTCCTGCTGAGCTTCGACAACGGCAAGAAAGTCGCGGCCAAGCTGGTGATCGGCGCCGACGGCATCAACTCGATGATCCGCGAGAAGCTGCTGGGTGTTGAAAAGCCGCGCTTTTCCGGCTGGATCGGGCATCGCGCGCTGGTCAACATGGACAAGCTGCGCGCCACCGGGCTGGAATATGAACGCTGCGTGAAATGGTGGTGGGAACAGTCGCGCCACATCATGGCCTATGCCACCAAGAATGACGGATCCGAATACTACTATGTCACCGGCGTGCCGGTCGACAGCTGGGATCACGAGACCGGTTTCGTCGACAGTTCCCGCGAGGAGATGGAGGCGATCTTCGGCGGATCCCACCCGATGGTGCAGGGGCTGATCGACGCCACCGAGGAAGTCACCAAATGGCCGTTCTGGAACCGCGACCCGATGGGGCTGTGGTCGCGCGGGCGGCTGGTGATGATCGGCGATGCCTGCCACCCGATGCGCCCGCATATGGCGCAGGGCGCCTGCATGGCGATCGAGGATGCGGCCGTGCTGGCGCGCTGCCTCGGCCTGACCGGCATGGGCGATTACACCACCGCCTTCCGCATGTACGAAAATGCGCGCAAGGATCGCGCCACCAAGGTTCAGACCATCTCCAACGCCAATACCTGGCTGAAGGAGCCGGAGGATCCGGCATGGGTCTATGCCTACGAACCCTATGGCATCGAGCTGAACTGATACCCAAGAATGACCGCGGCCCCGCAATTGGCGGGGCCGGGCACAGACCGACAGGGAAACGCGAATGACCCGAAAGACCGCGCTGGTGCTTCTGGCACTGCTCATCGTGGCGCTCTACGCAGTGCCGTATCTCTTCATCGGACAGATCGCCGACTGGCAGGCCAGCTTCCTCTTCTGGACGGTGGCCGGGGTTGCCGTGATCGTGCTGAACGCAGTGGCCATGGCCGGCTATGGAAAGGACGACGAATGACCACCTCTCTCGTGATCTGGGGGATCGTCGTCTACATCCTCCTCTCCTGCATCGTCGCCTGGCTGTCGCGCGGCGGATCGGACAAGGCATCCTCCTCGATGTCCGAGTATTTCCTGGGCGGGCGCGGGATGGGCGGCATCCTCTCGGCGCTGTCCTATTCGGCGACCACCTATTCGGCCTTCATGATGGTCGGGCTTGCCGGTCTGACCTACAAGGGCGGGGTCGGGGCGCTCGGCTTCGAGATCGTGTATTTCGCCGGCGTGTCGCTGGTGGCGATCTTCGGCCCGCGCTTCTGGGCCGCGGGCAAGCGCCACGGCTATGTCACCCCCTCCGAGATGCTGGGCCACCGCTATGGCTCGCGCTGGGTCGCGGTGGCGGCGGGCATCACCAGCCTGGTGTTCCTGATCCCCTATTCCGCGGTGCAGCTGTCGGGCGTGGGCTACCTGCTGTCGGGCATGACCGGCGGGGCGATCTCCTTCTCCACCGGCATCATCGTGGCGACCGTGCTGGCCATCGTGTTCTCCTATATCGCGGGGATCCGCTCCGTGATGTGGACCGACAGCCTGCAGGCGCTGGTGATGATCGTGGCCTCCGTCGCGGTCGGCGTGCTGGTCGTGTCGGAACTGGGCGGCTTCACCGGCATGTTCGGCACCATCGCCGAAACCCGGCCCGAGATGCTGCAGGTCCCCGGTCCGGGGCTGTTCAGCTTCACCACCTTCCTGGGCCTGACGCTGCCCTGGTTCTTCTTCTCCATCTCCAACCCGCAGGTCAGCCAGCGGCTCTTCATGCCCGCCTCGCTGGGCGCGCTGAAGCGGATGCTGCTGATCTTCCTGTGCTTCGGGCTGGTCTATACCCTCGTCTCCGTCACCTGGGGCTTCTCGGCGCTGGTCGCCTTCCCGGACCTGGAGCGGGCCGACCTGGCCACCGCGACGCTGCTGTCCTCCGACTATGTCCCGCCGCTTCTGGGCGTGGTGGTGATGGTCGGCATCCTGGCGGCCGCGGTGTCGACCATCGACTCGATCCTGCTGACGCTCAGCTCGGTCTTCGCCCGGGATGTCTACGGCAACCTGGCCTCCGACACCGATGACGCGCACCAGCTGAAGGTCGGCAAGATCGTGATCCCGGTCATCTCGGTCCTGGCGCTGGTCTTCGCGGCGATGGAATTCTCGATGATCGCCATCCTGTCGGTCGCGGCCTCCGCCGGCCTGATCGTCGCCGTCCCGGCCATCATCGGCGCCTTCTTCTGGAACCGCGGCACCGCGGCGGGCGCTCTGGTCTCCATCCTCGGCGGCGTTGCCTTCGTGATCTGGATGTACCTGTCGGGCAACAGTCTCATGGGGCTGAATGCCGGCGTGCTGGGCCTGCCGGTCTCGGCCATCCTCTTCGTCGCGGTCAGCCTTGCGACCCGCCCGGCCGCCGGTGCCGTGACCGAGGGCTTCCTCGACGGGGATGCCGGTCAGGCGGGGGGCGTCCGCGCCTCCCCGGCCGAGTAGCGCCGTCACGGACCGCCGCGGCGCTCCCCCGCGGCGTCCCGCATGCGCCCCGCCTGCCCTCCGGCCGGCGGGGCGTTCGCGTTCCGGCCCCGTTGACTTTCCCGTCCCGCCGGGGGATGGGCCAAAGCCGGGCTCCGGTGCAGGCAGCAGGATCATGGCGACCGAAATCGAACGCAAGTTTCTCGTGACGGGCGATGGCTGGAAACCGGCCGTCCTGCGCAGCGTCGCGCTGCGCGACGGGCTGATCTCCGAGGCGGGGGGACGGAAGGTCCGGGTGCGGTTCTATGACGGGCAGGCGACGCTGACCGTGAAGGGCCCGCGCAGCGGTCTCAGCCGGGACGAGTTCGAATACCCGATCCCCGCTGCCGATGCGCGGCGGATGCTGGAGCGCCACTGCGCCGGACGGATCCTGGAAAAGACGCGCCATCACCTGCGCCATGAGGGGCGCGACTGGACGGTGGATGTCTATGGCGGGCTGCTGGCCGGGATCGTCTTCGCGGAAATCGAGCTGGAGGCCGAAGAGGCCGGCTTCGCCCGGCCGCCCTGGCTGGGGCGCGAGGTCACCGGCGTAGAGGAATACCGCCAGGGCCGCATCCTCGCGGCGCGGCTGGCCGCGCGGGGCTGAGCGGCCTCAGGCGGCGGCGCTGCGCGCGGCCATCCAGCGTTCGAAATCCTCGGTCGCCATGGGACGGGCGAACAGGAACCCCTGCATCCGGCTGCAGCCCAGCGATATCAGCATCTGCCGCTCCGCCTCGGTCTCCACCCCCTCGGCCAGCACGCGGATGCCCAGGGCCCGGCCGATGCCGATCATGGCCTGCACGATGGCCTGCCGCGAGCGGTCGGCATCGATCCCGCGGACGAAGCTGCGGTCGATCTTGAGCTGTTCCACCGACAGGCGCACCAGGTTGGCCAGGCCGGAATTGCCGGTGCCGAAATCGTCGAGTTCCAGCATGTGCCCCGCCCTGCGCAGGGCGGCGATGGTGCGTTCGACCTCCGTGTCGTTCTCGCGCAGGACGACATCCTCCAGCACCTCGATCGCCACCTTGCGGGCGGGCAGGCCGCGCATCGCCAGTTCCCAGTCCAGGTCGCCCGCGCAATCGACGCGGGCCAGTTCCGACGCCGAGAGATTGATGCTGATCGCCGGGGGACGTCCGGCCTCGCCCTTGCTCATCCAGTCCAGCGCAGCGGCGCGCACCATGTAGGTGATGCGATCCTCCAGCTCGGGGTTGCGCAGGGACTGCAGGAACATGCCCGGGGTCTGCAGGCCGCGGGCCGGGCTGTTCCACCGCGCCAGGACCTCCGCGCCGATCACCTCGCCGTTCAGCGCATCGACCTGGGGCTGCAGGAAGGGGACGAATTCCCCGTATTCCAGCCCCAGCGCCAGCTCGAATTCCAGGTCGGCCTGTTTCTGCAGCACCTGGCGCGCCGCATGGTCGAAAAGCGCGACACGGCCGCGGCCGGCCGCCTTTGCCTGATAGAGAGCGATATCGGCATCCGCCAGGAGCCGGTCCGGATCGGGGCCCCGGGTGCCGGGATCCATATGGGCGATGCCGACGCTTGCCCCCACGGCCAGTTTCATCCCCCGGAACTCGATCGGGCGGCTGGCCGCCTCGATGCAGGCCTCCGCCAGGGCGAGCGAGCGCGCGCCAAGTCCGTCCTCCTCCATCAGGATGGCGAATTCGTCGCCGCCGATGCGGGCGACAAGGGCATCCGTCGGCGCGACATGGCGCAGCCGCGACGCCACGGATTGCAGGACCGCATCTCCCGCGCCGTGTCCGCGCGTGTCATTGATCAGCTTGAACCGGTCCAGATCGATATGCAGCGCGCTGATCCCGCAGCCGCGGCGCGCCATCCTGCGGAATTCGCGCGCCATTCCGGCCCGGTTCAGCAGCCCGCTGAGCGAATCGGTGCGGGCCTGGCGTTCCAGGGCCTCGCGTTCCCTCAGCAGGGCATCGGCCATGCGGTTGACGGTGACGGCGGTGCGGGCGATCTCGTCCCGGCCGGACGGCGCGATCCTGTGGCGGAAATCGCCGTCGGCGATGCGCGCGGCCCCCCGGTCCAGCGCGCCGAGCCGCCGGACCAGCGCGGTCGCGGCCAGCCAGCCCAGCACCAGCAGCATCGCCGTGGCGGCCAGCGCCATCAGCGCCAGCGTGACGCCGTTCACCGCCAGGTCGGTCCGCAGCCTCGCCAGGTCGGGGGCGATGACCACGCTGCCCAGCGTCCCCGCGCGCCCCCCGACGTTCCGCCGCACGACCGGGCCAAGATCGGGGTCCATCTGCAGGTCGTGGAATTCCGCATCGGCGGCGACATGCCGGGAAGGTCCGTGCGGGCCCGGAAACGTCCCGACCTGAAGCAGCGGCGCGCCGCCCGCATCCTCGAAGCGGATCGCGGCGATCTCCGCGGTCGATACGGCGTGTTCCGCGATGGCCAGCAGGTCGCCGTGATCCGTCTCTGCCAGGTGATGTTCCAGGGTCGCGGCCAGGACGTGGGACAGCGCCTCCGCCTCGGCGACGAAGGTATCCTGCGCACGCATGGCGGTGAAGGCCAGCGCCGCCAGCGCCAGCAGCAGATGCGTGACAAGCCCCAGAAGGGAGAAGATCAGGATCAGGCGCAGCCGGAAGGACATCGCCTCACCGGTCACGGCCGGGGACCGGCCGGCCAGGCCGGGCGGCGATACGGGCGCCCCTGCTGATGCGGCTGCGTCTCACTGTGCACCTCGACGACAAGCGGGACGGGCCGCTTGCGGCCCGCGTTGCCTCCGGCCTAGCAGCTGCGGGGTAACTACCGGCTTAACCGGCGCCGGGCGGGCTCATCCGCGCGGCGAATCTCTCGAAGAAGCTGGCAGCCAGCTTCTTCGAGCTGCTCTGGATCAGGCGGTTGCCCAGCTGGGCCAGCCGCCCGCCGATCTCGGCGCCCGCGTCATAGCTCAGCCGCGTGCCGCCCTCCGCCTCGGTCAGTTCGACCTGCGCGCCGCCGCGGGCAAAGCCGGCCGCCCCGCCCGATCCCTGGCCCGAAAGGGAGAAACGCGCGGGCGGCGCCTCGGGCTCCAGCGTGACGGTGCCGCCGAAGCGCGCCTTGACCGGGCCGATCTTCAGCAGGACCGTGGCCTCCAGCTGGGTTTCCGACGTGCGGGTCAGGGTTTCGCAGCCGGGGATGCAGGCCTGCAGGATCTCGGGATCGTTCAGCGCGGCATAGACCCGGTCGCGCGGGGCGGGAATGAACACCTCGTCCTTGAGTTCCATGGCACTTCCTCCTGGGCCGGCTGCCGCACCATGTCACGCGGCCGCGGCGCGCGGGTCAAGCAGACGAAAGTCTGCCCCCCGCGCGCCGCGCCGCCCCGGCCGGGGTCAGAAGCCCAGGGCGCGCGGCAGCCAGGTGGAGAAGGCGGGCACGAAGGTCAGGATCACCAGCACCAGCAATTCCACCACGAAGAAGGGGATGATCGCCCGCACCAGCCGGGTCATGCCGACATTGGCCACCCCCTCGGCCACGAAGAGGCACAGGCCCAGCGGCGGGGTGATCAGCCCGATCATCAGGTTGAAGATCACGATGATGCCGAAATGGGTGGGATCGACGCCGAAGGCCACGGCGATCGGGTGCAGGATCGGCACCAGCACCAGCATCGCGGCGATGCCCTCGAGGAACAGGCCGACCACCAGGAACAGGATCATCTGGGCGATCAGGAAGGCGGTCTTGCTGTCGACATTGGCAAGCACCCAGTCCGTCAGCATGTTGGGCACGCGGTTATAGGTCAGCACCCAGTTCGCCGCGCCCACGGCGGCCATGATGATCAGGATGATGGAACTGTCGACCATCGCATTGGCGAAGATCCGCGGCAGGTTGTGGACCCCCAGCTTGCGATAGACCACCAGCCCCACGACCAGCGCATAGCCCACCGCCAGCGCCGCAGCCTCCGTCGGGGTGACCACGCCCGCCAGGATCGCGCCGACGACGAAGACCGGCATCAAGAGCGGCACGATCCCGCCCAGCAGCGCCTGGGCGCTGGACTGCCCGTCCATGATGTCGACGCCCGGCTCGGGATCCGAGACCCGCACCGTCGTCAGCACGAAGATCGACAGGAACACCGCCAGCAGCAGACCCGGGCCCACCCCGGCCATGAACAGCGCGGGCACCGACACGCCCGAGACGATCAGCGCATAGATGATGACCGGGATCGAGGGCGGGATGATCGGGCCGATCACCGAACTGGCCGCGGTCAGCGCGGCGGCGAAGGCGCGGTCATAGCCGTGCTTCTCCATCTCGGGGATGAAGACCCGGCCGATGGCCGAGGTATCGGCGATGGCCGAGCCCGAGAGCCCGGCGAAGATCACCGAGGCCCAGATATTGACCAGCGCCAGGCCGGCGCGCAGCCGCCCGACCAGCACGGCGCAGAACCGGATGATGCGCGAGGTGATGCCGCTCTCGTTCATCAGCTCCCCCGCCAGCACGAATAGCGGGATCGCCAGCAGCGGGAAGGAGCCGAGCGCCTTGAACATCTCCGAGGGCACGAGGCGCGGGTGATAAGGCGCGTCGCCGGTGATCATGAAATACATCAGCGCGGCGATGATGGCGAAGGCGATGGGCAGCCCGGCGAGGGTGCCGACCAGGACGATGGCGAAACTCATGGCTGACTCCTCAGTCGAGCGAGGCCTGGCCCCGGGCGCGCATCCGGACGGTGTCCGACGCGGTGGGGGCGGTCTCGTGGATGGGGTTGCGCAGGTCGCGGAGGCGCTCGGAGAACCGGATCGCCGCGGCCAGCAGCAGCAGCGCGCCGCCGACGCATAGCGCGAATTGCCAGGTGCCCATGCGGCCGATCCAGACCAGCCAGGCGAGGCCGGTGCTCTCGGCCAGGGAATTGGCGGCGCCGATCAGCCCCGAGGCCTCGATCGTGCCGCGCCGCATGGCGAAGAGCCAGCCGGACCAGCACAGCAGCCCGCCGCAGACGGCGGTGACCACATCCATGGCCAGGAACAGCCTTTCGCGCAGCGCGGGGGAGAGGAAATCGGTGACGATGGTGAAGCGCATGTGCCGGTCCTGCAGATAGCTCAGCGCCACGCCGAACATCACGCCGTAGATCGACAGGTAGACGGGCAGTTCCTCGCCCCAGGTCAGGGACAGCCCGAACGTGTAGCGGCGCAGGGCGTTGACCAGGATGATGCCGGTGATCGCGGCCATGATCAGGCCGCAGCCGATCGCGAGGATGCGCCGGACAAGGAAGGACAGGGTCGACATCACGGCCTCCGCTGCTGTGTCGGGGGGGGTAGGTCAGGGGGGCCGGGGCTCCGCAGGCGTGGAGAGAGCGGGAGCCCCGGCCGGGCGGAACGCCTAGTCGGTCGCGTCTGCGACGGCGGCGTCCAGCTTCTCGATCCATTCGGCATCCGCGCCCAGGTCGCCGGCCAGCCATTCCTTGACGGCGGGCTGGGCGGCCTCGCGGAACTGGGCCAGCTCCTCGGCGGTGGGGACATAGACTTCCATGCCCTCCTCCTGCACGGCGGAGATGCCGCCCGCGGTGTTCCACTGCTGGATGGAGCGGCCGAAATTGCCTGCCACGACCGCGGCGCGCGTCACCACCGCCTGCTGTTCGGGGCTCAGCATGTCGAAGGTCTCGGTGGACATGACCAGGAAGTCCACGCCATAGACATGGCCGTCCAGCGTCATGTATTTCTGCAGCTTGTGCAGGCCGTTATTGTAGATGACGCCGACCGGGTTCTCCTGGCCGTCGACCACGCCGGTGGCCAGCGCGTTGGGAAGCTCGGTCCAGGCGATCGGGGTCGGCTCGCCGCCCAGCCCCTTGACCAGTTCCAGGTAGAGCGGGATCGGCTGGACGCGGAATTTCAGCCCGGCCATGTCTTCGGGCGTGCGGATCGGGCGCGTGCCGTTGGTGAAGTTGCGGAAGCCCGTCTCGCCATAGGCCAGGGTCTTCAGCCCGGTCTTTGCCTCGCAGGCCTCGGCCAGTTCCGCGCCGAAGGGCCCGTCCAGCACTTCCCAGGCGACGGTCGCATCCGCGAAGGTGTAGGGAATGTCCAGCACGGCGGCGGGCTTGCAGACCTTGGACATCGCGCCCGAGACCATGCCGACCTGGACCAGCCCTTCCTGGACCTGGCTGACGATCTCGTCCTCGTTGCCGAGCGCGCCGGCCGGGAAGATCTCGACCGTCATGTCGGACTGGCCCTCGACGATCTGCTTGAACATCTGCGCGGCGGCGCCCTTCTTGGAGGACTGCCAGTCGTCGGGATCGACATGGGCGAAGCGCAGCGTGACCTCGGCCGAGGCGGCGCTGCCCATCAGGGCGATCAGCCCGGCGGCGGTGAATCCGAAAAATGTGTCGCGCATGACTGTCCTCCCATTCTGCGCCTTGCATCGCGGCGGCGGTCCCGGCGCGGGGCTGCCCCCGTCGGTCCGCGATCGCCTCCCTCGATCTGCCCGTTTTGTACCAGACGGTTAAAATACGTCAATGAGTTTGTAACACCCGGTACATTTGTGGTTAGATCGACGCGGGCGGAGGAGGGCCATGGACTTGACGCAGGACGAAAAAACCCCGGCAAAGCGGGCGGGCTGGAAACGCGATCCGGTGAAGGTGCAGCAGGACATCCTTCAGGCCGCGACCCGCGAATTTGCCGATAACGGGTTCAACGGCGGGCGAATCGAGCGCATCGTGCAGCTGACCCGCACGTCGAAGCGGATGATCTACTACTATTTCGGCGACAAGGAGGGGCTGTGGCAGGCGGTGCTGGAAGCCGCCTATACCCGCGTGCGCGCCCAGGAGGCGGAACTGGACCTGGCCGACCTGGCGCCGCTGGAGGCGCTGCGGCGGCTGTTCGTCTTCACCTTCGACCATCACCGCCAGAGCGCCGATTTCATCCGCCTGGTGATGATCGAGAACATCCGGGGCGGCCATGTCCTGGCCTCTTCGGGCAAGATCCGCGACCTGAACCGCCCGGTGGTCGCCATGCTGGAGGATATCTGCCGCCGCGGGGCCGCCGATGGCAGCCTGCGCGCCGATCTGTGCCCGCTGCAGCTGCATTGGGAGGTCAGCGCGCTGAGCTTCTTCAACATGTCGAACCGCGCCACCTTCTCGGGGATCTTCGGGGCCGGGCTGCATGACGAGGCCGCACAGATCCGGCTGCGCGACAGCCTGGCCGACCAGCTGATCCGCGCCGTCCGCGCCTGACTTCCGCCATCGCCGCGGCAAACCCGCGGCGCGGGGGGCGGAATTGCGCGGCCGGTCAGGTATTTAACCGGACGGTTCAAAACTCTTGCGATTTTTTAACCGCATGGTACATTTCCTGCCAGAGACAGATCCGGCGCGGCGTCGCGCGGATCCGCCGGAGGAGACACATGACCAAGCCCGCACCCGCTGCCGTCTTCGGCCGCGACACGAGCCTTGCCCTGGGCCTGATCGGCCGCGGCATCCAGAAATCCCGCACGCCCGCGATGCACGAGGCCGAGGCCGCGCGGCAGGGGCTGCGCTGCGTCTACAAGCTGCTCGATGCCGACCGGATGCCCGGCGCGCCCTCGCTGGCGGAGATGCTGCGCGCCGCCGAGCTTTGCGGCTTTGCCGGGTGCAACATCACCTTCCCCTACAAGATCGAGGTCGCCGCGCTGCTCGATGAGCTCGATGACAGCGCCGCCGCGGTCGGGGCGGTCAATACGGTCGTGTTCCGCGACGGGCGGCGGATCGGCTACAATACCGATTACTCGGGCTATGCCGAGGCCTTCCGGCGGGGCATGGACGGGGCGCCGCGCCAGCGCGTGCTGCTGATCGGATCGGGCGGGGCGGGCGTGGCCGTGGCCCATGCGCTGGCCGATTGCGATGTCGCGCGGCTGGTGCTGGTCGATGCCGATCCCGCGCGGGCCCGGTCGCTGGCGGATCTGCTGGGGCGCACCCGTCCGGGATTGCGCACCGAGATCCGCGCGACCGTCGAGGAGGCGGCCGCCGACGGGCTGGACGGGGTGGTCAACTGCACGCCCATGGGCATGGCCAAGCTGCCCGGCTCGGCCTTTCCGGCCGCGCTGCTGGGCCCGCGGATGTGGGTGTCGGACATCGTCTATTTCCCGCTGGAGACCCAGCTTCTGGCAGAGGCCAGGGCGGCGGGATGCCGGGTTCTGCCCGGCGCGGGCATGGCGGTCTGGCAGGCGGTGCGCGCCTTCGGCCATTTCACCGGCCGCGCGGCCGATCCGGCGGCGATGGAGGCCACCTTCCGCGCCCTCGGCGATGCGTGAGCGAAAGGAGCGACAGATGAAGACCGCGATAGCCACCGTCTCCATTCCCGGCGACCTGCGCCGCAAGCTGAAGGCCATTGCCCGGGCCGGGTTCGACGGGGTCGAGATCTTCGAGCAGGATTTCATCGCCCAGGAGATGAGCCCGCGCGATGTCGGGACGATGATCCGCGATCACGGGCTGGAGATCCCGCTGTTCCAGCCGTTCCGCGATTTTGAGACCCTGCCCGAACCGCATCGCGCGCGCGCCTTCGACCGGGCCGAGCGGAAATTCGACCTGATGCAGGAAATGGGCACCGACCTGGTGCTGGTCTGTTCCTCGGTGCATCCGCGCGCCCTGGGCGGCATCGACCGCGCGGCGGAGGATTTCCGCGAGCTGGGCGAGCGCGCCGCGAAACGTGGGCTGCGCATCGGCTTCGAGGCGCTGGCCTGGGGTCGGCATTTCCGGGATCACCGCGATGTCTGGGAGGTGGTGCGCCGCGCCGATCACCCCAGTGTCGGCATGATCCTCGACAGTTTCCACACGCTGGCGCGCCAGATCGACCCCGACACGATCCGCGCGATCCCCGGCGACAAGATCTTCTTCGTCCAGCTGGCCGACGCGCCGAAGATCGACATGGACCTGCTTTACTGGTCGCGCCACTACCGCAACATGCCGGGCGAGGGCGACCTGGACGTCACCGGGTTCATGCGGGCGGTCTGCGCGACGGGCTATGCCGGGCCGGTCAGCCTGGAGATCTTCAACGACCAGTTCCGGGCCGGCAAGACCGAGGCGCTGGCCCGCGACGGGCACCGGTCGCTGGTGCATCTGATGGACGAGGTGCGCCGCGCCGAGCCCGACCTGCGCCAGGATCTGCCGGTCCTGCCGGAGCGCGCCGAGGTCTCGGGCGTGGCCTTCGTCGAATTCACCACCTCCGAGGCAGAGCGCCCGCAGCTCAACGCGCTGCTGAAATCGCTGGGCTTTGCCAAGGTCGGGCAGCATATCTCGAAACAGGTCACGCTGTGGCAGCAGGGCGAGGTCCGCATCGTGGTCAATACCGAGGAGCAGGGCTTTGCCCATGCCGCCTTCCTGACCCACGGGACGGGGGTCTGCGATATCGGGCTGATGGTGGATGACGCGAAGAAGGCGCAGAAGCGCGCCGTCGGGCTGGGCGCGGTGAAATTCGCGCAGCCCCTGGGAGAGGGCGAACTCGACATTCCCGCGATCCGCGGCGCGGGCGGCTCGCTGATGCATTTCCTCGATGGCGGGGCCGACCTGTCGCGGGTCTGGTCGGCGGAATTCACCCGCTGCGGCGCGGGGGCCTCTCGCGATGCCGGCCTGACCCGGGTGGACCACATCGCCCAGACCACCGATTACGACGAGATGCTCAGCTGGTCGCTGTTCTACAGCGCGATCTTCCGCATGGGCCGCGCGCCGATGGTGGACGTGGTCGATCCCGACGGGCTGGTGCGGTCCCAGGCGCTGCAATCGGCGGACGGGCAGTTCCGCGTGACGCTGAACGGGGCCGAGACGCACCGGACGCTGGCGGGGCATTTCCTGGCCGACAGCTTCGGCTCGTCGGTTCAGCACGTGGCCTTCGCCAGCGACGACATCTTCGCCACCGCCGCCGCCATGGCGGAGCAGGGATTCGAGCCGCTGCCGATCTCGCCCAATTACTACGAGGATCTCGCCGCCCGCTTCGGGCTGGAGGCGGCGGAGGTGGCGCGGATGAAGGCCTTCAACATCCTCTATGACGAGGATGAGAACGGCGCCTTCTGCCAGTTCTACAGCCGCCCCTGGGGGGACGGGCTGTTCTTCGAGATCGTCGAGCGCCGGGGCGGCTATGACGGCTATGGCGCGCCCAATGCGCCCTTCCGCATCGCCGCGCAGAAACGGCTGCTGGGTGCGGATGTGGTGCTCGAACCCTGACCGCCGCGCCCCCGCCCCGGACGGGGCAGGGGCGGCAGCGGGGGAGGGCCCGGCTCGGGGGCCGGGGCGGGACGGCGCGCGGAAGGCCCCGCGCGGGC
>NZ_JACVXA010000050.1 GCF_014903745.1 Mangrovicoccus algicola | reverse complement strand
CCGGGTTTCGGGCCGGGGCGGCCGGCCGGTTTCGTCCCCGGCGCGGCGCCCGGGCGCTGCGGTTTCGCGCCGGGCTTTCCCTCCGGCCCGCGGCCCTGACGGTCTTCGCGTCCGCTGCCCTGGGATGCGGCCCTGCCATTGCGCGGCGGCGTGGCGCCGGGCCTGCCGGTTGCGGCGCGTCCCTGCCTTTCGCCGCGCGGCTCCCCCTGCGCCGCGGGACCTTTCCCGCGCGGTGATTTCGCCCCGGATGCCGGGCCTGCGCCGCGCCCCGGCCGATCCTCGCGCCCGCCATCCTTGAAGCCGGGCTTTCCCGCCGCCCGCGGCGGGCGGGTGGTCAGTTCCCCCCTGGCGGGGGCGGGACCGCGCTCGGCCCAGGCATCCCCCTTGGCGCCGCGCGGCGCGGGGCCGCCGCGGCGGGTGCGCTGCGGTTTCGGGCGCGGCTGCTCCTCGGCGGGGCCAAGCCCCAGCTGGTCGCGCAGCACCCGTTCCCTGACCTCCTCCACGGCGCCCGCGGCCAGGTCGTTCAGCCGGAAGGGCCCGTAGCTGACCCGGATCAGCCGGTTCACCACCAGACCGACGCTTTCCATCGCGCGGCGGATCTCGCGGTTCCTGCCCTCGCGCAGCCCTACCGTCAGCCAGGCATTCGCCCCCTGCTGCCGGTCCAGGCTGACATCCATGGGCTGGAACCGCTCGCCCTCGATCGTCAGGCCGCGGCGCAGCGGCTCCAGCGCGGCATCCTCCGGCGTGCCCTTGACCCGCACGCGATACTTGCGCAGCCAGCCGGTGGCAGGCAGTTCCAGCCGGCGTTTCAGCGCGCCGTCATTGGTCAGCAGCAGCAGCCCCTCGGAATTGAGGTCGAGCCGTCCGATGCTCATCACCCGCGGCATCGTCTCGGGCAGCTTGTCGAAGATCGTCTCGCGCCCCTTCTCGTCCTTCGCCGTGGTCACCAGTCCGGCGGGCTTGTGATACAGCCAGATCCGCGGCGGCTCCGCCTCCTTCAGCGGCTCGCCATCGACCAGGATGCGGTCCCCGGGCGTCACGTTCAGCGCGGGCGAGGTGATGAGCCTGCCATTCACCCGCACGCGGCCTTCGGCGATGATGGTCTCGGCCTCGCGGCGCGAGGCGACCCCGGCGCGGGCCAGGACCTTGGCGATGCGCTCGCCTTCGGGGGAGGGGGTGCTGTCAGTCATGGAAGGCGCCTATCCGCTTTTCTGCCGCTGTTCCAGCCTTGCGCGCGTTGCGCGGCGCAGGCAAGAGACCCCATGACCTTCACGTCACATATGCAGGCCGCGCTGGAGGAGGCGCGCGCCGCCGCCGCGCGCGGCGAGGTGCCGGTCGGCGCCGTGCTGCTGGATCCCGCCGGGCGGGTGGCGGCCCGGGCCGGGAACCGCACGCGCGAATTGCGCGACCCCACCGCCCATGCCGAGATCCTGGCGCTGCGCGCCGCCTGTGCCGCCGCCGGGTCCGAACGGCTTCCCGGCCATGTGCTCTACGTCACGCTGGAGCCCTGCGCCATGTGCGCCGCGGCGCTGGCGGCGGCGCGGGTCGCGCGGGTGGTCTATGGCGCGGCCGATCCCAAATCCGGCGGCGTCGCCCATGGCGCGCGGGTGTTTTCCCATCCGCAGGCCCATCATGCGCCGGAGGTGATCGACGGCATCGCCGCGCATGACTGCGAGGCGATCCTGCGGGCGTTCTTCGCCGCGCGCCGCGGCTGAGCCCGGTGCGGCCGCCGCCGAGCGCGGGGGCCGGAAATGGCGGGCATTTTAATTGTTAGCAACCGCGAAAGGCTCTCCCCCTAGGCTGGGCGCGGCATGTCCCGCGACGGGGCATGTCCTGCGATCGCACCGCCACGGATTTGCCCACGGATTTGCCATGTACACGCCGCTTCTGCCCGGCACCTCGCTCAATAGCTGGATCTATCTCAAAGAAAGCCGCGACGCCCAGCTGAGCGCCTTCGGCCGCGACGCGGTTCTTCAGCGGGAGCAGCAGGCCTTCGCGCAGAAGATCTCCGGGATTTCCTCGGTCGACGACCTCATGCAGGATTACCAGACGCTGAAGGTGGCCCTGGGCGCGCACGGGCTGAAGGATGACCTGCCCAACCGCTATTTCATCCGCCAGGTGATCGAACAGGGAACCGACGCGCCGGAGGATTTCGCCAACCGGCTGTCGGATGCGCGCTATGTCGCCCTGGCCCGCACCTTCGAGACGCTCGGCCTGACCGGGGCGGGCGATCTGGGCGACAGCCTGCCGCCGGTGGAGGATGATCTTGCGGCCGCCGTGCGCGCGCAGCGCGGCGACAGCCCGCTTCATCTCAATGCCGCGGCGCGGATGTCCAGCAGCCTCACCCTGGGGCTGCTGGGTGCCGACACGGCCGATCGGGTCTGGGAGCGCGCGCTGGACCAGCCGGGCATGACCGCCACCTTGAGCCGGATGCTGGGCGCCCCGGCTGCGGTGGGCGGGCTGTCCCCCGCCGGGCAGGCCGCCGTGTTCCAAGCCTCCGTCAATTACCTTCATGGCGGCACGCGGCTGGGCATCCTCAGCGACCCCGCCAATGCCTTCGCCGCCGCCGATGCCTATCTGGGCACGGCCGGGACCGCGCTGGAGGACGGTTTTTCCTATGGCGGCCTGCGCGACCGGCTGGCGGCGATCGCGCAGACGGTGACGGACGACGGGGATCGCTGGGCGGCGCTGCAGGCGGATGGCGGGCTGCGCGATGTCGTGGCATTGGCGCTCGGCATGTCCTCCGATTTCGCCGGGCTGTCCGCCGCCGACCAGATCGCCGGGATGCGGGCGGCGGCGACGGCTCTGTTCGGCCGGTCCGATTTCGGCCTCTTCGCCAGCCAAGCGAACCTGACCCGGCTGGGCGACCGCCATCTCGATCCGGCGGGGCGCGGCCTGGCGGGCACGTTCAGCCTGGGCGCCTTCATCGCCGCGATAGAGACGGCGCGCGGGCAGGGGCCGAGCATCGACCAGAAATGGGAAAGCGTGCTGCAGATCGAGCCGCTGCGTGCCTCGCTGGCCGCGGGTCTGGGGCTGCAGGAGGATTTTGGAACGCTGGAGCCGCAGGCGCGGATCGCGGCGGTGAAACAGGCCATGACGGCGCGATTCGGGACCGCCGACCCGGAGGCCCTGAAGGATCCCGCACGTCTCGCGGCGCTTTCCGGCGCGGAGGTCGATGCCCAGGTCGCGGCCATTTCGGAGGATTACCTCGAACAGGAATTCCGGATCGCCGTGGGCGAGCAGCGGCCCGAATTGCGGGTTGCCATGTCTGTGGCCGAGGAATTGCGCAAGGCGGTGGAGACCGGCGGCACGGAGGCGGGGCAGTGGTATCGCATTCTGGGCAATTCGGTCCTGCGCGAGGCCTTCCAGGGGGCATTCGGCCTGGGGGGTGATTTCGCCTCCATGGATCTCGATGCCCAGGTGTCGATGATGCGTTCCGGCAGCGAGCGGCTGATCGGGGGCAGCGCCGCCGCAGATTTCCTCGATCCCGCGAACCAGGAGGCGCTGATCACCCGCTATCTGGCGCGCGCCGGAACTTCGGGCACCGCGGTCTCATCCTCGGCTGCGCTGTTCACCACGGCTTCGGCGAGTTCGATCCTGGCGACGATCTACGGCGCCTGACGCGGCCCGCGCCGCCGCGCGGCGCACAGGCGCCGGTTCCGCAATGTTCGGAACAGCGGACAGAAGGAACAGTCCCGGTCTTCGCACTGCCCAGGCCCCTTCGGCGGGACGCCGGGCGGGCGAGGCTGTCGCCGGTCCGCCCGCGCGGCGCTGGGATCGTGCCAGGACATAGTCCGGGCTTTTCGAAGGCCGGGGGCCTTCCGTCAGGCTCCCGGGCGTGGGCTGGCTCCTCTCCCGCGGGGCCTGAAATCTTGCGGAAGGGAGGGCAGCGCCCGATCCTGTCATCGGTGCCTGCGGGACCGGTGACCGCGCCGCCTATCCGAAACGGGCGATGGGCCGGCGCGCCTGCCGGCCGCCCCGCCGCGCGCTGCGGGGGTCCCGCTTGTCTGCCCGGCTTGTGGGGGGTGCCGATGACTGCCCTGCGCCGCGCCGCCCCGCCTGCCACCCGTACCAGGGCCGGGGCGGGGCCTGCATCGCGCGGCGCGGCGCGGGAGGCGGAGCCTGCGGCTGGTGGCTCCCCGCCGGGCAGGAGGTTCAGGGCTGCACGGATTTCAGCGCCACCGCGCGGTCGCGCCCGCCGCCATGCGCATCGATGAAATCCAGCACGAGGGGGCGGATATTGTTGCGCCAGCTCTTGCCCGCGAAGATCCCGTAATGTCCCGCTCCGGGCTCGAGATGCGAGAATTTGCGGTCCTCGGGCAGCCCGGTCAGCAGCTCCAGCGCGGCAAGACACTGGCCGGGAGCCGAGATGTCGTCCTTCTCGCCCTCGACGATCTTCACGGCGACATCGGTGATGCGCCCGATATCGACCGGCTCGCCCGCCACGACGAGACGGTTCTGCGCGATCTCCAGCCCCTTGAACAGCCGCTCCACGGTGGAGAGGTAGAATTCCGCGGGCATGTCCATCACGGCCAGGTATTCGTCGTAGAACCGGTTGTGGTGGTCGTTGTCGCGCGCCTCGCCCTTGGCGGTGCGCAGGATCTGGTCGAAGAAGGCCTGGCCATGGCGTTCGGCATTCATCGACATGAAGGAGGCCAGTTGCAGCAGGCCGGGATAGACCATCCGGCCGGCCCCGGCATATTTGAACCCGACGCGCTGGATGGCCAGTTCCTCCAGCTGTCCCATGGTGATGCGATGGCCGAAATCGGTGACCTCGGTGGGGGCCGCGTCGGGGTCGATCGGCCCGCCGATCAGGGTCAGCGTGGCCGGCTGCGCATCCGGCCGCTTCGCCGCCAGGTAGGCGGTCGCGGCCAGGGTCAGGGGTGCGGGCTGGCAGACCGCGATCACATGGATTTCCGGGCCGAGGTGCTCCATGAAATCGACGAGATACAGCGTGTAATCCTCGATGTCGAACTTGCCGCAGCTGACCGGGATGTCGCGGGCATTGTGCCAGTCGGTGACATGCACGTCGCAATCGGGCAGCAGCGAGGCGACGGTCGAGCGCAGGAGTGTGGCATAGTGGCCCGACATCGGCGCCACCAGCAGGACCTGCCGCGCCATAGGCGCGCGGCCCTGCACCTCGAATTTCACCAGGTTGCCGAAGGGCCGGTCCACCACGGAGCGGGTCGTGACCAGGTGGTCGCGCCCGTCCTGCCCGGTGACGCTGCGGATCCCCCAGTCGGGTTTCGCCACCATGCGGGAGAACGATCTTTCAACCACTTCGCCCCAGGCCGCCATGAGGTTGAACCAGGGCACGGGGGCCAGGCCGGTGGCGGGGTAGGATCCGAAGGACCGCGCCGTCGATCCCAGCCACTGGCTGGCATTGCGCGCCGTTTCCATCATGTCATAGGTCAGCATATGCCGCATGATGCACTCTCTCCAATACACGGAACCCGGGGCGCGCATGGCCGTCCCGGTTCAATTCGCCGCTTTTCCCTGAAGGGTCGCGCCGATAGTCTGAGGTCGCGGGAACGTACGGTGGAACGGACGACATGACAACCGACGATACACAGAACGCAGCCAATCTCGACCGGCTGAACAGCAATATCGCACGCATGGAGGAACTGTCCCAGAGGCTGGTGCGCGCCATGGCGGCCAAGCGGCCGATCGATCCCAACCTGCAGGCGCCGGACCGCGACATCTTCGTGAAGGCGATGACCGCCTACATGACCGAGATGATGAACAACCCCGCCAAGATGATCGAGCATCAGGTCTCCTACTGGGGCAAGATGCTCAAGCATTACGTCGAGGCGCAGCATCTTCTGACCACCGGCAAGCTGGGCGTGCCCTCGGATCCGACCCCCCGCGATCCGCGCTTCCAGAACCCGCTCTGGGACAGCCATCCCTATTTCAACTTCCTCAAGCAGAACTACCTGCTCACCTCCGAGGCGGTGTCCCAGGCGATCGCCGGGCTGGAGGGGCTGGACGGGGTGGATCGCAAGAAGGTGGAGTACTTCACCCAGCAGCTGATCAACATGATGTCGCCGTCCAACTTCCTGGGCACCAATCCCGAGGCGCTGGAACGCGCCGTGGCCACCGAGGGGGAGTCTCTGGTCAAGGGGCTGGAGAACCTGGTGCGCGACATCGAGGCCAATAACGGCGAGGTGCTGGTCTCGCTGGCGGATAACGACGCCTTCAAGGTCGGCCAGAACCTGGCCACTTCCGAGGGCGCGGTGGTCTATCGCAACCGCATGTTCGAGCTGATCCAGTACGCGCCGACGACCGAGCAGGTCCACAAGACGCCGATCGTGCTGTTCCCGCCCTGGATCAACAAGTTCTACATTCTCGACCTGAAACCCAAGAATTCGCTGGTGAAGTGGATCGTCGACCAGGGCTACACGCTGTTCGTCGTCTCCTGGGTCAATCCCGACCGGTCCTATGCCGATGTCGGGCTCGATACCTATGTCGAGGAAGGCTACCTGACCGCGATCGAACAGGTGAAGGCCATCACCGGCGAACCGAAGGTGAATGCCATCGGCTACTGCATCGCGGGGACCACGCTGTCGCTGACCCTTGCCATGATGGAGAAGCGCAAGGACAAGTCGGTCAATTCCGCCTCGTTCTTCACGACGCTGACGGATTTCTCCGATCCCGGCGAGATTGGCGTGTTCCTCGGCGATGATTTCGTCGATGCGATCGAGCGCGAGGTCGCCAAGCACGGGATCCTCGACAAGTTCTTCATGACGCGGACCTTCAGCTATCTGCGCTCGAACGACCTGGTCTATGGCCCGGCGGTCAAGAGCTACATGCTGGGCGACACGCCCCCCGCCTTCGATCTGCTCTACTGGAACGGCGACGGCACCAACCTGCCGGGCAAGATGGCGGTCGAGTACCTGCGCCACCTGTGCCAGCACAACGAATTCTGCGAAGGCGGCTTCACCATCTGCGGCGAGAAGGTCGGACCGGCCGACATCAAGCTGCCGGTCTGCTCGATCGCCTGCGAAACGGACCATATCGCCATCGCCAAGGGCTGCTATACCGGGTTCCAGAAATTCGGCAGCCGGTCCAAGACCTTCATCCTGTCGCAATCGGGACATATCGCGGGCATCGTCAATCCGCCTGAAAAGAAGAAGTACGGCCATTACACCAATTCCGACCTCAAGGCGGGATTCGCCGAATGGAAGGCGCAGGCGGAATTCACGCCCGGCACCTGGTGGTTCCGATGGGAGGAATGGCTGCGAAAGCGGTCGGGGGCGAAAGTCCCGGCGCGCCAGGTCGACACTATGTCGCACCCGGCGCTGGCCCCGGCCCCCGGCACCTATGTGACGCTGCGGCCTGCCGCCTGACCCCAACCGCCCCTCCGCAGGGAGGGGCGGTTCGCGGATGGGGTAATATACCGTTAGAAAAGAATAAGTTTCTTCAGATGTGAATGCTGCATCGCAGAAAGGTAATTCCGCGTCGGCAGTTTTGCTTCCGCAGCATGATCCTTGCGCCATCGGACAGGCGGCTCAGGTGCAGGCATATGTGTTTCAACGGCTTTCTGGCGCATTCTGCAACTCGCTCCCGGCGGGTGTCGCGCCGCAATGCGGCGAATTTCCCTTGATTTGCTGCGCTGCAGCATATAATAATAGGGGCAGGCGCAGGAGCGGGGACTCCCCGCCGGAGTTAAGGAGAGAGCACCATGGTTACCAAGACCAACGACCTGACCAAGATGATGCAGGACATGATGAGCGCGTTCCCGATGGATACCCGCGCCATGCAGGACGCCTTCAAGACCCAGGCCACCCTGGGCGAGAAGATGTCGAAGGTCGCGCTGGAAGCAGCCGAGAAGTCGACCGACATCTCCTCCAAGTATACCAAGGAGACCCTGTCCAAGATCGCCTCGCTCTCGACCGTCAAGGACGAGCCGACCGACTACACCAAGGCGATGACCGATTTCGCCTCGGCCCAGGCCGAGATGACCGCCGAGACCATGGCCGCCTTTGCCGAGGTCGCCAAGAAGGTCCAGATGGAAACCGTCGAGCTGATGCTGGCCGCCGGCAAGGACATGTCCGAAGACGCGACCGCCGCCGTCAAGAAGGCGACCGCCGAGGTCACTTCGGCCGCCAAGAAGGCCACCGTCGCCTGATCGCGGCGCCCGGCGCCGCCGGGACGACAGGATGCGCTGCGCGGGCCGGTCGGGTCGCGCGGCAGGGGCGGGCGCAAGCTCGCCCTTTTCTTTTCGGGACCGCTCCCCTACTCTGCATCGCAGCACTTGAAGGGAGGGCTCCGAGTGGCCGACAAAGACCAGCCGCTTCTGATTAAGCGATATGCCAGCCGCCGACTCTACAATACCGAAACCAGCGATTACGTGACCCTCGAGGATATCGCCGGCTTCATCCGCGAGGGCCGCGAGGTCAAGGTCGTGGATCTGAAAAGCGGCGACGACCTGACCCGCCAGTACCTCCTGCAGATCATCGCCGAACACGAGGGCCGCGGCGAGAACGTCCTGCCCATCGCCGTGCTGACCGACCTGGTGCGCAGCTATACCACCTCGGCCCAGAGCGTCGTGCCGCAATTCCTGGCGATGAGCTTCGACATGCTGCGCGAAGGCCAGTCGAAGATGATGCAGAACATCGCCCATATGCCCAACCCGATGATGCCCATCCCCGGGCCCATGTCCGGCATAGAGGCGATGAAGCGGCAGCAGCAGGCCTTCCTGGCCTCCATGATCCCGGGCTGGCCCGGTGCCGCGGGCGCCACCGGCCCGGAAGAGCCCACCGCCGAGAGCGAGACCGAGCTTGCCGACATAAAGCGCCAGCTGGCCGAGATGCAGGCGCGCCTGTCCAAGCTGAACCAGCCGGAATAGGACGCGGCCGCGCCGGGGACGGACATGGCGGAACCTGCGGGACGCATCACGCTCTGGGCGGTCGAGGTTTTCGCCGCGATCGCCGATGAGGGCTCCATCTCGGGCGCGGCAAGGCGGCTGGCGGCCAGTCCCTCGGCGGTCAGCCAGCAGCTGGCCAATCTGGAGGCGGCGCTGGCCGCCCAGCTGGTCGACCGCGCCGCGCGGCCCTTCCGCCTGACCCCGGCGGGCACCACCTTCCTGCGCCGCGCGCTGAACATCCTGGGCGAGGCGGCGCTGGCACGGGCGGAACTGGCGACCCGCGATCTCAGCCACCTGTCGCGGCTGAGCCTCGGAATGATCGAGGATTTCGACGCCGATGTGACGCCGCGGTTCCTGTCGGAGATGGCCGGCGAGCTGGGCAGCTGCCGCTTCCTGCTGGAGACCGGGGCAAGCCACGCGCTCTCGGCGCAGCTGGGCGCGCGCAGCCTCGACATGATCGTCGCGGCGGATATGGGCGGGGCCGAATCCTGGATGGAGATGCACCCGCTGATGGAGGAACCCTTCGTCGCGGTGATGCCTGCCGGGCGCATCCCCGATGCCGCCGCCATCGCCGGGCTGCGCTTCATCCAGTATACCCAGCGGCATCACATGGGCCGCGCCATCGCCGCGCATCTGGCGCGCCATGACCTGCCGCTGGATCACCGGTTCGAGATGGACAGCTATCACGCGATCATGGCGCTGGTGGCCGAGGGCGCGGGCTGGACCATCGCCACGCCCCTGGGCGTGTTGCGGGCGCAGCGGTTCCGCGACCGGGTGACGATGGCGCCGCTGCCGGTGCCGCCCCTGTCGCGGGCGATTGCGCTGACCGCGCGGCGCGGCCAGCTGGGCGAGGTGCCGCGCTCCACCGCCATGCGGCTGCGGCGGATCATCGGCGCGCTGGTGATCGCCCCGGCCGTCGCCCGCGATCCCTGGCTGGCGCCGCATCTGCGGCTCAGCGATCCGGGCACGGGGGATCACCTTTCCGTAAGGGCAGATGCCGCGGGCGCCGCCATCGGCTAGACAGGCGGAAACCGCCCCGGCCACAGGAGCCCCCCATGCGCGTCGCCCTTCTGTCCCTTCCCCTGATCCTCGCCGCCGCCGCCCTCTCGGCGGGGCCGCAATATGTCGATGGCTCGGACCATGCCGTTTCGGGCTATGACGTGGTCGCCTATTTCGACATGGCGCCGGTGCCGAAAGACGCGCCGCCCCCCGCGCCGGTGCCGGGGCGCGCGGATATCACCGCACGGCATAACGGGGCCGTCTTCGCCTTTGCCAGCGCGGCCAATCGCGACCGGTTCCTGGCTGACCCGGACCGGTTCGCGCCGCAATATGACGGGCATTGCGCCTATGGCGTGGCGCAGGGGGCGAAGGTGCCGGGGGATCCGCGCCTGTGGCGGATCGTGGAGGACCGGCTCTATCTCAACCTCACCCCGCGCATCGCCCGCTCCTGGGAACGCGACATTCCCGGCAACCTGTCGGCGGCGGCCGGGCACTGGCCGGGGCTGGACGCGGCGCCTGCCTCGGGCGATCCGGTCCCGCGCAACCTGCCTGCCGCGCCGGTCGCCCCGTGAGGCGCGTGCTTGCCGCAGCGCTGCTCTGGGCGGGGCTGGCGGGACCGGCCTCGGCCTGCGGCGCGGCGGCGGCGGCCTGCGCGACGGCGACGGGCGATTACCTGCTGCGCCTGCCCGGCGGCGGGCCGGTCCGCGGCACGGTGCTGTTCCTGCATGGCCATGGCGGCAGCGCGGCGCAGATGATGGCCGATCCCGCCCTGGCCGCGCCGCTTGCCTCGCGGGGCTATGCGCTGGCCGCGGCCGAGGGGATGCCGCGGCAGGGCGGGGCGGGCCATGGCTGGGCCTTCCGCGGGGGCGGGGCGCGCGACGATGCGGCCTACCTGGCGGAGGTGATGGAGGACCTGGCGGCGCGCCACGGGCTGCCGCGCGGGAACATCCTGCTGGCCGGGTTCTCTTCCGGCGGCTTCATGACCAGCTACCTCGCGTGTTCCGATCCGCAGGCGGCGCGGGGCTTCGCGCCGGTCGCGGGCGGGTTCTGGCGGCCCTTGCCCGCGGACTGCGCCGGTCCGGTGCGGCTCCTGCATGTCCATGGCTGGAGCGACGGGGTCGTGCCGCTGGAGGGGCGGCGGCTGGGCAGCGGGGCGATGCAGGGGGACATCTTCGCGGGGATGGAGATCTGGCGCCGCGCCAATCGCTGCGCGGCGATGGCGCCGGGGGAGGTGTCGGCGCAAGACGGCCTGTGGCGGCGCAGCTGGCGGGATTGCGCGCCGGAGGCGGCGCTTGATCTGGTGCTGCATCCGGGCGGGCATGTCCTGCCGCCGGGCTGGGCCGCGCTGGCGCTGGACTGGTTCGAGGCGCTGCCCTGAGCGGCGCGGGCGGATCAGCCCGCCGCGACCAGCCGGTCCCCCCACAGGTCGCGCATCCGCGCCTCGGCGGCCTCCAGCGTGGTGGCGCCGCCCGCGGCCAGAAGCGCCAGCGCGGCAGTGCCGGTCACCGTCGCCTCGGCAAAGGCATCGCTGCGCTCGCCGCGCCACAGCCGCCCCAGATCGCCGGGCTTGGGGTCGGGATCGGCCAGCCTGCGCGTGTCCTCCACCAGCGGCGGCACCATCTGTTCATGCACCGCGCCGTCTTCCAGGCCATAGACCAGGATCTGCTTGGCCGGGTGACGCTCGAACTCGCCGCCGCCGCCCTTGATGACCATCAGGTTGCGTTCCCCCAGAAGCGCGGCGGCATCCTGCTGCAGCCCGCGATAGGGCGGGTGGAACACCCCCTGCACGCAGGCCGGCGCTCGGGCCGGGTTCATCGCGCGCAGCGCCGTGTTGACCGGCGAGCGCAGCCCCAGCTCGTCGCGCAGCCGCACCACCCGCAGCAATTCGGGATCCAGCGCCTCCAGCGGCAGGTAGACGATGCCGTTTTCCTCCAGCGCCTGCGCCGCGCCCTCCGGCGTGGTAGCGGCGGCGATCCCGGCCTCGCCCAGATGGGCGCGCAGATCGGCATGGGGGTTCTGGTGGCTGTTCCAGCCATGGATCAGCACCCTTTGCCCGGCCAGCGCCACGAGCCGCGCCGACAGCAGGAACAGCGGCAGCCCGCGCGAGCGCCCCGAGGCATAGCTGGGCCAGTCCAGCGTCACCGGCAGTCCCTCCCAGCGGGCCAGCCGCGCCCGGATCGCATCGACGAAGCCCGCGATCTCCTCGCCGGTCTCGCCGCGATAGCGCATCAGCATCAGCAGGGCGCCGACGGCCTCGGGCGCGGCCGTGCGGTCGAGGATCGCGGCCATCGCCTCGGCCGCCTCCTTGCGGTCGAGGCTGCGCGATCGCCCGGGGCCGCGGCCCAGGGCACGAACGAGGGGGGCGAGGGTCACTGTGCAGCCTCCTGGTGGCGTATGCTCGTCAGGATGGTACGTAGTTCGGCCTTGCAGGACCCGCAATTGGTCCCGGCCCGGCAGGCGGCCCCGATCGCGTCGACATCGGCAAGATTGCCGGTTTCGATGGCGGAGATGATGGTGTTCACGCCGACCGAGAAGCAGGCGCAGACGATCGCGCCCTGGTCGGGCTGGTCCTCGCCCGGGCGCGCCGCCAGGACCGGGCCGGGACTGGTGCCGCCCAGAAGACCGATCACGTGGCTGCGCGCCACCGCCACCGGCTCCGGCCCGGCAAAGAGCGCGGCCGCCACGCGCCCGTCCTGCATCAGCGCCACCCGGGCGAGGCCGCGCGCGGCATCGCTGACGGTGACGGCGGTGGCATCGGGCAGCCCCGCCACCTGTCGCGCCAGCGCCTCCCAGTCCCGCGGCGGGGCCATCTCCGCCAGTTCCATCCGCCAGCCCGCCCCGGCGCGGGCCTTGGCCCAATAGGCGGTGTCGGCCCGCGGCTCGGCCAGCGTCACGGCAAAGCCGTACCAGGCGGGGGCAAGCGCCGCGACCTCGACCGGGGTGGCCTTGCTTTCGGGCTGGCCCGAGACCGGGTCGGTCTCGGCCGCGACCACCGCATCGATCCGCCCGGCCGAGGCCGCCTGTCCGGTCCAGTGCATCGGCGCGAAGACCGTGCCCGGGCGCAGCCGGTCGGTGACGACCAGCCGCAGCAGCGCCTCGCCCGCGGGGCTGGTCACGCGCACCAGCTCCGCGGCGGACAGCCCGCGCGCGGCGGCGTCGCGGGGATGCATCTCCAGGAAGGGTTCGGCGATATGCTGGCTCAGCCGCGGCGACAGCCCGCTGCGCGTCATCGTGTGCCAGTGGTCGCGCACCCGCCCGGTATTCAGCCGCAGGGGATGGGACGCCGTGACCGGCCGGGCCGGGGCGCGTGCGCTCAGCGGCAGCATCCGCGCCCGCCCGTCGGGGGTGAAGAACCCGCCCGCGCCGAAGAACCGTCCGCCCTGCCGCGCGGCCGTCACCGGCCAGGCCTGCGGCGCCAGCGCGTCATAGCCGGGATCGCTGATGTCCTTCAGTCCCGAGATGTCGAAATCCCGGCCCAGCCGTCCGGCAACCTCCGACAGCGCGGCATGTTCGCGGAAGATCTCGGCGGGGGAGGCATAGTCGAATTCCGCGCCCCAGCCCATCGCCGCCGCGACCCCCGCGAGCGCCTGCCAGTCATGGCGGGCCTCGCCGGGCACGGGCAGCGTGGCGCGCTGGCGCGAGATGCAGCGTTCGGAATTGGTCACGGTGCCGGTCTTCTCGCCCCAGCCGGTAGCGGGCAGGAAGACATCGGCCAGCTTCGCCGTGTCGGTATCGGCATACATGTCCGAGACCACAACGAAGGGGCAGGCGGCGATGGCCGCGGCGACGGCATCGGCCTCGGGCATCGAGACCGCGGGGTTGGTGCACATGATCCAGATCGCCTTGATCCGTCCGTCGCCGACCGCGCGGAACATGTCGACCGCCTTCAGCCCCGGCGCCTCGGCCATGCGCGGCGCGTCCCAGAAATCGCGCACCGCCAGGCGATGGGCCGGATCCTCCAGATCCAGGTGGCAGGCCAGCATGTTGGCCAGCCCGCCGACCTCGCGCCCGCCCATCGCGTTGGGCTGGCCGGTGACGCTGAACGGACCCATGCCGGGCCGTCCGATCCGCCCCGTCGCCAGGTGGCAGTTGAGGATCGCATTGACCTTGTCGGCCCCGGCGGAGGACTGGTTGACCCCCTGCGAATAGACGGTGACCACCTTTTCCGTGCCGATCCACAGGTCGTAGAACGCGTCGAGTTCGTCCCGGCTCAGGCCCGTGGCGGCGTCATCGTCGGCCCCGGCGGCGGCCAGCGCCGCCTCGTATCCCGAGACATGCGCCGCCAGCCACGCGGCATCCGCGGCGCCCCGCCGGGCGATCCGCGCCAGGAGCCCGTTGAACAGCGCCACGTCCGATCCCGGCTCCAGCGCCAGGTGCAGCTCGGCCATGTCGGAACTCGCGGTGCGGCGCGGGTCGATATTGACGATCTTCAGCTCGGGGCGCGCCGATTTCGCCGCCAGGATCCGCTGATACAGCACCGGGTGGCACCAGGCCAGGTTCGACCCCGTCAGGACGATCAGGTCGGCCTCCTCCAGGTCCTCGTACTGGCCCGGCACCGTGTCGGTGCCGAAGGCGCGGCGATGCCCGGCCACGGAGGAGGCCATGCAGAGCCGCGAATTCGTGTCGATATTGCCCGACCCGATGAAGCCCTTCATCAGCTTGTTGGCGACGTAGTAATCCTCGGTCAGCAGCTGCCCCGAGACGTAGAAGGCCACCGCGTCCGGCCCGTGCTCGGCTATCGTGTCGCGGAACTTCTCCGCGATGAGCGCCGTGGCCTCGTCCCAGCCGGCGCGCGTCCCGCCGATCAGCGGATGCAGGCCGCGCCCCTCCAGCGCCAGCGTCTCGCCCAGGGCGGAGCCCTTGGAACACAGCCGGCCGCGATTGGCCGGATGGTCGGGATCGCCGCGGACCCGCAGCCCGCCCTGCGGATCGGGCCGGGCGAGGACGCCGCAGCCGACGCCGCAATAGGGGCAGGTGGTGCGGATCTCCGCCGGGCTGGAGGCGGCTTCCATCAGGCGGCGCTCCGCGCCTTCAGGGCGGCGAGGTCCAGAAGGATCCGCCCCGCCTCGATCCGCGCGGGATAGGTGGCCACCACCTCGGGGTCGGCGCCCTGCGCCTCGCCCGTGGCAAAGGCGAAGACGCGGTTATGCAGCGGGCAGGTGACGGATGCGCCGTGCACGATGCCCTCGCTCAGCGGGCCGCCCTTGTGCGGGCAGGTGTCATCCAGCGCATAGACCTCGTCCGCGCTGGTGCGGAACACCGCGATGCAGCCCGCCGCGGTGCGCACCACGCGCGCGCCGCGCACAGGGATGTCCTCGAGCGATCCGATATCGGTCCAGTGGGTCATTCGGCTGCCTCCAGGTTGACGGTTGCAAGGGGGGTGGACCAGGCCTTGCGCTCTTCCTGCGAGACCAGCTCGCCCCAGGGGTCCTTCTGGTAGATGGATTGCGAGATGCGGAACCGCTCCACCAGCGCGCGGCGGTTGTCGGCATCGGCCACGACCTGTTGCTTCACCCAGTCGAGCCCGACCTTGGCGACCCATTTATAGGGGCGGTCCAGGTATTTGGCGTTCTCGCGATAGAGCTGGATGAAGGCGATGGTCAGCTCGATGGCCTCCTCCTCGGTGGGGGCATCGGCCAGGCGCTCGGTCTCCTTCAGGTCCATCCCGGCCGCGCCCGCGACGCCCACCTGATAGCCCGAATCCACGCAGATGACGCCCACGTCCTTGCAGGTCGCTTCGGCGCAGTTCCTGGGACAGCCCGAGACGGCCAGCTTGACCTTGTGCGGCGTCCAGCTGCCCCAGAGCGCCTTCTCCAGCTTGATCCCCAGCCCGGTGCTGTCCTGCGTGCCGAAGCGGCAGTGATCGGTGCCGACGCAGGTCTTCACCGTCCTGAGCCCCTTGGAATAGGCATGGCCCGACACCATCCCGGCATCGTTCAGATCGGCCCAGATCTTGGGCAGGTCCTCCTTCTTGACGCCCAGAAGGTCGATGCGCTGGCCGCCGGTGACCTTGACGGTGGGCACCTTGTAGCGTTCGGCGGCATCGGCGATGGCGCGCAGTTCCGAGGGCGTGGTGATCCCGCCCCACATCCGCGGCATGACCGAATAGGTGCCGTCCTTCTGGATATTGGCATGGTTGCGTTCATTGACGAAGCGGCTCTGCGGGTCGTCCTTGTACTCCAGCGGCCAGTCCGCCAGCAGGTAGAAATTGATCGCCGGGCGGCAGACATGGCAGCCGTCCTTGGTCTTCCAGCCCAGTTCCTGCCAGACGGCCTGCTGGGATTTCAGCTCCTGCGTCTTGATCAGCCGGCGCACGTCCTCGTGGCTGAGATCGGTGCAGCCGCAGACCGGCTGCGCCTGCGGCAGGACGAAATCGTCGCCCAGCGTCAGCGCCAGGACCTGTTCGACCAGCCCGGTGCAGGTGCCGCAGGAGGCCGAGGCCTTGCAGGTCCCGCGCAGCGCGCCGATGTCATGGGCGCCGTCGTGGATGGCGGCGATGATCTGCCCCTTGGAGACGCCGTTGCAGCCGCAGATCTCCGCATCATCCGGCAGCGCTGCAACGGCCGCCATAGGGTCCAGCGCGGTCCCCCCCTGGTAGGCCGGGCCGAAGATCAGCGTCTCGCGCATCTCCGAGATGTCGGTGCCGTCCTTGATCAGGCCGAAGAACCAGCTCCCGTCGGCGGTGTCGCCATACATGACCGCGCCGATCAGCCGGTCGTCCTTCAGCACCAGGCGCTTGTAGACGCCGCGCGCCGGGTCGCGGAACACGATGTCCTCGCGGCCCTCGCCCTCGGCGAAATCGCCGGCGGAAAACAGGTCGCAGCCGGTGACCTTCAGCTTGGTCGCCACTTCGATCGGCACATAGGCCGCGCTCTGACCGGCCAGGGTGCGGGCCAGGACCTTGGCCATGTCGAAGATCGGGGCGACCAGCCCGAAGACCGCGCCGTCATGTTCGACGCATTCGCCGAGCGCCAGGATGTCGGGATCGGAGGTGATGCACTGGTCATCGATATGGATGCCGCGCCCCACGGCCAGCCCGGCTGCCTTGCCAAGGGCGGTGCCGGGGCGGATGCCCACGGCCATGACGATCAGGTCGGCCGGGATCTCGGTGCCGTCCTCCAGGCGCAGCCCCTCGACCTTGCCCTGACCGTAGATCTCCCTGGAACTGGCCGAACAGTGGATGGCGATGCCGCGTTCGCTCAGCGCCTTGCGCAGCAGGTAGCCCGCCGCCTCGTCCAGCTGGCGTTCCATCAGGTGGCCCGCCAGGTGGACGACCGTGACCTCCATGCCGCGCAGGCGCAGACCGGCCGCCGCCTCCAGCCCCAGCAGGCCGCCGCCGATCACCACGGCGCGGGCGCCGGGGGTATTGGCCGCCTGGATCATCCGGTTGGTGTCGTCGAGGTCGCGATAGGCGATGACGCCGGGCAGGTCATGGCCCGGCATCGGGATGATGAACGGGGTCGATCCGGTGGCGATGACCAGCTTGTCATAGGGGGTCTCGCCCTTGCCGGTGATGACCACCTTGCGGGCGCGGTCGATGCCGGTGACCGGCTCGCCGAAGCGGGTCTTCACCCCCTGCGCCTCGTACCAGGCGGCATCATGGGTGACGATTTCCTCGTAGGTCTTTTCGCCCGACAGCACGGGCGAGAGCATGATGCGGTTGTAGTTGCCGCGCGGTTCGGCGTTGAACAGGGTCACGTCGAAGGCGCCGGGCGCCAGCGCGAACAGCTCTTCCAGCGCGCGGCCCGAGGCCATGCCAGCGCCGATGACGACGAGTTTCTGGGTCATGCTTCAACTCCGGTTGCAATGGGGCGGGGAAGGGGGCGGTGCGGTGCCGCGACCGCCGGGGGGAGGGACAGGCGCATCATCGGGCTCACAGGTACCAGGCGACGATGAAGGCCAGCTCGGCGCCGCGATAGACCGGCAGGGCCACGAACAGCCGGTAGCCCGCAGGCAGCCCGGCCGGGCCCGCCTGCACATGCGGCATGCCCGTGCCCAGCACCTGGCCCACGGGGCCGTGCCAGGCACCGGTGCGCAGCGCATCCACCGGCGGGTTGTGCTTCGGCGCCAGGGGGCCCTCGCGCTCGCAGATCCCGTCGATCAGCGTCCCGTCAGGCCCGGCGGCGTTTCGCGCGGGGGACACCGTCCAGATCTCGAAGCGCCGGGCGATGGGCGTGCCGCGCGCCGAGAGCAGCGTCAGCACCCGCGTCACCCCGTCGGGTCCCGGAACCGGCAGTCCCAGGCCGGTGGTCAGCCCCGCCCGCCCGGCGCTTTCGGCGCGGATGAAGGCATAGCCGGTGCCCAGGTCGCGCATCAGGATCGGCGCCTTCGCCGCCCAGACCCCGCCGGGCAGCCCCTGGCCCTTCGGGAAATGCGTATGCTGGGACACCCATTCGAAATGCCGCGCGGCGCCGTAATAGCCGTCCTGCAGCATCAGCAGGTCATTCTCCTGCGACCACAGCTCGATCGCGCCGGTGCGGATCGCGTCATCGCCGCAGAGGATGACCAGCACGGCCTTCAGCACATCCCCGGCAAAGACCGGGATGGCGACGGCGGCGGTCAGCCCGGCCTCCTTCGCGGCCTCGGTCCGCTTGAAATAGGAACCGTCGAATTCCTTCAGCACCACCGGCCGGCCTTCGGCCCAGGCCTTGCCCGGCAGGCCTTCGCCCTTGCCGAAGCTTTCGCTGCGCGAGGCGGCCTCGAACTCCGCCAGCCCGCCATAGCTGCCGGATTTATGCACCAGCATGCCGCCTTCGGGCACCCATATCTCCGAGACCTGGATGAAGGTCTCCGCTGTGGTTGTCATGACCTCGGACATCAGGCGGCCTCGCTGGATCTGGCTTGGGTCGGGGCGGGGGCGGCGGCGGCCTTGCGCGGGTCGCGGCCGTGTTCGTATTCCTCGAGGAAGCTCAGAAGCTGCTCGCGGTAGAGGTAGTAGTCGGGGTGTTCCAGCAGTGCCTTGCGCGTGCGCGGGCGGGGCAGGTCGACCTTCATGACCTTGCCGATCGTCGCCTGCGGCCCGTTGGTCATCATGACCACCCGGTCGGCCAGCAGGATCGCCTCGTCGACATCATGGGTGACGCAGACGGCCGTCACCTTGGTGCGCGACCAGACCTCCATCAGCACTTCCTGCAATTCCCAGCGCGTGAGGCTGTCGAGCATGCCGAAGGGTTCGTCGAGCAGCAGCAGCTTCGGCGACAATGCGAAGGCCCGCGCGATGCCGACCCTCTGGCGCATGCCGTTGGACATCTCGCTGGCGGGCCGGTCCATCGCATCGGCCAGGCCCACCCGTTCTAGGTAGTGATCGACCACGTCCTGCCTTTCCTGGCGCGAGGCGCGGGGATAGACCTTGTCGACGCCGATGGCGCAGTTCTCCCGCGCGCTCAGCCAGGGAAACAGCGAGGGCGACTGGAACACCACGGCGCGTTCGGGATCGGCATCCATCACCGCCTTGCCGTCCAGCTTGATCGCGCCCCTGGAGATCGAGTTGAGCCCCGCGGTCATGGTCAGGACGGTGGACTTGCCGCAGCCGGAATGGCCGATCAGCGAGATGAACTCGCCCTTGTCGAGATTGAGGTTGAAATCCTCCACCACGGTCAGCGGGCCCTTGGGCGTCGGGTAGATCTTGTGGAGCGCCGAGAATTCCAGGTAGCGGTCCTCGCGCAGCCCCTGCTGGATATCGGCCTGGGCCTTGGGCAGGAAATGGACCGGCTGGATGTCGGGCAGGATGGTCTTGCCCTCGGCCTTGGCGGCGATGCCCACATCCATCAGGTAGTTGGTCACCTCGGCGCGCAGCCGCTTGAACGTCTCGTCATGGTTCATGGCGGTCCGCTCGCGCGGGCGCGGCAGGCTCACGCGGAATTCCCGGCCCAGCGTCCCGTCGGGATTCAGCGCGATGATCCGGTCGGCCAGGATGATCGCCTCGTCCACGTCATTGGTGATCAGCACGCAGGTCTTGCGGTCTTCCTGCCAGATCCCCTCGATCTCGTCGGCCAGGTTGGCGCGGGTCAGCGCGTCGAGCGCCGAAAGCGGCTCGTCCAGCAGAAGCACCTCGGGATTCATCGCCAGCGCCCGGGCGACGTTCACCCGCTGGCGCATGCCCCCCGACAGTTCCGCCGGGCGGCGGGCGGCGGCGTGGCTGAGGCCGACCATCTTCACGTATTTCGCGACCGTCTCGCGGCGCTCGGCCTTCGGCATCTTCGGAAAGACCGAGCTGAGCGCCAGCTCGACATTCTGCGCCACGGTCAGCCAGGGCATCAGCGAGTAATTCTGGAAGATCACGCCGCGTTCGGGGCCGGGGCCCTCGATCGGTCTGCCCTTGAAGGTGACGCTGCCCGCGGACGGGGTTTCCAGCCCCGCCATCAGGTTGATCAGCGTGGTCTTGCCCGTGCCCGAGAAGCCCAGCAGCACCAGGAATTCGCCTTCGGCGACCTTCAGGTCGATGTCGCGCAGCACCTGCTTGTGCTGGGTGCCTTCGCCGAAGCCCTTGGAGACGGTGTTGAATTCGAGAATGGCCATGGGGATCACCGCTTGTCCGAGAAGGTGAACATGGATTGCAGCGCGAACATCAGCCGGTCGAGGAAGAAGCCGATGATGCCGATGGTGAAGACCGCGACCATGATCTTGGCCAGCGAGGAGGAGGAGCCGTTCTGGAACTCGTCCCAGACGAACTTGCCCAGGCCGGGGTTCTGCGCCAGCATCTCCGCGGCGATCAGCACCATCCAGCCCACGCCCAGCGACAGGCGCAGCCCGGTGAAGATCAGCGGCAGCGCCGAGGGCAGCACCAGCCGCGTCACCTTGGTCCAGGTGTTCATCTTCAGCACCTTGGAGACATTGACCAGGTCCTTGTCGATCGAGGCCACGCCCAGCGAGGTGTTGATCAGCGTGGGCCACAGCGAACACAGCGTCACGGTGATCGCCGAGGTCAGGAACGCCTTGGTGAACAGCCCGTCCTCGACCGTGTAGGTGGCCGAGACGATCATCGTGACGATCGGCAGCCAGGCCAGCGGCGAGACCGGCTTGAAGATCTGCACCAGCGGGTTGATCGCGGCATTGGCGGTCTGGCTCAGCCCCGCGACGATGCCCAGCGGCACCGCGACCACCGTCGCCAGCACGAAGCCGAAGAACACGGTTTTGATCGAGGTCCAGATCTGCTGGTAATAGGAGGGCGCGCCGGTATAGCCGATCGTCTTGACCTCGTCGGCGCGGCCCTGGGCGATCAGCCTCTCGTTGCGCGCCGCCACCTGGGCCTCGAACCTCTCGCGCTTCTCGCCCTTGGCGACGGCATCCTCGTGCAGGTTCACCGCCTCTTCCCAGACGGCCGCCGGTCCGGGCACCGCGCCCAGCGAGGTCTGCACCTGCGGCGCCAGCCAGGCCCAGATCATCAGGAAGCACAGGATCGACACGACCGGCACGCCCAGCAGTTTCCAGACATCCTTCATCTGGGCGCGGGGGTTGTCGCCGACAGCCGCCTTCAGAAGCGGCGTGATCCAGGCGAGGCCCAGCACGCGGAACCAGCTGTCTGCCTTGTTGATGCGGGTGAAGAGCTTCGCCCGCCGGGCCTCTCGGGCCGCGTCGGTGCTGTGGAATTCCGGGTCGATGGTGGCCATTGTCTCGTCCTGGGTCTGGAATGAGCCTTAGGGAGGCGATGCGCGCGATGTCGGCGGGGGCCGGGATCGGATCGGCGCGGGCGAAGGTCGGTGGCCCGCCGGATCAGGATACAGCCCTGTCGGCAGGCGGGCGCTGGGGTTTCGGGTCCGGTCCGGCCCGCACGGAGATTTCCGCTGCGTCAGCTTGATTTTCGGGCGCAGATGCAACCGGAGCGGGCAATCTGCGGAGCGGCCGGGGCGGAGATGCCGCCCCGGCGGGGCTCAGCCCTTGACCTCGGTGCCGATGACGGCCTGCTCGCCCTTCAGCCCGATCGGCAGGCTGTCGAGATAGGCATTGGGCTGCGTGCCGTCATAGGGGATGCCGTCGATGATGTCGGCCGCCGGGGTCGGGTCCTTGTAGCCGTCCTCGTCCGCGGGCGGGAACATGTCGGCGGTGGCATAGCCGTCTTCGATCAGCGCCTGTGCCGCCTGCATGTAGATCTCGGGCTTGTAGACCGAGCGGGCGACCTCGTCATACCAGCTGTCGGGCCTGGCCTCGGCGATCTGGCCCCAGCGCCGCATCTGGGTCAGGTACCAGACCGCGTCCGAATAATAGGGATAGGTCGCGTTGTGGCGGAAGAAGACGTTGAAATCGGGCACGTCGCGGATGTCGCCCTTTTCGTATTCGAAGGTGCCGGTCATCGAATTGGCGATCACCTCGGCATCGGCGCCCACATATTCGGAGCGCGACAGCATCTCGACGGCATCCATGCGGTTGGCATTGTCGTTCTCGTCCAGCCACATCGCGGCGCGGATCAGCGCCTTGGTGACGGCGATGGTGGTGTTGGGATTGGTCTCGGCGAATTCGGCAGTGATGCCGAAGACCTTCTCGGGATTGTTCTTCCACAGCTCGTAATCGGTGATGACCGGCACGCCGATGCCCTTGAACACCGCCTGCTGGTTCCAGGGCTCGCCCACGCAATAGCCGTGGATCGTCCCGGCCTCCAGCGTGGCAGGCATCTGCGGCGGCGGCGTCACCGACAGAAGGACATCCGCGCCGATCTGGCCGGTGATGTTCTCGGGGGAGTAATAGCCGGGGTTCAGCCCGCCCGCCGCCAGCCAGTAGCGCAATTCGTAATTATGGGTCGAGACCGGGAAGACCATGCCCATGTTGAAGGGCTTGCCCTCGGCGCGGAACGACTCGACCACCGGCTTCAGGGCCTCGGCCGAGATCGGGTGCTGGGGCCGGCCATCGGCATCGGCGGGGATGTTGGGCTTCATCTGCTCCCAGACGGCATTGGATACGGTGATGCCGTTGCCGTTGAGATCCATGGAGAAGGGCGTGACGATATGGGCCTGGGTGCCATAGCCGATCGTTGCGGCCAGGGGCTGGCCCGCCAGCATGTGCGCCCCGTCCAGCGTCCCCGAGATCACGCCGTCCAGGAGGACTTTCCAGTTGGCCTGGGCCTCCAGCGTGACGAACAGCCCCTCGTCGAGGAAATAGCCGTTCTCATAGGCCACGGCGAGCGGCGCCATGTCGGTGAGCTTGATGAAGCCGAAGGTCAGTTCGTCCTTTTCCAGCGCCAGCTGGGCCAGGGCGGCAGAGGCGCAGGTGCCGGACAGGAGCGCGCCAAGGAGAGTCCGTTTGATCATCGTGTCCTCGTTCGGTCGTAGGGGGAGGGACCTGCCGGGGACAGCCACCGGCAAGCATGGAAAACCGCTGATCCGTACGTTCACTATTGATGTGTTCGTGGGATCGAGCGGCTCTGCTCGGGTGGCCCGCATCATCGGGCTGGGGCCGGGCGCCATTGCCAGCCGTTAATCATTGATTACCCCTGCCGCGCCCGTGGCGGAAGAACAATCCGGTCTTCTCCGCGCATTTTTCTTGCGCGGCGGGCATCGGCGGGCGGCGGGGTGCAAAAACTGTGCTGCCCGGGACCTTCTGCCGATGCAACGGGCAGTTTGCGAACGCCGCGGCGCGGAATCACCGCGGCTCAGGGGGTGTCGGGATCGAAGACCGTTTCGTCGAAGAAGCTGTCCGGACCCAGGATCATGTGCCCGCGCGAGGAGGCGACGGCCTCGGCCCGGCGCAGCGATCCCTCCAGCTTCTCGGAGGCGCCGGGCATGTCGATGCCCAGCGGCGCGAGGTTGCGCCGGTAGAGATCGGAGCGGAAGGCGCGCTTGCCGGTGGCGATGGCCTCGCCGCGGTCCAGCCCCGTGCGCCGCGCGATGTTGGAGGCGATCCAGGCGGCCTGGCTGCGCCAGGGGAAGGTGGCGGCCTTGGCATGGAAATGCAGGAAATTCGGCGCCTCCGCCTCCAGGCCGCGCCGCGCGGTGATGATCCGCCCGGCCAGGGCGCGGTCGATGATCATCGGCGGAACGTCTAGGTATTCGGGCCGCGACAGCAGATCGCCCGCCATGGCGCGGTTTCCGCGATCGGACAGCCAGCGCGAGGCCCGCGCCAGGGCCCGCATCAGCCGCCCCGCCGTGTCGGGATTGGTCTCCACCCAGTCATGACGCGCGGCCAGCACCTTTTCCGGGGCGAAGGCCCAGATCGCGGCGCCGGGCAGGATCAGCTCGCCCGAGCCCTGTTCCACCGCGTAGCTGCCCCAGGGCTCGCCCACGCAGAAGGCGTCGATCTCGCCCCGCGCCAGGGCCCGGGGCATCAGGGGCGGCGGCACCGTGCGCATGTCCAGCCCGCCGGGCGCCGAGACGCCGAGCGCGCCCAGCCAGTGATAGACCAGTTCCGCGTGCATCGAGAACGGGAAGGGCACGGCCAGCCGCAGCGCGCCGCCGGTGGCGCGGATCAGGTGCTCTCCGGTGCCGCGCGGATCGTCGAACCGCCCGCTCCAGCCATCCGCCCGCATCGCCGCGGCGATTTCCGGGCGCACCCCGATCACGTTGCCATTCACCGACAGCACCATCAGCGCGTCGATGCGCGTCGGCAGCCCGCCCAGCCCCAGGGACATCGCCACCGGCACGGGCGAGAGCATATGCGCGCAATCGGTCAGCCCGAAGACCAGCGCGTCGCGCAGCGCCGACCAGCTGGGCTGTTTCTCCAGGATCAGCGCGATCCCCTCCTCGGCGGCGAATCCCAGGTCGCGCGCCACGGCCAGCGGCGCGCAATCGACCAGCGGGATGAAGCCGCATCTGACGGGTTCCAGGCTCATTTCAGCAGCTCCGCGGCGGTGACGAGGGCCTGGGCGACATCCGCGAGCTTTCGGCCCTGGCCCATCGCGGTCCTGCGCAGCAGCGTGTAGGCCTCGTCCTCGGAAATGCCCCGCGCCTGCATCAGCAGGCCCTTGGCGCGGTCGACGATCTTGCGTTCGGCCAGCGCGGATTTCACCGCATCCAGTTCGCTCTTCATCTGGCTGACCATGTTGAACCGCGCGATGGCGGCATCCATCACCGGCTTGATCCGCGCGGGGGCCAGCCCGTCGACGACATAGGCCGAGAGCCCCGCCTCGATCGCGGCGCGGGTGGTCTCGTCATCGGAGCGGTCGACGAACATCGCGACGGGGCGTTCGCGCGCGCCGGAGGCCAGCGACAGCATCTCCAGCGCGTCGCGGCTGGGATCGGCGATGTCGATCAGCACGACATCGGGGTCGATCGCGGCCAGGCGGCGGGTCAGCGACGTGGCGTCGCCCAGCACCGTGATGTCGTAATCGCCCGCCGCGCTGAGCCCGTCCACGATCAGCCGGGCGCGGTCCTCGTCCTGTTCAACGATGGCGATCTTCAGGCGCGGGGCCATGGGGCTGTCCTTTCGGGATGGCGCGGGGGTCGTGCCGCCCAGCTAACCGTGCAAGCGGCGGGAAATGCAAACCCCCGCCGCGGGAATGCGTCACTCTGGCCCGGCGCCGGCGCCGGCGGCTGCTGCTGCGGCGAAGGGGTCGTCGGGATAGCCGACATGGACCAGGTAGAGCCCGGTCGGCGGCGAGACCGGCCCGCAGGCGGCGCGGTCCCTGGCGGCAAGGGCCTGCGCCACGCGGTCCGGGTCCCAGCCGCCGGCGCCCACGCGTTCCAGCGTGCCGACGAAGCTGCGCACCTGGTTGTGCAGGAAGGAGCGGGCGCGCACGTCGAAGCGGAACTCGGTGCCGTGGGGGGTCTCGCGGGCGCTGACATCGAGCCGGTCCAGCGTCTTGACGGGGCTTTCCGCCTGGCAGATCGAGCTGCGGAAGGTGGTGAAGTCGTGGCGCCCCAGCAGGTGGCGCGCGGCCTCCTGCATCGGCGCGAGATCCAGCGCCTGGCGCACGTGCCAGACCAGCCCCGCCTCATGCGTGGGGGGCGCCCGGCGCGAGAGCAGGCGGAAGAGATAGCGCCTCTCGCGGGCGGAGAAGCGGGCATGCCAGTCATCGGCGGTGCGGGCGGCCTCGACGATGGCGACCGGGGCGGGTTTGAGATGGTAGTTCAGCGCCTCGGACAGGCGGAAGGGATCCCAGTCGCGCGCCAGGTCGCAATGCGCCACCTGGCCGGTGGCATGCACGCCCGCATCGGTGCGCCCGGCGGCCGCGATGGCGGTGACGGAGGGGTCGAGACGGCGCAGCGCCGCCTCGACGGCCTCCTGGACCGAGGGGTGGTCGTTCTGGCGCTGCCAGCCCGAGAAGGGGGCGCCGTGATATTCGATCTTGAGGGCATAGCGGGGCATGGGCTGCGGCTACTGCCTCGGCGGGGTCTGCGCAAGAGGGTTGCCCGGCCCCGCGCCCCCCTGCGGGAGGCGCGGGGCCGGGCCGGGCGCGGTCCCTGCGGGCCCGGGGGGCGCCCGTGGCAGCCGGTCCCGCAGGGATCCGGATGGCGGCAGAGGCGGGCGTGCCGCGGGACGGGCGGTCTGCCGGATCGCCGGGAGGGCGGCAGCCCGGGGCAGAGGGCGCGATGGTGGGCGGGCAGGGCGTCGGGGGCTGGCCGCCCGCGCGATGCGCGGATCGGCGCGCAGGGCGGGGCGGAAGCGCGGCCCATGGCCGGGAAGGGATGGGGCGGCCTCCCCGAGGAGGCCGCCCGGACGTCATCCGGCCGCAGGCGGCCGGGCAGGTCAGGCGAGCGCGGCCAGGCGGTCCAGCGCGGCGCGCAGCTTGCCCGCCTCCTCGGCGATCTGCGCGGCGCGCTCGCGGCTTTCCTCCACGACCTCGGGCGGGGCGGAGGCGACGAAGGCGGGGTTCTTCAGCCGGCCGGCGATGCCCTTCTCCTCCTTCTCCAGCTTGGCCAGCGACTTGGCCAGCCGCGCCTGTTCCTCGGCGATGTCGATATAGCCCGCCAGCGGCAGGCCGAAGACCCCGCCCTCCACCGGCAGGGTGACGGCGCCCTTGGGCAGTTCCGCCACTTCGGAAAGGCTCTCGATCCGGCCGAGGCGACGGATCAGCGCCTCGTTGCGGTCCCAGGCGGCGCGGCCCGCCGCATCCAGGTCGATGAGCAGCAGCGGCATCTTCAGCCCGACCGGCACATGCATCTGCGCGCGGACCGAGCGGATTTCCTCGATCAGCCCGATGACCCAGCCCATTTCCCGGTCGGCCTCGGCCGAGGCGAGGGCGGCGGCGGTGTAACCGGGCCAGCCGGCATGGACCAGCATCCCGTCGCGCGCCGCGGTCTTGCCCCAGAGCTCCTCGGTGATGAAGGGCATGAACGGATGCAGCAGGATCATCGACTGGTCGAGCACCCAGCCCATGGTCTGGCGCGTCTCGGCGATCACCGCCGCGTCGCCGCTGTCGAAGAGCGGCTTGGCGAATTCCACGTACCAGTCGCAGACCTTGCCCCAGACGAAGGCATAGAGCGCATTGGCCGCGTCGTTGAAGCGGAACCCCCCCAGCGCGGCATCGACCTCCTCGCGGACCCGCGCGGTCTCGCCCAGGATCCAGGCATTGGCGGTCGCCTGCGGCGCGCCGTGGCCCAGGGCCGGATCGTAATGGGCATAGACCTCGTTCATCTCGGCGAAGCGGGTGGCGTTCCACAGCTTGGTGCCGAAATTGCGGTAGCCCGCGATGCGCTGGGTCGAGAGTTTCAGGTCGCGGCCCATCGCGGCCATGGCCGAGAGGGTGAAGCGCACCGCATCGGCGCCGTATTCGTCGATCAGGTCCAGCGGGTCGAGCACGTTGCCGAGCGATTTCGACATCTTCTTGCCCTTCTCGTCGCGCACGAGCGCATGGACATAGACGGTGTCGAAGGGCCGGTCGCCCACCACGGCATATTGCATCATCATCATCCGGGCGACCCAGAAGAAGATGATGTCGAAGCCGGTGACCAGCACGTTGGTGGGGAAGTATTTCGCCAGTTCCGGCGTTTCCTCGGGCCAGCCCAGCGTGCCGATCGGCCAGAGGCCGGAGGAGAACCAGGTGTCCAGCACGTCGGGATCGCGCACCAGGGGGATGCGCCCCTCGGGGTCGAATTCGCCGCGCTCGATCGCGCTGACGGCGGCGCGCAGCGGATCGGCCGCGGCATCGCCGTCGCGGGTGAAGCTTTTCAGCACCTGCAGCTTGTCGAGGCTCTCGCCGTAGAATTCCGCGGCCTTGGCGCGGGCCTCGGCATCGTCCTTCGCCACGAAGCGCACCAGCGTGCCGGGGTCGAAATTCAGCGTCTCGACCCCGTCCACGGTCTCGATCCGCGGGCCGTACCAGACCGGGATCTGATGGCCCCACCACAGCTGGCGCGAGATGCACCAGGGCTCGATATTCTCCAGCCAGTGGAAATAGACCTTCTCGTCGCGCTCGGGCAGGATCTTCGTCGTGCCGTTGCGGACGGCCTCCAGCGCGGGGCCGACGATCTTGGCGGCATCGACGAACCACTGGTCGGTCAGCATCGGCTCGATCACGACCTTCGAGCGGTCGCCGAAGGGCTGGGTGATCAGCTTGGATTCGACCAGCGGCACCAGCTGGTCTTCCTCGGAACGATCCTCGCCGCCCTCCTCGGGGGCCAGGGGCTTCTTCTTCGCGGCCTTGCCCAGGCGCGGGTCGGTCTTGACGGTCATCACCGCCAGGCCCTCGGCGGTGATCTGCTCGACCACGGCCTTGCGCGCCTCCATCCGGTCGAGACCGCGCAGCGCGTCGGGCACCAGGTTCAGCGCGTCGACCTCGGATTCCGAAGCCTCCTTGCCGCCGGTGATCGCCCGGGCGGCGGCCGCGGCATCCGCATAGGGCGCCCCGTCGGCGCGCATCCGGCCCTTGGTGTCCATCAGCCGGTAAAGCGGGATGCCGTTGCGCCGCGCCACCTGGTAGTCGTTGAAGTCATGCGCGCCGGTGATCTTCACCGCGCCCGACCCGAAGGCGGGATCGGGGTATTCGTCGGTGATGATCGGGATCAGGCGGCGATGTTCCTTCGGGCCCACCGGGATCTCGCACATCTTGCCGACGATCGGCGCATAGCGCTCATCCGAGGGGTGAACGGCCACGGCGCCGTCGCCCAGCATGGTCTCGGGGCGGGTCGTGGCGATGGAGATGTAGTCGCGCATCTCGCGGAAGGTGACGTTGCCGTCCTCGTCCTTCTCCACGTATTCGTAGGTGACGCCATCGGCCAGCGGGTACCTGAAGTGCCACATATGGCCCTGGACCTCGACATTCTCCACCTCGAGGTCGGAGATCGCGGTCTCGAAATGGGGGTCCCAGTTCACCAGCCGCTTGCCGCGGTAGATGCAGCCCTTTTCATGCAGGTCGACGAAGACGCGGATCACCGCGTCGTGGAAATTCGGCGCGCCCTTGCCGGCCTCGGGGTCGCCCTCGGCGCCGCCCATGGTGAAGGCCTCGCGCGACCAGTCGCAGGAGGCGCCCAGGCGCTTCAGCTGACCGATGATCGTGCCGCGGGATTTCACCTTCTGCTGCCAGACCCGGTCGAGGAAGGCGTCGCGGCCCATCTCCGTGCGGGTGGGCTCGCCATTGGCGGCCATCTCGCGTTCGGTGACCATCTGCGTGGCGATGCCCGCATGGTCGGTGCCCGGCTGCCACAGCGTGTCATGGCCCTGCATCCGGTGCCAGCGCACGAGGATGTCCTGCAGCGTGTTGTTGAAGGCATGGCCCATATGCAGGCTGCCCGTCACGTTGGGCGGCGGGATCATGATGCAGAAGGTCTCGGCGCCGGGCTTGGCATTCGCCCCGGCGCGGAAGCTTCCGGCCGCTTCCCAGGCCTCGTAGAGGCGGGCCTCGGCCTCGGCGGCGTCGAATTTCTTGTCCATCGTCATCAGATCGGTCCTCAGCAGTCGAGGGGCGGTTTAGCGGAGGGCAGGCGCGAGGGGAAGGGCGGGATCCGCGAGGGCCGTCCTTTACCTGCGCGAAACCTGTTCCGAAGATGGACACGCGGTTGTTAACCCGGGTTAAGCCGGATCCGGGGCATGGTATCCGCATGGTGTCCTGTCGCGATCTTCCCCTGCGGTTCTGCCACCCGTCGCTGTCGCGGGTCCTGCGGCAGAGGCGGCGCGCCGCGGCCTCGCTGCCGGGACGCGGCGGGCGCGGGGCGCAGGATCTGGTGGTCATCCTCGACGGCACTCTGTCCACGCTGCATCCCGACCGGGTCACCAATGCCGGGCAGATCTACACGCTGCTGTCGGACCTGCCCTGGAAAGAGCGGCCCAGGCTCTATTACGAGGCCGGCATCCAGTGGGGATCGTGGCGCGAGACCTGGCAGGTCATTGCCGGGGTCGGGATCAACCGCCAGATCCAGCGTGCCTATGGCTGGCTGGCCTCGCGCTACCGGCCCGGGGACCGGATCTTCCTGCTGGGCTATTCGCGCGGGGCCTTCGCGGTGCGGTCGCTGGCGGGGGTGATCGACCGGCTGGGCCTGCTGAAGGCACGCGCGGCGACCGAGCGCAACATCCGCGATCTCTACCGCCACTACCGCGAGGAGTCCCAAAGCGTCGCGGCCCGGCGCTTCGCCCGGCGGTTCTGCCATGCCGCCACGCCGGTGGAGATGGTCGGCGTCTTCGACACGGTCAAGGCGCTGGGGCTGCGCCTGCCTCTGCTATGGCGCCTGACCGAACCGCGCCATGCCTTCCACTCGCCCCAGCTCAGCCACAATGTCGCCCATGGCTATCAGGCGCTGGCGCTGAACGAGACACGCGACGCCTTCGCCCCGCTCCTGTGGTCGGAACCCGAGGGCTGGCAGGGCCGCGTCGAACAGGTCTGGTTCCGCGGCACCCATGGCGATATCGGCGGGCAGCTCTCGGGGCGGGACGCGGCGCGGCCGCTGTCGAACATTCCCCTGGTCTGGATGCTGGAGAAGCTGGAGGCGCGCGGCATCGCGCTGCCCCCGGATTGGCGCGACCGGTTCCCCTGCGACCCGGCGGCCCCCAGCATCGGCGCCTGGCGCGGCTGGGGGCGGCTGTTCCTGATGCGCCACCGCCGTGCCGTCGGGCAGGGCAGCGGCGAGCGGCTGCATGAAACCGCGCGGCATGTCGCGCCGGGATGGCGGCTGCCCCTGCCGGGACGGTTCCGCCCGGGCGGCGGCGAAACCGCCTGAGCGCGCCGCGCGGGGATCAGCCCGGGCTGCGGCGGGTCTTCCAGGGCTGCGACTTGAACCAGCCCGCGCCATAGGCGATGGCGACCAGCATCAGCAGGCCGGTGACGTTGACCAGCGCATAGGCCCAGCCGCTGCGCCCCAGCTGGTCGAGGAACACCCCCTGCACCTGCGCGTACCACATCGAGAAGATGAAGATCGCCAGCGACTGCTGCCCGACCTTCATGATCGCCGCCAGCACGGCGCCCCATATCCGCGCGGCCCGCCCGTCGCCCCGCGGCAGCAGCCGCCGCCCGCGATCCCCCGCCAGCACCCAGGCCAGGTAGGCGAGGGCGAGGAAATGCACATAGCGCAGCAGCCCGAAATTCGACTTGAAGATCAGCGGCGCGATGGCCGCGCGCATCGGTTCGGTCGTCTCGTGCAGCCACAGCCGCGCCTGCTGGAATCCGGTCATCTCGGCGGCGGGGATGTCGGGCAGGAGCCGTCCCCAGTGATAGGCCGGGATCACCGTCGCGATCACCACCAGCGCCGCCAGCCAGACCAGCGCCGGGCGGACCGGGGGGCGCGGCAGCCAGCCCGCCATGAAGGCGAAGCCGGTGAAGAAGATCAGCTGCCAGCCGAAGGGGTTGAAGAACCAGCGCCGCTCCGACCAGGGTTCGGCCCCGAAGGCGAAAAGCCCGAACTGGGCCGCCGCCCACATGGCCAGCACCGCCGCCAGGGCCAGGGCGCCATGAACCCGGTGCAGCGCCACGATGGCAGGCATCATCGCCAGCGCCACAAGGTACATCGGCAGGATGTCGAAATAGTTGGGCACGTAGTGCAGCGTCAGGAAGGCGGGCAGGTTCATCTGCGGATCGCGGAAGAACGGGTGCAGGTTCAGCGTGGCGATATAGTCCTTCGCGAACCAGCCGGTATTATCCAGCCAGGCCAGCGTCGCGGCCAGGGCGACGAACAGCCCGACATGCGCCCAGTAGACCTGCCACAGCCGGAACCCGACCCGGGCGGTGCCCATGGCCAGGCCGCGCCGCTCGAAGACCCGGCCGAACGCGATGGCCGAGGCCATGCCCGAACAGAAGACGAAGATCTCGGTCGCGTCCGACCAGCCGAAGCGGGCCGGGATCCACAGGGTCCAGATGTTGTCGGGCGTATGGGCGATCAGGATGATGAACATCGCCAGGCCGCGGAACACATCGAGCCTGAGATCGCGGCCGCCGCCCGGCTGGGCCCCGCGGGCGGCGCCGGGCAGGGCATGATCCGGTTTCCCGGCAGGAGGGGCCGCGACGGGCGGGGCGTGCAACATGGGCAGGTACTTCGGGCTAGGAGTTCCGGCAGGGGGGGGCCGGACGGGACGGGCATAATGGGGATCTAGCGCATCGCGGCGGATCGGACAGATTGCCGCAGCCTTTCCAGCCTGTCCTGCCGCGACAGGGCGAATCCGTCCCCGTACCCGCCCCGGCGGGCGCGGCGGCGCGCCAGCACCGAGGCGGCACGCTCCGCCTGGCCGGCGCGCAGGGCGGCATCGACCGCGATCCTCTCGAACACGTCCCGCTGGGCATGGCTGCCGCCGATCTCGGGCAGGTGCGGCAGGGCGCTTTCGAGGCATGCCGCGGCCTGCGCGTACTGCCCCGCCCCGAAGGCGGCCAGCCCCTCCGCCGCGGCAAGGCCCGGATCGGCGCAGATCGCGGCCATCGGATCCGCCTGCCGCGCGCGGCGGGCCAGCCCTGCATGCAGCCTGTCCTGCGCCGCGCCGCGTTCCCCGCCGATCAGCGCCAGCATGTAATGCAGGTCGGCGAAGACCAGGCAGCCGTCGCCGCTGCGCGCCTCCGCCAGGTCGGCCAGCTCCTCCCAGCGCGTCCCGGCCGACACGCCGTCCAGTTCCAGCCGCATCAGCAGCGATGTCGCATTGGCGATGTCGCGATAGTCATCCGTCCGCTCGGCGCGGATCCGCCGGTCGTAAAGCTCCAGCGCCGTGGCGGTCTCGCCCCGGTCCAGATGCAGCAGCGCCTTGTGCCACCAGACATGATAGCGGAAGTTGTTCGCCCCCTCCCAGACCGCGCGATGCCGGTCGATCAGGGCGATCCCCTCGGCGCTGCGGCCGGTCATGTCATGGACATGGGCGATGGCATGCAGGCCCCAGGCATCGTCGCCCGCCAGGTCGATCGCGGCGCGGCCCGCCGCCTCGGCCAGGTCATGGGCCCCGGTCTCCTCCAGCGCGAAGGCATGGCAGCCGAGCGCATAGCCGCGGCCGGGATGGTCCGCCCCATGGGCGGGCAGGACCCGCTCCACCGAAAGGCGCATTCCCGCGGCGTCGCCGGTCAGGAACCGGATCCCGTGGCCCAGCTTCATCGCCAGCGTGTCGACGGGATCGGACCGCAGCAGCTCCTCCAGCCCGGCGGCGGCCCGCGCCGGGTCGCGGGCCAGCATGGCCCCGAGCGCGGAGATCATGGCGCGGCTGCGCGCATCCGGCGGCTCCGTGGCCAGGGCCGTCCGGTGCGCCGCGGCCGCCGCCTCGGTCATCTCGCGCCGCCCCAGCAGCATGCAGAACAGCCCGCGCACCGCGTGCCCCAGCGCGAAATCGGGGGCGGCCTCCAGGACCTTGCCCAGATGCACCGGCGTGGCCGCGCCATGGGCGAGGAAGGCCCGGCACATGGCGTTCCAGGCGGCAACGGCCTCGGCGGAGGAAAGATCGACAGGGCTGCCGAAAAGGTCGCGGGTCATGGGGGCTCCTGGGTTCTGGCACGGACCCCCCGACTATAGGCGCCGGGCCGAGGCGCGTGTGCGCCAAAGGCCGCGATCAACGCAAGCGTGAGCGCGCGTTATCCAGAACCGCCGCAGCAGGCGGCAAACCCCCGGATCCGCGGGCCTCAGGGCGGCGGATCCCCCAGAGCGGCCAGGATTGTTTCATTGTCCTCGCCGCAGGAGGGCGGCGCCTTGGCATAGCGCACCGGCGTGCGCGAGAATTTCAGCGGATTGCCGATCACCCGCACCGGGCCGTGGCGGCTCTCCATCTCCACGACCATGCCGCGCGCCGCCGCCTGATCGGAGGCGAAGACCTGCGCCATGTCGTGGATCGGCCCGGCAGGCACCTTGCGGGCCTCCAGCCTCGCGACGATCTCCGCCGCCGGGACCGCGGCCAGCACCGGCTCCAGCAGCGCCACCAGCGTGTCGCGATGCTCGATCCGCGCCGGGTTGGTGGCAAAGCGCGGATCGGTCTCCAGCCCGGACAGGCCGAAGGCGTCGCAGAACCGCGCGAATTGCCCGTCATTGCCGACCGCGACGATCACGTGGCCGTCGGCGGCGGCGAAGACGCCGTAGGGGACGATATTCGGATGCTGGTTGCCGCGCCGTTCGGGGATCTTCCCCGACAGCAGGTAGTTGGTGCCCTCGTTGATGGTCCAGGCCATCTGGCTGTCGACGAGGCTCAGATCGACATGCTGGCCCTCGCCGGTGCGGTCGCGATGGCGCAGCGCGGCGAGGATGCCGATCGTCGCGTACATGCCGCACATCACGTCGGCGATGCCCACGCCCACCTTCATCGGCTGGCTCTCGGGTTCGCCGGTCAGGCTCATGATCCCGCCATAGCCCTGCGCCATCAGGTCGTAGCCCGGCTTGTCGCGGTTCGGTCCGGTCTGGCCGTAGCCCGAGATGGAACAATAGACGAGCCCCGGATGGCGCGCGCAGAGCTGTTCATGCCCCAGCCCGTATTTGGCCAGGCTGCCCGGTTTCCAGTTCTCGATCACCACATCGGCGCGGGCGGCCAGCCGTCTTGCGGTCTCGCGGCCTTCATCGCTGCCCAGGTCCAGCGCGATGGAGGACTTGTTGCGGTTGGCGCAGAGGTAATAGGCGCTCAGGTCGCTTGGCGCGCCCGCGGCATCGGCGACGAAGGGCGGCCCCCAGGCGCGGGTGTCATCGCCGCCCGTGGCCGGGTTCTCGACCTTCCAGACCGTGGCGCCCAGATCGCCCAGCAGTTGCGTGCAGGTGGGACCGGCGAGGATCCGGCTGAGATCGAGCACCACGATCCCGTCCAGCGCCCCCCTAGATGCGTCCGTCATAGGCTCCTCCCGGAAGGACTGCGGAAATCACGGTGAATGTCTCGGCCGTCATGGCCCGGCCGAGCGCGGATTCCAGTTCCGCGCGGCTGGTGACGGTCTCGCCCGCCCCGCCGAAGCCGCGGGCGATGGCGGCGATGTCGGGGGCGGCGAAATCGACGCCCTGCCGGGGCAGGCCGCGGCTGCGCTGCTTCATCTCGATCAGCGCCAGCTCGGCATCGGCGAAGACCACGAGAACCGGGGTCAGTCCGCGCTCGGCCGCGGTGGCCAGCTCGCCCGCGACCATCAGGAAGCCCGCATCGCCCATGAAGCCGATCACCGGACGTTCGGGCGCGGCCAGCTTCAGCCCCAGCGCCAGCGGCAGCGCGCAGCCCATGGTGCAGAAGCCCGAGGACTGGAACAGCGTGGCAGGCGCCGGACAGGCCCAGATCTGCGACAGCAGGATGCGGTGCGCGCCCGAATCCGCAGTCGCCAGCGTCTCGGGCGGCATCATCCGGCGGCAGGTATCGATCACGGCGGCGGGGCCCCAGGCCTCGTCGCGGGGGAAGGCGGCGGCCAGCGCAGCGCGGGTCGCGGCGGGCGCGCCGTCCGGCCAGCGCGGACGGGCCGGCTGATCCGCCTCGAGCGCGGCTAGGGCGGGGGCGATGCCGCCGGTGATCTCGATTGCGGCCGCATGCATCCCGTGATCGTTGCGCAGATGCGCGATCTCGATGCTGCGGGTGACGGCCGGATCCCAGGGGTGGCGCCAGCCCGCCCGCATCTCCACCGGGTCATAGCCCAGGCACAGGACCAGGTCTGCGCGTCCGATCAGCGGCATCAGGAGGCCATCGGCCAGCGGCGAGAGCCCGGCCCCGCCAAGCGCCAGGGGATCCGCCTCGTCCAGCACGCCCTTGGCCTTGTAGCTGGTGATCAGCGGCACGCCCTGCCGGGTGCAGAAGGCCGAGACCGCCGCCGCCGCGCCCGGTTCGGCCAGCACGTCCAGCCCGGCGATGGCCAGCGGGCGCTCGGCCCCGGCCATCCAGCGCCGCGCCTCCTCCAGTCCCGCCGAGGGGGCGGGCGCGGCCGGCAGGG
>NZ_JACVXA010000005.1 GCF_014903745.1 Mangrovicoccus algicola | reverse complement strand
GGGGGGCGGCGCTGTCCTGTCTCGGCGCGCTGGCCTGGGCGGCGGCGCAGCCCGAGCTGCGCCCCGGCCCGGCCATGGAGATCGCGGCACTTGCGGCCCTTGCGGCGGTGGCGGGCGGGCCGGGATCGGTCGCGGGCTGTCTTCTGGCGGCATTGCTGGCGGGGCTGGGCCAGGCCTATGCAGGCGTGCTGTGGCCGGGACTGGCGGGTCCCGCCGCCGCCGGTCTCCTGGCGGCGGCGCTGATCCTGCAACCGGCCGGGCTGATCCCGCGGGGGGGCGCGAGATGAGCGCGGGATCCTACCGGCTCTGCGGGGCGGCGACCGGGCTGCTGCTGATGCTGGCGGCCGCGGCGCCGCTGGCAGGGCCGCAGATGGCCGTGGCTGCGCTGCATCTCTGCGCCATCGCGATCGCCGCGGCGGCCTTCGGCCTGTCCAGCGGCCCCTCCGGGCCTGCCTGCCTGTCCCATGCGATTTTCGTGACGCTGGGCATGGCCGGGGTCGCGGCCTTTCCCGGTGCGGCGGGGGCGGCGGCAGGCATGGCGGCGGCGGTGGTGCCGCCCGGGGGGCTTTCGGCGGCGCTGCGGCGCTTCGGCCGCGGCGCCTGGGCGCTGGCGAGCCTGGCCGCCGCGGTGCTGGCCGCCCCTCATCTTCCCGTGTCCCCTGCGGCCCTGCCGGAGCTGCCCATGCCCGCGGGCGGGCCGATGCTGCCCGTGCCGGATCTTGCCCGGCTGCCCGCGCTGCTGCGCGGCGAGGCGGGCGCCGCGGATCTGATCGCCGCCCGGCCCCTGACCGGGCAGATGGCGGGGGCCTGGCTGCTGCTGGGACTTGCGGTCCTGCTGCTGCTGGTGCTGCGGCGCCTGCGTCTCTCCGCCTTCGGGGCGGCGCTGGAGGGGGTGCGCGCCTCGCCTGCGCGCATGGCCGCGACGGGGTATCGCCCGGACTGGCTGCGGGCCGGGGCGCTGTGCCTGTCGGCGGGACTTGCCGCGGCGGCGGGCGCGATCCTTGCCCTTGCCGGTCCCGGCCCCGCATCGGCCCAGGGGCTTCCCTTGCTGGCGCAGATCCTGCTGGTCGCGGTGATCGGCGGGGCGGGGCCGGTGCGTTTCGCGGTGCTGGCCGCCGCGCTGGTGATTGCCGGGCGCGCGCTGGCCGTCGCGCTTGTCCCGCAGGCGGGGATCCTGCAGGCGCCGGGGGTGGAACTGCTGTGCTGGGGGCTGTTTCTGGGACTGGCGGCCGGGCTGCCGCGGCCCGGTGCGCGGCGGGCCGCGGGCTGAGATCAGGGACGGCTGCGTGCCGCGATCTCGCGCGCCAGGCGCGTGTTGCGGGCCATTGCGTCCAGCAGATCCCCGAAGGTGACCAGCCCGCGCGCCTCCAGCATGGGGATCATCCTGAGGAAAACCCCGGCCGTGGCGCGCGCATCCCCGGCGGCGGTGTGGCGCACGGCCCCGGGCAGGGCAACGCCCAGCCGCGCCGCCAGGGCGTCCAGGGTATGCGCCTCTCCCGGCCCGAACAGCACCGCCGAGATCAGCACCGTGTCGAGGACGGGATTGTCGAATTCCGCGCCGATTTCTGCGGCATGGCGATGCAGGAAGGCCATGTCGAAGGGCGCGTTATGGGCCACCAGGACGGCGCGGCGGGCAAAGCGGTGCAGCTGCGCCCCGGCCTCGGCGATGCCCGGCGCGCCCGCGACCATCGCGTCGGTGATGCCGTGGATCCGCGTGGCGCCCGGCGGGATCGGACGGCCGGGATCGACCAACTGGTCGATCTCCTCCCCGGGGACCAGCCGTCCGTTCACCACGCGCAGCGCCGCGATCTGCACGATCTCGTCGCCGCCATGGGGGGCGAGGCCCGTGGTCTCGGTGTCGAAGATCACGCAGGTCAGCCGCGACAGGGGCGTGGCGTCGATATCGGCATGGTCGCCCTGGGCCAGCAGGTCGAAATCATAGACGGCATCGCGCGCCGGAATGGCGGTCTGCGGCGCGGGCGGGGCGGGCAGGGGCCGGGCCGAGGCCAGCGGCAGGCTCAGCCAGGCCCGTCCGCCGCCGTCCTGCCCGCAGGAGATCGCGGTGGCGTGGCGCTCGAGGATCTCGCGCGCCGAGAAGGCGCCCGCCGCGGCCTCCAGCGGCCGGTCCAGCACGGCCTGCAGCAGCCGGGGCGCCATCGCCGCCCCGGTCCAGCCCAGCCGGATCTCCGCCCCCGCGCCGGTTCCGGCGATCTCCAGCCGCAGGTCGCGCGCGGCGGCCCGGTCCTCGGCCTCGCGCGCCAGCGCCGCCAGAAGTTCCGCCAGCGCCCCGCCATCGCAGCGCAGGAGCAGCGCGGGCGGATCGGCCGTCACCGCGGGACCGTCAGCGCCCAAAAGCGCGACCAGCCCGTCCGCCAGTTCCGCGGCGCGGATGTCGCGCAGCGGCCAGGACCCGCGCCAGGCGCCGTCGCAATCGCGGATCGCGGCGTCGATGGCGTCTTCCATGTCCTGCGCGGCCGCGACGAGCCCGGGGGGCAGGGAGGGGACCGGGGCCGCCCCGATCTGCGAGCGCAGGGCCGCGGCGGGGGCGCCCAGGCGGTCCGCCATGTCGCGCAGCAACCGGTCGCGGTCGCGATGGACGGCCAGCTCGGCGGTCACGTCGCGCAGCGTCAGGACATAGCCCGGCTGGTCATGGGTCATCCCCAGGTCGCGCCGGATCAGCCGGATATGCGCGGCCAGCGCGCGCCCGTCGCCGGTGGTGGAGACCAGCAGGTCGTCATCATCGTCATGCGTGCCGGTGGCGCGCAGCCGGTCATAGGCGCGGCGGATCGGGGATTCGCGCAGGAGGTCGAAGACCGGCCGGCCCAGCCGCGGCTGCCCGGTCCCCGACAGCATTCGCCGCGCGGGGGTGTTGTAGAACACGATCTGATGCGCGGGTCCGGCGACGATCAGCCCGACCGGCACATCCGAGACCAGCGCGGCCAGCGTCCCGGCCTTGAGGCTCAGGGCCTCGGTCCGGGTCTCGACGGCGCGCGCCACGCCGTCCCGGGCCTCGTTCAGCTGCTCCGCCAGGGCCGCCGCCGCCGGGGCCAGGTCGCCGAGATCCCGCGCCCGCGCAGGATCAAGCGGGGCTTGCGGGCCGCCATGCGCCCGGGCGCGCAGCGCGGCCGCCAGGCGGTCGGCCGGACGCGCCAGCCGTTCATCGGCCAGGCGCCACAGCAGAACGGCAAGCCCCAGCAGGCCGAACCCTGCCGGAATCGCGGCGGTCAGCAGCACCTGTGCGGGGCTGCCGCCGCGCGCCAGGGCCAGCGCCCCGGACCCGGCCAGGATCGCCAGCCCGCCGAGACAGGCGGCAGCGAAAACCAGCAGGATGCGTTGCCGGAGGGAAGGTCCCGCGGACATCTCAGCTCTCCAAGCGACCCGCCGAAGCAGGCCGCAGCAGCGGCGCGCGCAGCGCCTGCGACCGTCGGCGCCCGGCCGTCCCGCCGCCGCTGGGATGGGGGGCGGAGCAGGGGCGACCCGCCGGGCGCCGTGCCTGATCGCCCTGCAGCGGGCGGCAGGCATCGCCCTGTCCTGCGCGTGCCGCGGCCCGCAGGCTCATGCCGCCCGTGGCGGCGCATCCGTCCCGCGGGCCGGGACGGTCCCCGGCGGCGCCCTCTTCCGCCATGCGCGGGGAACGCCCGGGGATCACGGTACGGCCCGGCAGGGCGGCGGGGGCAGGGGTCCTCAACGGTTCAGCCCTGCGCGCAGGCCGCCGACAGGACCGGATCGCCGGCGCTGACCTGTGTCCAGGCGGCGCCCTCGACCGCGCCATCCTCGCCGAAGCGGGCCTCGTCCATCAGGGCGGCGCGGCGCAGCCCGCCGCAATCGACCGCCACGGGGAAGCTCTTGACCGGCTGCCAGCGGCCCATCAGGTAGATATTCGCGATATGCTCGCCGGGCCGGGCGGGGTTGCTCTGCATGCCGCCGACATCGACGGCCAGGAAGCGGTCGACATAGGGCAGGGCATAGGTCCAGGGGCGGTAGATCTGGCGCGCCTCGCTGACCTCGGCCACCTCGATCCCCTCGGGCAGCCCCGCGACGGTGCGGTCGTACCAGTTGTATTCCGACCACAGCGTCATGGCGATCATTGCCGCGCCCGCGCCCACCGGCATCAGCCAGCGCGGCAGCCGCCGCCCCGTCGTCCAGTTCAGGGCCATCACCAGCCCGGCCGCGCCGATCCCGGCAAAGACCGTGGCGATCAGTTCCAGAAACATCGCTCCTCCCTTTCTCCCCCGCAGGGGGTGGCCGCCCTTGCGGCGGCTAGGTGATCATGCCCTTGCCCTGGCCGATGGCGGATTGCATGGTCCGCACCACGACGAAGGCATCGCGCAGGTGGCTGCGCTCGAAATCCGACAATTCGGTGGGCGCCAGGTAGTTGTCGGGCGTCTCGCCGCGCCGCACCAGTGCCGCCTGGTGGTCCAGCCGGGCCTGCGCGATCAGGTCATAGGCGTCGATCAGGTCGCCCGCCCCCGATTTCGATAGCACGCCCCGGTCGCGCGCCGCCTCCAGCCGGGCGCGGGTATTCTGCGCCCCCAGCCGTCCCTGCAGCGCATAGACCCGCGCCAGGTCGGCGATCGGCACGACGCCGTTATGTTTCAGGTCCAGCCGGTTCTTGTATTCGCCCGACCGGATCGTGGCAAAGCCGCGGATCATTCCCAGCGGCGGGGCGTGCTTCAGCGAATTCGCGATCATGTGGGCGGTGAAGATCGAGTTCTCCGAGGCCGCGCGCAGCGTCTCGGCCTGCAGCTGCTGCCACAGCGTCGCGGCTCCGCCGATGGGGCGCAGGTCGAACATCACCGAGGCCAGCATCTGCGCCTCGGGGCTGGGCCGGGCGATCCAGCCGCGGAAATAGTCCTGCCAGACCTTCAGCGGCTGCCGCCAGCGATCGGTCACCGCCATCATCTCGCCGGGGCAGTAGACATAGCCGCAATCATTCAGCCCGTCGCAGACGAATTCCGCCAGCGCGGCGAAATAGGCATCGTCCGCCGGGCTGGCGCGGTCGTCGAGGATCAGGCAGTTGTCCTGGTCGGAGACGCCGGTCTGTTCGCGCCGCCCCTGGCTGCCGCAGGCGCACCAGGCATAGGGGACGGGCGGCGGGCCCAGCCGGTCCTCGGCCAGCCGCAGCAGCCGCCGCGTGACCGCATCGGCGATGTCGGTGATCAGCCGCGTCACCACGTCATGGCGGTTGCCGCTGCCCACCAGCTGCGCCAGCAGCCGCGGGATCTGCGCCGTCACCTTGGCCAGGCCCGCCACCGAGCGCGCCCGCGCCACGTCCGAGACGAACTGCGCCGAGGTCAGCGCCTGCAGCCGCGTCAGGTCGGTCTGGGTGACCATGCCGACGAGGCGGTCCTGCTCGACGATGGGCAGATGGCCGATATGGCGTTCATGCATCACGTGCAGGACATCGGTGCCCAGGCTCTCGGGCGAGAGCGTCACCGGCGCGGTGGTCATGATGTGGCGGATCGGCAGGGCGGGGTCGATCCCCTCGGCCAGGCAGCGGTTGGACAGGTCGGAGGTGGTCAGGATGCCGGTCAGCCGGTCCTCCTCCACCACGGCCAGGCTGGAGATGTTGCGGTCGCGCATGATCCGCGCGGCCTCCAGGATCGGCGTGTGCGGCGGGCAGGTGATCGGCGGCCCGGCCAGGATCTGGCGCACCGGCATGGTGGCCAGCGACTGGCCGCGATCCTCGCGCTCGGTGCCGCTGCGGCGGAAGAACCGGGCAAAGCCCGCATTGGCGCCGGTCAGCCGGCGGAATTCCGAGGCGGGCAGCAGCAGCAGGGTCGCGGCCTCGGCGGCATAGGCGGTCGTCGCGGCCAGCCCGTCGCGCATCAGCCCGCGTTCGCCGAAGGAATTGCGGCAGCCCAGAAGCGAGACCTTGGCGCCGCGATGGTCGCGCACGTCCACGGTGCCCTGGTAGATCAGGTAGAGCCCCTCCAGCGGCGCGCCGAGCGCATAGACCTGGTCGTCGCGCGCCACCTGCAGCACGCTGAATCGCGCCGCGGTGCGGGCCAGCTCCTCGGGCTCGAAACTGTCATAGGGATGCACGGAACGGAGGAAATCCGCGATCTCGCCGGTCGTCAGGGTCATTTTCGGGTTCCGCCCTCCATGCGATGCCTTCGCGGGCAGCATAGCACAGGGGATGTCCTGGGAAGATCAGGCCGGGCATGCGCCCGGCCTGATTTATTGTCGCGTCGCGCGATCAGTGGTCGATCGCCGCGCCTGCGCCGCGCGGGATGCGCACCGAGGCGACGAGGTCCTGGATTTCCTGGGGCGGCTCCTCGGTGGAGCGCGACACCAGGATGGCGGTCGCGAAGTTCAGCATCGCACCCACCGCCCCGAAAGAGGTCGACTTGATGCCCAGCAGCAGCGGATCCGCATCCGTGAAGGAGTTGGTGTCCGGGATGAACAGCCAGCCCTTGTGCAGGAAGATGTAGACCAGCGTCACGCCCAGCCCGACCAGCATGCCGGCGACGGCACCCTTGTCGTTGATGCGCTTGGAGAAGATCCCCATCATCAGCGCCGGGAAGATCGAGCTGGCGGCCAGGCCGAAGGCCAGGGCAACGGTCTGCGCGGCAAAGCCGGGCGGGTTGATGCCCAGATAGGTGGCCACCGCGATGGCCACGGCCATGGCGATCCGCGCGGTCAGCAGCTCGGATTTCTCGGACATGTCCGGGGTCAGCTGGCCCTTGAACAGGTCATGCGACACCGCCGAGGAAATCGCCAGCAGCAGGCCCGCCGCCGTCGACAGCGCCGCCGCCAGGCCGCCGGCCGCGATCAGGCCGATCACCCAGCCGGGCAGGTTGGCGATCTCGGGATTGGCCAGGACGAGGATGTCGTTGTTGATCGTCAGCTCGTTTCCGGTCCAGCCCGCCGCCGTGGCGCGTTCCTGCAGCGCGGCCGACTTGTCGTTGTAGTACTGGATCATGCCGTCGCCGTTCTTGTCCTCCAGCGCCAGCAGCCCGGTTTTCTGCCAGTTGGCCATCCAGTCATAGGCCGGGTCGGTTTCCACCTGTTCCAGCGTGACCGCATCGCCCGAGGTGCCGTTCGGCCACATCTGGTCCGTGATGTTCATCCGCGCCATCGCGCCGACCGCCGGGGCGGTGAGGTAGAGAAGCGCGATGAAGACCAGCGCCCAGCCGGCCGACCAGCGGGCATCGGCAACGCGCGGCACGGTGAAGAACCGCATGATCACATGCGGCAGGCCGGCCGTCCCGATCATCAGCGACAGGGTGAAGAGCACCATGTTCAGAAGGTCGGTCTGGCGTTCGGTATAGGTGGAGAAGCCCAGCTCGGCGACGATCTGGTCCAGCCGCGCCAGCAGCGGCTCGCCCGAGGCGACGTGATCGCCGAACAGCCCCAGCGCCGGGATCGGGTTGCCGGTGAGCTGCAGCGAGATGAAGACCGCCGGGATGGTATAGGCGGTGATCAGCACGATGTACTGCGCCACCTGCGTGTAGGTCACGCCCTTCATCCCGCCGAAGACGGCATAGGCGAAGACGACGACGGCACCGATCAGGAGGCCGGTGGTGTTGTCGACTTCCAGGAAGCGGCCGAAGGCCACGCCCACGCCGGTCATCTGGCCGATCACGTAGGTCACCGAGGCGACGATCAGGCAGATCACCGCGACCAGGCGCGCGGTCGGGCTGTAGAAGCGGTCGCCGATGAATTCCGGCACGGTGAACTTGCCGAATTTCCGCAGATAGGGCGCCAGAAGCAGCGCCAGCAGAACGTAGCCGCCGGTCCAGCCCATCAGATAGGCCGAGTTGTCATAGCCGACGAAGGCGATGAGACCCGCCATCGACAGGAAGGAGGCCGCCGACATCCAGTCGGCCGCCGTGGCCATGCCGTTGGTGATCGGGTGCACGCCGCGCCCGGCGGCATAGAATTCCGAGGTGGACCCGGCGCGGGCCCAGATCGCGATGCCGATATAGAGGGCGAAGGAGGCCCCCACGAACAGCAGGTTTAGGGTGAACTGATCCATCTGTCCCGTGGTCCCTTATTCCTCGACGCCGTAATCGCGGTCGAGCTTGTTCATCCGCCAGGCGTAGAAGAAGATCAGCGCCAGGAAGACCAGGATCGACCCCTGCTGGGCAAACCAGAAGCCCAGGTCGGTGCCGCCGACGGATATGCCGCTCAGCAGCGGCCTGAGCACGATGCCGAAGCCGAAGGAAACCAGCGCCCAGATCACCAGGCATATCTTGATGAGGCCCAGATTGGCCTCCCAGTAGTCGTTGTCAGAATTCTCCGCCATGGCGGTCTCTCCCTTGTCGGTTGCTCCGCGCGCCGCCCGCGGGGGCGGCGGCTCTCCCTTTCCGGGCGGCCCTGCGGGGGGCGCCGGACATGCGGCCGGATCAGGCCCCGGCCTGGCCGCGGGCGGCGCGCAGGCACGCGCCGTCCTGCCGCTTCCCCGCATGTCTTGGGCGACATGTCTTTGTCCGGGAAGCGGATCGTCTCGGTGACTGGTGACAGGGGCCGGGGACGGGGGGCGGCCGCCCCCCTTTTCCGGCTCAGCCGCTGCGGCGGTTCTCGATCAGGTCGTCGACCACGCCGGGATCGGCCAGGGTCGAGGTGTCGCCCAAGGCGCCGTAATCATTCTCGGCGATCTTGCGCAGGATGCGGCGCATGATCTTGCCCGAGCGGGTCTTGGGCAGGCCCGGGGCCCACTGGATCAGGTCGGGGCTGGCGATCGGGCCGATCTCGTTGCGCACCCAGGCGCGCAGCTCCTTCTCCAGCGCCTCGGAGGGCTCCACCCCGTTCATCAGCGTGACATAGCAGTAGATGCCCTGTCCCTTGATCTGGTGGGGATAGCCGACCACCGCCGCCTCGGCGACCTTGGAATGCGCGACCAGCGCGGATTCCACCTCGGCCGTGCCCATCCGGTGGCCCGAGACGTTGATCACGTCATCGACGCGCCCGGTGATCCAGTAATAGCCGTCGGCATCGCGGCGGCAGCCGTCGCCGGAGAAGTAGTAGCCCTTGTAATCCGAGAAATAGGTCTTCTCGAACCGCGCATGGTCGCCCCAGACGGTGCGCATCTGCCCCGGCCAGCTGGACTTGATGCACAAGACGCCCTCGCATTCGGTCTCGGCAATCTCCTTGCCGGTATGCGGATCGAGCACGACCGGCTCCACCCCGAAGAAGGGCAGCGTGGCCGATCCCGGTTTCAGCGCGGTGGCGCCGGGCAGGGGGGTCAGCAGGTGGCCGCCGGTTTCCGTCTGCCACCAGGTATCGACGATCGGGCAGCGGTCCTTGCCGACATGGCGGCTGTACCAGGCCCAGGCCTCGGGATTGATCGGCTCGCCCACCGTCCCCAGGATGCGCAGCGAGGACAGGTCGCAGCCCTCGACATGTTCGGGCCCCTTGCCCATCAGCGCGCGGATCGCGGTGGGGGCGGTGTAGAACTGGGTGACGCGGTGCTTTTCCACGATCTGCCAGAACCGGCTGGCATCGGGCCAGGTCGGCACGCCCTCGAACATCACCGTCGTGGCGCCATTGGCCAGCGGCCCGTAGACGATATAGCTGTGCCCGGTCACCCAGCCGATATCGGCGGTGCACCAGAACACGTCCCCGTCCTTGTAGTCGAAGACCGTCTGCATGGTCATCGCGGAGTAGAGCAGGTAGCCCGCGGAGGAATGCACGACGCCCTTGGGCTGTCCGGTGGAGCCCGAGGTGTAGAGGATGAAAAGCGGATCCTCGGCATTCACCTCGGCGGGGCGATGGCGGTCCTCGGCTTCGGCGTGAAGTTCGCCATAGTCGAAATCGCGGTCGGCGACCCAGGTCGTCTGGCCGCCGGTGCGGCGCACCACCAGCATCTTGACGTCGTCCGGGCAATGCAGCAGCGCGGCATCGGCATTGGATTTGAGCGGCGTCTGCCGCCCGCCGCGCGGGGCGTAATCGGCGGTGATCAGCAGTTTCGCCCCCGCCCCGTTGATCCGCGCCGACAGCGCATCCGGCGAGAAGCCCGCGAAGACGATGGAATGGATCGCCCCGATGCGCGCGCAGGCCAGCATCGCATAGGCCGCCTCGGGGATCATCGGCAGGTACAGCACGACGCGGTCGCCCTTGCGGACGCCGAGATCCTCCAGGATGTTGGCGAACTTGCAGACCTCGGCATGCAGCTGGCGATAGGTGATGTGGCGCGCGGGCTCGTTGGGGTCGTCCGGCTCGAACAGGATCGCCGTCTGGTCGGCGCGCGTCGCCAGGTGACGGTCGACGCAGTTCGCGGCGACGTTCAGCGTGCCGTCGGCGAACCACTCGATCGAGACATTGCCGGGCTGGAAGGACGCATCCTTCACCTTGGTGAACGGCTTGATCCAGTCAAGCCGGGCGCGGGCCTCTTCGCCCCAGAACCCTTCGGGATCGCGGATCGAACGCTCGTACATCTCGGTATAGCGCGCCTCATCCACCAGCGCCGATTCCTGCAGCGCTGCGGAAGGAGGATAGACCCCCTCGACCTTCTCAAGCATGTCTCTCTCCCTGGTCTTCCGGATGCGGCGGGCTCCTCTCCCGCGGGTTGCCCGTGCATCCTTGGCTGGAAGCAAGATTAACACGCCCGTCCTCGGCAGGAATAACTGTCTGAGGAGGCGCGCTTTTTCTGTAAATGCATTGACGAATTTGCCGATGTTTTTGTGAAGGTGTTTTCACATCGGCGGATTGGCGCGCATTTTGAGGACCTTAGCGGGAAGGCGTGGAGGACGTCCTGCCCTGCCGCAGGCGGGGCGCCCGCGCGCGGCGGCGATGGAGGCCGGGGGCGACGCCATCGGGGGAGGGCGCGGCGCAGCTTGCGCGATGCGCATGGCGGCCTTGCGCCGGCGGAATGGAGGCAGGGGGGAAGGCGGCGCGATTCGCCTGCAGGGATCAGCCCAGGATGATCCCCAGGACGACGCTCATCAGACCCAGCGCGGAAATCATCAGGGCGGCGAAATTCAGGGCGACGACACGTTTCAGCCGCGCCCGCAGCGCGTCATCCCCGAGCCCCGCGGCGCGGGCCTTCATGGCCATGACGATGCAGGCCACCAGCCCGCCAAGTCCGCAGAGCGATACCGCGGCTCCGATCCAGATCAGCGCTTCCATGGCGGTGCCCTACTTCGACCGGCCGCCGAAGGCAAGCGGGGCTTGCATGGTCAGGGGCGCTCGCTTACCACGCGGGGCCTGTGATCAGGGGAGCCCCATGGATATCGAAGAAGATCAAAAGAGCGACCAGTTCCGCGTGACCGCTGCCGAGCTGCGCCAGTTCATCGAACGGGTGGAACGGCTTGAGGCGGAGAAGAAGGACCTGGGCGAGCAGATCAAGGAAGTCATGGCCGAGGCCAAGGGGCGCGGCTACGACACCAAGGTCATGCGCAAGCTGATCGCCCTGCGCAAGCGCGACCGCGACGACATCGCCGAGGAAGAGGCGGTGCTCGACCTCTACAAGGAAGCGCTCGGCATGGCCTGAGCCCGGCCCGGGGCTGCTGCGCGGCGGCGCCCCGGCCAGATGATTTCTCCCCCGTAAAGACTTTGTTTGCGGTTCGCCGGGTAGCACCGGGAAGGCGGGGCCGGATGCGGGCCCCGGGTTCCGGTTCCGGGGAGGCGCGACCAACCGATGGCGGTATCAGCTAGGCCTATCCGCGTGGCGATCGTGGACGACTCTGCCACGATCCGGAAACTTGTCGCGCTGGAACTCGCGCGGCATCGCGATATCGACCTGGTCGGCGAGGCCGAGCATCCCTACCAGGCGCGGGTGATGATCAAGTCGATCAATCCCGACGTGCTGATCCTCGACATCGAGATGCCGCATATGAACGGCCTCGATTTCCTCAAGAAGATCATGGCGCTGCGGCCCATGCCGGTGCTGATGTTCTCGTCTCTCACCCGGCGCGGGGCCGGGGCCGCCCTGGAGGCGCTGTCGATCGGCGCCGTCGATTGCCTCGGCAAGACCCCGACACTGGCCACCGACGGCACGCTGCAGCAGATCGCGCCGCTGGTGCGCATGGCCGCCGGGGCGACGCTGGCGCAGCCGCGGGTCCAGAATGCGGGGGCGGGAAGCGGGTTCCGCAATCGCGGGCGCATCGTCCTGATCGGCTCCTCCACCGGCGGGGTGGATGCGCTGGAACAGGTGATCGGCGGGTTCCCCGCCGCCTGTCCGCCGACCCTGATCACGCAGCACATGCCGGCAGAGTTCCTGCGCAGCTTCTCTGCCCGGCTCAACGGCATGTGCGCCCCCGAGGTCCGGCTTGCCGAGGAGGGGGCGCCGCTTCGCGAGGGGACGGTCTTCCTCGCGCCCGGCGGCGATTTCCACCTGGCGCTGGACGGAAGGGCGACGCCCGTCTGCCGCCTCGATCCGCGCGACAAGGTCTCCGGGCACCGGCCTTCGGTCGATGTGCTCTTCCGCTCGGCGGTGCCCCATGCGGGGCGCGTCGTGGCCGCGATCCTCACGGGGATGGGCGCCGATGGGGCGCAGGGGATGCTGGAGCTGCGCGGCGCAGGGGCGCGCACGATCGCCCAGGACCGCGACAGCTGCACCGTCTTCGGCATGCCGCGCGTCGCGCTGGAAAATGGCGGGGCGGAGCGGGCGGTGCCGCTGCAGCGCATCGCGCCCACCCTCTTGGAACTGTGCATGCAACCCGGTCTTCAGACCGCCTGAGCAAGGAGACCCCATGGCCGAGGGCCGAACCGAACACATCAATCAGGGCGAATACGCGGTCGGCGCGGATCCCGAACACATGATAACCACGCTACTTGGCTCCTGCGTCGCGGTCTGCCTGCACGATCCGCGCAACCATGTCGGCGGCATGAACCATATCCTGCTGCCCGAGGAGACCGGCGGTGCCGCAACCGGCGCAAGTTTCGGGGTGAACGCGATGGAATTGCTGATCAACGGCGTCATCAAGCTTGGCGCCGATCGCAGGCACCTGGAGGCAAAGGTCTTCGGCGGGGGGCGGATGGTCGCCGGGCTGTCCGATATCGGCAAGCGCAACCGCGAATTCGTCATGCGCTTTCTCGAGGCCGAGCATATCGCCTGCATCGGGGAAAGCACGGGCGGCAATTCCGGGCGGCGGATCCAGTTCTGGCCGCATAGCGGCAAAGCCCGCCAGAAATTCATGGAGGCCGCCTTCACCGAACTTCCCGCCGCCCCGCCCAAGCCGAAAGCCGAGGAGGTCGAGCTGTTCTAGCGCGATCCCGCCCCGGGGGCGGCGAACCGGGGGCGGAACAGGACAGGCGGCCGGAAGGATCGCCCCGGGGCGCCGCGTCCCGGCGTTGCGCGGCGAGGTGTCTGCGATGTGGCGGGCCCGTCCGGAGGCGGACCTGCCCGGTTGCCGCAGGCCGGGTCGCCGGTCGCGGCGCGAAGGGCCTGCGGCAGCGCGGAAGGAAGGGCCTGCGGCAGCGCGGAAGACGGACGGCGGGACCTCGCCCGGGCACGGTCATGAAGCTGGAAATGCGGGGCGGCATGCGGTAGTCTTGCCCCAGACCCGGAAAACCGGGCTGGGCAGACAGGCAGGCTACCATGACAGAAATGGTGTACGGCGCGGCGCCGGTGGTGCGCGGCGATCCGATGATCCCCCGCTGGTGGCGGACCGTCGACAGATGGTCGCTGATCAGCATCATCATCCTGATGGGCATCGGCCTGCTGCTGGGCCTGGCGGCCTCGCCGCCGCTGGCCGAACGCAACGGGCTGGAACCGTTCTGGTACGTCAAGAAACAGCTGATCTTCGGCGCCATGGGGCTGGCCGCGATGCTGGCGGCCTCGGTGCTGCCGGTGACCTCGATCCGCCGCTTCGGCGTCATGGGCTTCGCGATCTGCCTGGCGGCGCTGCTGCTGCTGCCGGTCTTCGGGACGAATTTCGGCAAGGGCGCGATCCGCTGGTACTCGCTGGGCTTCGGTTCGGTGCAGCCCTCGGAATTCATGAAACCCTGCTTTGCCATCCTCTCGGCCTGGCTGATGGCGGCGGCGCATCAGATCGACGGACCGCCGGGGCGGTTCATGAGCTTCTGCGTCGCGGTCCTGATCGTCGGCATCCTGGCGATGCAGCCCGATTTCGGCCAGGCCTCGCTGATCGTCTTCGCCTGGGGCGTGATGTATTTCGTGGCGGGCGCGCCCTGGTGGATCCTCTTCGGGGTGGCCGGGCTGGTGATCGCCGGCGGGGTGGCGGCCTATGAGCTGTCGAGCCATTTCGCCGGTCGGATCGACGGGTTCCTGGCCACTACCGTCGATCCCACCAGCCAGATCGGCTATGCCTCCAACGCGATCCGCGAGGGCGGAGTCTTCGGCGTCGGCCTGGGCGGTGGCGAGGTGAAATCCACCCTGCCGGATGCCCATACCGATTTCATCATCGCGGTGGCGGCCGAGGAATACGGGCTGATCCTGGTGCTGATCATCATCGCGCTCTACGCGACGGTGGTGATGCGCTCGCTGGGGCGGCTGCTGGCCGAACGCGACCCCTTCGTGCGCATCGCGGGCACCGGGCTGGCCTGCGGGCTGGGCATGCAGGCGGCGATCAACATGGGCGTGGCGGTGCGGCTGCTGCCGACCAAGGGGATGACGCTGCCCTTCGTGTCCTATGGCGGATCCTCGGTGATCGCGGCCGGGCTGACGGTGGGGGCGCTGCTGGCGCTGACCCGCAAGCGGCCGCAGGGACGCATGGCGGATGTGCTGGCACGGGCCGACCGGGGATGAGCGGACGGCTTCTGGTGATTGCCGCCGGCGGGACTGGCGGGCACATGTTTCCTGCCCAGGCGCTGGCCGAGGAGATGCTGGCGCGCGGCTGGCGGGTCAAGCTGTCGACCGACGAACGCGGCGCGCGCTATGCCGGGGGATTTCCCGATGCGGTGGAGCGCGAGATCGTGGCCTCCGCCACCTTCGCCCGCGGCGGCGGTCTGGCCAGGGCGGCAGTGCCGCTGAAGATCCTCGCCGGCGTTGCCTCGGCCGCGCAGGCGATGCGCCGCGACCGCCCGGCCGCGGTGGTGGGGTTCGGCGGCTATCCCTCGATCCCGGCCCTGGCGGCGGCCTGGCTGCTGCGCCTGCCGCGGATGATCCATGAACAGAACGGCGTCCTGGGTCGCGTCAACGAGGTCTTCGCCCGTCGTGTACCGGTCGTGGCCTGTGGCACCTGGCCGGCCGTTCTGCCTGCGGGCGTCGAAGGCAAACCCGTCGGCAACCCGGTGCGCCAGGTGGTGCAGGAGCGGGCGGGCGCCCCCTATATCCCGCCCGGCGACTACCCGCTGAGCCTGACGGTCTTCGGCGGCAGCCAGGGCGCGCGGATCCTCTCGGACGTGGTGCCCGAGGCGGTCTGCGCCCTGCCGGAGGCGCTGCGCGCGCGGCTGCGCGTGTCGCAGCAGGCCCGGCCCGAGGACCTGGACCGCGTGCGCGCCGCCTATGAGGCGGCCGGGGTGCAGGCGGATGTGCGCGACTTCTTCGACGACATTCCCGCCCGCCTCGCCGAGTGCCAGCTGGCCATCGCCCGGGCCGGGGCCTCCTCGATCGCCGATATCACGGTGATCGGCCGCCCGGCGATCCTGGTGCCCTTTGCCGCCGCCGCTGCCGACCATCAGACCGCCAATGCCCGTGCGCTGGTCGAGGCGGGGGGCGCGATCCTGATCCCCGAAAGCCGCCTTGACGCCGAGGGGCTGGCCGCGCAGATCGCCGCGATCCTGGGCGATCCCGGGACCGCGATCAAGATGGCCCATTCCGCGCTGGCCGCGGGCCATCCCGATGCCGCCCCCCGCCTGGCCGCGCTTGTCGAATCCATTGCCGGAACCGGCTAACAAGAAGAGGAAGAGCAGATGAAACACTGGGAGGCCGCGATGCACGCCGCCACGAAACTTCCCCTGGGTCTCGGGGCCATCCATTTCGTCGGGATCGGCGGGATCGGCATGTCCGGGATCGCCGAGGTCCTGCTCAATCACGGCTACACCATCCAGGGATCGGATGCGAAGACCTCGAAGATCACCGACCGGCTGGTCTCGCTGGGGGCGAAGGTCTTCGAGGGGCAGCGCGCCGGGAACCTGGACGGGGCCGAGGTCGTGGTGATTTCCTCCGCGATCAAGCCGGGCAATGCCGAATATGACGAGGCGCGCCGCCGCGGCCTGCCGATCGTGCGCCGCGCCGAGATGCTGGCCGAATTGATGCGGCTGAAATCCAATGTCGCCGTCGCGGGCACCCATGGCAAGACCACCACCACGACGATGGTGGCGACGCTTCTGGATGCCGGGGGGATCGACCCGACGGTGATCAATGGCGGGATCATCCATGCCTATGGCTCCAACGCGCGGATGGGGCAGGGCGAATGGATGGTGGTGGAGGCCGACGAATCCGACGGCACCTTCAACCGCCTGCCCGCGACGATTGCCATCGTCACGAATATCGACCCCGAGCACATGGAGCATTGGGGCTCGGTGGAGAACCTGCGCCGGGGCTTCGACGATTTCGTCCACGGCATCCCCTTCTACGGGCTGGCCGTGTGCTGCACCGACCATCCGGAAGTGCAGGCGCTGGTCGGGCGCACCCATGACCGCCGCATCCTGACCTTCGGCTTCAACGCCCAGGCCGATGTGCGCGCCACCGGGCTGCGCTATGAGAAGGGCGTGGCGCATTTCGACATCGCGCTGCCCGATGGCGAACGCATCGCGGGCTGCACCCTGCCGATGCCGGGCGACCACAACGTGTCGAACGCGCTGGCCGCCGTCGCGGTCGCCCGCTACCTGGGGATGGAGCTGGACGCGATCCGCGAGGCGCTGGCCGCCTTCGGCGGCGTCAACCGGCGCTTCACCCGGGTGGGCGAGGCCAATGGCGTGGCGATCATCGACGATTACGGCCATCATCCGGTGGAGATCGCCGCCGTGCTGAAGGCCGCGCGCCAGTCGGTCGAACCGGGCGCCCGCGTCATCGCCGTGCACCAGCCGCACCGCTATTCGCGGCTTTCCTCGCTATTCGAGGATTTCTGCACCTGCTTCAACGAGGCCGACGTGGTCGGCATCGCCGAGGTCTATGCCGCGGGCGAGGCGCCGATCGAGGGCGCGACCCGCGAAAGCCTGGTCGCCGGGCTGATCGGCCATGGCCACCGCCATGCCCGCGCGGTGATGGACGAGGACGACCTGGCGCGGCTGGTCCGCGAACAGGCCCGTCCCGGCGACATGGTCGTCTGCCTCGGCGCCGGCACGATCTCCTCCTGGGCGAACCGCCTGGCGGAACGGCTGAAGGGCTGAATACGGCTGCGGGGCCGGGTCAGGCCTCGCATTGCTCCGGAGTGACGGAGCCGGTCGTGCCCCAGCTGGTGCAATCCTCGGCGGCGACCACCTGCGGCATGCCGTCGGGCGTGGTCGTCGTCGTCGTGCTGGAGGAGGTCGAGTATTCGACGCAGCCCGACAGGGCGGCGGCAAGGGCAAGGCACAGGGCGGCGGGTTTCATCGGCGGACTCCTTCCGGTCGGGGCGGGGCGCGATGGTGCGCCGGGGTGACAAGCTCGTGATGACGAAGTAATCCGGCCCCCATGGAAAGCAACCGCCCCCTTGCCCCGCTCACCTGGCTCCGCGTCGGCGGGCCGGCCGAGAGGTTCTTCATGCCGAAGGACCTCGAGGATCTTTGCGCAACGCTTTCCGGGCTCGCCCCGGAAATTCCGGTGTTTCCGCTGGGCCTCGGCTCCAACCTGATCATCCGCGACGGCGGCATCCGGGGGCTGGTGATCCGGCTGGGGCGCGGCTTCAACGGCATGGAATTTTCCGGGGACCGGGCCGTCCTGGGCGCCGCCGTGCCCGATGCGCAGGCGGCCAAGCGTGCCGCAATGGCGGGGTTGGACCTGACATTCCTGCGCACCATCCCGGGCAGCATTGGCGGCGCGGCGCGGATGAATGCCGGCTGCTACGGCAGCTACCTGGCGGATCACTTCCTCGAGGCGCAGGCGGTGACGCGGCAGGGCGAGGTGGTCACGCTGCTGCCGCAGGACATGGGATTCGCCTATCGGCACACCGACCTGCCGCCCGATCTGGTGATCACGCGCGTCACCCTGGCCGCCGCGCCGGGCGACCCGGAGGCCCTGGCCGCGAAGATGGAGGAGCAGCTGGCCCGGCGCGACGCGTCGCAGCCGACCAGGGACCGCACGGCCGGCAGCACCTTCCGCAATCCGGCCGGGTTTTCCTCCACCGGGCGCGCCGATGACACGCACGAGCTGAAGGCCTGGTCGCTGATCGATGCGGCCGGGATGCGCGGCGCCCGGCTGGGCGGGGCGCAGATGTCGCCGATGCATTCCAATTTCCTGGTGAATGCCGAAGGGGCGACCGCCGCCGATCTGGAAGGATTGGGCGAGCTGGTGCGGAAAAAGGTTTGGGATTTCCACGGGATTGAGCTAATCTGGGAAGTGCAACGGGTGGGCGATCCGCTTTCCGTTCATCCCGAGTTAACCAAAGATTAACCGATCCGGGAATAACCCGGACGGCAGAGCAGTCAGAGGCCGTCAACGGCCCGAGCGAGAGGCAGGGGCATGTCACCAGACCCCTTGGTTGCGGTTCTCCTTGGAGGGCCGTCTTCGGAGCGCGAGGTATCCTTGTCCTCGGGTGCCGAATGCGTGAAGGCGCTGAAGGCCGCGGGCTTTCGCGTCACCGAAATCGATCCCGGCGCCGGGATCGCGGCGCAGCTGGCCGAGGCGGCGCCCGATGTCGTGTTCAACGCGCTGCATGGCCGCGGCGGCGAGGATGGCGCGGTGCAGGGCATCCTCGAATGGATGCGCATCCCCTATACCCATTCTGGCGTGGCGGCCTCCGCGCTTGCCATGGACAAGCAGAAATCCAAGGCGGTGCTGGCCTGGGCCGGGCTGCCGGTGATGGAAAGCCGGATCGTGTCCCGGGATGAGGCCGAGGCGGCGCATGTCCTGCCGCCGCCCTATGTGGTCAAGCCCAACAACGAGGGCTCCTCCGTCGGCGTCTATCTCGTGCAGGAGGGCGCCAACGCGCCGCCGAAGCTGGCCGCGACCATGCCCGCCGAGGTGATGGTGGAAACCTTCGCCCCGGGCCGCGAGATGACGACGGCGGTGATGGATGGCAAGGCGCTGACCGTGACCGACATCCTGACCGACGGCTGGTATGACTACGACGCCAAGTATCGGCCCGGCGGGTCGCGCCATGTCATTCCCGCCGAAATTCCGGCCGAGATCTTCGCCGCCTGCATGGACTATGCCGAGCGCGCGCATCGGGCGCTGGGATGTCGCGGGATGAGCCGGACCGACTTCCGCTGGGACGAGGCGCGCGGGCTGGACGGGCTGATCCTGCTGGAGGTCAATACCCAGCCCGGGCTGACCCCGACCTCGCTGGCTCCCGAACAGGCGGCGCATTGCGGCTATTCCTTCCCCGAGCTCTGCCGCTGGATGGTGGAGGATGCCTCATGTGCGCGGTGAGGTCGCCCCGCGAGGATTACGCGCCCTCGCGCATCGCCTACCGGGTGAACCGCCTGTGGCTGTCGCCGGTCTTCCGGGTGGCGACTCTGTGGCTTCTGCCGATGGCGGTGATCGGCGGCGGCGCCGGGCTCTGGGCCAGCCAGCCGGGATCGCAGGAGCTGATCCAGAACGTGCGCATGGCGGTGATGGCGCGGATGCGCGACCAGCCGGATTTCCAGGTCAAGCAGATGGCCGTGCGCGGGGCGTCCCCCGAGCTGACCCGCGAGATCCGCCGCGTGCTGGCTCTCGAATTCCCCGTCAGCGTGATCGATCTGGACCTCGACGCGATCCGGGTCAAGGTCTCGGCCTTCGACGCCGTGCAGCATGTCGAGGCGCATATCGTGCTGGGCGGGGCGCTGATGCTCGATGTCACGCAGCGCGCGCCGGCGGTGATCTGGCGCAATGCCGGGGGGCTGGCCCTGCTGGACGAGGAAGGCCATCGCGTCGCGCTGGCCGAACGGCGCGACGCCGCTCCCGAGCTGCCCTTGATCGCGGCCGCCGGGGCGGAGCGGGCCATCCCCGAGGCGCTGGCCATCGTCGCTGCCGCGGCCCCGCTGAGGGACCGGATGCGCGGCCTGGTGCGCCAGGGCGAACGTCGCTGGGACGTCGCGCTGACCGGCGGCCAGGTGATCCAGCTGCCCGAGACCGGCGCCGTCGAGGCGCTGGAGCGGGTGCTGGCGATGGACGAGGCGGGCGACCTTCTGGGCCGCGATATCCGCATCATCGACATGAGAAACCCCGCCCGGCCGACGATCCGGCTGGGCGACGAGGCCTTTGCCTATCTGAAGACCCTGCGCGGGCTGGAAAAAGGATGAGCAGCAGATGATCGACCTCTACGAGATCCAGCGGGCGATGCGCCAGATGCGCAAGGCCGCGATGCAGCGGGGCGTCGTCGCGATCCTCGATCTGGGGACCTCCCAGACGACCTGCCTGATCCTGCGCTTCGATGGCGGTCATGTGCCGGGCACGGACGGGGTAGGGCCCCTGGCCGGGCAGTCGCGCTTCCGCGTGATCGGCGCGGCGACGACGCGGTCGCGCGGCATGCGCTTCGGCGAGATCGACGTGATGCAGGAAACCGAACGCGCCCTGCGCACCGTTGTCCAGGCGGCGCAGAAGATGGCGCAGGTGCGGGTCGATCACGCGATCGCCTGTTTCTCGGGGGCGGGGCCGCGCAGCTACGGGCTGGCCGGGCAGATCGACCTGTCGGGCGAGTCGGTGCGCGAGGCGGATATCGCCGCCGTGCTGGCCAGCTGCGAGGTGCCGGATCTGGGGCCCGACCGCACCGTCCTGCATGCCCAGCCGGTGAATTTCGCGCTCGACCACCGGTCGGGCCTGACCGATCCGCGCGGGCAGGTGGGCAACACGCTGGCCGCCGACCTGCATCTTCTGTCGGTCGATGCCGGGGTGGTGCGCAACCTTCTGCATTGCGTCAAGCGCTGCGATCTGGAACTGGCGGGGATCGCCTCCTCGGCCTATGCCTCGGGGATCGCGGCGCTGGTGGAGGACGAACAGTCCATCGGCGCGGCCTGCATCGACATGGGCGGCGGCACCACCGGCATTTCCATCTTCATGCGCGGCCACATGATCTATGCCGACAGCGTGCGCATCGGCGGCGCGCATGTGACCTCGGACATCTCCAAGGGCTTCGGCATCTCGCTGAGCCTGGCGGAGAAGATCAAGTGCTATCATGGGGGTCTTGTGCCCACCGGCCGCGACGACCGCGACATGATCGAGCTGACCGGCGAGACCGGGGACTGGGAACATGACCGCCGCGAGATCAGCCGGTCCGAACTGATCGGCATCATGCGCCCGCGCGTCGAGGAGACGCTGGAGGCGGTGCGCGAACGCCTGGATGCGGCCGGGTTCGAGGCGCTGCCCAGCCAGAAGATCGTGCTGACCGGCGGCGCCAGCCAGGTGCCGGGGCTGATGGGGCTGGCCGCGCGGATGCTGGGCCACCAGGTGCGTCTGGGCCGTCCGCTGCGCGTGCAGGGGCTGCCGCAGGCGGCGACCGGACCGGGATTCTCGGCGGCCGTGGGCCTGTCGATGTTCGCCGCCCATCCGCAGGACGAATGGTGGGATTTCGAGATCCCGGCCGAACGCTATCCCGGCCGCTCGCTGCGCCGCGCGGTCAAGTGGCTGAAGGAAAACTGGTGATCCCCCCGCAGCGGGAGACCCTTTCTTTTCCATGCATGCCGACACGCCCCGCGAGGCTGATCGCGCAGGCAGGACGCCATGCAGCACCCGTGCCCGGATGTACCGGCCGCCGCCATCGATGCGGCCGCCGCGGCGGTGGCGGCGATGTGGCAGGCGGCCCTTGCCGGGCTCTCTGCCGCGCCGGGAACGGGCATCCTGGCCCGACCCAAGCCATGCGACACGCTGGCGGCAAAAGGCGCCCCGCCGCCGCCTTTCCGGTGCACGTATTTAATAGGCGGTCCGGGCTGGCAGCGCGCGGCGCGGCTGTGGCCGGGCGCCGAGCGGCGTGCCGCGCTGGCGGCGGCGGGATTTACGGCATGCCGGGCATCGTGACGCCGTTCAGCGACAGGCTCCGGCCGGGCAGAAGCCCGATCTCGCTGGTCAGCCGGTCCCCGGTGCCATCGCGCGTCGCGACGACGCCAAGCATCATGCGGATGCCGAACATCTGCTCCTGCGGGACGATCCCGGCCTGTCCCAGCGCATCCAGCAGCGCCAGCCCGTTCTCCAGCGCCAGCGACACGGTGCCCACCGGTTCCGGCAGCCCGTCCGCCCCGGTCCCGATATCGAGCGCGCCGGCCCCGGTCAGCGTTGCGCCGCCGAATGCCACGAGGAGGTCGCGGATCTCGAACTGCGACAGCGCCAGCGGCAGGCCGGGGACCTGCGGGGCCGCACCGGGCGCAACCGGGGTGAATGCGGCGCCGAGGTCAAGCAGCAGCCGCCCTGGCGCGCGGTCGATATGGGCATCGGGATCGACCAGCGCCCAGGTGGCCTCGCTGGCGCGGAGCGCCTCCGACTCCAGCCGCATTTCGGCGGTATCGCCGCCGGGGCCGGGCGCATAGGGCAGGTCGAGCTGCGTGCGCATGGCGTCGCTGGAGAACTCCAGCGGGCCGGGCAGCATCCCGGGAAGGCTCACCGTCAGGTTGCTTGTCCCGTAGCGGCCATCGAAATCGCCGCGCCCGTCGGCGATCGCGAAACTGCTGCTTATGTCATTGGTTTCGATCAGAAACGGCAGCTCGGCGATATCGGGCAGCAGAGTCGTTCCCTGTGTCTGCAGGCGCGCGCGGCGGATGTCGCCCGTCAATCGCAGATCCCGGCCGTCCCGGGCTTCGATGGCAAGAGAGCCGGAATGATCCTCTGACAGCGCAGTGTCGCGCGCGATTTCGGTGCCGTCCGAAGATGTCCGGAGCAGGACCCGGCTGGTGCGGGCCGCCTCGTATCCGCCGGTGCCGGTTCCGGCATCCGCGCCCTCGGCGGCCAGCCAATGCGCGGTGATCTCCTCGGCGCTGCCGGTCATCGCGCCGGACTGCAGCGGGGTGGCCTGTTCCTCCGCTTCCATGGCCGACATCCGGCTTTCGCCCGTCCAGTCAAGCCGCGGGGCAGTGAAGTCATAGCGCAGCCCGCCCGGAACGCCGCTTGCCCGCAGGCGGCCCTGGCCCCGGGGGATGGCGATGTCGAGGGCGTAATCCGCGCCGGCGTCGTCGAAGGCGGCGTGATGGCTGATCGCCAGCGGCGCCCCGGCTTGCACGGAGACCGCGCCATCCGCCTCTTCCTGCAGGCGCAGCTCGGGCGCCGAGACCCGCACCCGGCCCAGCAGCCCCAGATCCAGCTCTGCCCCGAGCCCGCCGAGGGTCAGACCGTCCGTGCCCGGCGTCACCGACCGGGCCTGCAGCGTGACCCCCCAGGCCTGCGCGGTGTCCTGCCAGTTCTGCCAGACCCGGCCTGCCGTCACCTCGGCATGGAGCGGCGCGGCGGTCGTCAGCATCAGGGCGAGGGCAGGCAGCAGCGGGCGCATGGGCAAGTCTCCGGATGGGGTTGCCCTTTGCGTATCTTCTGGCAGGGTGCGGCGGAAGTCCGAAAATTCGATGCCTTGCAAAGGAGTGACCATGACCGATCTGACCGGGAAGGCAGTGCTGATCACCGGCGCGAGCCGGGGCATCGGGGCGGCTGCCGCGCGCGCCTTCGCTGCCGCGGGGGCGCGCGTGGCACTGGCGGCGCGTTCGCGCGAGGCGATCGCCGATCTTGCGGGCGAACTGGGACCCGACGCGGTGGCCATCACCTGCGATGTCTCGCGCTACTGGGAGGTGGAGGCCGCCATCGACGCGACGCGCCAGAGCTTCGGGCGGATCGACGTGCTGGTGAACAATGCCGGGGTGATCGAGCCGATCGCCCCGCTCTCCGCCTCGGACCCGGAGGACTGGGGCAAGGCGATCGATATCAATCTCAAGGGCGTCTATCACGGAATGCGCGCGGCCCTGCCGGCGATGATCGCGCAGGGCGGCGGCACCATCCTGACCGTCTCTTCCGGGGCGGCCTCGCGCCCGCTGGAAGGCTGGAGCGCCTATTGCAGCGCGAAGGCCGGGGCGGCGATGCTGACACGCTGCGCGGACGAGGAAGGCCGCGGCCACGGCATCCGCGCCATCGGCCTCAGCCCGGGTACGGTTGCCACCGGCATGCAGGAGCAGATCCGCGATTCGGGCGTCAATGCCGTCAGCCGCCTCGACTGGTCGGAGCATATTCCGGCGGACTGGCCGGCGCAGGTGCTGGTCTGGCTTTGCGGCGCGGAGGCGGAGGACCTGGTCGGCACCGAAGTGTCGCTGCGCGACCCCGGGATCCGGCGCCGCGCGGGGCTGACCGGGTGATCGAGACCGAATGCGGGGGCGATCTGTGGGTCGCCCGCCTGTCCCGCCCGGCGAAGGCCAATGCGCTGACCCGGGCGATGCTGACGGATCTGGCGGCGTTTGCCGAAACCGCGCAGGGACGCGCCCGCGCGCTGGTGCTTACCGGGACCGGGCGGGTCTTTTCGGCGGGGATGGACCTGACCGAGGCGGAGGATCTGGCGGCGGACCCCCTGTGGGAACGGGTATCCGGGGCGGTCGCGGCCTTCCGCGGGCTCAGCATCGCGGCGCTGAACGGCACGGCGGCAGGGGGCGCGCTGGGAATGGTGCTGGCCTGCGACCTGCGCATCGCGGTGCCGGGGGCACAGATTTTCTATCCGGTGATGGCGCGGGGCTACCTGCCGCAGCCCTCCGATCCGGTGCGGCTGGCGCGGCTGGCTGGACCTGGCCGGGCCGCGATGCTGTTGCTGGCGGGGCAGAAGGTGGGTGTCGAGGAGGCGCTGGCCTGGGGGCTCGTGGACCGGGTGGTGCCTGCGGAGGATCTCGACGCGGCATCACGCGATCTGGCGGCGGTGGTACTGGCCGCGGACCCCGCTCATGCAGCGGCGATCAAGGAGATGATTCGCTGAAACGCGGCGGGGGGCGGAGCGGCCGCCCCTCCCGCGCAGGGGATCAGCCGCGCCAGCTGCGGACCGTGCCGCAATCCATGTGCACGAAGTTGGAGCCGTAATAGGACCCGACGCCACCGGCCTGGAAGGAGGCTGCCGCCTGGGACATCTGGCCGACCGAGCGCGATTTCAGCCGCAGGTCGGCGGCCTGGCCCTTCATGTGCAGCGAGTTGCGCGCCACCCCGCTGGAGCGCGAGCGCAGATAGGCGTTGGTCTGCGGCGAGCGGTAGCCCGAGAGCATCAGATAGGGCTCGCTCGTTCCCATGAGGTTGTGCGAGGCCGACATGATGTCCAGCGTCCTGGTATCCATCGCGATGGCCTTGTTCTGCCGCCAGTCGCGCATGAAGACATTGATTTCCTTGAGGGATTCCTTGATGTACTTGCCGTCGATCCAATAGATCACGTCGATCCGCTCGCCGGTGCGCCCCGAATACATCTGGAGTTTCCGGATATCGCCCCCGCCGCGCAGGAAACCCGCGGCCTTGGAATAGGTGGGTGCTGCTGCGACCATGGTCGCGGCAAAGGCTCTGAGTATTGTACGCCTGCTGACGCAGCTTGCGCTGTCGCTCATTTGTAGTCCCCGCTCGATCTGCCTCATTTCGCGACCGGCCGTTCCGGCTCAATTCGCTTTCTGCCTAACAGGGAATTGCCATAGATTTGATGAATCGCAAAGAAAAACCCGGTCATTTCGGGGAACCTTTTCCCTATAAGCATAAATCCGCCGAAAAAGGTCATACCTTAATATGTGGGCTTGATTCTCCCATTCCGGACCGTTCCTGCGCCGCCCCCGTCAATTGCGACCGAAGGCCCCGGGCGCCGGCTTCCGACGATGAGGCGCGCCTTCCGCCGGGGCGGCCTTGCGGATGCGTGTTCCGCGCCCGTGCGGGCCGGGGTATCAATCCCCGGCGCGAGGGGCTAACACGGCCCCGTCACAAGCCCCGGGGGACCCTCATGGACATTCTGCTTTCCGATCTGGCGGCGGCGCTCGATGCGCGGCTGGAAGGCAAGGGCGACATCGCCATCACCGGCGCCGCGGAGCCCGCCGCGGCCGGTCCCGGCGACCTGGCGCTGGCGATGCAGCCCGCCTATGCCGAGGGGCTGCGCACGGGGCGGGCCCGTGCGGCGGTGATGTGGGACGGGGCCGACTGGCAGAGCCACGGGCTGGAGGCGGCGCTGTTCGTGCCGCGCCCGCGCTATGCCATGGCCGGGATCACCCGCGCGCTGGATCCGGGCGCCGCGGTGGCGCCGGGCATCCACTCCGCGGCGGTGATCGATCCCACGGCCGAGATCGGCGAGGGCGCCGCCATCGGACCGCTGGCGGTGATCGGGCCGCGGGTGCGGATCGGGGCGCGCGCGGTGATCTGTCCGCATGTCTCGGTGGCCGAGGACAGCGTGATCGGCGATGACGTGCTGCTTTGCGCCGGCGCCCGGATCGGGCGGCGCGTGACCCTGGGCGACCGGGTGATCGTCCAGCCGGGCGCAGCCATCGGCGGCGACGGGTTCTCCTTCGTGACGCCCGAGAAATCGGCGGTGGAAAACGTCCGCGAAAGCCTGGGCGACCGGCAGGAGACGCGCAACACCGCCTGGACGCGGATCCACAGCCTCGGGGGCGTGGAGATCGGCGACGATGTCGAGATCGGCGCCAATTCGACTGTCGACAGCGGCACGATCCGCGCCACCCGCATCGGCCGCGGCACCAAGATCGACAACCTCGTCCAGATCGGACACAACGTGCAGATCGGCGAGGATTGCCTTCTGTGCGGGCTCGTGGGCATTGCAGGTTCCACCAGGATCGGCAACCGCGTGGTGCTGGCCGGCCAGGTGGGGGTGAATGACAACATCACCATCGGCGATGACGTGGTCGCGGGCGGGGCCAGCAAGATCTTCACCAAGGTGCCCGCGGGCCGCGTGATCCTCGGCTCGCCCGCCGTGGAGATGTCCACGCAGATGGAGATCAACAAGGGGCTGCGCCGGCTGCCGCGGCTCTACCGGGATGTCGCGGCCCTGAAAAAGGCGGTTCAAAAGCCGGGGGAAAGCGACTAGATCACGCGGCAAATCCGCAGAAGGGGTCGGAACATGGCTGATGTGGCAAACAGGGTCATCGGCATCATCGCCGAACAGGCGGTTCTGGACGAGGGCGACGTGAGCATGGATCAGACGCTGGAGGATCTGGGGATCGACAGCCTGGGCCTGGTGGAAAGCATCTTCGCCATCGAGGAAGCCTTCGACATCCAGATCCCGTTCAACGCCAATGATCCCGCTTCCAGCGAGTTCGACATTTCCTCCGTTGCCGCCATCGTGCGGGCGGTCGAGGGGCTGGTGGCGGAACAGCACGCATGAAGCGCGTGGTGATTACCGGCCAGGGGACGATCAACCCCCTGGGCCGTTCGGTCGCCGAGACCACCGAGGCGATGCGCGAGGGCCGCTGCGGCATCGGGGCCCTGGAATTCCGCGATGTGGAGAGGCTGGCGATCCGGATCGGCGGGCAGGTAAAGGGCTATGATCCCGAGGCCGAGTTCAATCGCCAGCAGATCGCGCTCTACGATCGTTTCACGCAATTCACCCTGCTGGCCGCGCGCGAGGCGATCTCCCAGTCGGGGCTGAGTTTCGGCGGAGAACTGGCGGCGCGCTCGGGCGTGGTGCTGGGCACCTCGGGCGGCGGTCTGCAGACCTCGGACGAGAATTACCGCTCGGTCTACGAGGAGGGCAAGAACCGCGTCCATCCCTTCGTCGTGCCCAAGCTGATGAACAACGCCGCCGCAAGCCATGTCTCCATGGCCTTCAATCTCAAGGGGCCGAGCTTCACCGTCGCCACCGCCTGCGCCTCGTCGAACCACGCGATGGGCCAGGCTTTCAACCTGATCCGCTGCGGCATGGCGACGGTCATGGTCACGGGCGGGTCGGAATCGATGCTGTGCTTCGGCGGGGTGAAGGCCTGGGAAGGGCTGCGCGTCATGTCGCGCGATGCCTGCCGCCCGTTCTCGGCCAATCGCAACGGCATGGTCCAGGGCGAGGGCGCGGGCGTCTTCGTCTTCGAGGAATACGAGCATGCCCGCGCGCGCGGCGCCGAGATCCTGGCCGAGGTGATCGGCTTCGCCATGACCTCCGACGCGGCCGATATCGTGATGCCCTCGAAACAGGGAGCCGCGCGGGCGATCCGCGGGGCGGTGGAAGATGCGCGCGTTCCGCTGGAGGCGGTGGGCTACATCAACGCCCATGGCACCGGCACGGCCGCCAATGACAAGACCGAATGCGCCGCCGTGGCGGATGTCTTCGGGGCGCATGCCGACAGCCTGATGATCTCCTCGACCAAGTCGATGCACGGCCACCTGATCGGCGGCACCGGGGCGGTGGAGCTTCTGGCCTGCATCATGGCGCTGCGCGACGGGGTGATCGCGCCCACGATCGGCTATGAGGAGGCCGATCCGGAATGCGCGCTGGACGTGGTGCCCAACGAGGCGCGCGAGGCGAAGGTCGATGTCGTGCTGTCCAATGCCTTCGCCTTCGGCGGCCTGAACGCGGTTCTGGCGCTGCGCGCCGCCTGAGACCGGCGGAGGGCGGCGGCCGTGGGTGATGACCCGGCCGCCGCCCGGCATGTCACTGCTGGGCAGCCGGGCCGGGCGCCATGCGCCGGGCGGGCAGCCCGTCGAAGGCGGCGGTGAAGCCTGCCAGCGACAGGGTCAGGTCGACATTGGTGTTCTGCGCGACCATCGGCACGATCTGCAGCGTGGCCGTGACCCCGCGCTTCAGCGCGGCGACCTCCTCGGCGGTCAGCCCGACCTCCGAGACGCAGCCCGAGTCGCTGCAATACTTGAACGGGTAGCGCTTGGCCCCCGCGCCATCGATCGACAGGCTGACGCCCCGCGGCAGCAGCGTCTCCAGCGGCGTGACGACCAGCGCGCCGGCGGCGAAGGACGAGCCCTCGATCTTGAACAGCGTGAATTCCGCGGTCGGCGTGCCGGACTGGTCGCGCATCAGCTGGTACATCTGGCAGGGATCTTCCTGGCCGTCGGGCGCGCGGGCGCAGCGGATTTCCCAATCCTGCTGGCTGCGCGGCACGTAGAGCTGGCCCTGTTCGACCTGGTCGCGGCTGGTGGGACGTTCGCGGGTGACCGGCTCCCCGGCAGAGAGGCCCGCGGTGCCGTCATCCTGGACGTCCGGGGCCGGGGCCTCGGCGGGTGCGGGCTGGGCCGTTTCCTGCGCGGCCGCTGCCGTGGCAAGGGCAAGCGACAGGAGGAGGCCCGCGCCAAAGCGAATGGTCATGATCGGCGTATCCTTTCGGGATTGCATCGGTGCGGCAGGCCTAGCACGGGCGCGGGGCGGATGTCAGGCCCCCAGTTGCGGCGCCGGGCCTGCGCCTGGACATGCTGCGGCGCCGTCCCCGCCCGGATGCGGGCGCCAAAGAAAAAGAGGCCCGGAGGGCCTCTTTTAAATGTGATTTTGCTCCCTGTCGGACTGGCCGACTTGTTGTGACGGAACGCTAGGACGACTCCGTCAGGCGGTCAACAGGAAAGGCGGGGCAGGCGGTGGCCGCATGGCCCGCGACGCGGCGCGGCGGCGCAGCTGCCCGAAAAAAAGCCACGCCCGAAGGCGTGGCCAGGTCAACAGGGAGGAAGATGCGGGCGCCGCCGGAGGGGCGGCCCGTGTCCCGCATCCCCGACACTAGCGCGCAAAGGTTAAGGTATCCTCTGCAGGGGCTATCCGGCCGCGCTGCCGACCGGGGCGATGCGGATCTGGCTGATCCGGTTCTTTTCGCGGCCGAGGATCTCGAAGCGGAAATTGTGGAAATTGAACACCTGTCCCACGACCGGGATCATCTGGGCCTCGTGGATCACCAGCCCGGCGATGGTATTGGCCTCGGTATCGGGCAGCTGCCATTCATTGGCGCGGTTGAGGTCGCGGATCGTCACCCAGCCATCGACCACGTATTGCCCGTCCGGGCCGCGTTCGATGCCCTGGGTCTCGCCGGTGTCGAATTCGTCGGTGATCTCGCCGACGATCTCCTCCAGGATGTCCTCCAGCGTGATCAGCCCCTGCAGCACGCCGTATTCGTCCACCACCAGCGCGAAATGCGTGTGCCGTTTCAGGAACTGGCGCATCTGGTCATCAAGCGTGGTCGTCTCGGGCACGAAATAGGCCTTGCGCGCGACCGAGAGGATGTCGAAGGCCGCGGGCAGGACCGCGCCGTCCCCGGCCTCCTCGCGGGCCTTCGCCAGGCCGCGCAGCAGGTCCTTGGCATGGATCACGCCGATGATGTTCTCGTGGCTCTCGCGGAAGACGGGCAGGCGGGTATGCGGCGAGGCCAGGCATTGCGCCAGCACCTCCTCGGAGGGCGCGTCGGCATCGATCATCTCGATTTCGCTGCGATGCTTCATGATCTCCTCGACCGTGCGGTCGCCCAGGTCGAGCGCGCCCAGCAGCCGGTCGCGATCCTCCTTCTGCACCACGCCCTCGGAATGCCCCAGCGCCAGCGCGCCCGAGATTTCCTCGCGCACGGCAAGCACGTTGTTCTGGGGGTCGGTCTCCACCCCGAAGAGCTTCAGCACCGTGCGCACCAGCGCGCGCACGGCCATCACCACCGGCGAGAAGACGCGGATGATGATCGAGATCGGCCGCGCCACCGCGGCGGCGGCGACCTCGGCATTGGTGATCGCGTAGGTCTTGGGCAGCACTTCGGCGAAGATCAGCACCAGGAAGGTCATGATCAGCGTCGCCAGGGCCAGCGTCGCCCCGCCATCGCCGAAGGCGCGGGTGAACAGCGCCGTGGTCAGCGAGGTGGCGAGGATGTTGACCAGGTTGTTGCCCAGAAGCACCGAGCCGATGAGCCGCTCGTTGTCCTCGGTGATCCGCAGCGCCTCGCCGGCGCCGCGGCTGCCGGCATCGGCCTTGGCCTTCAGCTTTCCCCGCGAGGCGGCGGTCAGCGCGGTTTCCGATCCCGAGAAGAAGCCCGACATGACCAGCAATCCCAGCACCGCGAGTGTGGTGATCCAGAATGCGGCGTCGAAAACCGGGGCGGCGGTGTCCATTCCTTAACGTCCTTGTGTCTGACTGGAAGCCACATGATAGGGCAGGGCGGGCGGTTCAGGAAGGGCAGCCGATGAAGGTCGCGGCACTCGGGCAGTTGGACGGACCGGTCCTGGTTTCGGGCGCGCCGGCCTCGAATCTGCAGGCGCTCATGGCCCTGCTGGGGGAGGCGGCGCGGCGCCGCGTCGACCGGGCTGCGCTGATCTGTAACGGCGGGCTGGTCGGGCCCTGCGGCGATCCCGGCGCCGTGGTCTCGACCCTGCGCACGCTGGGCGGCCCGGTTCTCGCGGCGGAGACGGAGCGCAGGCTCGGGGCCGGGCCGCGCCGCGGCGGGCCGCTGGCCGGGCGCGACTGGTACCGGCTGGCCGATGACCGGCTGCCCGATCGCGACCGGATGTGGCTGGACGCCCTGCCGGGCGCGGCCGTGTTCCGTCACCGGGGGCGGCAGTATGGCGTGATCGCGCCGTGCGCAGGCACGGCACCGGAAGCCGATCTGCCGGAGTGCGATCTTGGTGCCCTGGCGGCACGGCTGGAACCGCATCTGGGCCGCTGCGACACGATTTTCAGCAGCGGGGCGGGCCCGGCCTTCCGGCGCGTTGCGGCGGGCGTGGAATGGATCGGCACGGGCATGCTGGGCCTGCCGCCGGGCGATGGCAGCCGCCGGACCCGGTTCGTGATGATCCGGGCCGGACAGGCCCGGCTTCACCGGCTGGATTACGACCTGGGCGGGGCGGTCGCCCGGATGCGGCAGCTGGGTCTGGATCCGCGCTGGCAGGCTGCGCTTTGCGGCGGCAGCCTGCCGGGGCAGGAATTGCAGCCCGGCCCGCGCGCCGCCTGACATCCGGGAGGCACGGGGCGGGATCGGCGGCAGAGCGGATCAGGCGGTCGCGCCTTTCTTTCATCCGCCGTCTCCGTTCCGGAACGGCGCGTGTCCTTCCGCCCGTTTCGCCCCCTCCGGTTCCGTACGGCCCTTGTCGGCGCCCGGCGAAGGTCTCGGGTCCGGGCACTGCCCGGCGCCGCTGCCTCCGGCCTCATCCACGGCACCGGCGGACCCGCAATGGCGCGTTCGCCCGGCCTGCCCGGCAGGAGCCGCTGTCTTGTCGGGGCAGGTGGCCCCGGCTCGAGGCCGGGGCGGGACAGGGCGGGGCGGGATGCGGAACGGCAAGGCCGCGAACGCTGCCGATACCCCCCGTCTGCGCCCTGCCGACACCCTGACGGAGCGGTCCCGCGCGGCGGAGACGGGCTCCGTTGCCGGAGGAGTGGCTGGCGCGTCCCGGTCACGGCCGGTCTCATGCGATCGGGACTCATCGTCCCGGCCCCGGGGGCGGTCATGCCAGGCGCCGACGGGGCCGATCCGCAGGGAGGATGGGGCAGGGCATCGGCGTGACCGGCGGACAGGACCCGGCCTTCCGGTCGGCCCTGCTGCCGCCGGCCGGTCCGCGGATTGCCCGGGAGGGCGTTCGCCCGCGCTTCGCCGCAGGACCCGGCGGCGGGGGCGGAGCGGCCCCTGCAGCATGTCCCGCCTCTTCTGGAAGGGGGGCGCCGCCCCGGTCGGAGGGCGCGTGCGGGTCCATAGCAAGGGCTGGATGATGCGGTCTGTCCGAGGACGGAGACGCTGCAGGGACCGGATCGGGAGGAGAGTTCGACGGGGTTCCTGCATCCGCCCGGGGGACCGGCTGGCCGGACATGGCGGCGGGCGAAGGGCCCTGTCGCGCCGATCCGGGGCTGCGGGAGGGGCTGGGCTGGGCCGGAGGCCGGTGCGGGGCCGCTCCCGGCGGATGGCGATGCCGACATGTCGACCGGCAAGGGCGCAGGCGGCCTGTTCTCTCCGGCGCGGACATGGTCTGGCCAGGGCGGCGGCGACGGGGGGCGACCGGCGCGGCGCCTGCGGAAATCCCGGGCTGCCAGCCCTGCCCGTCAGGTGAGCCGATGCGGGAGGCGGATGGGCCCGCCCCGCCGGGGCGGCGGTGCAGGCCGGGTGCTGTCGACCGCGACCTGCGGGAGGGGTCCTGTCCGGCGCGGGGCCGGGCAGGAGCCGGACCGGGCTCAGCCCAGAAGGTCGCGAACCTTCTGCGCCGCGGCTTCGGCGGTGATGCCGAATTTCTCGTAGAGCACCTCGGCCGGGGCGGAGGCGCCGAAGCCTTCCATCCCGATGAACCCCGCCTTTTCCCGGCGCCCGCGCTCGTCGCAGAGCCAGCGGTCCCAGCCGAAGCGCAGGCCCGCCTCGACGGCCACGCGGACCGGACCCGCCGGCAGGACCTTGCGGCGCCAGGCCTCGTCCTGCTGCTCGAACAGCTCCCAGCAGGGCATGGACACGACGCGGGTGCCGATGCCGTCGGCCTCCAGCAGCTTGCGGGCCTCCATGGCGATGGCGACCTCGGTGCCGGTGGCCATCAGGATCGCCTGGCGCTTGCCGGTGGCCTCGGCCATGATGTAGCCGCCGCGCGCCGTCAGGTTCTTGGCCGAGTAGCTGTCGCGCAGGGCGGGCGTGCCCTGGCGCGAGAGGGCCAGGACGGAGGGCGTGGATTTCTGCTCCAGCGCGATCTCCCAGGCTTCGGCCGTCTCGGTGGCATCCGCCGGACGGATCACCAGGGTGTTGGGCGTCGCGCGCAGCATCGCCAGGTGTTCCACCGGCTGGTGGGTCGGGCCGTCCTCGCCCAGGCCGATGGAATCATGGCTCAGCACATAGACTGCCGGAACGCCCATCAGCGCCGAGAGGCGCATCGCCCCGCGGGCATAGTCGGCAAAGCACATGAAGGTGCCGCCATAGGGCTTGACCCCGCCATGCAGCGCCAGGCCGTTCATCGCCGCGGCCATGCCGTGTTCGCGGATGCCGTAATGGACGTAGCGTCCCTTGCGGTTGCCGGGCTCGAAGACCTCGATCCCGCCGGCCTTGGTGTTGTTCGACCCGGTCAGGTCGGCCGAGCCGCCCAGGGTTTCCGGCGCGATCGGGTTGATCGCGTCCAGCGCCTTCTGGCTGGCAGCGCGGGTGGCCAGCTTGGGCATGTCCTCGGCGAAGGATTTCTTCAGCGCGCGGACGGTGGCGGCCAGGCGCTTGGGCGGATCGCCTGCCATGACGCGGGCGAATTCGGCCTGGCGCGACGCGGAGACGGCGTCCAGGCGGTCGCGCCAGGCGGCGTGATCGGCTGCGCCGCGCGCGCCGATGGCTTCCCAGGCGGATTTGACATCGGCGGGCACCTCGAAGGGGCCGTGATGCCAGCCATAGGCGGCCTTGGTATCGGCCACCAGCCCGGCATCGGTCAGCGCCCCGTGGCCCTTCGACGTGTCCTGGGCCGCGGAGCCGAGCGCGATATGCGTGCGGCAGGCGATCATCGAGGGCTTCTGGGATTTCTTCGCCTCGGTGATGGCCTGGTCGATTTCCTCGGGGTCATGCCCGTCGCATTCGAAGACCGACCAGCCGGAGGCGCGGAACCGCGCCATCTGGTCGGTGCGGTCCGCCATGTCGACGGTGCCGTCGATGGTGATGTTGTTGTTGTCCCACAGCACGATCAGCTTCGACAGCTCCTGCTTGCCGGCCAGGCCGATCGCCTCCTGGGAGACGCCTTCCATCAGGCAGCCGTCGCCGGCGATGCACCAGGTGTAGTGATCCACCAGCTTGCGGCCGTAGCGGGCGCGCAGCACTTCCTCGGCCATGGCGAAGCCGACGGCGGTGGCGATGCCCTGGCCCAGCGGGCCGGTGGTGGTCTCGATCCCCGGCGCGTGGCCGTATTCGGGATGCCCGGCGGTCCTGGCGCCCCACTGGCGGAAATTCTTCAGCTCGTCGAGGGTCATCTCCGGCGAGCCGGTGAGATGCAGCAGCGCGTAGAGCAGCATCGAGCCGTGCCCCGCAGACAGGATGAACCGGTCGCGATCCGGCCAGCCGGGGGCGGCGGCGTCGAATTTCAGATGCTTCTCGTAGAGCACGGTCGCCACGTCCGCCATCCCCATCGGCATGCCGGAATGGCCGGAATTGGCCGCGGCCACGGCGTCCAGCGTCAGCGTGCGGATCGCGGCGGCCTTCTTCCAGTGGTCGGGATGGGTCTCTTGCGCGGGAGTGATGGTCACGTGAGGTCTCCTCGTCCGGCGGGGTGGTTGATGGCCGGCAAAGCGGCATCCATGCGGCGTTTCGGGCACCCCGCAGCGGGGCGCGTCGGCCCGCCTCTTAGCAACACATCAGTAATGTGCAAGCGCTAAGGAGGTCGGGCATGTTCTGGTTAACGGGGAATTGCCGCCGGGCGGGGCCGCCTTCCGGCCTTGCTCCCCCCGGCCAAGTCTGTACTCATGGGCCATCGAAGAGGAACCGGGCGGCACCGCGACAGGACGGGATATGAGCGAATTGGAAACGATAGCCGCGCGCTTCGAGGCAGCCATGGGCGCCATCGAAGAGCGCGTGGCGGGACTGGCCGAGGCGCTGGCGCAGGAGCGCGCGCGCGCGCGCGCAGCCGAAACCGCGGCGGCCGAGGCGCGCGATGCGCTGGAGGATCTGGAGCCCGGCGATGCCGCGCTGGCAGAGGCCGTGGCCCGCGCAGAAGCCGCGGAGGCAAGGGTTGCGGAACTCGAGGCCGCCGCCGCCGCGCCGCAGCATGACGGGGCGGAGGATGCGGCGGATGTCGCCCGCCTTTCCGCCGAGCTGGCCGAGGCGCAGGAGGCGCTGGCGCGGCTTGGCGTCGAGCTGGAGGAGGCGCAGGCCGCGCGCAGCGAGGCCGGGGTGTCGCTGCCGCAGGATGACGGCGAGGCGGCGCGCATCGCGCAGGATCTCGGCGCCGCGCAGGCCTCCGTCGCGCAGCTGGAGCAGGAACTTGCCGGGGCCCGCGAGGAAAACGCGCGGCTTTCCGCCGAGCAGGAGGCCGCCGGGACCGAGGCTGCGCGGCTTTCCGCCGAGCTGGAAGAGGCCCGCGCGCAGGCCGAGCGGCTCTCCAGCGAGGTGGAGCAATGGAGCGCCGAGGCAGAACGCGTCACCGCCGAGCTGGAGCAGTCGCGCAGCGCGGGCGAGGACCTGGCCGCCGCCACGGCGGAGCTGGACCAGATGCGCCCCGATCTGGCCGCGGCCCGGGCCCGCGCAGAGCAGGCCGAAGCCAATCTTGAGGCCGGGCAGGAACGTCTGGCCGCCCTTCAGGCCGAGCTGGAGGAGGCAAGGGCCGCAATGGCGGGCCTGCAGGAGACCCGGGGCGGGGCCGAGGCGCGCGCCATGGCCGCCCGCGGGGAGACCGAGGCGATGCAGGGGCTGCTCAGCCGCTCCGAGGCGGTGCTGGCGGAATTGCAGCGGGTGAATGCGCAGCTGCGCACCAACAATGCCGCGCTGCGCGGTGCCATCGAGACGGGCCTGTCGGAGGCGTCGCTGGTGGATGCCGCGCTGAAGGCCGATCTGGAGGCACTGGAGGCGGCCCGCGCCGCCGACCGCGCCGAGCTTGACAGTATCCTGGCCGCGCTGGAACCCGCGCTGAAGGAGGACGGACATGCCTGAGGTCACCATTTCCATCGGCGGGCGCGATTTCGATGTCGCCTGCCAGGAGGGCGAGCAGCCCTTCCTCGAGACGGCGGCACGGATGCTGGATGCCGAGGCGCAGACCCTGGCCCAGCAGATCGGCCGCATGCCGGAACTGCGCATGCTGCTGATGGCCGGGCTTATGCTGGCCGACAAGACCGCGGGTCTGGAGGACCAGCTGGCCGATCTCTCGGCGCAGCTGGCCAGCCAGCAGGCGCTGGTGGAGGAACTCGGCGCACGCGCTGCCGAACCCGGGCCGATGACCGAAGAGATGGCCGCCCGCCTGGAGGCGCTGGCCGCCCGCGCGGAGGCCGCGGCGGAGATGGCGGGCGAGTGATCCCGGTCCCGGCGCGCCCCGCGGGGGCGGCCGGGGATGCATGATGCGGGTCCGCGCGGCGAAGCGGACCGGCCCCCGGCCGGGGGAGGCGGTCCCCGGCGCAGATGCCGTCACGCCGTCTTGCAGCCCGCCGCACAGGGTCCGGCCCATCGGCGGGAGGTTTCCGGAACCGGAATCGGGCGTGGGGCCATCGCGCGGCGGCCGAAGCCGCGCGGCGGGGCGATCAAGCCGTTTCGCGCAGGGTCTCGATCATCAGCGCCACATTCTCGGGATCGGCATCGGGCGTGATGCCATGGCCGAGATTGAAGATATGCGGCCCCCCCGACAGGGCGCGGCGGATGCGCCGCACCTCCTCGACCAGCGGCGCGCCTCCGGTGACCATGTGGCCCGGCGCCAGATTGCCCTGCACGCAGGTCAGCGGCTGCAGCGCCTGCGCCGCCCAGTCGGCATCGGCATGCTCGTCGATCGCCACGGCCCGGACGCCCGTTTCCTGCGCGAAGGTCACGTAATTCGCGCGGCTGGTCCCGCGCGGGAAGGCGATGACCGGCACGCCGGGATGACGCTGCTGGAGGGCATGGGTGATGGCGCGGATGGGCCCCAGGGAATAGGCGGCGAAATCGGGCCCCTCGAGGGATCCCGCCCAGCTGTCGAACAGCTTGACCACCTCGGCCCCGGCCTCGATCTGGGCCGAGAGATACTCGATCGTGGCTTCCGTCAGCCGCGCCATCAGCGCGTCGAACAAGGCGCGGTTCTCGTCCTTCAGCCGGTGCGCGGGCCCCTGATCGGGCGTGCCATGGCCTGCGATCATGTAGGTGGCCACCGTCCAGGGCGCCCCGGCAAAGCCGATCAGCGCGGTCTCGGCGGGCAGGGCGCCGCGTAGGATGCGCAGCGTCTCGTAGACCGGCGACAGCGTGGCATGGACGCCCTCGGCATCGCCCAGCCGGGCGAAATCGGCATCTGTGGTCACGGTGGACAGCTTCGGGCCCTCGCCCTTGACGAAGCCGACCTCGGCCCCCAGGGCATCGGGGATCAGCAGGATGTCGGCGAACAGGATCGCCGCGTCGAAACCATAGCGGCGGATCGGCTGGAGCGTCACTTCCGCGGCCAGGTCCGGCGTGTAGCACAGGGTCAGGAAGTCCCCGGCCCGGGCGCGCGTGGCGCGGTATTCGGGCAGGTAGCGTCCGGCCTGCCGCATCATCCAGACGGGCGGCACCGGCTGGGTTTCGCCGTTCAGGGCGCGAAGGATCGTCTTCATCTGTGCCATCCTGTCCTCTCACTGCTGGGGGCGTGACTGCCGGTGCGGGGGCGCAAAGTCAATGCGCGCCCGCCGGGCGATTGCCTCGCCGCGGCGCGGGCGGTAAAGCGAAGGCATGAGCTTCACCTTGCCTTCCCCCGCTGACCCCCTGAAACTCGGCACGCGCGGTTCGCCGCTGGCGCTGGCCCAGGCCAACGAGACCTGCGACCGGCTGGCGGCCGCGCATGATCTGCCGCGCGAGGCCTTCGAGGTGGTCGTGATCCACACGACCGGGGACAACCGCGCGCTGATCGCCGCCGACCGTCCGCTGAAAGAGATCGGCAACAAGGGGCTGTTCACCCGCGAGATCGAGGAGGCGCTGACCCGCGGCGATATCGACCTGGCGGTCCATTCCATGAAGGACATGCCGACCGAGCAGCCCACGGGCCTGGTGATCGACTGCTACCTGCCGCGCGAGGATGTGCGCGATGCCTTCATCTCCGCGCAGGCGGGGTCCATCGCCGATCTGCCCGAGGGCGCGGTGGTGGGCTCCTCCTCGCTGCGCCGCCGCGCGCAGCTGGCCAACCGGCGTCCCGACCTGCAGCTGGTGGAATTCCGCGGCAATGTGCAGACGCGGATGCGCAAGCTGCAGGACGGGGTGGCGCAGGCGACCTTCCTGGCAATGGCCGGGCTGAACCGGCTGGGCCTGTCCGACCTGGCCAAGGGCGCGATCGACCCCGAGGAGATGCTGCCCGCCGTCGCGCAGGGCGCCATCGGCATCGAGCGGCGCAGCGCCGACACCCGGGCCGCCGCGATGCTGGAGCCGATCCACGACATCCCCACCGCCGAGAGGCTGGCGGCGGAGCGGGCCTTCCTGGCGGCGCTGGACGGCTCCTGCGAGACGCCGATCGCGGGGCTGGCGATCCACGAGGGCGGCGATATCTGGCTGCGCGGCGAGATCCTGCGCCCGGACGGGTCCGAGGCGCTGGCCGAGGAGGGCCGCGCGCCGCTGCTCGATGCGGCGGAACTCGGCCGGGCCCTCGCGGCGCGGTTGCTGGCGCGGGCGGCGCCGGGATTCTTCGACTGGCGCGGCTGAGCCCGTTTCGCGGCTGCCGCCGGGTCATCGCCCGGGACTTGCCCCCCGGGAGGCAGGTTGTCACAAATCTGTCGCGGCCCCGTTGCTATAGGGCGGCCTGAACAGCCCGCCTGGCCCGCGGGCCAAGCGGAGACCGATGATGGACGGACAGAAAGACCCCCATGAGATGGACTGGCTGGAGGCGGAGCTTGCCGACACGCTGGACGAGGATTACGAGCTGGAGATGTCCGAACCGGCGCTGTCCCTGGAGATCCGCAAGATCTACGAGAAGGCGCATCCTCCCAGCCTGGAGCGCAAGGATTATTTCCGCAAGCTGCTGTTCCTGCAGTCCGAACTGATCAAGATGCATGACTGGGTGAAATACTCGGGCGAGAAGGTCGTGGTGCTGTTCGAGGGCCGCGACAGCGCGGGCAAGGGCGGCGTCATCAAGCGCATCACCCAGCGGCTGAATCCGCGGGTCTGCCGGGTCGTGGCGCTGCCGGCGCCGTCGGAGCGCGAGAAGACCCAGTGGTATTTCCAGCGCTACGTGCCGCATCTGCCCGCCGCCGGGGAAATCGTGCTGTTCGACCGGTCCTGGTACAACCGCGCCGGGGTGGAGCGCGTCATGGGCTTTGCCGATGAGGGCCAGGTGGAGCAGTTCTTCGAGGACGTGCCGGAATTCGAGAGGATGCTGGTGCGCTCGGGGATCCGGGTCATCAAGTACTGGTTCTCGATCACCGACGAGGAACAGCAGATGCGGTTCCTGATGCGCATCCACGACCCGCTGAAGCAGTGGAAGCTGTCGCCGATGGATCTGCAGAGCCGCGTCCGCTGGGAGGATTACACCCTGGCCAAGGAAGAGATGATGGCGCGCACCAACATCCCCGAGGCGCCCTGGTACATCGTGCCCGGCAATGACAAGAAACGCGCGCGGCTGAACTGCATCGACCATCTCCTGTCGATGATCCCCTACGAGCCGGTGCCGCATGAGGAGGTCGCGCTGCCCGAGCGCAAGTACAATCCCGAATACGAACGCTCGGTGCTGCCGCCGGAACTCTACGTGCCGTCGAAATACTGACCCCCCCGGGCGGCGGGCTTGACCCGCCGCCGCGGGAGCGGTCACATATCCGCGAGGGGAGGCGGATCGCGCCTTCCGCGGCACGGGGGATCTTTCATGCGATATCTGGCGGCCTGCGGGCTGGCCCTGGCGGCGGCGGCCGGTCCGGTCGCGGCGCAGCAGGCGCCCGGGATCGAGACCGAGATCGGGATCTACGGCTTTGGCGTGGCGATCGGCGGCGATGCCTCCGCGGGCGGGGCCGAGATGGATATCGACCTGCCCTTCGGCGATGTCTGGGACGCGCTGGAGGGGCTTGTCCTGGCCTATGCCGAGCATCGCCGCGGCAACTGGATCTATTTCGCCCGTGCCGAATACATGGATCTCGACGGGTTCGAGGCCGAGACCTCGCGCGGGCCGGTCTCGGTCGAGGCACGCGCGGGCATGGCGCAATGGACGGTGCAGGGCTTCGCGGGCTATCGCGTGACGGATCGCGCGACGCAGGCGGGGCGGCTGACCGCCGATCTGCTGGGCGGGCTGCGCTATGTCTCCATCGACATGGATGTCGATGCCTCGCTGGCCGCCTTCGGCCGCGAGACGCGGCGCGATTTCGGCAAGCGCGTCGAATTCACCGACCCGGTCGTCGCGCTGCGGGCGAAACATGTCTGGAACGACGCCTGGGGGCTTGCGGGCTGGATCGATCTGGGCGGGTTCGGGGCCGGCTCGGAATTCAGCACCTCTGCGGAGATCACCATCGACCGGCAATGGTCCAACGGCTGGCGCGCCTTCGGCGGGTGGAAATACTTCACCTTCGATTACGAGGACGGGCCCCTGGAGATGCAGCCGACCTATTCGGGGCCGGTGCTGGGCGTCTCCTACCGGTTCTGATCCCGCTCAGGGCGCGGGATCCAGGCGCTTGTCGCGGAAGAACGCCCACAGGAGCTGCGCGGCGGGCGGACCTTCGGGCCGGGCATAGTCGCCGGTGCCGTCGCCCGGCCAGTAATGCGTGCCGCTGATGTCGGGCCCCTCGAAGAACACGGTTTCCAGCACCTCGCGCCCCTGCGCATCCTCGAAACGGGACTGCAGGCAGGGGATGGCGTCGTCGCTGCAATCGCTCTGCGAGACGGGATCGGGCAGGGCGTCGTAGCGGCGGATCCAGGACGCGGCCAGCGCCTGGCCGTTCTGCACCGGCACGCGGCAGTCATTGAGGCTGTGCATCACCATCAGCGGCACCAGCCGGTCCTCGCCGGGCGCGTCCTGCTCGGCGCGCATCTCCTCGACCATCTCCTCGGGCGTGTCGGTCCAGACCGGCCAGGAACAGCCCGGCAGGGTCCGCACCGCCCAGGCATCCTCGGCATAGCCCAGCCCGGCCACCGCGCCCGCCGCGGCGATGTCCTCGGACCAGGCGACGGCCATGACCACCGACATGGCGGCGCCGGAACTCAGCCCCGCCACATAGCGCCGCGCGGGATCGGTGCCCGCGCGGGTCTCGGCCGCCGCGATCAACCGGCGCAGATCGGCGGGCTCGCCGGCCCCCTCATGGCGGTGATGGTCGATCCAGAAGCCCCAGCAATTCTCGCTGCGCCGCCCGTCATAGCTGGTGATGAAGGGGTAGAGCACGGCGAAGCCCTCGACATCGGCCAGCGCGCGGAACCCGGTCTGCTCCAGCATGTCGTCCTGGGTCTGCTTGCAGCCATGCAGCACCGTCACCAGCGCCGCGCTGCCATCGGCGGGGAGCCCGTCGGGAAGATAGAGCGCATAGTCGCGGTCCCGGCTTTCGGGATGGGCGGCGGCAGGCAGGGTGTCGCGGACCAGTGTTCCGGCCGTGCCCGGCAGCGCCGTGCCGAAGGCGGCGGCAAGACCGAACAGGATGGCGGCAACGGGCGGCGATGCGGGCATGGGGTCTCCTCCGGCTGGGGTCGGGGCATCCTATCGCATCGCGCCCGCTCCGGCGGGTGCGGAATCGCTCACCTGCGGCGATAGGCGATGCGGCTGAGCTGGTCCTTGCGCGGGCCGCGGACATGCCACAGCATCTCCCACCGGGCAGGGTGCATCCGGTAGCGCCCGGTATAGAGGTCCTCGCCGCAGAGATGGCGGATCACGGTCCGGAGGCGGGACGGGTCGAGCAGGTGGAACAGCCTGCCATCGGCAAAGAGCACCCGCGGCAGCGGATCGAAGCGCCACAGATAGACCTGCCCGGAGGCCAGGCGCTGCCCTCCGGGCAGGGTCAGCGTGCCCGTTTCCTCGTAGCGCAGCCCCTCCGCGTCGGGCAGGAACCGCGCCTCGCCTTCCATCTGCGCGGTGCCGCCCGCGCGGGCATCGCGGATCCGGCGGCGGACATGCCAGCGCCCGGCCAGCCCGTCGCGGGTGAACAGCGCCGCGGCGCCCGGCAGGCTTGCGTCGCGGGCCTCTTCCCCGTAGAGGCAGGGCGCCGAAGCGCCGCAGGAAAGGTCCGACGATGATCCCACGCTATTCCCGTCCCGACATGGTTGCCATCTGGTCCCCCGAGACCAAGTTCCGCATCTGGTACGAGATTGAGGCCCATGCCTGCGATGCGCAAGCCGAGCTGGGCGTCATTCCGAAGGAAAACGCGGCGGCCGTCTGGAAGGCGAAGGACGCGGAGTTCAATGTCGCGCGCATCGACGAGATCGAGGCGGTCACCAAGCATGACGTCATCGCCTTCCTGACCCACCTGGCCGAGATCATCGGCAATGACGAGGCGCGCTTCGTCCATCAGGGGATGACCTCCTCGGACGTGCTGGACACGACCTTCAACGTGCAGCTGGTGCGGGCCGCCGACATCCTTCTGGCCGACATGGACAAGCTGCTCGACGCGCTCAAGCGCCGCGCCTTCGAGCACAAGGATACGGTCCGCATCGGCCGCAGCCACGGCATCCATGCCGAACCCACCACGATGGGGCTGACCTTCGCGCGGTTCTATGCCGAGATGGCGCGCAACCGCACCCGGCTGGAGACCGCGCGGGCGGAGATCGCCACCGGCGCCATCTCGGGCGCGGTGGGCACCTTCGCCAATATCGACCCGGCGGTGGAGGAGCATGTCTGCGCCAGGATGGGGCTGGTGCCCGAGCCGATCTCCACCCAGGTGATCCCGCGCGACCGCCATGCCGCCTTCTTCGCCTGCCTGGGCGTGATCGCCTCCTCGATCGAGAACGTCGCGATCGAGATCCGCCACATGCAGCGCACCGAGGTGCTGGAAGCCGAGGAGTTCTTCTCCAAGGGGCAGAAGGGCAGCTCCGCCATGCCGCACAAGCGCAACCCGGTGCTGACCGAGAACCTCACGGGCCTGGCGCGGCTGGTGCGCATGTCGGTGGTTCCGGCGATGGAGAACGTGGCGCTGTGGCACGAGCGGGACATCTCGCATTCCTCCGTGGAGCGGATGATCGGCCCCGATGCCACGGTGACGCTGGATTTCGCGCTGGCGCGTCTGACCCAGGTGATCGACAAGCTGGTCGTCTATCCCGAGACCATGCTGGCCAACATGAACAAGTTCCGCGGCCTGGTCATGTCGCAGCGGGTGCTGCTGGCGCTGACCCAGGCGGGCGTGAGCCGGGAGGATGCCTATCGCCTGGTGCAGCGCAACGCGATGAAGGTCTGGGAGCAGGGCAAGGATTTCAAGACCGAGCTTCTGGCCGATGGCGAGGTGACCGCCGCGCTGTCGCCCGCCGAGATCGAGGAGAAATTCGATCTGGCCTATCATACCAAGCATGTCGACACCATCTTCGCGCGGGTCTTCGGCAGCTGACCGGGCGGCCCCGGTTCCCTGCGGGACCGGGGCGGGACAGCACGGGCGGGGGCGGTGTTTTCCGCCTCGGCCATCGCGATAAACCGGCTGTTAACGCGCCTCCGCCAAAGCTGACCCCGTCGGCAGAAGTCGGAAGGATGCCCATGAGCCAGATGCCCTCGCTTGCCAGCCTCGATCCCGCCGCGCCGCAGCTGACGCAGAAGCGCAAGGCGGCGATCATCGTGCGCATCCTGATGCAGGAAGGCGCCGAGCTGAGCCTGTCTGACCTGCCGGAGGCCCTGCAGGAGGAGCTGACCCACGAGATGGGCGCCCTGCGCCAGATCGACCACACGTCGCTGGGCGAGGTGATCGAGGAATTCCTGGCCGAGCTGGACGCCGTGGGCATGACCTTTCCCGGCGGCCTCGCCGGGGCGCTGGATGCGCTGGACGGCTCGATCAGCGCATCCACCGCGGCGCGGATCCGCAAGCAGGCCGGGGTTCCGGTGCATCGCGATCCCTGGGGCATGATCGGCGGGCTGGATGCCGCGCGGCTGCTGGAGGTGATCGATGCCGAGAGCGAGGAGGTCGCGGCGGTGGTCCTGTCCAAGCTGCCGGTCCAGAAATCGGCGGAGATCCTCGGCCAGATGGATGGCGCCCGGGCGCGGCGCATCGCCTATGCCATCTCCCAGACCAGCGCCATCGATCCCGAGACCGTGCAGACGATCGGTTCGGCCATCGCGCTGCAGCTGTCCTCGCGGCCTGTCGCGGCCTTCACCGACGGCCCGGTGCAGCGCGTGGGCGCGATCCTGAATTCGACGCCCGCCCTGACGCGCGACGGCGTGCTGGAAGGGCTGGAGGAGAAGGATGCAGGCTTTGCCGAGGAGGTGCGCAAGGCGATCTTCACCTTCGGCAACATCCCCACCCGGATCGATCCGCGCGACATTCCCAAGATCACCCGCGCGGTGGACCAGGCGGTGCTGGTCACGGCCATCGGCGGCGGCCAGGGAGCGGATGCCAAGGCCGGCGAATTCATCCTGTCCAACATGTCCCAGCGAATGGCGCAGCAGCTGCGCGACGAGATCAACGATGCCGGCAAGATCAAGGCCAAGGATGCCGAGGAGGCCATGAGCGCCATTGTCGGCGCGATCCGGGAAATGGAATCGGCCGGCGAGCTTCTGCTCTTGAGCGACGGGGAGGATGACGCCTAGGCCGCGCCTCGCCGTCCCTCGGGCGTGCCGGGCGCGGGCGGCGGCGTGACCATGCGCAGCGGGCCGGGCTGCCGGTGATCTGTCCGGATCCGCCTGAACCGGGGGCGGGCCATGTTCCCTTGCCCCGCGCGGCATCGGGGACGCGCCGCAATGTCCGGTCCCGGCGCCTGGGACAGGCGGGCATCTGCCACCTGCCGTGATCCGTGCCGGGACCCTGCGATGCGCGGCCGGGGCGCCCCCGGTCCGCGCTGCTGCCGGATGCGGCGGCCGACGCGGGACGGCATCCCGGCGCGGGGCGGCGGCTCTTGGCGCAGGCCGGCCCGGCGGTTAGAAGGGACGCAGACAAGGCAAGGAGCGCCCCATCCATGATCGCAGAGCTCGGCCATTTCGCCCTGATCCTCGCCGCCTTCGTCGCGCTGTTCCAGGCGGTGGTTCCCTTCATCGGGGCGGCCCGCGGCTGGACGGGATGGATGGCGGCGGCGGTGCCCGCCGCCACGGCGCAGTTCCTGCTGACGGCGGGCAGCTTCGCGGCCCTGACCCATGCCTTCGTCACCTCGGATTTCTCGCTGAAGCTTGTCGTCGAGAATTCCCACAGCCTGAAGCCGATGCTTTACAAGGTCTCGGGCGTCTGGGGGAACCACGAGGGCTCGATGCTGCTATGGGTGCTGATCCTGACCCTGTTCGGGGCGCTCTGCGCCTGGTTCGGCAGCGACCTGCCGCCCGGGCTGAAGGCGCGGGTGCTGGCGGTGCAGGCGATGATCGCGGCTGCCTTCTTCGCCTTCATCCTGTTCACCTCCAACCCGTTCCTGCGCCTGGCGCGGCCGCCGATGGACGGGCAGGACCTCAATCCGCTGCTGCAGGATCCGGGGCTCGCCTTCCATCCCCCCTTTCTCTACCTCGGCTATGTCGGGCTGAGCCTGACCTTCTCCTTCGCGGTTGCAGCGCTGATCGAGGGGCGGGTGGATGCCGCCTGGGGCCGCTGGGTGCGGCCCTGGACGCTGGTCAGCTGGATGTTCCTGACGGTGGGCATCGCGCTGGGATCCTGGTGGGCCTATTACGAGCTGGGCTGGGGCGGGTTCTGGTTCTGGGATCCGGTGGAGAACGCCTCCTTCATGCCCTGGCTGATCACCGCGGCGCTGCTGCATTGCGCCATCGTGGTGGAGAAGCGCGAGAGCCTGAAGACCTGGACCATCCTTCTGGCGATCCTGGCCTTCGGGTTTTCGCTGATCGGCACCTTCATCGTGCGCTCGGGGGTCATCACCTCGGTCCATGCCTTCGCCAACGATCCCGAGCGGGGGGTCTTCATCCTGGCGATCCTCGCCGTCTTCATGGGCGGCGCGCTGACCCTCTTCGCGGCGCGGGCGGGGGCGATGACCTCCAAGGGGGTATTCGGGCTGGTCAGCCGCGAGAGCGCGCTGGTGGCCAACAACCTGCTGCTGGCGGTGGCGTGTTTCGTGGTCTTCATCGGCACGATCTGGCCCCTGGTGGCGGAGCTTCTCTTCGGGCGCAAGCTGACCGTGGGGGCGCCCTTCTTCAATGCCGCCTTCACGCCCTTCATGATCGCGCTGGCGGTGATCCTGCCCGTCGGCGCGGTGCTGCCCTGGAAACGCGGGCGGGCGGGGCGCGCGGCGGCGCAGCTGGCGACCGCGGCGGCCCTGGCGGAGGCGGCCGGGCTCCTGGCCTATGCGGTGCAGAGCGGCCGGTCGGCGCTGGCCCCCGCGGGCATCGCCCTTGGCACCTGGCTCGTGCTCGGCGCGCTGCGCGATTTGTGGCTGCGCACGGGGCGGGGCGAGGCGCGGCTGCGGCGGCTGGCCCATCTGCCGCGCGCCGACTGGGGCAAGGCGGTGGCCCATGCCGGGCTGGGCGTGACCTTCATCGGCATCGCCGCGATGACCGCCTGGCAGGTCGAGGATATCCGCGTCGCCCGCATCGGCGACCGTTTCGAGGTGGCGGGCTACGGCATCAGCCTCGACGCGGTCGAGGACACGCGCGGCCCGAACTACTACACCACCATGGCGACGATGACGGTCTGGGACGGCGACCGCCCGCTTGCGACCCTGCATCCCGAGAAACGCGTCTATCCGGTGGCGCAGATGCCGACCACGGAGGCGGCGATCGACAACGGCATCTGGCGCGACTTCTACCTGGTGATCGGCGATCCCCAGCAGGGCGGCGGCTATGCGGTGCGCACCTATGTCAAACCCTTCGCCAACTGGATCTGGGCGGGGGCGATCATCATGGCGCTGGGGGGGCTCTTGAGCCTCACCGACCGGCGGTTCCGCGTGGCGGCAGGCGCCCCGCGGCAGCGCCCGGTCCGGCCGGTGGCGGCGGAATGACCGGGATGCGTGTGCTGATCGCGGCGGCCCTGATCGCGCTGGCCGGGCCGGTCCTGGCGGTTCAGCCCGATGAAATGCTGGCCGATCCGGCGCTGGAGGCGCGGGCGCGCGAGCTGTCGAAGGAGCTGCGCTGTCTCGTCTGCCGCAACGAGAGCATCGACGAATCCAATGCCGACCTGGCGCGCGACCTGCGGATCCTGGTGCGCGAGCGGCTGCTGGCAGGCGATGGCGATGCCGAGGTGATCGCCTTCGTCACCGACCGCTACGGCGAATATGTGCTGCTGCGCCCGCAGAAGACCGGGGTGAACCTGATCCTGTGGGGCGCGGGGCCGGTGCTTCTGATTCTCGGCGCCGGGATCGGGCTGGCCCATCAGCGGCGCAACCGCCTGTCGCGCGAAACGCCGCCCGAGGAACTCAGCACGGCCGAGGCGGCGCGGCTCCGGGCGATCCTGCAGGATCGCGACCCGTGACCCCGCGTTGCGCTTTTCTTCCGCCGCGGCGGGGCTAGTCTGGCGCAGGAGACCGGCGGAGGACGGCCATGGATTACGAGACGATCGCGCTGGAGCAGGATGCGCAGGGGGTGGCGGTCATCCGCCTGTCCCGGCCGGACCGGCGCAACGCGCTGAACGTGCGGATGCGCGCGGAGCTTCTGCATGCCCTGAAGGCGGCCGAGCGCGACGCCCGGGTCATCGTGCTGACCGGGGCGGGCGAGGCCTTCTGCGCCGGGCAGGACCTGGCGGATCGCGGCAATGCGGCCAGCCTGGATATCGAGCGGACGCTGCGCGACGAATACGAACCGCTGCTGCGGGCGGTGCATGACTGCCGCTTGCCGGTGATCGCCGCGGTCAATGGCGCCGCGGCGGGGGCCGGGGCCAGCCTGGCGCTCTGTGCCGATGTGGTCATCGCCGCCGATAGCGCGGTCTTCGTCCAGGCGTTCTCGCGCATCGGCCTGATCCCGGATGCCGGGGCCAGCTATTGGCTGCCGCGGCAGGTGGGGTTCGCGCGGGCCATGGGCGCGATGCTGTTCGCCGAACCGGTGACGGCCGCCCGGGCCGAGGAATGGGGCATGATCTGGAAGGCCGTGCCCGCGCAGGAATTTGCGGCGCACTGGCAGGCGCGAGCAGCGCAGCTGGCGCAGGGCCCGACCGAGGCGCTGGCGCGGATCAAGCAGGCGCTGCGGGCCAGCACGCAGAACGGGCTGGACGCGCAGCTGGGACTGGAGGCGCAGCTTCAGGGCGAATGCGGCCGCACGCGCGATTTCACCGAAGGCGTCATGGCCTTCCTGGAGAAGCGTCCCGCCCGGTTCGAGGGGCGCTGAAACGCCGGGGTTCAGGGCGCCAGCGACAGCGCGTGCAGGTCGATCATGTCCTTGGGATGGCGATCTGCCCCGGTGACGCCGGGGCGGACATGGCGCATCAGCCGCCGCCAGTAGGGCTGCACGATCACCGCCTGGTCGCGCAGCCGCTGCTGCAGCCGGGTCATGACCTCGCGCCGCTCTGCCGCGCCGGGCAGGCCCTTGGCGCGGTCCAGCAGCGCATCGAATTCCGGGTCGGCAAAGCCGCTCTCGTTCCAGGCGGCGCCCGAGCGGTAGCCCAGATCCAGCGCCTGCACCCCCAGTTCGCGCGCGTTCCAGTTGGTGGAGGAAAAGCCGAAGTCGCGCCAGCCCGCGTGGTAGTCGGCGGCGGGCAGGATGATCCGCCGGACACGGAACCCGGCATCGCGCAGCTGCGCGGCCATCACGTCGGTGGTGAAGCGCCGCCAGTCATCGTCGATGGAGACCAGCTCATGCTCGTATTCCATCATCCCGGCCTCTTCCATCAGCGCCCGCGCCTGCGCCGGGTCGGGACGCTGGGGCGGGATGGCGGCATAGGCGGGATGCAGGGGCGAGACATGGTGGTTTTCCGCGGCCAGCCCGCGCCCGTCATAGCCCAGTTCCAGCAGCACCTCGTTGTCGACGGCCAGTTGCAGCGCCCGGCGCACCCGCAGGTCGGCATAGGGACGGAACCCGCCCAGCTCGTGGCTTTGCCGGGCGCGCAGCACGATTGTGGCCGATGTGTCGATCTCCGAGCGGCGCCAGCCCAGCCCGTCCATCACCGGCACATAGGCCCCGATCGTGTCATAGGTCATGTCGATGCGGCCATCCTCGGCCGCCTCCACCATCGCCACGGGATCGGGCCCGAGATCGACGAACGCGATCCGCTCCAGCTGGCCCGCGCGCCAGGGGCGCCGCTGCGGGTCCCGTTCCAGAACGGCGCCCGTGCCGGGCTGGTATTCGGCAATGCGGTAGGCGCCGGTGCCGATCTGGCGGTCCAGGGGAGATTCGCCGATGGCCGAGCGATGCATCACGGCCGCCGGGTAATCCGACAGGCCGGGGATCAGCGTGATGTCCGGCCAGGCCAGGTCCAGCCGCAGGGTCAGCGGGTCGAGGATCGTGACCGCCCCCTCGCGCAGGCGTCCGGTCCCCGGGTCGATCAGCGGCGCCAGCCGCGAGGCCATGGAATTTCCCGCCAGCCCGGCATCGCACCAGCCCTCGAAATTGGCGAGGACATCCTCGGCGCCGAAGGGATCGCCATTCGACCAGGTCACGCCCGGGCGCAGGTGAAGCACATAGGAGGCCGCGTCCTCGGAGGTTTCCCAGCTTTCGGCCAGCGCCCCCTCCATGCGCCCGTCATGGCGGGCATGGACCAGCCGGTCGAGCAGCCCGGCGCAGGCATTGGATTTCTCGGTGAAATCCCACAGACGCGGATCGCCCTGCGGCAGCACCCGCATCTGGATGCGCAGGCTGCCGCCCCGTGCCTCCTGGGCGCGCGCGGCGCCCAGCGGGCCGAAGGCCTGCGCCGCCACGCCCAGTGCCGTGGCGCGGGTCAGGAATTCGCGACGCCCGATGGCGCCTTGGCCGTAATCCCGGCGCAGCATGGCAAGGGCGTCCCGGGGCGGGGCGGCAAGGCGGCGGCGGAAATGGCGCATCGTCGGGCTCCTCGCGGCGCGGATGTCACGCCGGGGCGCGCCCGGCGGAAGGCTCCGCGCGGGGCCGGGTCCGGCCGTCCGGGAGGATGATGGGGTGTTCGGGGGGGCGGGGCAAGTGTTGCGCGGCGCGCGCAGGCAGCCCCGGTGTCGCGGCCGGTGCCGCGGCGCTCAGCGCTTGGGCTGCGCTATGGCGCGCAGCATGTCCGAGACCTGGACATTGGGCACATGCGGGCGCCCGGCCTGGCGGTTCAGCCAAAGCAGCATCAGCGCGGCGCGATGGTAAAGGACCAGGTCGCGATCCGGGCTGGTCCCTTGCGATTCCTGACGCAGATCCTCGATCAGCGCATTCATTTCGGATTGCATCTGCACGCCCTGCATCCGCAGGTGCAGCTCGTTGGGCGGGAAGGGCAGCATGCTCTTCTCGGCAAAGAAGATGGCCGTGCCCTGGCAGCGCGGCGAGATCTCGATGCCGTGGGACAGGTTTCCGGGAAGGAAGATCGCGTTATGGCCGGTATAGCCGCGCAGCTGGCCGCCGACGCTGAGCCGTCCCTGGCCATGGGCGATCCAGAACAGGACGGGCGCGATATAGCTGCGCTCCGCGCCCAGGCCGAGCCCGCCCGCCCGCGCGAGCTGGGACAGCGGCACGACGCGAAGCGGATGGGATACGTTTTCACTGCCCTGTGCGTCAAACATGGGAACTTCCTCGCAACTTTGCAGGATACTAGGAAATCACGGAGATTCGGCCAAGGCCGGATCGCGGATTCCCGACAGACTCCCCCCATAGAGGCGATAACACGCCGATAATGTTAACAAGAGGTTAAATTCCGGAAACCACCTGCCTCCAGCCGCCCATCTTGCTGCGCATCCAGGTCCTTTGCCGCTTGGCATACCGGTGGGTCGCGGTCTTGGCGGCGGAAATCGCCTCGTCAGGCGTCATCTCGCCGGCCAGGGCGGCGATCAGCTCGCCTGCGCCGATCGCGCGGGAGGATTGCAGGGCCGGGTCCCAGCCGGGCGCCATCGCGCGCGCCTCCTCCCAGGCGCCGCCCTCCAGCATCGCATCGAACCGCCGGTCGATGCGGGCATTGAGCGCATCGCGCCCGGCCTGGACCAGCACGCAGGCGGCCTGCGCCTCGGGCAGCAGCGCCGGGCCGGTCTCGTCCTGCCAGGCGGCCAGGCCGCGCCCGGTCTGGCGCAGCACCTCCCAGGCGCGCTGCACCCGCGCGGGGTTGCGCAGGTCGATGCGCGCCCGGGTCGCGGCATCGAGCTCGGCCGCCATGGCCGGGTTGCCCGCCTCGGCCATCCGCGCATTCGCCGCGGCGCGCACCTGCGGATCGGTGGGGGGGATCTCGGCCAGGCCGCGGGTCAGCGCCTGGAAATACAGCCCGGTGCCGCCGACGATGACGGGGGCGGGGCGCGCATCGAGAAGCGGCGCGACCTCGCGCAGCCAGTCTCCCGCGGAATAGGCGGCGCGGTGATCGACATGCCCGTAAAGCAGGTGCGGGGCCCGGGCGAGATCCTCATCGCCGGGGCGTGCGGTCAGGATGCGCCAGCCGTCATAGACCTGCAGCGCATCGGCATTGACCACCGCACGGCCCTGGCGGCGCGCCAGATCCAGCGCCAGCGCGGATTTTCCCGAGGCGGTGCAGCCCGACAGCAGCACCACCCGTCCGGGGTCGATGTCGCGCAGGGGGTTATCCACCGCGATTCTCCGCCGTCCCGGCGGGCGCGACCGGAAGGACGGTTGTGCCCGCGCCGGTATTCAGCCAATGTCCATTGGCAAGTGAGGACTTCGAGGATCTGTGTGCCATGGGTGATGTCAAAGCAGCGACGCCGGTGACGTTCAAGCGGGTATTGCTGAAGATTTCCGGAGAGGCGCTGATGGGCGACCAGGGCTTCGGACTGCATCCCCCCACCGTCGAGCGCATCGCCGCAGAGGTCGAGAAGGTCCATCAGCTGGGCGTCGAGATCTGCATGGTGATCGGCGGCGGCAACATCTTCCGCGGGCTGCAGGGATCCGCCCAGGGCATGGAGCGCACCACCGCCGATTACATGGGCATGATCGCCACCGTGATGAACGCGCTGGCGATGCAGTCCTCGCTGGAATCGCGCGGCATCCATTCGCGGGTCATCACCGCGATCCGCATGGACGAGGTGGCCGAACCCTATATCCGCCGCCGCGCGGTGCGCCACCTGGAGAAGAAGCGCGTCTGCATCTTCGCGGCCGGGACCGGCAATCCGTATTTCACCACCGACACAGCCGCGACGCTGCGCGCCAACGAGATGAGCTGCGAGGCCATCTTCATGGGCAAGAACGGCGTCGACGGGGTCTATGACAAGGACCCGCGCAAGCACGAGGACGCCAAACGCTATGAAAGCGTCAGCTATGACGAGGTCCTGACCAGGAACCTGAAGGTCATGGATGCCTCGGCGATCGCGCTGGCGCGGGACAATTCCAAGCCGATCTACGTGTTCTCGCTGGATGAACCGGGCGGCTTCTGCGGCATCTTGCGGGGCGAGGGGGCCTATACAAGGGTACACGCTTAGGCGTATACGACTGTGCCGGACGTGCCGCCCGGTGGGCGCGCCCCGGCGGTCTCCGGCAGGGGCCCCGCCGGCAACGATAGCAAAGAATGAGGCTGCTCGCTTATGTCGACCGACGACGACCTGGATATCGATCTTGACGACCTGCAACGGCGCATGGACGGCGCGATGGCATCGCTGCGCCAGGAATTCCTGTCGCTGCGCACCGGACGCGCGGCCGCCAGCATGCTCGATCCGATCCATGTCGATGCCTATGGCTCCTCGACGCCGATCAACCAGCTGGGCACCGTCAACGTGCCCGAGCCGCGGATGCTGACGATCAACATCTGGGACAAGTCGATGGTCGGCAAGGTCGAGAAGGCGCTGCGCGAAAGCGGCCTGGGGATCAACCCCGTGGTCGACGGCACCATCATCCGCCTGCCCATCCCCGAGCTGAATGAGGAGCGCAGGACCCAGCTGACCAAGGTGGCCGCGCAATATGCGGAACATGCCCGGGTCGCGATTCGCAACGTGCGCCGCGACGGCATGGACCAGATCAAGAAGGCCAAGGCCGCGGGCATGAGCGAAGACGACCAGAAGGTCTGGGCCGACGAGATCCAGGAGCTGACCGATGCCTCCATCGCGGGGATCGACAAGGCGCTGGAGGCCAAGCAGGCCGAGATCATGCAGGTCTGAGACCTGTTTCGTGGCGGCCTGTCCCGGCAGGCGGCCGAGCCTTCGCCCCCCGGGGCAGGCATGTTCCGGGCACCGCATGAGGATCCATTGGCGGCGAAAGACACCTCTCATTCCCCGGCATCCCATGTCGCGATCATCATGGATGGCAACGGCCGCTGGGCAAAGGGCCGGGGCAAGCCGCGGCTCTACGGGCACAAGATGGGCGCGCGGCGGGTCCGCGAGGTGGTCGAGGCCTGTCCCGATCACGGCGTGCGCTATCTGACGCTCTATGCCTTTTCCACCGAGAACTGGAAACGCGCGCCCTCCGAGGTGGCCGGGCTGATGGCGCTGTTCCGCCAGTTCATCCGCAGCGAGACGGCGGAGCTGGTGGCCCAGGGGGTGCGGGTGCGCTTCATCGGCGACCGCGGGCCGCTCAATCCCAAGCTGCGCCGCATGATGGCCGGGCTTGAGGAGGCCACGGCCTGCAACGGCGCGCTGAATCTGACCGTCGCGCTGAATTACGGCGCCCGCGACGAGCTGTCCCGGGCCGCGCTGCGGCTGGCCCAGGACGTGGCGGCCGGGCGGGTATCGGCCGATGCGGTCGGGGCCGACAGCCTGCGCCCCTATCTCGACACGGCGGACCTGCCCGATCCCGACCTGGTGATCCGCACCTCGGGCGAAAGCCGGGTGTCGAATTTCCTGCTGTGGCAGTCGGCCTATTCCGAATTCGAGTTCACCCCGGTCTACTGGCCCGATTTCGGCCGGGCCGAGCTGGGCCGCATCCTGGCAAGGTTCGGGTCGCGCGAACGCCGCTTCGGCGCCGTGCTGTCATGAGCCCCGCAGCCGGACCGGGCGGTTCCGCACAGATGGCCGATCTGGGGCCGCGGCTGCTGTCGGGCCTCGTCATGGCCGGGCTGGGACTGGGCATGGTGGCGATCGGCGGCCTGCCTCTGGCGGTCTTCGTCGCGGCGGCGGTCGGGCTGATGGTCTGGGAACTGGCACGGATGTGCGGCTCGGGCGAGGCGGGGCTTCTGGCCGGGGTCGCGGGGGTCTCCTCGCTTCTGGCGATGCTGCTGCCCGAGGGCTGGGGCGTGCCCTTCCTGATCCTGCCGGCCTTCATCGGCATTTCCCGGCTGGATCACCGCAAGATGTCCTTTGCCATCTTTGCCGTGCTGATCCTGCTGGCCGGCTTCGGGCTGGTCCATGTGCGCGGCGATTTCGGCCCGGCCTGGATGGCCTGGCTGATCCTCGTCGTGGTCGTCACCGATGTCTTTGGCTATTTCGCCGGCCGGCTGATCGGGGGGCCGAAATTCTGGCCCAAGATCAGCCCCAAGAAGACCTGGTCGGGCACCGTGGCGGGCTGGATCGGCGCGGCGCTGACCGGCTGGGCGGCGATCGCGATCCTCGGCGGCGGCAGCGAGGTGATCGGGCTGTCCATCGGGCTGTCGATGGCCTCGCAGCTGGGCGACATCGCCGAAAGCGCGCTGAAGCGCCGCGCGGGCGTCAAGGACAGCTCCAACCTGATCCCCGGCCATGGCGGGCTGTTCGACCGGTTCGACGGCATGCTGGGCGCCACGGTCCTGTTCCTGATGGTGGAACAGGTGGTGGGTTTTCCGCCTGCGCCCTGGGGCTGAGCGATGCGGCGGATTTCCATTTTCGGGGCGACCGGTTCGATCGGCGCTAGCACGATCGACCTGATCCGCCGCGACCCGGAGGCCTATCGCCTCGTGGCGCTGACCGGCGGGCAGAACATTGCCGGGCTGGCCGCGCTGGCGCGCGAATTCCGCCCCGAGATCGCGGTGACCGCCGATCCCGCGCGGTTGCCGGAGCTGCGCGCCGCGCTGGCGGGGACGGGCCTCGCCTGCGCGGCGGGACCGCAGGCGCTGATCGAGGCGGCGGACCGTCCGGCAGACTGGATCATGTCGGCCATCGTCGGCGCCGCCGGGCTGCCGCCGGGGCTGCGGGCGCTGCGCCACGGCACCACGCTGGCGCTGGCCAACAAGGAAAGCCTGGTCTGCGCCGGGCCGCTTCTAATGGAGACCGCGCGTCGCCACGGCGCCACGATCCTGCCGGTGGACAGCGAGCATTCGGCCGTCTTCCAGGCGCTGGCGGGCGAGGACATGGCCAGCGTGGAACGGGTGATCATCACTGCCTCGGGCGGCGCCTTCCGCGATTGGCCGCTGGACCGGCTGCGCGATGCCACCCCGGCGGAGGCGTCGAGCCATCCCAACTGGGACATGGGCCAGCGCATCACCATCGACAGCGCCTCGATGTTCAACAAGGCGCTGGAGCTGATCGAGACGCGCGAATTCTTCGGCATCGACCCGCGCAGGATCGAGGCGGTCGTCCATCCCGAGAGCATCATCCACGCCATGGTGGCCCATAACGATGGCGGGATCCTGGCGCATCTGGGCGCGCCGGACATGCGCCATGCCATCGGTTTCGCGCTGAACTGGCCCGCGCGCCGCGCGCTGCCCGTGGAGCGGCTGGATTTCGTGCGCCTGGGCAGCCTCAGCTTCCGCCCCGCCTGCGAGACCCGCTATCCCGCGCTGCGCCTCGCGCGCGAGGTCATGGCGGCGGGCGGGCTGCACGGGGCAGCCTTCAACGGCGCCAAGGAACGGGCCCTGGATCATTTCATCGCCGGACGGCTGCGCTTCACCGAGATGGCGGAGCTGGTGGAGCGGGTGCTGGAACGGCTGCAGGCGGCCGCCGCGCTGGCGGGGGCGGTGACCCTTGAAGAGGTGCGCCGCGTCGACCAGATTGCCCGGGACAGCGCGGATGACGCGCTGCGCCTGGACCAGGCCGCGCGCTGACGCGCTGCGGGCAGACATGATGACAAGGAAGGCAGACGTTTGGACCTGATCGGGCTGATCCCTCAATTCGGCAATCTCATCTGGACCGTCGCCGCCTTCGTGGTCGCCCTGTCCGTGATCGTGGCCATCCATGAATACGGCCATTACATCGTTGGCCGCTGGTCGGGCATCCATGCGGAGGTGTTCAGCCTGGGCTTCGGGCCGCGCATCGCCTCCTGGCGCGACAGGCGCGGGACGCTGTGGCAGATCTCGGCGCTGCCGCTGGGGGGATACGTCAAGTTCCTCGGCGATGCCGATCCGGCCAGCGCGGGGCACGATGGCAACCTGGAGCAGATGGATGCCGCGACCCTGCGGCGCACGATGCATGCCGCGCCGCTCTGGGCGCGCGCGGCCACGGTGGCGGCGGGGCCGGTCTTCAATTTCGTGCTTTCGGTGCTGCTGTTTTCCGGGGTGATCCTGTGGCAGGGCCAGGCCAGCGATCCGCTGACCATCGACAGCCTGCGGCCCATGCCCGCCGACAGCCAGACGCTGCAGCCGGGCGACCAGCTGCTGCGCATCGACGGCGCCGATGTCCCCGCGCTGGAGGGGTTCGAGGCCTTCGTCGCCGATCTGCCGGTGGTGCCGCAGCTGCCCTACACGGTGCTGCGCGACGGCCGCGAGGTCGAGGCGCAGGGGCCCTATCCCTATCCGCCGCTGGTCTCCTCGGTCAGCCCGAAATCCGCCGCCAAGGAGGCGGGGCTGCGCGCCGGGGATGTCATCCGCACGGTCGACGGGGCCCCCGTCGCGGCCTTCGAGGATCTGCGCAGCGCGGTGACAGCCTCGAAAGGCGCGCCGCTGGATCTGGAGATATGGCGCGACGGCGCGCGTTTCGAGGCCGAACTGACGCCGCGCCAGACCGATCTGCCCGCCGCGGATGGCGGCTTCGAGACGCGCTACCTGATCGGCGTCACGGGCGGGCTGTTCTTCGAGCCGGTGACCGAAAGCCCGGGGCTGGGGGCGGCAGTGTCCATGGGGGCGGGGCAGGTGGTGTTCATCGTAGAGCAGAGCCTGTCGGGCCTGTGGCACATGATCACCGGCGCGATCTCCTCGTGCAACCTGTCGGGGCCGATCGGCATCGCCGAGACTTCGGGGGCGGCGGCCAGCCAGGGGCTGGACAGCTTCATCTGGTTCCTCGCCGTCCTGTCCACCGCGGTGGGGCTGATGAACCTCTTCCCGATCCCGGTCCTCGATGGCGGCCACCTGGTGTTCTTCGCCTATGAGGCCGTGGCCGGCCGGCCGCCGTCGGACCGGGCGCTGCGGGCGCTGATGGCGGGGGGGCTGGCGCTGGTCCTGGCGCTGATGGCCTTCGCGCTGACCAACGACATCTTCTGCTGAGCCTGCGGCGGCGCCTCCTGCGCGGCAAAAATGGCGGCGCTGCGCGCGCAAGCCATTTTGACAAGCCGGCCGTCTCGGTCTACGGACAGGGCAGGCAAGAAAACGAGTTCGAGGTGGTGGGCATGGCGCGACAGGCGGGCAGGCGGATGGGTCTCCGGAACGGGGCGGCATGGGGGCTTTCGGCCTCTCTCGCGCTGGCCGTGCCGGTGGTGACGATGCCTTTCGGGGCGGTCGCGCAGGGCGCGGGGCAAAGCTATTCGCGCATCGATGTGGAGGGCAACATCCGCGTCGATGACGTCTCGGTGCTGAGCTATGCCGGGATCGGCCCGGGCACGCCGCTGACCATCGGCCAGCTGAACGCCGCCTATCAGCGGATCATGGCCTCGGGCCTGTTCGAAAGCGTCGATTTCGACCCCTCGGGCAGCACGCTGACCATCACGGTCAAGGAATTTCCGACGGTCAACGAGATCGCCATCGAGGGCAATCGCCGGATCGACGACGAGGCGCTGACGCCGCTGCTGAAAAGCCAGCCGCGCCGCGTCTACAGCCCCTCGACCGCCGAGGCGGATGCCCGCGCCATCGCCGATGCCTACCGCCAGGCCGGGCGGCTGGGCGCGGTCGTCACGCCCAGGATCATCCCGCGCAGCCAGAACCGCGTCGATGTCGTCTTCGAGGTGACCGAAAGCGCCGTCGTCGAGGTCGAGCGGATCGCCTTCGTCGGCAACAGCTCCTTCAGCGACCGCCGCCTGCGCAACGTGCTGGGCACCAAGCAGGCGGGGATCTTCCGCGCGCTGGTCGCGCGCGACCAGTATGTCGAGGACCGCATCGCCTACGACCGGCAGGTGCTGACCGATTATTACCGGGCCCGCGGCTTCATCGATTTCGAGGTCACCTCCGTCTCCACGGAATTCTCCCGCGAGCGCAACGCGTTCTTCATCACCTTCAATATCCGCGAAGGGCAGCAGTTTCGCTTCGGCAAGGTCGGGATCGCCTCGGAGGTGCCGGAACTCGCGGCGGCCGATTACGAGGACATCGTCCGGACCCGGCCCGGCCAGCTGTATTCGCCGCTGCGCATCGATGACGGGATCGCCCGGCTGGAACGCAAGGCGCTGATGAACGGGAACGATTTCATCCAGGTCGATCCGCGCATCACCCGCAACGAGGCCGACCAGACGCTGGATCTGACCTACACGCTGACGCGCGGGCCGCGCATCTTCGTCGAGCGCATCGACATCGAGGGCAATTCCACCACCCGCGACGAGGTGATCCGCCGCCAGTTCGACACGGTCGAGGGCGACCCGTTCAACCCGCGCGAAATCCGCAACGCGGCCGAACGCATCCGGGCGCTGAACTATTTCTCCAATGCCGATGTCGCGCCGCGCGACGGCACGGCGCCGGACCGGGTCATCATCGACGTCAATGTCGACGAACAGCCGACCGGGCAGATCGGCTTCGGCGTCAACTACTCGGTCGGGGACGGCGTCGGCGGGCAGTTCAGCCTCAGCGAGCGCAACTTCCTGGGCCGCGGCCAGCGGCTGGGCTTCTCGGTCAGCGGCGGCGTGGACAACACCGCAGCCAATCTCAGCCTGACCGAGCCCGCGCTGCTGGGCCGCGACGTGTCGGGCACGATCTCGGCGGGCTACAGCGCGACGGATCAGTACAGTTCGGATTACTCGACCCGCAAGGCGTCCCTGTCGCCCTCGCTGGGCTTCCGGGTCAGCGACTATTCGCGGCTGAGCCTGCGCTACACGATCTCCGGGGACCGGCTCTACGGGGTCAGCGACGGCGACAGCGACGATGCGGATGACAATGGCAGCTCGGTGATCCTGCAGCGCGAGGAAGGCGACAAGATCAGCAGCTCGGTCGGCTACACTTTCAGCTTCGATACGCGCAATGTCGGGATCAATCCGGATGCCGGCATCCGGTTCCAGTTCTCGCAGGACTTCGCGGGGCTGGGGGGCGATGTGGATTACATCAAGACCTCCGCGCTGGTGGGCGCCGAGACCAAGCTGGGCGGCAGCGACGTGACGCTGACCTCGGAACTGCAGGGCGGGGCGCTGACCATGCTGAACGGCCAGGACAGCTGGGTCCTCGACCGGTTCGGCGCCGGCAGCCGTGTCCGCGGCTTCTCGCGCAACGGCTTCGGCCCGCGCGACACGACCGCGACCAACGAGGATGCGCTTGGCGGCAACTACTACACCGCATGGCGCACCGAGGTGAACTTCCCGGTCGGGCTGCCGGAGGAATACGGCGTGCGCGGCGGGCTGTTCTTCGATGCGGGGTCTGTCTGGGGGCTGGACGACACGGCCGGGACCGGTGGCGAGGTGGATGACGACTTCCACCTGCGCGCTGTGCTCGGCGCCTCGCTTTTCTGGTCGACCCCCCTAGGGCCGCTGCGCTTCGACTTCACCCGCGCGGTGCAGAAGGAGAGCTACGATGACGAGCAGACCTTTGACTTCTCGATCTCCACGGCATTCTGAGCTCTGGCTGGCCGCCGGGCTCGTCCTGGCGGCCGCCTCCGGCATGGCGCAGGAGACGCAGGAGGGCGGCGCCCCGCCGCCTCCCGCCGCGTCGGCCCCGGCGCCCGGCGCGCCGCATTTCAACGGCACGCCCGTCGTCACGCTGAACCAGGAGACGGTCTTTTCCGACAGCCTGCTGGGGCAGCGCATCATTTCCGACCTGGAGCGCGACCGCAACGCCCTGGCCGCGGAGAACCGCCGCATCGAGTCCGAGCTGACCACCGAGGAGCAGGATCTGACGGACCGGCGCCCGGCCATGCCGGCCGGCGAGTTCCAGGACCTCGCCGATGCGTTCGACGCCAAGGTGCAGCGCATCCGCCAGGAACAGGACCGCAAGGCGCGCACGCTGCAGCAGCGGCTGGAGGCGGAACGGCAGAATTTCGTCAACCGCGCCGCCCCGATCCTGGCCGAGATCGCCCAGGATCGCGGCGCGCTGGTGATCCTCGACAATACCGTGGTGCTGATGGCCTTCGACGTGGTGGACATCACCGACGAGGCGGTCGCGCGCCTGGACGAGGAGATCGGCGATGGCAGCGGCACGACCGGACCTTCCCAGCCCAGTCCCTCCCTGCGCCCGACCCCGCGCATGCTGCGCCAGCTGACCATTCCCGGCGAGCCCCCGCCGCCGGGGGATCCGTCCGACTGAACGCGCCCGGCGGGCGGCCCTGGCCGCCGCCGGGGCCTGATCGCTTGCCCAGCCGGGCCTTCATTGCTAACCCCTTGTGCCAAGCCCCTCAGAGCCCGAGACAGGACGACCATGACCGATTGCCCGACCACCGCCGATATCGACCTGATCCAGAAGGTCATTCCGCATCGCTATCCGTTCCTGCTGGTGGACCGGGTGACCGATATCGTGCCGTCGAAATCCGCCGTCGGCCTGAAGAACGTCACCATGAACGAACCGCAGTTCACCGGCCATTTCCCGGCCACGCCGATCTTTCCCGGCGTGCTGCAGATCGAGGCGCTGGCCCAGACCGCAAGCGTCATGGTCGGCCTGTCGCTGGACCTGGCCGGAAAGAACGCGCTGGTCTATTTCATGGGCGTGGACAAGTGCAAGTTCCGCCGCAAGGTGGTGCCGGGCGATCAGCTGCTGCTGACGGTCGAGGCGCTGCGCGGCGGCGGCAAGGTGTGGAAGTTCCGCGGCGTGGCCTCGGTGGATGGCGAAACCGCCTGCGAATGCGAATTCATGGCCATGATCGACGTTCCGAAGGAGTGACGCCTTGAGCATCCACGAGACAGCCCAGATCCATCCCTCGGCGGTGGTCGAACCCGGCGCCCGGATCGGTGCCGGCGCGATCATCGGGCCGTTCTCGCTGGTCGGCGCTCAGGTGGTGCTGGGCGCGGGCGTCCATCTGAAAAGCCACGCGGTCGTCACCGGCCGGACGGAGATCGGCGACGAAACGGTGATCTTTCCCGGCGCGGTGGTCGGCGAGATCCCGCAGGACCTGAAATTCAAGGGCGAGCAGACCCGCCTGGTCGTCGGCCGGCGCAACCGCATCCGCGAGGGCGTCACGATGAACACCGGCACCGAGGGCGGCGGCGGGCTGACGCAGGTCGGCGATGACTGCCTGTTCATGACCGGATCCCATGTCGGCCACGACGTGATGGTCGGCAACCGCGTGATCATGGCCAACCAGGCCGCCCTGGCCGGGCACTGCAAGATCGAGGATGACGTCATCATCGGCGGGCTGTCGGGCATTCATCAATGGGTGCGCATCGGCCGCGGCGCGATCATCGGCGCGGTGACGATGGTCACTAATGACGTGATCCCCTACGGGCTGGTCCAGGCGCCGCGCGGCGAGCTGGACGGGCTGAACCTCGTGGGGCTGAAACGCAAGGGCGTGGCGCGGTCGGACATCACCGCGCTGCGCGCCGCCTACCAGATGCTGGCCCAGGGCGAGGGGGCCTTTGCCGATCGCGCGCGGCGCCTCGGCGAGGAGACCGAAAGCCCCTATGTGAAGGAGATCGTCACCTTCATCCTGGGTCAGACCGACCGCAGCTTCCTGACCCCGCGCTGATCCGTTGCCGGGGCCGCTGGGGATCATCGCCGGGCAGGGGGGGCTGCCGGTCGCCCTGGCCGCGGCGGCAACCGCTTCGGGGCGCGCCGTGGTGCTGGCCGAGATGGAAGGCCATCCCTCCGGCGTGCCGGGCGGCCATCCGGTCGTGCCCTTCCGGGTCGAACGCCTGGGACGGCTGTTCCGCGACCTGAGGGCCCGCGGCGTCGATGAGGTCGCGATGGCCGGCATCCTGCACCGTCCGGATTTCGACCCGCGCCGCTTCGACCTGAAAACCCTGGCGCTGGTGCCGCGGATCTTCCGCGGGCTGAAGGCGGGGGATGACGCGCTGCTGCGGCTGGTCATCGCGATCTTCGAGGAGAACGGCTTCCGCATCCGCGGCGCCCATGAGTTCCTGCCCGAATTCGTGGCCCGGCCCGGGGCGATGACCCGTACCGCGCCCGACCCGGCCCGGCAGGGGGATGCCGCGCGCGGCCGGGCGATCCTTGCCGCGCTGGGACCGCAGGACGTCGCCCAGGCCTGCGTGGTGGCGCGCGGGCTGTGCCTGGGGATCGAGTCCATCTACGGCACCGATGCGCTTCTGTCGGACGTGGCGCGTCACCGGCCCGAACGGCGGCCGGAAACCGGCGGAACCTTCGTCAAGGTGGCCAAGCCCGGCCAGGAGATGCGCGCCGACATGCCCGTGATCGGCCCGGCGACCGTGGCGGGGGTTGCCGCGGCGGGGCTGGATGGCATCTGTCTGGAGGCGGGCCGGGTGATGATCCTCGATGCAGGGGAGGCCGTCCGCCTGGCCGAGGAGAAGGGGATCTGCATATGGGCGATCTGACTGCCGCGCCGCGGCTGTTCCTGCTGGCGGGGGAGCCCTCGGGAGATGCGCTTGGCGGCGCGCTTGCGGCCGGGCTGCGCGACCTGGCGCCGGGCGTGTCCTTCGACGGGGTGGCCGGTCCGCTGATGCGCGCGGCCGGCGTGCCCAGCCTGTTTCCCATGGAGGAACTCAGCGTCATGGGCCTGGCCGAGATCGTGCCGCGCTATCTGGACCTGCGGCGGCGGCTGCACCAGACCGCCGCCCATGTCGTCGCCACCAGGCCCGACGCGCTGGTCACCATCGACGCGCCGGATTTCTCGCTGCGCCTCGCTGCGCTGGTCCGGGCGCAGGCCCCGGAGATCCGCACGATCCACTATGTCGCCCCCTCCGTCTGGGCCTGGCGTCCCGGCCGGGCGAAGAAGATGGCGCGCATGATCGACCAGGTGCTGGCGCTCCTGCCCTTCGAGCCGCCCTACATGGAGGCCGAGGGGATGCGCTGCGATTTCGTCGGCCACCCGGTCGCGGCCGAGCAGCAGCCCGGGCCGGAGGCCGCGCGCCGGTTCCGCGACAGCCACGGCATCGCGCCGGATGCGCCGCTGGTCCTGGTCCTGCCGGGATCGCGCAAGGGCGAGGTGTCCCGGCTGGCGCCGGTCTTCGGCCCGGCCATCGCGCAGGTCGCCGCGGCGCGGCCCGGGGCGCGCTTCGTCCTGCCCGCGGCGGCACCTGTCGCCGGATTGGTGCGCGAGCTTGCCGCCGGCTGGCCGGTGACGCCGATCATCCTCGATCCCGGCCGCCCCGGCGCGCTGGCCGAGAAGGCGGCGGCCTTCGCCGCGGCGGATGTCGCCCTGGCGGCCTCGGGCACGGTCAGCCTGGAGCTCGCGGCCAGCGCCACGCCCATGGTGATCGCCTACCGGTTCTCCGGCCTGACGAATGCGATCATGAAGCGCATGGCGCTGACCGATACCGTGACGCTGGTCAACCTGGTGTCGGAAAGCCGCGTGGTGCCGGAATTCCTGATGGAGAATTGCCGGCCGGAACCGATCGCCGCGGCGCTGCTGCAGGTGCTGGCCGAGCCGGAGGCGCAGAAGGCGGCCGCGGCCCTGACCATGGACCGCCTGGGCCGCGGCGGCCCGCCGCCGGGGCTGCGCGCGGCCGAGGCCGTGCTCTCGGGCCTGCGCGACAGCCGCCGGGCATGAAAAGGGGCGGCGGATTGTCCGGTCCGCCGCCCTCTGCGCGATCTGCTGTCCGGATTGCCCGGTCTCAGCCCTTGCGGCGGCGCAGCAGGCCCAGCCCGGCCAGGGCGGCCCCCAGCGTCAGCACCCCCGCCGGAAGCGGAACCGGCGCCAGGTCGCCGGCGGTCTTCAGCGTGTCGGTATCGGCGATGAAGTACCATTCGCCGCCCGAGGCGAGCCCCCCGTCGAGCGTCCCCGAGAGGTCCAGGACCAGGGAGGTGTAGAGATCGCCGACCGCTGCCGCGCTGCCGACGCTGACACGGCCCGCATAGGTCGCCACCACGTCGCCCGTGAGGCCGCTGCCATCCTCGGAGCCGGAGCTGTCCGACTGGATGAGGGTCCGGCCCAGGTTGGACCCGTCAGTGCCGGTCGCGCCGCCGAAATCCAGGTCGAAGACCGCGCTGGCCGGAACCAGGTCGATCGACAGGGTAACCAGCGCGGAGGTATAGTCGTTGAACAGCGCGAAGGCGTTGGAATAGGTCGTGCCGGTCTGGACCAGCTCGAAGCCGGAGCCGTAGAGCGCGCCGGTATTGCGCCCGAAGGCCGCGATCGTGCCGCTTTCGCTCGTGCCATCGGCGAAGGTCGCCGTGACGGTTGCCCCGGCCAGGGTGGCGCCGGAGCTGTTATAGGCGGCAATGCCGTCCTGGGAGACAAAGCCGCCGCTGTTGTCGGTCGCGACGGTGAGCGTCGCTGCCGCGGCGGGAAGGGCGCCCATGAGGCTGCCGGCCGCGACAAGCGTCGGGAGGAAACGCATGATCAACTCCTGATGATTCAGTTCACTGACGCATGGTTAACATGTGACGCATGGTCAGGTCCATGAATATCACTTTTATTTCAGATGGATAGGTTCCATATGGTGATCAGGATCCGCCTTTCCGGCCGGACCGTATCTGTATTGTCACCAATACCATCCGCGGGGGCCGCGCTCAGTGGCCGCGCCAGATCCAGCCGCCGCCCAGCACCCGGGAACTGTCGGGCTGATACAGCACGCAGGCTTGGCCGGGGCTGACGCCTTCCTCGGGGGTCAGCAGCTCCACCTCCGCCTCGGTCTCGCTGACCGGGCGCAGGATCGCCGGGCGCGGCGGCCGGGTGGAGCGCACCTTTGCCGTCACCTCCCATTCGGCGCGGTCGGTCAGCTTGCCGTCGCCCAGCCAGTTCAGCTCGCGCAGCGGCACCCGGCGCGTGGCCAGGGCCTCTTTCGGGCCGACGACGACCTGCCGCCTGTCGGGGTCGAGCCGGACCACGTAAAGCGGCGTGTCCAGCCCGCCGATGCCCAGGCCCCGGCGCTGGCCGATCGTGTAATGGATCACGCCGCGATGCTGCCCGAGGACATTGCCCTGCATGTCGACGATCTCGCCGGGATCGGCCGCGTTGGGCCGCAGCTTCTCGATCACGGCGGCATAATTGCCGTCGGGAACGAAGCAGATGTCCTGGCTGTCGGGCTTGTCGGCCACCATCAGCCCGTATTTCGCCGCCAGCGCCCGCGTCTCGGCCTTGGAGGCGAGATGGCCCAGCGGGAAGCGCAGATAGTCGAGCTGGTCGGGGGTGGTGGAGAACAGGAAATAGCTCTGGTCGCGCTGCGGATCGGCCCCGGCATGCAGCTCCGGCCCGGTCGTCCCCGCGATGCGCTGGATGTAATGGCCCGTGGCCATGCAATCGGCCTCCAAGTCCTTCGCGGTCTGCAGCAGATCGCGGAACTTCACCCGCTCGTTGCAGCGGATGCAGGGCACGGGCGTGGCCCCGGCGAGGTAGCTGTCGGCGAATTCGTCGATCACCGCATCCTTGAAGATGTTCTCGTAATCCAGGACGTAATGGGGAAAGCCCAGATCCTCGGCGACGCGGCGCGCGTCATGGATATCGCGTCCCGCGCAGCAGGCGCCTTTCTTGGCCAGCGCGGCCCCGTGATCGTAAAGCTGCAGCGTCACGCCGATCACGTCATAGCCCTGTTCATGCAGCAGCGCGGCCACGACGGAGCTGTCGACACCGCCGGACATGGCGACGATCACGCGGGTTTCCGCGGGGGGCTTTGCAAAGCCCAGGGAGTTCAGCTCTTGGGTCATCCGATCCGTTTCCGGTCTGCAGGGAAGCGCGGCATTATAGGCAAAAGCCATTTACTTACAAGGACGGGTTTTACACGTTTTTAGTCCCCTCACAGCGAAATGACCGGCGTGGGGCGATGAGGGGAATGCCGATGTATATCAGGAAAGTCGAGGGGCCGCGCATTGTCAGTCTGCCCGATGGCGGAACGTTGAGCCGGGCGGATCTTCCGTCGGCCGATACCCGTCGCTGGGTGGCCAGCCGCAAGGCCATCGTCGTCAAGGCGGTGCAGCACAGCCTTATCACCAAGGAAGAGGCGATGAAGATGTACGGCCTGTCCGAGGAAGAGCTGGATTCCTGGCAGAATGCCGTGAAATCCCATGGCGAGGCCGCGTTGAAAACCACCTCTTTACAAAAGTATCGACAACTTTAAGTTGTTCTCAGGGGAAACGGGCCTGCAGTAACGTGCGATTAACCTCTATTGTCCACGTTAACGTCGTGAAGCGACTTCCATCGGAGAGAAACCATGCGCGTTCTGCTCGTCGAGGACGACCCGACAACGTCGAAAAGCATCGAACTGATGCTGACCCACGCCAACCTGAACGTGTATTGCACCGATCTCGGAGAAGAGGGGATCGACCTTGCCAAGCTGTATGACTACGACCTGATCCTGCTGGATCTCAACCTTCCGGACATGAACGGGCTGGACGTGCTGCGGCAGCTGCGGCTTGCCAAGATCGACACGCCGATCCTGATCCTCACCGGCGCCGACGACACCGAGAACAAGATCAAGGGATTCGGCTTCGGCGCCGACGACTACCTGACGAAGCCCTTCCATCGCGAGGAACTGGTGGCGCGGATCCATGCGATCATCCGCCGGTCCAAGGGCCATTCGCAATCCGTCATCCGCACCGGCAAGATATCGGTCAATCTGGATGCCAAGACCGTGGATGTCGCCAGCCAGCCGGTCCATCTGACAGGCAAGGAATACCAGATGCTTGAGCTGCTGTCGCTGCGCAAGGGCACCACGCTGACCAAGGAGATGTTCCTCAACCATCTCTATGGCGGCATGGACGAGCCCGAGCTGAAGATCATCGATGTCTTCATCTGCAAGCTGCGCAAGAAACTCAGCCAGGCGACCGGCGGCGAGAATTACATCGAGACCGTATGGGGGCGCGGCTATGTGCTGCGCGATCCCGAACCGAAGACCGCCGAACCGCCCATCGCGCTCGGCGCCTGACCCGGAACGATCTGGACGGCAGCGTCCGGGCCACCTATCACCCCCGGTGAGAATGGTGCGACAAGCGAGGCTGCCCGTGTCCGGAGAACTGCCCGATCCCGCGAGGATGACCGCCGAGGAGGCCTCGGCAGAATTGAAGGCGCTTTCGGCGGAGCTGGCCGAGGCGGATCGCGCCTATCACAATCGCGACGCCCCGATCCTCAGCGATGCCGATTACGACCGGCGCAAGCAGCGCGCGCTGGCGCTAGAGACGGCCTTTCCCGATCTTGCCGGCGAGACATCCGTTTCCGCGCGCGTCGGCGCCCCGGTCGAGTCCGGCTTTGCCAAGATCCGCCATGCCCAGCGGATGATGTCTCTGGCCAATGCCTTCACGGGCGAGGACGTGGCGGAGTTCGACCAGGGGCTGCGCCGCTATCTCGGGCTGGGATCCGGGGCGGCGCTGGCCTATACGGCCGAACCCAAGATCGACGGCCTGTCCCTGTCGCTGCGCTACGAGGACGGTGTGCTGATCCAGGCTGCCACGCGCGGCGACGGAGAGACCGGCGAGAACGTCACCGCGAATGCCCGCGAGATTGCCGATATTCCGACCCGGCTCGACGGCGCGCCCGCGCTTCTTGAGGTGCGCGGCGAGGTCTACATGGACAAGGAGGATTTCGCCGCGCTGAATGCCCGGCAGGCGCAGAAGGGGGCCAAGACCTTCGCCAATCCGCGCAACGCCGCCGCCGGATCGCTGCGCCAGCTTGATGCCGCGATCACCGCGCAACGGCCGCTGCGCTTTTTTGCCTATGCCTGGGGAGAGCTCTCCGCGCCGCTGGCCGAAACCCAGTCGGGCGCGATCGACCGTCTTGCGGCGCTGGGGTTCCAGACCAATCCGCTGACCCGCCGCTGCGCCGATGTGGAGGCGATGATCGCCCATTACCGCGATATCGAACAGGCCCGCGCCACGCTGGGCTATGATATCGACGGGGTCGTCTACAAGGTCGACGACCTCGAGCTGCAGCGGCGGCTCGGCTTTCGATCCGCCACGCCGCGTTGGGCGATTGCCCACAAGTTTCCCGCCGAACTGGCCTGGACGCGGCTCGAGGCGATCGACATCCAGGTCGGCCGCACCGGTGCGCTGTCGCCGGTCGCGCGGCTCGCCCCGGTCACCGTCGGCGGCGTCGTGGTGTCGAATGCCACGCTGCACAACGAGGATTACATCGCCGGGCGCGACGCGTCGGGCAATCCGATCCGCGACGGCAAGGATATCCGCATCGGCGACTGGGTGCAGGTCTATCGGGCGGGCGACGTGATCCCCAAGATCGCCGATCTCGACCTGTCGAAACGTCCCGAGGGCACAGAACCCTATGCCTTCCCGACGACCTGCCCCGATTGCGGCTCGGAGGCGATCCGCGAACCGGGCGATGCGGTGCGCCGCTGTACCGGCGGGCTGACCTGCCCGGCCCAGGCGGTTGAAAGGCTGCGCCATTTCGTATCCCGCGCGGCGTTCGACATCGAGGGGCTGGGCGCGCGCCAGGTGGAATTCCTGCATGCCATGGGCTGGATCGCCGAACCTGCCGACATCTTCTCGCTGCGCGCGCGGGACGCGGAAGGGCGGAGGCTGGTGCGCGATCCGCAGGAGGCCATCGCCCGCAGTGCCGAGGATCCGGCGCGGCGCCGCGAGATGCTGGAAAACCTGGCCGAGATGCTGCGCGGCGCGGGCGTGCCGGTGGATGACACCGATCCCGGCCATGTCGTCTCGGCGATCCGCCATCTGGCGGAGAAACCCCTCGCGCGGCTCAAGGGCTGGGGCGAGAAATCGGCCGAGAACCTGCTGAACGCGATCGACGACCGGCGCGGGATCGCGCTCAACCGGCTGATTTTCGGCCTGGGCATCCGTCATGTCGGCGAGGTGGCGGCGCGCGACCTGGCGCTGCATTTCGGGACCTGGGACGCAATGCTGGCGGCGGTGGATCTCGCGCGCCCGGCCGAGCAGCGCCATCAGGAGGCCGAGGCCGCGGTCGAGGCCGAACGCCGCCGCGCGGCGGAGGAGAGGCGGCGCGCCGAGATCACGGCGACGCGCACCCGCATCTGGGAGGCGGAGCGCGCCATTCCCGCCGAAAGCCGCGCTGCCTGGGACGACCTCGTGGGCATCGACGGGATCGGCGCGACCGTGGCGGTGGCGCTGGTCTCGGCCTTCGCGCAGGAGGCCGAGCGCGGCTCCATCGACCGGCTGGCCGCGCATCTCGATCCCCGGCCGCTGGAGCGGCCGCAGAGCGCGGGCAGCCCCGTCGCGGGCAAGACCATCGTCTTCACCGGCTCGCTGGAGAAGATGACCCGCGCCGAGGCCAAGGCCCGGGCGGAGGCGCTGGGGGCCAAGGTCGCGGGCTCGGTCTCGAAGAAGACCGACCTCGTCGTGGCGGGGCCGGGCGCGGGCTCCAAGGGAGCCAAGGCGGCGGAACTGGGGATCGAGACCATCGACGAGGATGGCTGGATCGCGATGATCTCGGGCTGAGGCGCGCATGGCCCGGCCCGAGATCCTGTTTCCGCTCTTCTCGGAACTGACCCGCCTGCCGGGCGTCGGCCCCAAGGGCGCGCAGGCGATGGGCGGGCTGGGGGTGGAACGGCCGCGCGACCTGCTTTTCACGCTGCCCCAGGGGGTGATCGACCGGCGGCTGAAACGCTCGGTGCTGGAGGTGGAGCCGCCCGCGGTCGCGACGGTGGAGGTGCGGATCCTGTCGCATGACGCCCCCGCGCGGAAGGGGCGGCCGCACCGGGTGCTGGTCGAGGATGCGGGCACCCGTTTCACGCTGGTCTTCTTCCATGCCAGGGGCGCCTGGCTGGACCGGCACCTGCCGGTGGGAGAGACCCGGATCGTTTCGGGCCGGGTGGAGCTGTTCGACGGCCATCCGCAGATGGCCCATCCCGACCATGTTCTGACCCGCGACGAGGCGGCGGCGCTGGCCTCGCATGAACCGGTCTATCCGCTGGCCGCGGGCCTCACCGGGCGGGGTCTGCGCAAGGCGGTGCTGGGCGCGCTGGACATGGCGCCGGATCTGCCCGAATGGATCGACCCGCATCTGCGCGCGCAGAAGGGCTGGCCCGGCTGGCGCGAGGCGCTGCGCCTGGCGCATCATCCTGAATCGGCCGCCGATCTGGAGCGCGCGGCGCCTGCGCGGGCGCGGCTGGCCTATGACGAATTGCTGGCCCACCAGCTGACCCTGGCCATCTCGCGCCAGCGCGAGCGCCGCCGCGGCGGCCGTGCCAGTCATGGCGACGGGCATCTGCGCGCCCGGGTGCTGGCGGCGCTGCCCTTCGCGCCGACCGGCGCCCAGACCCGCGCCGCCGCCGAGATCGCGGCCGACATGGCGGCCGGGACGCGGATGTCGCGGCTGCTGCAGGGGGATGTCGGGGCGGGCAAGACCCTGGTGGCGACGCTTGCGCTGCTGCAGGCGGTGGAGGCCGGAGGCCAGGGCGCCATGATGGCCCCGACCGAGATCCTCGCGCGGCAGCACCTGGCGGGGATCGCCCCGCTCGCCGCGGCGGCCGGGGTGCAGGTCGAAATCCTGACCGGGCGCGACACTGGCCAGGCGCGCGCCGCCAAGCTGGCGCGGATTGCCTCGGGCGAGGCGGCGCTGGTGATCGGGACGCATGCGCTGTTCCAGCCGGAGGTGCGCTTTGCCGATCTGCGTCTGGCAGTGATCGATGAACAGCATCGCTTCGGCGTGGCCCAGAGGCAGGAACTGGCGCGCAAGGGCCCGGCCACCGACGTGCTGGTGATGACCGCCACGCCGATCCCGCGCTCGCTGGCGCTGGCGCAATACGGCGATCTGGACCTGTCGGTGCTGGACGAGAAGCCGCCCGGCCGGCTGCCCGTGCGCACCGCCGTGATGCCGATGGACCGGCTGGACGAGGTGGTCGCCCACCTGGCGCGGGCCATCGGCGAGGGACGCCAGGCCTATTGGGTCTGCCCGCTGGTGGAGGAAACCGAGACCGTCGATCTGACCGCGGCGGAGGCGCGCGCGCGGCACCTGCAGGCGGCGCTGGGGGCGCAGATGGTGGGGCTGGTCCATGGGCAGATGCCGGGCGCCGCCAAGGACGCGGTGATGGCGCGCTTCGCTGCCGGCGACCTGCTGGTGCTGGTGGCGACCACGGTGATCGAGGTCGGCGTCGATGTGCCCAATGCCTCGATCATGGTGATCGAGCGGGCCGACAGTTTCGGGCTGGCCCAGCTGCATCAGCTGCGCGGACGGGTCGGGCGCGGGGCGGCGGCCTCCACCTGCCTGCTGCTCTACCAGCCGCCGCTCTCGCCTTCGGCGGAACGGCGGCTGACCCTGATGCGCGAAACCGAGGACGGGTTCCGGCTGGCGGAAGAGGACATGGCGATGCGCGGCGTGGGGGATGTCATCGGGCGCGCGCAGTCCGGGCTCCCGCGGTTCCGCATTGCCGATCTGGAACACCAGGCCGGGCTGATGATGCTGGCGCAGCGCGAGGCGCGTGCGGCGCTCGATACCGAATTCGCGCCGCTGACCGATCGCGGCCGGGCGTTGCGTCATCTGCTATGGCTGATGCAGCGGGACGAGGCGCTGCGTCTTCTCGATGTGGGATGACCCCCAGGGCAGAATCTAGCCGGGTCTATCGCGATTTTCGAAACAATCACCGGTCAATCCGGGGCAGTGCTGTCGATAAGTGCCGATACGGCACCAATCGCCAGTTTTATACCCCACTGTCGCATGTTCTCATTATTGGTTCCTTAAAGGTTCTTAAAAAGTTCTTTACACACGGCGAGAATCGGAACAAAGATACAACATCCGATCAGCCAAGGAGGCCTGCCAATGCCGACCGTGATTGAAAAGCTCAAGACCCGCGCCACCGCAGCATTCTATGCGGACCTCGCTGGAATGGCCGCGCTGTCCGTCATCCTTCTCGGCTGCCTGCATCTGCCGAATTTCCTGTGATCCGGGCGCTTCAGCCTGACTGACCGACTGTTTACCTCTGCCTGCGAAATATCCTGACCGGTTCCTGCCTGTTCCGGTGATCCGTCCGATCGTCCCCCAACGGTCCGGCGCAAGGGTTTCGCCTGCCTGCCGCCATGTCCCGAGGGGCATGGCGGCTTTTTTCAGAAATTCACGCCCATCCGGAACCCGCCCCAAGGGGCGCCATCGACGGTGATCGGCGCCGAGATGTCCTTCATCATGCGGTATTCCCCGCCGCCCATGTCCCGCCGATAGACCTGAAGCAGGAACGGATCGCGATTCTGGCCCGCCTTGAGCCCGACCCGGTCGTCGAAAATGCGCCGGTTTCGGCAGTTGGCGGCATTCCAGGCCGGATCTCCCGGACGCTGGGGGTTGGAGAACTTGCGGTTATGCGTCGGCAGATAGCCATGGCGCGTGACGGCGGCGCAGAACACGATCTTGGGATCGGCTTTCAGCACCTCCTCCAGGATAGGCGGCAGAAGCGCATCGGTCAGTTCCAGGAAGGGAGCGGTGAATTGCGGAGGATCGCTGCCCGGGACGGGCCGGTAGGTGAAATCGAACAAGGCGCCGCGGCTGATCCGCCCGGTGGCGACGGCCTCCGCGAAAATCCGCGATATCTCCGCCGCGCGGGACTGGGCCAGCGCAATCAGCGCGCCATCCGTCGACCCGCCGCCCATCGCGACGCTTTGCTGGACCATCGTCTCGCTCTTGTCGATCAGACCGTGCACCCGGTCGCGCGCCTGCTCGATCCCGCCGCGCATGTCCTCCATTGCCGCCTCCACGCGGGAGAAGCAGTCGCCGAAGGCGCTGCCGGCCCGGGTGACGTCACGGGCGCGGGCTTCCACTCCGGCCGCATCGTCGCGGGTGGCGCGCACGTTTCCGGCAATGGCCGCCAGCGCCTCGTCGGTGCGCCGCGCCCCCTCCAGCACGCCGCCGGCCTCCTTGCCGATGCTGGCGGCCTCGCCGCGCAGCGCCTCGATCCAGCCGGTCAGCGCCGTCAGGCTGGTCAGGATGGCCTCCGCCGCATCGGCGGTGCGGCGGGAGAGTTCGTTGACCGCCTCCGCGACCACGGCAAAGCCGCGCCCCGCATCCCCGGCGCGGGCGGCCTCGATCTTGGCGTTGATCGCCAGGATATTGACCTGTCCCGCGATCGAGGTGACGGCGCCGTTGTTCTTGCGCACTTCCTTCAGCGTGTCGCTGACCTCGCCCATGCGGGTATCCAGCGCCTGGACCCATTCCGCGACCGCCTGGCTCCGGCTGCCGCTTTCGCGCAGCGCGGCGACGGAGTCCTCCACGCTGGACAGGCCGCGTTCGGCCGCCGCGCGGATCGCCCCCAGCGCCTCGGTCGCGGCGCTGTTGGCCTCGAGGATGCGATCGGCGGCGGCACGTCCCTCCGCCAGGACCGGGCCCTGGGCGGCGGCGCGGGCATGGATCAGGTCGATGAAGCCGGAGACCTCCACGACCTCGTAGCCCAGGGCAGTCGCGCAGCGCGACAGCCGGTCCAGCACCGCGTGATCCGGCGGACCCCGTTCCGTCCCGTCCTGTTCCGTCATGTCGCGCATCCTGACCCTCCGGCATCAGGGCTAGCGCCAACAGGTTGAGGATGGCTTAAGTCAGGTCGCCGCGGCGCTGGCGCGGCCTTCCATGGCGGCCAGCGTGGCATCCAGGCATAGCAGGATCGAGGCGTGGCGGTTGCGGAATTCCGCGGCCGGGCGCAGGGTTTCCAGCTCCTCGAAGGGGGCGGCGGGGGGCGGGCCGTCCTCGGTCAGCATCGCCTTGAGCTCGGCGCGGGCCCGCAGGATCTCGGCATGGTCGCGCCCGATCGCATGCGCCCCCACGACCGAGGCGGCCGCCTGACCCAGCGCGCAGGCCTTCACGTCCTGGGCAAAGCCGGTGATGCGTCCGGTCCCGTCCAGATGCAGGTCCACCGTCACGGTGGAGCCGCAGAGCGGCGCGCGCACCGCGGCGCTGGCCGTGGGCGCCTCCAGGCGTCCGGCATGGGGGATGCTGGCCGCCAGCCGCAGGATGCGCTGGGAATACAGCTTGACCAGATCGGTGTCGGACATGGCTTTTCCTTTGCTCTGCCAGAGGGTAGATAGCGGTCCGACCCGTGGATGCAAAGGAAAACTGATGCGTTTCGACCCGGACAGCCTGACCTATGACGCGCATGGACTGATCCCGGTGATCGCCCAGGAAGAGGCCACCGGAGAGGTCCTGATGATGGCCTGGATGACTGCCGAGGCCGTGCGGAAGACACTTGAAGATCGCCGCGTAACCTATTGGTCCAGGTCGCGTCAGTCCTTCTGGGTCAAGGGCGAGACCTCGGGCCACGTGCAGGAGCTGGTCGATCTGCGGGTCGATTGCGACCGCGATTGCCTGCTGGCGGTGGTGCGTCAGACCGGCCCGGCCTGCCATACCAACCGCAAAAGCTGTTTCTACACGTCCGTCGCCACCGGCGAAGAGGTGGAGATCATGAAACCGATGGCGTGAAGCCGATCATCCGGCGCAGGTCCGCCGGAGCGAGCCCCTCGGCGCGATAGGCGGCGAGGGCGCGGGCGTCATCACGCTTGGCCAGCCGCTTGCCCGCCGGGTCCCGGATCAGGCGATGGTGATGGTAGGAGGGTGAGGAAAGCCCCAAAAGGCCTTGAAGAACAACATGAATGCTTGTCGCATCGGCGAGGTCGGCCCCCCGTGTCACCAGCGTGATGCCCTGGTCATGGTCGTCGACCACCACCGACAGGTGATAGGACGTGCCCATCTCGCGGCGGCTCAGCACCACGTCGCCCACACCCTGCAGGAGTTCCGCGCGGGTCCAATCGGTCCGGATGTCCTTTTGCAAGGGCCCGGTTTCGTTGAATCTAATCAGCTGCGCACCCAACCGCTCCAGCGCCAGGCCCATGTCCAGCCGCAACGCCGCGTCGCGTGGCATCGGCCCGGTCCGGTCATGGCGGTGACGGCAGGTGCCGGGATAGACCAGCCCGTCGGGCCCGAGCATCGGCGCGCCTTCCTGCGGTGCGGAGGCGGCGGACTGGATGTCGCGACGATTGCAGGTGCAGGGATAGAGAAGCCCATCCTTCCAGAGGGTTGCAAGGCGTTCTTCATACACCCCCAGCCGCTCGGACTGGCGCATCGCGGGGTCGGGCCAGTCGAGGCCCAGCCAGTGCAGGTCGTCCTTCAGCTGCGCTTCCCAATGCGGTCGGGCCCGGCTCCGGTCGATATCCTCGATCCTCAGCAGGAACTGACCGCCCGCCGCCCGCGCCAGATCGGCCGCGACCAGCGCGGCATAGCCATGGCCCAGATGCAGCGGCCCCGTGGGCGACGGCGCGAACCGCGTCCTAGTCGTCACGCGTGAAGCGGCCCATGCGTTTTTCCGCGCCCGCCTGGTAGATCAGGATCCAGGCCAGCGCGATGAACATCGGATGGGTCAGCCCGCCCGAGAAGATGATCGCCGGGATCCAGATCACGAAGACGACGATCGACAGGAAGATGCGCCCGATCAGCAGGATCGAGAGCGGCGGCAGGAAGAGGGCGAGAACGTAGTTCATGGCTCACATATCTGGGGCGCGGGGCGGCGAGTGCAAGGCCCCGCCGCCCATGCGTCATGCCGGTGCCGTCGCGGCGTCCAGCCAGTCCGACCAGGCCGCCTTGGCGCGGTCGGTATAGGCCTTGTAGCGGTCCTTGCGTCCGCGGCGCCCGCCTTTCGCGTCGATCGGCGGGAACAGCCCGAAATTGACGTTCATCGGCTGGAAGGTCTTCGCATCCGCGCCGCCGGTGATATGCGTCACGAGCGCGCCGGTAGCGGTGACATCGGGCGGCGCGGGCAGGGTGCGGCCCCGCATCTCGCAGGCGGCCAGCCGCCCCGCCAGAAGGCCCATCCCGGCGCTTTCGACATAGCCCTCGACCCCGGTGATCTGCCCGGCAAAGCGGATATTGGGCCGCGAGCGCAGCCGCATCTGGTCGTCCAGCAGCGTCGGCGAATTGAGGAAGGTGTTGCGGTGGATGCCGCCCAGCCGGGCGAAGCGCGCGTCCTCCAGCCCGGGGATCAGGCGGAACACCTCGGTCTGGGCGCCGTATTTCATCTTGGTCTGGAAACCGACGATGTTGAACAGCGTGCCCAGCTTGTTGTCGCGGCGCAGCTGCACCACGGCATGGGCCTTGATCTCGGGCTGGTGCGGATTGGTCAGGCCCACGGGCTTCATCGGGCCGTGGCGCAGCGTCTCGCGGCCGCGTTCGGCCATCACCTCTATCGGCAGGCAGCCGTCGAAATACTTGGCCGTCTCGCCCTCGCGGAACTCGGTCTTGTCGGCGGCCAGGATCGCGTCGATGAAGGCGTCGTACTGGGCCTTGTCCATCGGGCAGTTGAGATAGGCGGTGCGTTCCTCCTCGGTCTCGCCCTTGTCATAGCGGCTCTGGAACCAGGCCTTGGACAGGTCGATGGAGTCGAAATGCACGATCGGCGCGATGGCGTCGAAGAAGGCCAGCGCCTCGGCCCCGGTCTCGGCGCGGATCGACTCGGCCAGCGCGCCGGAGGTCAGCGGGCCGGTGGCGATGATCCACTGGCCGTCGCGCGGCAGTTCGGTGATCTCGCCTTCGGCGATCTCGACCAGGGGGTGGCTGCGCAGCCGCTGGGTCACGGCGGCCGCGAAGGCCTCGCGATCCACGGCCAGCGCGCCGCCCGCGGGCAGGCGGTGCCGGTCGGCCATTTCCATGATCAGCCCGCCCGCCTGGCGCATTTCCCAATGCAGCAGCCCGACGGCGTTCTGTTCGCTGTCATCCGAGCGGAAGGAGTTGGAGCAGACCATCTCGGCCAGGTCGCCGGTCTGATGCGCGAAAGTGCCCACATGCGGGCGCATCTCGTGGATGGTGACGGGCACGCCCATCGAGACCGCCTGCCAGGCCGCCTCGGATCCGGCCATGCCGCCGCCGATGATGTTCAACCGTTCTGTCATGGCGCGGCTGATAGCGCCTTTCGCGGCCGGTTTGAAGCGGTCTCGGCAGCAGCCTGCCGCCGGGTCCGAATGCCGCAAGCCCCGGCGCTGGACCCGGGGGGCGGGCGGGGCCAAGACTGGGGCAGGCGATCCGGAAGGAGCGATCATGGTACAGGTGTGTTTTCACGGCCCTCTCGCGGCGCCGGGCGTTCTGGCGGCGCTGGCGGGCGGGGCGCGGCTGGCGGCGGGGCATATCCGGGGCGCGGTGCTGAGCGGCGGCGAGATCATGGTGCCGGGGATCGCGCCCGGGCCGGGCGAGCTGCCGGTGGTGACGGGCGATCTGGACGGGGCGGATCTGGCGGCGCTGCGCTACGTGGCGACGGTCCTGGGGCTGGTCGAGACGGAGCGGCAGGTGGAGGGCCCCGCCGGGGTGTCGGCGACGCTCTGCCTGGAGCCGGAGGCGCCGGGCGCCGCGCCCTGGCAGGATGCGGAGCACCTGGGCTGGGGCGCGATCCTGGGCTTCGTCGTGGCGGAAATCCTCGGCTATCGCGGCAGCCTTTCTGCGGCGGAGGCGGCAGGGCGGCTGCCGGTGATGCTGATGCGGGCGGCCTCGCGCGCCGAGGCGGCGGCGGCGGCGCCGAAGCCGCTGCTCTCCGGGCTGGGCCTGCCGGATGTGACGATGCACGAGCGGCGGCGCGCCTATTCCAGCTATTTCGCGGTGGACGAGATGGTCTATTCCCATGCCCGTTTCGATGGCGGGCACAGCGAGCCGGTGCTGCGGGCGGTCTTCATTGCCTCGGATGCGGTGACGGTTCTGCCCTATGACCCGGTGCGCGACCGGGTGCTGCTGGTCGAACAGGTGCGCGCCGCGCCGATCGCCCGCGGCGATGCCACCGCCTGGATCCTGGAGCCGGTGGCCGGGCGGATCGAGCCGGGCGACAGCCCCGAGACCACCGCGCGCAAGGAGGCGCGCGAGGAGGCCGGGCTGGATCTGGGGGCGCTGCATTTCATCGGCGATTACTACCCGTCCACGGGGTGTTTCTCGGAATACCTGTATTCCTATATCGGCATCGCCGATCTGCCCGACGCGGCGGCGACCCTGGCGGGGGTGGCGGCGGAGGGCGAGGATATCCGCGGCCATGTCATGCCCCGCGCCGAGCTGATGCGGCGGCTGATGGCCAACGAGATCCCCGATGCGCCGCTTCTGGTCTCGGCCTTCTGGCTGGAACTCAATCTGGAGCGGCTGCGCGGCTCCGGTTGAACCTCTGCCCGGCGGGGCGTACATAGGCCGGGCTTCGACGAAAGGGTGCATCATGGCGATCTACAAGGACCTCGCGTCTGCCATCGGCAACACGCCGCTGATCCGGCTCAACAAGGTCAGCGAGGAAACCGGCTGCGAGATCCTCGGCAAGGCGGAATTCCTCAATCCCGGCCAGTCGGTGAAGGACCGCGCCGCGCTGTGGATCATCCGCGACGCGATCGCCCGCGGCGCGCTGAAGCCCGGCGGCACCATCGTCGAGGGGACCGCGGGCAATACCGGGATCGGCCTGGCGCTGGTGGGCAGTTCCATGGGGTTCAAGACGGTCATCGTCATCCCCGAGACCCAGAGCCAGGAGAAGAAGGACATGATCCGCCTGGCCGGGGCGGAGCTGGTGCAGGTGCCTGCCGCGCCCTATCGCAACCCCAACAACTACATCCGCTATTCGCAGCGCCTGGCGGCGGCTCTGGCGCAGAGCGAACCCAATGGCGCGATCTGGGCGAACCAGTTCGACAATACCGCCAACCGCCAGGCGCATGTCGAGTCCACCGGCCCCGAGATCTGGGACCAGACCGGCGGCAAGGTGGACGGGTTCATCTGCGCGGTGGGCTCGGGCGGGACGCTGGCCGGGGTGGCCGCGGCGCTTCAGCCCAAGGGGGTCAAGATCGGCCTGGCCGATCCCGATGGCGCGGCGCTGCACAGTTTCTACACCACGGGCGAGCTGAAATCCGGCGGCGATTCCATCACCGAGGGGATCGGCCAGGGCCGCATCACCGCCAACCTCGAGGGCTTCACGCCCGACATGAGCTTCAACATCCCCGACGCCGAGGCCTTCCCCTACGTGTTCGACCTGGCGGCCGAGGAGGGGCTGGTGATGGGCGGCTCCACCGCGATCAACATCGCGGGCGCCGTGCGCATGGCGCGCGAGATGGGCCCGGGCCACCGGATCGTGACGATCCTGTGCGACTACGGTTCGCGCTATCAGTCGAAGCTGTTCAATCCCGGCTTCCTGCGGGCCAAGGGCCTGCCGGTTCCGGGCTGGCTGGAAGGGTCGGGCCGGGTGCTTCCCGAAGTCTTCGCCGACGCATGAGCGGGGCGGGGCTCCGCCGCATCCTGCCCGCAGCCGGTCGCGCGGGCATGGCGGCGGCGGCCGCCCTGCTCGTGGCATGCCTGCTGCTGGCCGCGCCGCTGCGCGCCCAGAGCAGCGAGGATTACGACGCGTGGGAACGGCTGGCGGCGCGGGTCGAACAGACCCTGGCCGTCGATGCCGCCCCCGACAGCGCGCTGACCGCGCTGCGCGACCAGGTGGTCAGCTGGCGCGACAAGTTCCTTGCCGACAACACGCTGAACAGCCGCCGCCTGGAAACCATCGACCGGCGCCTGTCGATGCTGCCCGAACCGCCCGCGGAGGGCGAGACGGAGCCCGAGGCCGTCACCGCCGAGCGCGCCTCGCTGACCGAGCAGCGCAGCGTGGTGGAGGAACCCTCGGTCAAGGCGCAGCTGGCCTTCGCCCATGCCGACGGGCTGGTGCGCGAGATCGACGAGGAGCTGCGCCAGCGCCAGGCCTCGGAGCTGATGCAGCGCCGGCCGACCCCGCTGAACCCGCTGAACTGGACGGATACGCTGCGCGAGGTCGGCGCGAGCCTCGCCTCCGTCCCGCGCGAGATGCTGGGGCTCTACAGTTCGGCCGAGGCGCGCCGCGAGCGGCTGGAGGGTCTGCCCTCGGCGCTGGCCCTCGCGGCGGCGGGGCTGGTGCTGATGTGGCGGTCGGGGCGCTGGACGCGGGGCATCCTGCATTTCGGCCAGTTCCTCGGCAACCGCTTCGCCCGGCTCGGCGCGCAGCTGACGGGCGTCACGCTGCAATTGCTGCTGCCGGTGGCCGGGCTGGTGCTGGTGCTGACCGCGATCAGCCGCTCGGGGCTTCTGGGCGATACCGGCTCGGGCCTGCTGGAGGGCGTCTCGACCTTCGCGATGACGCTGATCCTGGGGACCTGGCTGGTGCTGCGCATCTATCCGCGCAGCCCCCAGGAGGGCCTGCAGGATGGCGCGGATCTCCTGCCCGAACGGCTCTCGGCCACGGCGCGGCGGGTCTCCACCGGCCTGGTCCTGGTCCTGGCGCTCTTTGCGGGGATCACCCGCGCGGCCGAGAACCTGGGCTATTCCGAGGCGGCGCAGGACTATCTCGGCTTCATCTTCGTGGTCATGGCCTCGGCCGCGCTGTTCAATATCGGCAGGCTCTACCGGGCGCGCAACGTGCTGTCGCACGGCGCGCGCACCGACCCCGCCGCAGCCGATCCCGGGGAGGACGGGCATTTCGGCCGCAGGGTGATCGCGGCGCTGGCCGGGCTGGCGCGGGTCATCGCGATCGCCGGACCGCTGGCCGGGGCGGCGGGCTATCTGCGCGCTGCCGATGCACTGGTTTTCCCGGCCTGTTCCACCTTCTTCCTGCTGGCCGGCCTGGGCCGGGCGCAGCGGCTGGTCGCGCAGGTCTTCGTCGTGCTCAACCACGGCGATACGCGGGCCGCCAACGGGCTGGGCGCGACCCTGGCGGGGGGCGTGCTCTATGTGCTGGCCGTGCCGCTCATGGCGCTGCTATGGGGCGCGCGCGCCGCCGATCTGGGCGAAGTCTGGACCTCGCTGCGCACCGGCATGACGCTGGGCGGGGTGCAGATTTCCCCCGACCTGGTCCTGGTGGTGGTGCTGGTCTTCGCGGCGGGCTTCGTGCTGACGCGGTTCACCCAGGGGGTCCTGTCCCAGGCGATCCTGCCCAAGACGCGGCTGGATCTGGGCGCGCAGCGGGCGATCACCTCGGGGGCGGGCTATGTCGGGTTCTTCCTGGCGGGGCTGGCCGCCTTCACCTCGGCGGGGCTGGACCTGTCCAGCATCGCCATCGTGGCCGGGGCGCTGTCGGTGGGCATCGGCTTCGGCCTGCAGACCATCGTGTCGAATTTCGTCTCGGGGATCATCCTGCTGATCGAGCGCCCCGTCTCGGAGGGCGACTGGATCGAGGTCGGCGGGCAGATGGGCTATGTCAAGGCGATCGCGGTGCGCGCCACCCGCATCGAGACCTTCGACCGGACCGACGTGATCGTGCCCAATTCCGATCTCGTCTCGGGGGTGGTCACCAACTGGACCCGCGGCAACCTGATCGGCCGGGCCATCGTGCCGGTGGGCGTCGCCTATGGCAGCGACACGCGCCAGGTGGAACGCATCCTGCAGGAGATCGCCGAGGCGCATCCGCTGGTGGCGATGTCGCCGCCGCCGCAGGTTCTGTTCATGGGGCTGGGCGGCTCGTCGCTGGATTTCGAGATCCGGGTGATCCTGCGCGACATCAATTTCCTGCTGAACGTGAAATCCGACATCAATCACGAGATTGTCCGGCGGTTCCTGGAGGAGGGGATCCAGATCCCCTTCCCGCAGCAGGATGTCTGGCTGCACGAGGCCTCGGGCCCGCGCAGCCACCCTGTCATGCGTCCCGAGACCGGCACCGCCTCCGAGGCGCCCGGCGCCGCGCGGCCGGGTCCGGGGCGGGGGGGCGCGATGCTCTCCAGTGCCGACATGGACGGCGCCGGAGAGGCCGACGGGCGCTGAGCGCGCCCGCGGCCGGGACCGTCAGGCGCCCATCTCGCCCAGGATCCGCGCCCAGCTGCGCGCCCCGCGGCGGAAGCTTTCGAGATCGTATTTCTCGTTGGGGGAATGGATCTGGTCGTCATCGCGGCCGAAGCCGATCAGCGCGGTATCCATCCCCAGATGGGTCTTGAAATAGCCCGCGACCGGGATCGAGCCGCCGGATCCGACAAAGGCCGCCTCGACGCCCCATTCCTCGGTCAGGGCCTGGCGGCTCTTCTCGAAGGCGGGATGCGAGGTCTGCATGACGCTGGCGGGCGAATTGCCGTGGCCCTTGAAGGCGATGCTGCAATCGGCGGGGACCATGGCGGAGACGTAGTCGCGGAAGCTCTCGCGCAGCTTGTGCGGATCCTGCGTGCCCACCAGGCGGAAGCTGATCTTGGCATGGGCCTGCGCGGGCAGGACGGTCTTGAACCCCGCCCCGGTATAGCCCGCCCAGATGCCGTTGACCTCGCAGGTCGGGCGGCTCCACAGCATTTCCAGCCCCGAGCGCCCGGTCTCGCCCGCGGGATCGGCAAGGCCCACGCCGCCGAGGAAGCCCGCGGCGTCGAAGCCGAGCCCGTCCCATTGCGCCCGGAGCTCCGGCGAGATCTCGGGCACGCCGTCATAGAAACCGGGAACCGTCACGCGGCCCTCGTCGTCATGCAGCGCGGCGACGATCCGGGCCAGCACCCGCGCGGGGTTCATCGCCAGGCCGCCGAACATGCCCGAATGCAGGTCCTTCGAGGGGCCGGTGACGGTGATCTCCTCGCCCAGGAGCCCGCGCAGCTGGGTGGTGATCGCGGGCACGCGGCTGTCATACAGCGTCGTGTCGCAGATCAGCGCGATATCGGCGGTCAGTTCGGCGGCGTTTTCCTTCATATAGGGCACCAGCGAGGGCGAGCCGCTTTCCTCCTCGCCCTCGAGGAAGATCGTGACCTTGCAGGGCAGGCTGCCGGTTTCGGCGATCCAGGCGCGGCAGGCCTCGATGAAGGTCATCAGCTGGCCCTTGTCGTCGGAGGTGCCGCGGCCGCGGATCACCTTCCCGGCCGGGCTGTCCTCGATCTGCGGATCGAACGGGTCGCGATCCCACAGCTCCAGCGGATCGACCGGCTGAACGTCGTAATGGCCGTAGAACAGCACATGCGGCCCCGGCCCGTCATGATGCGCCACCACCATCGGATGGCCCGGGGTCGGGCGGGTCGAGGCGTCGAAGCCCATCGCCGCCAGATCCGCCACCAGCCAGTCCGCCGCGCGGGCGCAATCGGCCCGATAGGCCGGGTCGGTGGAGATCGAGGGAATGCGCAGCAGATCGAAGAGCCGCGCGAGCGCGGCATCCAGATCGGTGTCGATGCGGGCGAGAACGGGGGCAACTGACATCATGCGACTCCTGTCTTGTCGTCGCCCCGGACCCTAGCGTCCCTGCGCCCGGGCGCAAGCCGGGCGCAGGGGCAGGGATCAGACCCCGTCGAGCTGGTTGCGCAGCTGCGAGGGGAAGAGCTGCAGCAGCAGCGTCTCGGTCCGCGCATCGCCGTCATGCGTGACATAGAGCCGGACATCCACCGGCGTCTCGTCCTCGGGCGGCAGGGACGAGAAGTCGAGGTCGAACATCGCCCGCCAGTAATCGGTGGAGACCACGGGGAAGACGTCGGCATTGCCGGTTTCCCCGCGCGAGACCGAGACCTCCAGCGTCACGCCGTCGCCGCGGCCCAGCCCCTCGAGCCCCATGCCGTCGAAATCGCAGACGATCTTGGCCACGCCCTCGGGGCGCGGCTGGCCGGGCACGCCGCCCTTGCCGATGCGGATGGCACCGAAGCGGCCGGTCGATTGCGGCACCGGGCTGTCCTCCAGCCAGGAGAGGGTATAGCCGAAATTGTATTCGGTCCCGGCCGTGGCATCGCCGCCCGGGGTCCACATGGCGACGATATTGTCGTGGATCTCGTCATTGGTGGGGATCTCCACCAGCGTCACCGCGCCGTCCCCCCAGTCGTCGGTCGGCGCGACCCAGACCGAGGCGCGTTTCTCGTAGAACACGCCGTCATCCTGGTAGCGCTCGAAATCGCGCTCGCGCTGCATCAGGCCGAAGCCCTGCACCGAGGGCGAGGAGAAGGCATTGGCCATGGTGCGCGGCGGGTTGTTCAGCGGCCGCCACAGGCGTTCGCCGGTGCCCGAGAGGATCTCCAGCCCGTCGCTGTCATGGATCTCGGGGCGCCAGTCGGTGGCGAGCCTTTCGTTCATCTTGCCGTACCAGAACATCGAGGTCAGCGGCGCCAGCCCCATGCGCCCGACATCGCCGCGCAGGAAGACGGCGGCCTCCACGTCCTGGATGATCCCGTCCTCCTGGCGGCTGGCGATGCGGTAGGCGCCGGTGGCGCGCGGGCTTTCCATCAGCGCATAGGCGGTCAGCGCGCCCGCCTCGCCGGGTTCCAGCCAGAACCGGGTGAAGCGGGGGAATTCCTCGGGCCCGTCGGGCATGGCGGTGTCCATCGCGAGGCCGCGCACCGAGAGGCCGAACTGTCCCGAATAGCCCGAGGTCCGCCAATAGGCGGCGCCGAGGAAGGCCATCCAGTCGGATTTCATGTCCGGGTTCATCACGCGGAACCCGGCGAAGCCGTCGGTGCGGGTCAGCTCGCGCGCCGGATTGCCCTGGGGGATGTCGAAGAGATCGAGGGAGAAGGGCACCTCGCGCGCCATCCCGTCCTCGACCGCGTAGATATGCACGGGCTGCGGGAAGTAGCGGCCGGGAAAGAAGAACTGCACCGGCGAGCGGTCGCCCTGGTCCTTCCACAGCGTGTCCTCGCGGCGATAGCTGATCTGGTTATGGGCGTCGTAGTCGATCCTGTCGACGATGTCGGGATCGGCCACGGCCATCGGCTGGAACGGGTGCCCGGCCAGGTCGCGCGCCATCTCGCGCAGGCGCTCGAAGGAGAAGGGTTCGGCTTCTCCGGTGGCCTGGGCCGGCGTCTGGGCGCTGGCAAGGCGCGGCAGCAGGAAGAAGGCGCCGGCGCCGAGCGCCTTGAGGATGTCGCGTCTGGTCTGGTCTTGGTCCATCGTCGTCTCGACTCGCTAGGTGGCCCGCAGAAAAGGCCCGGTCATTCAGACCGGGCCGGGGCGTGATGTCAAAGACCTAGTAAGGGCTTGATCAGGATCAAAGCGGCAGGCGGATCTTTGCCGCTAGGCGGGGCTGGACCGGCGAAGGTCTGCGCATACATCCTGTGGCGATCAGCGATCATGACAGAGCCGATCAGGGAAAATGTCGGGACGGGCGGATTGCATTCGTGCCGCTTTTCCGGGCAAGTAGAGAACGGGACTGACCCAGGACCGCAACCAGGCGCCCGACCGCGGGAGCCCAGACACGAAAAGGGCAAGACCGCCTTGGATTACTCCGCCAGCCTCGACGCGGCGCTTTCGCGTCTTCACCAGGAAGGCCGCTACCGCACCTTCATCGACATCGCCCGCGAGAAGGGGAACTTCCCCCACGCCGTCTGGCACCGCCCCGACGGCACGTCCAAGCCGGTGACGGTCTGGTGCGGCAACGACTATCTGGGGATGGGGCAGCATCCGGAGGTCCTGGCGGCCATGCACGAGGCGCTGGACGCGACCGGTGCGGGATCGGGCGGCACGCGCAACATCTCGGGCACCACGGTCTGGCACAAGAAGCTGGAGGCGGAACTGGCCGACCTTCATGCCAAGGAGGCGGCGCTGGTCTTCACCTCGGCCTATATCGCCAATGACGCGACGCTCTCGACGCTGCCGAAGCTGTTCCCGGGGCTGCATATCGTCTCGGACGAGCTGAACCACGCCTCGATGATCGAGGGCATCCGCCACGGCAACTGCCCCAAGCACATCTTCCGCCATAACGACCTGGCCCATCTGCGCGAGATCCTCGAGGCGATCCCGGCGGAGGCGCCCAAGCTGATCGCCTTCGAATCCGTCTATTCGATGGATGGCGATTTCGGTCCGATCGACGCGATCTGCGACCTGGCCGAGGAATTCGGCGCGCTGACCTATATCGACGAGGTCCATGCGGTCGGCATGTACGGGCCGCGCGGCGGCGGCGTCACCGAGGCGCAGGGCAATATCGGCCGCATCGACATCGTCAACGGCACGCTGGGCAAGGCCTTCGGCGTGCATGGCGGCTATATCGCGGCCTCGGCGAAGATGTGCGACGCGATCCGCTCCTATGCGCCGGGCTTCATCTTCACCACCTCGCTGCCGCCGGTCGTGGCGGCAGGGGCGGCGGCCTCCATCGCGGTGCTGAAATCCGACCCCTCCATCCGCGACCGCCACCAGGCGGTGGCGCGGGTGCTGAAGGCGCGGCTGAAGGGCATGGGCCTGCCGGTGATCGACAATGGCAGCCATATCGTGCCGCTGATCGTCGGCGATCCCGTGAAATGCAAGATGATCTCGGACAGGCTGCTGGAGGATCACGGCATCTATGTCCAGCCGATCAACTTCCCGACCGTGCCGCGCGGCACCGAGCGGCTGCGCTTCACCCCGTCGCCCGTGCACGGGCCGCGCGAGCTGGACGCGCTGATCCGGGCGCTGGACGACCTGTGGTCGCAATGCGCCCTGTCGCGCGGGCAGCTTTCCGCCTGAAGCCGCCGGAGCTGCCTGCATCGCACAGCTGCCGTTGCGGGCAGGTCCGTAAAAGGCTTCGTTTTTCGTCCCGCCCGGGTGCCAGATGCGTTGAATTGTGCTAACTCTCCCTTATAACGCACCCGCTATACGAATCGTGGGGCATCTGGGGACACGAGCGGCAACATGGGCTGGATCCTATGACAAGGCGCGAACCCGCGCCGGCTGACGGAACATATCTGGAGACGCCGAAAGGCTTCGACGATTACGAGCTGGTGCTCGGCGACATCCTCCGGGGCGAACGCGCCACCATGGGAAAGTCGCTTCTGGACGTGCAGCGCGACATCAAGGTCAAGGCCGGGTATATCGCGGCGATCGAGGAGGGCGACCTGAGCGCCTTCGAGACGCCGGGATTCATCGGCGGCTATGTCCGATCCTATGGGCGCTATCTGGGGCTGGACCCGGAACTGGTCTACCAGGCGTTCTGCGAACAGACCGGCTATTCCCATGTCGAGGGGCTGGATGCGCGGGTCTATGCCACGGCCCGCTCTGCCCAGCCGAACGGGCGCCCGCGTCCGCGGCCGGTCGTGCACAAGGGCGGCGATGCCGTGCTGGCGCGCAACCCGCTCTACCGGGCGCCGCGCGCCGCCGTTTTCGCCGAGATCCGGCCCGGGGCCGTCGCCTCCACCGCGGCGCTGCTGGTGCTGCTGGGCGGGCTGGGCTACGGCGCCTGGTCGGTGCTGCAATCGATCCAGCGGGTGACGCTGGCGCCGGTGGAAACCCCGGTCGTCGCGCTTGATATCGGGCCTGCCGCCGCCGGGACGGAAAGCACCGATCCCGGCGCCGTCAGCCGCGCCACGGGCGAGGCGCTGATGAACCTCTACCGGCCGCAGGCGCTGGATGCGCCGGTGATGGTCGCCCGCGACGGGCCGATCGCCACGCTGGATCCGCGCGGGCAGGGCGCCTATGCCGGCATCTCCGGCGCGGCGCATCCCGCCCGCCAGCTGGCCGCTGCGGGGATCGCCCCGCCGGGCGGTCCGGGCGCGCTGGATGCCGTGCAGGGGCTTCCCGGCAGCCAGCTTGCCGAGGTGCAGGGACCGCCCGCGGCGGCCGCGCCCGCGGCGGCGGATGTCGCCGTGCTGGCCCCGCAGGCGCCGGGGATCGTGCTTTTCGCCAATGATCCCGTCTGGGTCCGGGTCAGCGCCGCCGACGGCACCAAGCTGCTGGAGAAGACGCTGGCGGCGGGGGAACGCTATGTCCTGCCGCAGACCGAGACCGCGCCCAGCCTGCGCGCAGGCAATTCCGGCGCGCTGTTCTTCGCGGTCAACGGCGCCACGCTGGGCCCGGCCGGCCCGGCGGGATCCGTCACCAAGAATGTCGAACTGTCCGCCGCTGCCCTGTCCGACCGCTATCAGGCGGTGGACATGACCGCCGCGGATCCCGAACTGCGCCGACTTGCCGAACTCGTGATGCGCCCGGAGACCCCCCAGCCCGAGTGAGCCGCATTGCGGAGCCGCGGTGCCCGGCGTATGGTCCGGCCAAGTCGAGTACCACGCGGAGCACCCTTCCCCCATGTCGCTCAACCATGTCCGTCCCTGGAAGAACATCTACCGCCGGACCTCCCGCCAGATCATGGTGGGCAATGTCCCGGTCGGCGGGGATGCGCCCATCGCGGTCCAGACCATGACCAATACCGACACGGCCGACGTGGCCGCGACGGTGGCGCAGGTCCAGGCCGCGGCCGAGGCCGGGGCGGATATCGTCCGGGTCTCCGCCCCCGATGCGGCGGCCACGACCGCGCTGCGCGAGATCGTGCGCGAAAGCCCAGTGCCGATCGTCGCCGACATCCATTTCCACTACAAGCGCGCCATCGAGGCGGCCGAGGCGGGGGCTGCCTGCCTGCGGATCAACCCCGGCAATATCGGCGACGAGAAGCGCGTGAAGGAAGTCATCCGGGCCGCCAAGGACCATGGGTGTTCGATCCGCATCGGCGTCAATGCCGGCAGCCTCGAACGGCACCTGCTGGAACAGTATGGCGAACCCTGCCCGGATGCGATGGTGGCCTCGGCGCTGGAACATATCCGCATCCTCGAGGATAATGACTTCCGCGAGTACAAGGTCTCGGTGAAGGCCTCGGACGTGTTCCTGACCGCGGCCGCCTATCAGGCGCTGGCCGATGCGACGGACTGCCCGCTGCATCTGGGCGTGACCGAGGCGGGCGGGCTGGTCTCGGGCACGATCAAGTCGGCCATCGGGCTGGGCAACCTGCTGTGGATGGGCATCGGCGACACGATCCGGGTGTCGCTCTCGGCCGATCCGGTCGAGGAGGTCAAGGTCGGCTACGAGATCCTCAAATCGCTGGGCCTGCGCCATCGCGGCGTCAACATCATCTCCTGCCCCAGCTGCGCGCGCCAGGGCTTCGACGTCATCAAGACCGTCGAGGCGCTGGAAAAGCGGCTGGAACATGTCAAGACGCCGATGAGCCTGTCGATCATCGGCTGCGTGGTCAATGGCCCCGGCGAGGCGCTGATGACCGATGTCGGCTTCACCGGCGGCGGGGCGGGGGCGGGCATGGTCTATCTGGCCGGCAAGCAGAGCCACAAGATGACCAATGACCAGATGATCGACCATATCGTCGAGCAGGTGGAGAAGAAGGCCGCCGAGATCGAGGCAGCCGAAGCCGCCTCCGCCGAGGCGGCCGAATAGCCGTGGCGCGCAGCGGGAATTCGATGCCGCGCAGGGGCGGGGGCTGAGCCATGCCGGCACGCAGGTACAGGCTTGGCCGCGCGGCGGTCTGGCTGCTTTCCGTCCTGGGCTGGCTGCTGCTGGCCGGGGGGCTGGTGCTCATCGGGCTGGGCGTGTTCCAGATGATCGTGCTGGGCACGCGCGACCTGTGGCTTCTGGCGCCCTATCTGGGCGGCGGCTTCGCGGTGGCGATGAACGGGCTGTTCATGGTCGCGGGGGCCCAGGGAATGCTGGCGCTGTTCGACATCGCCCTGTCGGGCCGGGCGCTGGTTCTGAATGTCCCGTCCCAGCCCGGCAGCGCCGCGGCGGGGCGCGCGCAGCCCGTCCCGGCACCGCCGGAGCCTGCCCGCGACCCCCGCGGCCGGGCCCAGCCGATGCTGCGCCGGCCGGCGCAGCCCCCCGAGCCGGAAGAGCCCTGAGACGGCCGCGGCGCCGTCTCAGAGCCTCAGCCGGTTCACCAGGTCGAAGCGGCGGCCGAAGCGGATCTCGCCCTCCGCGCTGAAATGGTCGCCATCGGTCCAGTAGATCGCGCCGCAATCCATCAGGTCGCCCGGCAGGGTCAGGTCCATCAGCTCCAGTTGCGAGACATATTCGATCCGCGTCCCGGCGACCGCCTCCCGGATCGCGGCATCCAGCATGCGGATCGGGTCCAGCATGCCCGGCCGCAGCCGGAACGGATAGTCGCAGCCCTTCGCCAGGATGAAGCGGTCGGGGATGTAATGGACCGGCCGCGGCCCGAACCAGATGATCCGCGCCGTGCCGGGCAGGGCGGCAAGGTAATCCCGCGGCTCGCCGATGCGCGCCGCCACCGGGCGGGTGGCGGGGACCGGCTCGTCCACGGCCAGGGCGGTGAAGATGTCCCGGGTGGAGGCGCCGAAACGCTCCGAGCGGAGCAGCGGATAGGCGGCCTGTTCGAAGATGATCGCGCCCAGGGCATCGGGACTGTCGCGCAGGAAGGCCGCCAGCGCATCGTAGGGACAGCCCGGCTTGCCGTCATGGAACCGGCAGCTTCCGCGGGCCAGGCCCACGAGAAAGGGCCTGTCGCTGCTGGCGAGGAGCGCGCGGTAGAGATCGGAGCCGTGGCTGTCGCCCAGAACGGCGATGCCGGGTCCGTGCCGCGCGGCACAGTCCCGCAGCCGCGGCACGATATCCGCAAGCGGCGTGCGGGCGTCCTCGTCGGGATAGAGGTTGAAGCGGCAGGGCCCGGGGAACGGGTCTTCCGCGCGCTGGTCGCGCTGCGACAGCAGCCGGTGCGTGGCGACCACGGCCTGCGGGCGCGTGGCTTCCCACAGGCGGGGCCATCCGGCGCTGGCGATGCCCGAGATGCCGGCCGCCGCCGCGAGGAGCAGCACCGCCGCGGAGGCCCCGAGGATCGGCGTGCGCCCGGGCAGCCATCTGGCGGGGCGGCCGCGGAACGGCTGTTCGACGAAGGCCCAGGTCGCCGCCGCCAGAACCAGCGTCAGCACGACGAGGCCCGCGCGCAGCCAGGGTCCCGGCGGATCGTAGCTGGCCGCACGGGCCAGGACCAGCAGCGGCTGGTGCCACAGATAGGCGCTGTAGGAGACCAGGCCGACAAGCACGAAGGGCCGCCAGGTCAGGATGCGGAACACCCACTGCCCGGGGGCCGCATAGCGCAGCACCAGCACCGTGCCGAGCACCGGCACCAGCGTGAAATGCGACGGGAAGGGTGTCTCCTCGGTGAAGGTCATCGCGGAGAGCAGGATCAGCCCGAACCCGATCGAGGCGGGCAGGGCGCGTCCGCCGCGCGGCGCCGCATGCAGGTGCAGGGCCAGAAGGCTTCCGGCCAGCAATTCCCAGGCACGGCTTGGCAGCAGGAAGAAGGTCGCGCCCGGGTAATCGGCGATCCCGGCGAGGCAGAGCAGCAAGGACGCAAGGACGGCCCCCCACAGCACCCTGCGCGCCAGGGGGAGGCCCCGGCGCCACAGAAGCGCCAGCACCGGCGGGAAGATCAGGTAGAACTGTTCCTCCACCGCCAGGCTCCAGACATGCAGCAGCGGCAGGTCCTCGGCGCCGGGGGCGAAATACCCGCTATTCAGCCAGAAATGGACATTGGCATAGAAAAGCGCCGAGGCCAGCAGGCTGGCGGCATAGCCCTGCAGCTGTTCGGGCGGAAGGATCGCCAATGCGCCCAGCGTCGTGGCGCCGAGAACCAGCGCCAGCGCCGGGATCAGGCGCCGCGCGCGGCGTTCATAGAACCCCGCGAGGCTGTAGCGGCCGCGCTCCAGATCCTCCGCCAGCAGCGAGGTGATGAGGAACCCCGACAGCACGAAGAACACGTCGACGCCGACATAGCCCCCCGGGAACGGGCCCAGACCGGCATGGTAGAGGATGACCGGAAGGACGGCGAAGGCCCTCAGTCCGTCGATCTCGGGGCGGTGGCGCATGGAGGATCATCCTGCAAAGCTGTTCAGGATGGGGTAGTCATGTGCCGTGCCCCGGTCAAGCCAGCCGCCGCCGGGGATGCCGCGGCTCAGCCCTCGGCGCGCTCCTGCTCGGCGACCTGGCGCATCGCGTCCAGCGGCAGGTAGCCGCGCAGGATCTCGTCGCCCATGATGAAGGTCGGCGTCCCCGAGATCGAGAGCTGCTGGGCCAGCGCATGGTTGGCCTCCAGCGTCGCGGTGACCTGCGGATCCTCCATCCGCGCCATGACGGCATCGACATCGATCCCGGCATCGCGGCCGACCCGTTCCAGCGCGTCCGCGGTGACATTGCCGCGCAGCGTCATCAACGCGTCATGGACCTGTTCATAGGCCGCGTCCCCGGCCTCCAGCTTGACCGCCACGGCAAAGCGCGCCGCCAGCACGGACTCCTCGCCCAGGATCGGGAATTCCTTGACGACGAAGCGGATGTTGCCGTCGCTCTCGACCAGCTCGCTGACCTCGTCATAGGCCTTCTTGCAGTAGCCGCAGCGGTAATCCATGAACTCGACCAGCACCAGGTCGCCCTCGGGATTGCCGCCGACCCAGCTGGCCTCATCCTCGAACAGCGCCTCGGCATGGGCGGCGACCAGGTCCTTGTCGGCAGTGGCCTGGGCCTCGGCCTGGCGGTTCTCCAGCACGCCGATCGCCTCCATCAGCACCTCGGGATTGTCCAGGAGATAGGCGCGGATCTCCTCGCGGAACTGGGCGCGTTCGGCGTCGCTCATGGCGCCGATATCGAAGGCATGGGCGGGCATGGCCATTGCGGCGGCAAGGCTGCACCCTGCCATGAGGCTGCGGAGAGAGGTCATGAGGGTCCTACCTTCTGGTCCTGCGGTTTTTGGTCTCGCGCTCGGCGGCGTCGATGATGTCCTGGGCCCGCGCCCATCCCGGCGCGCCCACCGGCAGACCGGCCACCGCGCGCCGCGCATGGATCAGCGCGTCCTCGTACTCGCCTAATAGCGCGTAACGCTCGGCGGTGTGAAGGGAGGCCATCGCCGGTTCGCCGGTGCGCGCATAGGCCATCGCCAGATCGCGCAGCATGCCGGGATCGCGCGCGTCGCGGCTGCGCGCCGATTGCAGCACGGCCAGCGCCTCGGCATCCGTGGCCTTCGTCCCCTGGGCCAGCAGGACCTTGCCCAGCCCGGCCAGGACCTGCGGTTCCTTCGGGGCCAGTTTGGCGGCGCGGCGATAGGCGGGCAGGGCGACGTCCATGCGGTTGGATTCCAGCGCGATCCAGCCTTTCAGCTCGTGCAGGTAGGCATCTTCGGGGCGCGCGGCCAGAACCGGGTCCAGTTCCGCCCAGGCGGCCTGGGCGCGGCCCATCTTGTACTGGGCCAGCGACCGCGCGATCCGCCCGGCATCCGAAAGGTCCGAGGCGGGATAGCGGCGGAATGTGTAGTCGGGGTCGCGCAGATAGGCGCCCAGCTTGGCCTGCAGCCGCGCGAACCAGTAATCCACCATGGCCTGGTCGGCGGTGCGCGGGCCCAGGACCTCGGCATAGCTGCGGATCGCGCGCAGGCGGTCGCGCGACAGCGGGTGGCTGCGCAGATAGGCGTCCTGGCGCGAGGGCGACATATCCTCCTGCCCGGCGAACAGGGTCATCACCTCGGCCATGGCCGAGGGGTCGATCCCGGCGCGGGCGAGGAACCGCATGCCCGAACGGTCCGCGGCGCTCTCCTCCTCGCGGGTATGGCCCAGGAAGACGCCGCGCGCCGATCCGGCCGTGCCATAGGCCAGGCCCGCCCCGGCGACGGGGCTGCCGCTGAGGATCCCCGCGGTGACGCCAAGCGCAAGGCCCAGCCCGGAATAGAGCCCCGCGCTTTCGGCATTCAGGCTGCGCCGCGTGATGTGGCCATTGGTGATATGGGCCAGTTCATGGGCGATCACCGCCTGGAGCTGCGCGGGCGTGGACAGGCGCAGGATCAGCCCGGCATGGACATAGACCGCGCGGCCATCGACCACGAAGGCATTCAGCGACATGTCGTTGACGATCATCACCCTCACGGAGCCGCCCCACAGGTCGGCCGAGGTCATCACCGGCAGCGCGATCGTGTCCAGCGCGTATTCCAGCCCGGCATCGCGGATCAGCGACCTGGCCTGCGCCCCGGAGGCCAGGCACAGGACGACCATGACAGCGGCAAGCCGCCGGAGCAGGGAAGCCGTCCCGAGTTTCGCCATTGACCCTGTCGCGTCCTCTTGCAACTTGTGCCCGAGCCTAAGGAGGATTGCATGCCCACCGCAAGCCGTGCCGAAATAGATGCCTTCATCGTGATGGATGTGATGGAGGCCGCAAGCAGGGCCGAAGCGGCCGGACGGCACATCATCCACATGGAAGTCGGCCAGCCCTCGACCCCGGCGCCGCCTGCCGCGCGCGCCGCGGTGGCGCAGGCGCTGGAGTCGCAGTCGCTGGGCTATACCGTCGCGCTGGGCCTGCCCGCGCTGCGCGAGGGCATCGCCGCGCTGTATCGCCGCTGGTACGGGATCGAGCTGGACCCGGCCCGCGTGGTGGTCACGGCCGGGTCCTCCGGCGCCTTCGTGCTGGCCTTTACCGCGCTTTTCGACGCGGGGGCGCGGGTGGGCGTGACCGAACCGGGCTATCCCTCCTACCGCCAGATCCTCAAGGCGCTGGATTGCGTGCCGGTGGGGATGCCGACCCGCGACGCGGCGCGCCATGTGCTGGAACCTGTCGATGTGCCCGCGGGGCTGGACGGGATCATGGTGGCCTCGCCCGCCAATCCCACCGGCACGATGCTGGACCGCGACCAGCTGGGCGCGCTGATCGCGCAGGCCAGGGCCGCGGGCACGGCCTTCATCTCGGACGAGATCTATCACGGGCTGCATTACGGCGACCGCGCGGTCTGCGCGCTGGAAATCGACGATGACGCCTGGGTGATCAATTCCTTCTCGAAATACTTCTCGATGACCGGCTGGCGCGTCGGCTGGATGGTGGTGCCCGAACGCGACCTGCGGACGGTGGAGCGGCTGGCGCAGAACCTGTTCATCTGCCCGCCCCATGCCAGCCAGGTCGCCGCGCTGGCGGCGCTGTCGGATATCGAGGAACTGGAACGGCTGCGCGAGGGCTATGCCGCGACGCGCGCGCTGCTCCTGGAGCGGCTGCCGCGGATGGGGCTGACGCGCTTCGCCTCGCCGGACGGGGCCTTCTACGTCTATGTCGACACGGCCCATCTGGGCGATGACAGCCGCGCGCTGGCCGCCGAGATCCTCGACCGGGCGGGGGTGGCGGTGACGCCGGGGCTGGATTTCGACCCGGCGCGCGGTCATCGCACCATCCGGCTGAGCTATGCGCGCGACCGGGCGCATGTGGCCGAGGGGCTGGACCGGCTGGAGGCGTTCCTCAAGGCGCGGGACGCCCGGGCATGAGCGGGGGCATGAAAAGGGGCATGAGGCGGGCGGTTGCCGCGCTGGTCCTGGCGCTTGTCCCGGGCCTGGCGGCGGCCCTGCCCAACGAGGCGCCGGTGCTGGATCTGGCGCAATCGAAGATCCGCGGCGACTGGTTCGGGGCGGGGGTCAGCCTGGACCTGGCCCTGTCCGAGGCCGTTCCCTATGCCGTCGGCGTCCTGGCCGATCCGCCGCGCCTGGTCGTGCGCTTCCAGTCGGTGCTGGAAACCAGCGGCCAGCCCCGGCGGGGGCCCGAACCGGTGCTGGTGCCCAACGGGCTGAGCACCGAGCTTCAGCTGCCGCTGGACGGACCGGCGCTGCTGGCCTCGGCCTCGATCGACTGGCAGGATGACGGATCCGCGCGGCTGAGGCTGCGTCTGGACGGCGCCGGGCGCGACGGGTTCGCCACGGCGGCAGCCCGCTGGAAGCCGGCGCCCGCGATGACCGTGCCGGAGCGTCCGGCCCCGGGCTACCGGCTGCACGTGATGCTGGATCCCGGCCATGGCGGACAGGATCCGGGGGCCGATTACGACGGCATCCGCGAGGCGGACGTGGTGCTGTCGCTGGCCCGCGAGCTGCGCCGCGACCTGGAGGCGGACGGGTTCGAGGTCAGCCTCACCCGGGAGGATGACAGTTTCGTGCCGCTGTCCGAACGCGTGGCGCGCACCGTCGCGGCGGGGGCGGACCTGTTCGTGTCGCTGCATGCGGATGCGGTGCTGATCGGCCATGCCACCGGCGCCTCGGTGCACAGCCTGTCGCCCGAATCGGGGGGATCGGGAGACAGGTTCCTTCTGAACCGGCTGGGCGGCGCCGCCCTGGCCAGCACCGACGGCGATGTCGATGACGCGACGATGAAGGTGCTGATGGAGCTGGCGCGCGAACAGTCGCTGGAGGCCGGGGAGGCGCTGGCCGCAGATCTGGTCCAGGCGATGGGCGATGCCGGCATGCCGCTTTACAAGACGCCCAGGAAACTGTCGAATTTCGTCGTGTTGCGTGCCGCCGACGTGCCCTCGGTGCTGGTGGAGCTGGGATACCTGTCGGAACCGCAGGACCGGGCGCGGCTGGTCGATCCGCAGTTCCGCGCCGACATGGCGGCGGCCCTGGCCGAGGGCATCACCCGCTGGGCCGAGACCGGGGCCGGGCAGGGCCCGCAATAGCCGCGCGGGCCGGCGAAACCCCGCGTTTCCTCCCTATTGTGATTTTGACCCTCCCGGCGCTTGTGCGTATAAGGCCGCGACCATGGACAAGGATGTGACGGGTGCTGCGCGCCATCTTCAGCTTTTTCGGAGCGATCTTCAGCTTTCTCACCATCGGCGCGGTCCTGGGCTGCCTGATCGTCGGCGCGGTCATCTGGATGTATGGCCGTGACCTGCCCAATCACGAGCAGCTGGCGCAATACGCGCCGCCGACCATCAGCCGGGTCTATTCCTCCGAAGGCGCGCTGATCGACGAATTCGCCGAGGAACGGCGGCTCTTCGCCCCCTCCAGCGAGATCCCCGACCTGGTGAAGGAAGCCTTCATCTCGGCCGAGGACAAGAATTTCTACCATCACCGCGGCTATGACCCGATGGGCATGGTCAAGGCGGCGGTGGATGCCGCCCAGGGCGCGCGGCTGCGCGGCGCCTCGACCATCACCCAGCAGGTGATGAAGAACTTCCTGCTCAGCTCGGACCGCTCCGCCGAGCGCAAGATCAAGGAACTGATCCTGGCCGCGCGTCTGGAACAGACCATGTCCAAGGACAAGATCCTGGAACTGTACCTGAACGAGATCTATCTCGGCCAGAACAGCTATGGCGTGGCCGCCGCGGCGCAGACCTATTTCAACAAGAAGCTCAGCGACCTGACCCCGGGCGAGGTGGCCTATCTGGCGGCGCTGCCGCAGCGGCCCTCCACGCTGCATCCGGTGCGCGACTACGACGACGCGGTCGGGCGGCGCAACTACGTGCTGCGCGAGATGGAGGATAACGGGTATCTCACCGATGCGGTCGCCCAGGCCGCCATCGCCGAGCCGCTGCGCACCGTTCAGCGCGGCGACATCCCCGGCTTCCGCCAGTCGCTGCCGCCGCGCGGCTACTTCACCGACGAGGTGCGCCGCCAGCTCAGCCGCGATTTCGGCGAGACCCAGTTCTTCACCGGCGGCCTGTCGGTGCGTTCCACCCTCGATCCGCTGATGCAGGCGGCGGCGGAACAGTCGCTGCGCGACGGGCTGGAGAAATACGATCGCGGCTTCGGCATCTGGCGCGGCACCGGCGCGACCATTCCCGCCGAGACGCTGGAAGACGAGGCCGCGTGGCGCAAGGCGCTTTACGAGGTGGCCAACGAGAAGGCCCCGCGCGATATCGGCGGCTGGATCCCGGCGGTCGTGCTGTCGGTGGCGGGCGGCGAGGCGCAGATCGGCATCGAGAACCTGCCGCGCGACCCCGAAACCCAGAAGATCACCGCCGAGGACGTCAAATGGATCCGCAAGGCCAGCGTGCCGGGCGATATCCTGAGCGCGGGCGACGTGGTGCTGGTGCGGCGGATCGAGAATTCCGATGGCAGCCTGGACCGCTGGTCGCTGCGCCAGGTGCCGCTGCTGCAGGGGGCGTTCATGGCGATGGACGTCAATACCGGCCGCGTGCTGGCGATGCAGGGCGGGTTCTCCTACCAGGATTCGGTGTTCAACCGCGCCACCCAGGCGACGCGGCAGCCGGGCTCGTCCTTCAAGCCCTTCGTCTATGCCGCGGCGCTGGATTCGGGCTATACCCCCGCGACCATCGTGGTCGATGCGCCGATCGAGTTTCCCAATGGCGACGGCTCCATGTGGCGCCCGCAGAACGCGTCGAACAAGTATTACGGCCCCACGCCGCTGCGCACCGGGATCGAGCGGTCGCGCAACGTCATGACCGTGCGGCTGGCCAATGCGGTCGGCATGCCGGTGGTGGCGCAATATGCCGAACGCTTCGGCGTCTACGACCACATGGCGACCCACCTTGCCAACGCGCTGGGATCGGAGGAGACGACGCTGTTCCGCATGGTCTCGGCCTATGCGATGTTCGCCAATGGCGGCGAGCGGGTGCAGCCCAGCCTGGTCGACCGCGTGCAGGACCGCTTCGGGCGCACCACCTATCGCCATGACGACCGCGACTGCGTCGATTGCGACATCGCCTATGTGCCGCCGGGCACGGCGCCGCGCATCGCCAGCCACCGCGAACAGATCATGGACCCGATCACCGCCTATCAGCTGACATCGATGATGCGCGGCGTGGTCGAACGCGGGACCGCCTCCAACTATGTCAACCTTCCGGTGCCGATCGCGGGCAAGACCGGCACGACCAACGACGCGCGCGATGTCTGGTTCGTCGGCTTCTCCTCCAACATCGTGGCCGGCTGTTTCATGGGCTATGACAACCCCCGCGAGATCCCGCACGGATCCGGCGGCGGCATGTGCGGCCCGGTCTTCAACGACTTCATGAAAGAGGCGGTCAAGAAATTCGGCGGCGGTCCGTTCCGCGTGCCGCCGGGCGGCCATTTCATCAATATCGACCGCGTCACCGGCGCGCGTCTTTCGGCGGACGCCTCGGGACCGGGCGTGGTGGCGGAATATTTCCGCGACGGGATCGAGCCGATCTTCGGCTTGGCCGCGGCCATCGATGGCGGTTTCGCCATGGGCGAGGGGATGCCGATGTATTCGCGCGACGAGGCCCTGTCCACGGGCACGGACGAGGTCCTGACCTCGACGGGCGAACGCAAGTCGATCCCCAAGGCGGCCAATTTCGGGACCATCTCGGCGGGCGGGCTGTACTGATCCCGTCCGCGGCCGCGCCTCCGGGGGCGGCCGGTGCGCCCGATGCGCGGCGCGAGGCGGGCAACGGGCCTGGACCTTGTCCCGGTCCCGGCGGTCGCGGATCACCCCGTGACCGCCATTGCCGGACCTCCCGTCCACGGCGATATTGCGTCCGCCGCCGAGCCTGACCCGGAACGGCGCGCGGGCCCGTAGCCGTATCGACGGGGGGCAGGCCAAGGGCGATATCCGGTGCCGACGGGGCCGGGTTCCCCGCCGCCGAGCTCCTTTTCCGGGCGCGTCGGGGTTGCCGGGGCCGGAGATGGGCGGCTCTGGTTGCGTCCGGCGCGGGGCGGGGATATACCCCGATCCTGCTGAAACTGGCCGGATCCGTCATGCGCGCTGAAATACAGAACCTCGTTGCCGAAATCGAAAAATCGCTGAAGCTCTTGGCGCAGCGGATGGATATCGAAACCGCGCCGCACCGGCTGGAAGAGTTCAATGCCATGACCGAGAATCCGGATCTGTGGAACGATCCGGACAAGGCGCAGAAGCTGATGCGCGATCGCCAGATGCTGGTGGACCAGCTGGGCAATTACGAAAGCCTCAAGCAGGACCTGGCCGATAATGTCGAGCTGATCGAGCTGGGCGAGATGGAGGATGACCGGGAGGTCGTCACCGAGGCCGAGGAGGCGATCCGCCGCGTCCGCGACAGCGCCGCCCAGAAAGAGCTGGAGGCGCTGCTGAACGGCGAGGCCGACGGCAACGACACCTTCCTGGAGATCAATGCCGGCGCCGGCGGCACCGAGGCCTGCGACTGGGCCCAGATGCTGCAGCGCATGTATGTCCGCTGGGCCGAGGCGCATGGCTACGAGGTGGAACTGCAATCCGAGGAAGCCGGCTCCGAGGCGGGGATCAAGTCCGTCGCCTACAAGATTTCCGGTCCCAATGCCTATGGCTGGCTGAAATCGGAATCCGGCGTGCACCGCCTGGTGCGGATCTCGCCCTTCGGCAAGGGGACGCGCGAAACCTCCTTCGCCTCGGTCTGGGTCTACCCGGTCGTCGACGACAATATCGAGATCGAGGTGAACCCCTCGGATATCCGCATCGACACCTACCGGTCCTCGGGCGCGGGCGGGCAGCACGTCAACACCACCGACTCGGCGGTGCGGATCACCCACCACCCGACCGGCATCGTCGTGACCTCTTCGGAAAAGTCGCAGCACCAGAACCGCGACATCGCCATGAAGGCGCTGAAATCGCGGCTCTACCAGATGGAGCTGGACCGCCGGAACGCGGCGATCAACGAGGCGCATGAGAACAAGGGATCGGCCGGCTGGGGCAACCAGATCCGCAGCTACGTCCTGCAGCCCTACCAGATGGTCAAGGACCTGCGCACCAATGTCGAGACCTCGGACACGCAGGGCGTGCTGGACGGCGATCTCGACAGGTTCATGGCCGCCACGCTGGCGCTGGACGTGGCGGGCAAGAGCCGCTCGGAAGCCCGCGGCGAGTGACGCCCCGGCAGCGGGACGGGCTCAGCCCGTCCTTGCCGCCCGTGCCGCGCGCGCCTCCAGGATCGCATCGCGCGCGGCCAGCCAGTCCAGATCCGTCTCCTTCAGGTGCCCGGACAGCGCGGTGATGCGTGCCACGGCCTCCTCCTCGCCAAGCCGGTCGAACTGCGCCGCGACCAGCGGCAGCAGCGCGATGGCCAGCGCCCCATGGGCCGCAGGGCCGCCGCGCTGATCATGCGCGGCGCGGTCGGGCGCCAGGTGGAAATGCCGGTGCCGCAGGATGAACCGGTCATCCAGCGCGGCCAGGAAGGGCGCCAGCTGGGGCTGGTGCCGCAGGTTCGGGCGCAGATGCTCGGTCGTGATCGCGTAGGGGATGCGGGCATGTTCCATCAGCCCCTGTGCCATGAGGATGTTGCGGGCCATCGCGATCCGCCCCAGGTCGGGATTGTAGAGATCGCGGAAGCCCGCCAGCGGCGCGGGAAGCCCCTGGCGGCCGCGCCGCGGCACGGTGGCCAGATCATAGCTTTCGAAGCCTTCCGCGCCGAAATATTCCATCCGCTGCGGCGCGGGAAAGCCCAGCAGCACCAGGTCGGGCGCCAGAAGCGGCACATGGGTCAGCAGCATGCGCGTGACGTAATCGCCCGAGGCGCGCCCGACCGACAGGTTGAGGACATTGACCTCCTCGCGCGGCAGCTCCAGCGCCGTGGCCAGGTGGTCGCCCAGCCGCGCGCCATAGGTCAGGTGCTGGTGGATGCCGGTGCCGAAGGCGCGGCAGGCGCCGATCACGCAGATGCGCAGGCGGGCATCGGGGCGGTATTCCTCGCCGCGGAAACCGGCGCTGTTGAACCGGTAGGATATCAGCCCCGTGTCGTCATCATCGTAGAAACGGGTATGGGCGAAGGGCCGGTGGCCGCTATGCGGCAGGTCGCAGGGAAGGACAGGTCCTTCCTCCGGGGGCTCCGGCGGCATGGTCATGGCCACCGGCCGGGGCGGGGGGAAACGGGCCGCGCGACGGCCCGTTCACGGAAAGGCGGACGCTGCAACGGACATTCTCCCTGAACCTGCCGTCATTGGTACGAAGGAATGCCCGCTCCCATCAAGCCCCTGCGCAGGGTCAGGCGGTCAGCACGCCCTCGGGGCTGAGCCGGGTGCGCCCGCCCAGATAGGGATGCAGCGCGGCAGGCAGGTCGACGCCGCCATCCGCGGTCTGGCCGTTTTCCAGCACCGCGATCAGCGCGCGGCCCACCGCCAGGCCCGACCCGTTCAGCGTATGGACGAATTCCGGCTTGCCGCCGCCCTCGGGGCGGAAGCGGGCATTCATGCGCCGCGCCTGGAAATCGCCGCAATTCGACACGGAGCTGATCTCGCGATAGGTGTCCTGCCCGGGCAGCCAGACCTCGATGTCATGGGTCCGGACCGCGCCGAAGCCGATATCTCCCGAACACAGGATGACCGTGCGGAAGGGCAGGCCCAGCTTCTCCAGGATGCCCTCGGCGCAGGCGGTCATGCGCTCCTGCTCGGCCTCGCTCTGGTCGGGGCGCACCACCGAGACCATTTCCACCTTCTCGAACTGGTGCTGGCGCAGCATGCCCGCCGTATCGCGCCCGGCGCTGCCTGCCTCGGACCGGAAGCACTGGGTATGGGCGACCATGCGGCGGGGCAGGGCGGCCTCGTCGAGGATCAGGTCGTTGACGGTGTTGGTCAGCGTCACCTCGGCGGTCGGCACCAGCCAGAACCCTTCTCGGGTCCGATAGCTGTCCTCGCCGAATTTCGGCAGCTGCCCGGTGCCGTAAAGCATTTCCTCGCGCACCAGCACGGGGGTCCAGGTTTCCTGCAGCCCGTTCTCGTCGACATGGGTATCCAGCATGAACTGCGCCAGCGCCCGGTGGATGCGGGCCACCGCGCCCTTCAGCACGACGAAGCGCGCGCCCGACAGCTTGGCCGCCGTCTCGAAATCCATGCCCGCCATGACGCCGGGGATCTGGTAATGCTCCTTCGGGGCGAAGGCGAATTCGCGCGGCGTGCCGTTGCGGCGCAGTTCCACATTGTCGGCCTCGTCCGCGCCCTCGGGCACCGCGTCGGACATGATGTTGGGCAGCGTCATCAGCAGGTCGCGCAGCGCCTCGTCGCGGGCCTTGGCCTCGGCCTCCAGCGCGGCGATCTCCTCCTTCTTGGCGGCCACGAGGGCGCGCAGCCGCTCGAATTCCGCCTCGTTGCCCTGCGCCTTGGCGCGGCCGACCTCCTTGGACGCCGCGTTGCGTTCGGCCAGCGCGGCCTCGGCGGCGGCGATCTTGGCGCGGCGCTCGGAATCGAGGGCCAGCACCTCGTCCGACACGCCCGAAAGCCCCCGCCGCGCCATGGCGGCGTCGAAAGCTGCGGGATTGTCGCGGATCATGCGGATGTCGTGCATTCTGGCCTCCGGGCATCGTTTGCCGGTCTCCTAGCCCATCGCCGGGCCCGGGCCAAGCGGATGATGGATCCTTCCCGGGACACCCCGCCTCGGCTGCGATCCGGCATCGGGCGCGTGCCGCCCGGCCCGGCCCGTCCGATCCCGCCGCGCAGGTCGCCGCCACGGCATGGAAACGGGCCGCTGCGCCGCCGGGACCGGATCGCCGAGGGCTCATCCGGGCATGAGGCGGAACGGGCCTGCCTTGATCCGGCAGGAGGACGGGGCGCGATGCTCCGGTCGATCCCGGGCGGGCGCCAGGGGGCGCCGGGGGATCTGGCCGCTGGAGCTTGCCTTGGCGGCGGGGGGGGGGGCGGCGGCGGCAATGCCTCGCGCCTTGCGTATTTCGCAGCCCTGCCTTGCCATTCCCTCCGGTGGTGCATAGGTTCCGCCCGACCTTGAACCTGCCCGAGGAGGGACCCCAAGAATGTTCGCGACACCTGCCTTTGCCCAAGCCGCCGGAGCCGGCGGGCCGATGGCCGCCATCCAGGGCTTCGTGCCGCTGATCCTGATCTTCGCCATCATGTATTTCCTGCTGATCCGTCCCCAGCAGAAGAAGGTCAAGGAGCACAAGGCGATGATCGAGGCGGTGCGCCGCGGCGACCAGGTCGTCACCCAGGGCGGCGTGATCGGCAAGGTCACCAAGGTCAAGGAAGACGGCGAGGTCGAGGTGGAGATCGCCCCCGAGGTCCGCGTCCGCGTGGTCAAGTCCACCATCGCCCAGGTGGTGTCCAAGACCGAGCCGGCAGCCTCCTGATGCTGGACGTTCCGGTCTGGAAACGGGTCCTCGTCACGGGCCTGTGCGTGGCGGGGCTGCTATTTGCAGCCCCGAACCTGTTCTACTCCCGCGTGGAGAGCCATAACGATGCGCTCCAGGCCGTCGAACGGACCGGGACGACAACCCCCGAACTGCAGGCGGCCGCGGATGGGTGGCCGTCCTTCCTGCCTTCGGGGCTGGTGAATCTGGGCCTCGACCTCAGGGGCGGGGCGCATCTTCTGGCCGAGGTGCATACGCAGGATGTCTATGCCGACCGCATGGACAACCTGTGGCCCGAGATCCGCGACGCGCTGCGCGCCGAACGCGGCACCATCGGCACCATCCGCCGCCAGGACAGCGCGCCCGACGAGCTGCGCATCCGGGTGGGCAATCCCGACAACATCCAGGCGGCCGTCCGGGCCGTGGCCGACCTGTCCTCGCCCATCGTGTCGCTGACCGGGGTGGGGGCGCGCGACTTCGAGGCCAGCGCCGAGGGGGCCGAGGTGGTCGTGCGCCTCAGCGAGGCAGAGCGCGCCGCCACCGACGACCGCACCATGCGCCAGTCGCTGGAGATCATCCGCCGCCGCGTCGACGAGGCGGGGACGCGCGAACCCACGATCCAGCGCCAGGGCGAGGACCGCATCCTGATCCAGGTGCCGGGCATCGGATCGGCGCAGGAACTGAAGAACCTGATCGGCACCACCGCGCGGCTGACCTTCAACGAGGTCGCGGGGCGCACCGCCAGCGAGAACCAGCCGGTCGATCCCGGCCAGGAACTGGTCCCGGCGATGAACGAGCCCGGCACCTTCTACGCCATCGAGACGACCGCTGTCGTTTCGGGCGAGGATCTGACCGATGCGCAGCCCTCCTTCGACCAGAACGGCCGCCCGGCGGTCAGTTTCCGGTTCAATCCCGGCGGCGCGCGGCGCTTCGGCGATTTCACTGCCGGGCATATCGGCGAACCCTTCGCCATCGTTCTGGATGGCGAGGTCGTCTCGGCCCCGGTGATCCAGAGCCATATCGCCGGCGGTTCGGGCATCATCACCGGCAATTTCGATGTCGAGGAGTCCACCCAGCTTGCCGTGCTCTTGCGCGCAGGCGCCCTGCCGGCCGAGATGACCTTCCTCGAGGAACGCACGATCGGCCCGGAACTGGGCGCGGATTCGATCCGGGCGGGCGCGCTGGCCTGCGCCGTGGCCTTCGTCGCGGTGCTGATCTTCATGTTCGCGGCCTACGGGCTGTTCGGGCTTTTCGCCAATATCGCGCTGATCATCAATATCGGGCTGATCTTCGGGGCGCTGTCGCTGATCGGCGCCACGCTGACCCTGCCGGGGATCGCGGGGATCGTGCTGACCATCGGCATGGCGGTCGATGCCAACGTCCTGATCTTCGAGCGGATCAAGGAAGAGCTGAAGACCGCGCGGGGTCCGGCGCGGGCGATCGAGCTGGGCTACGAGAAGGCCTTCAGCGCCATCGCCGATGCCAACATCACCACGCTGATCACCGCGGGCATCCTGTATTTCATGGGCTCCGGCCCGGTGAAGGGCTTTGCCATCACCCTGGGCATCGGCATCATCACCTCGGTCTTCGCGGCGATCTACGTGACGCGGCTGATCGTGGTGGCCTGGTTCTCCCGGGCCCGTCCGAAGACGCTGGAGGTCTGACATGAAGCGGCTGAGACTTGTTCCCGAAACCACCGATTGGGACTTCTTCCGCCTGACGAAGGTCTTCTTCGCGGCCTCGGGCCTGGCGATGGTCGCTTCGGTCGTGCTGTTCTTCGCCATGGGGCTGAATTTCGGCATCGACTTCCGCGGCGGCACCACGATCCGCACCGAAAGCGCGCAGCCCGTCGATGTCGGGGCCTATCGCGACGCGATGGCGCCGCTGGGGCTGGGCGACGTGGCGATCAGCGAGGTCTTCGATCCGACCTTCGACGAGGATCAGCATGTCGCGCAGATCCGCATTGAGGCGCAGGGCGATGGCGACGCCTCCGTCGCCCAGCAGGTCATCGCCGATGTCGAGGCGGCGCTGCAATCGGTCGATCCCACGATCACCTTCCCGCAGGTGGAAAGCGTCGGTCCCAAGGTCTCGGGCGAGCTTGTCACCGAAGCGGTGATCGCCGTGACGCTCGCCATCGCGGCGGTGCTGGTCTATATCTGGCTGCGCTTCGAATGGCAGTTCGCGGCAGGTGCTGTGCTGAGCCTCGTCCATGACGTGACGCTGACCATCGGCATCTTCGCGCTTCTGCAGATCAAGTTCGACCTGGCGATCATCGCGGCGCTGCTGACCATCGTGGGCTATTCGCTGAACGACACGGTGGTGGTGTTCGACCGGGTGCGCGAGAACCTGCAGCGCTACAAGAAGCGGCCGCTGAAGGAGGTTCTGAACCTCTCCATCAACGAGACGCTCAGCCGCACGACGATGACCTCCTTCACCACGCTGATCGCGCTTTTCGCGCTTTTCGCGCTGGGGGGGGACGTGATCCGCGGCTTCGTCTTCGCGATGATCTGGGGGATCGTGGTGGGCACCTATTCCTCGATCTACGTGGCCTCGGCGATCCTGTTGCGCCTCGGCGTGAAGCGCGACTGGTCCAGGAAGAACGACGGCAAGGGCGGCACGCAATTCGCCAATATCGACGCCTGAGATCCGCGCAGCCCCGTCGGCTGCGCAAGGGGGCCGTCCTTCGGGGCGGCCCCTTTTTCATGCGCCGGGCGCGACCGGACGGCGCGGCGGGGGAGGACCGGCAATTCGGATTTGACAGATTTATGACACTGGGGGCAGGCTCGGTCCGGGCCCCGGCGCAGACATCCGAGGGCCGCGTCTGATCAAAGGATTTCGCCATGTCCCCGTGCTATCGCCGCTCCGTCTCCGCCGCGGCCCTTGCCGCCTTCCTTGCCCTGCCTCTCGCGGCCCAGGCGCAGGAGGCCGTCCCGCAGAACGACCTGATGAACGCCACCGTCTGGATGGAGACCTCGGTCGAGTACAAGGCCACGGTGATGCAGCTGTTCAAGCTGGCGCAGACGCAGCTGGATGCCGCGCTGGCCGACAGCGAATGGACCGCCGTCCCCGACAAGCAGGGCGAGGGCTATGCCGACCTGCCGGTCGCGATCGTCGCCGATCTCGACGAGACGCTGATGGATAACGGCAATTACCAGGCCTCGCTGGTCAAGCGCGGCACCTCCTACAGCTCGTCGGAATGGACCGATTACGTCAACAGCCAGACCTCGGGCGCGCTGCCCGGCGCGCTGGATTTCCTGAACTATGCCGACAGCCAGGGGGTGAAGATCTTCTACGTCTCCAACCGCAAGAACGTGGAGAAGGAGGGCACGATCGGAAATCTCGAGGCGCTGGGATTCCCGATGGGCGGCAATGTCGACACGGTCCTGCTGCGCGGCGACAAGGAGGAATGGGGCTCTGCCAAGGAGAACCGCATCGCCTTCGTGGCCGAGAATTACCGCGTCGCGCTGCTGATGGGCGACAATTTCGGCGATTTCTCGGATGCCGCGGATGGCAGCCTGGAGGAACGCGATGCCGCGCTGGAGGAAGCGGCGGAGCATTTCGGCAAGGACTGGATCATCTTCCCGAACCCCGAATACGGGTCCTGGGAATCGGCGACTTTCGGCGGCGACTGGTCGCTGTCGCCTGATGAGCGCCGCCAGATGAAGATCGACGCGATGGAGGCCTGGACCCCGGCCGAGTAACGGTGCCGGGCGGCCTCTCCGGCACTGCGGAGGGGCCGCCGAAGGACTGTGTTGCGGTGGCGGCGGCGGGCCCCTAAGGGTCGGAAAACCCCGGAGGACCCATGGATACCAGGACCGTCATCACCGCCTATTTCGAGGCTTTCAACGCAGGCGATGCCGCCGCCATGCTGGAACTGCTGGCCGAGGATGTGGAACATCACGTCAACCAGGGCGGCATCCGCCGCGGCAAGGCGGCGTTTGCCGAGTTCTGCGCCCATATGGAGCGCTGCTATTCGGAAAACCTCACCGATCTGGTGATCTTCGCCGAGGGCGATCGCGCGGCGGCGGAATTCACCGTCAACGGCACCTACAAGGCCGATGACGAGGGGCTGCCGCCCGCGCATGGCCAGACCTATCGCCTGCCCGCAGGGTCGTTCTTCGCGCTGAAGGACGGCAGGATCGCGCGGGTGACGACCTATTACAATCTGGAAGACTGGATCGCCCAGGTGTCCTGAGCCTGCGGGCGCGGGAGGGGCGGACCCTCCCGCGCCGCTGTCACAGCGCGTAGATCGCGGCGAATTTCTCTTCGAGATAGGCCAGGAGCGGTTCCGCCCCGGGCTCCGTGCCGCAGGCGCGGGCGATGGTGTCGCGCGGCTCGAAACGGCTGCCATGGCGCTGCAGGTTGCGCGCCAGCCAGTCCAGCGCCGCCGACAGGTCGCCTTCCTCCATCTGCGCATCCAGGTCGGGGATGTCGCGGCGCAGCGCCTGATGCAGGCAGCCTGCATAGACATTGCCAAGCGCATAGGTCGGGAAATAGCCGAATAGCCCGACCGACCAGTGCACGTCCTGCAGCACGCCATTCGACGGCTTGTCGACCGCGACGCCGAAATCGGCGGCGAAACGGTCATTCCAGGCGCCGGGCAGGTCGGCCACGGCCAGATCCCCGGCGATCAGGGCGCGTTCCAGGTCGAAGCGCAGCATGACATGCAGGTTGTAATGCACCTCGTCGGCCTCGGTGCGGATGAACCCCGAATGCACCCGGTTGACGGCGGCGAAGAACTCCTCGGGCCCGCCGATGCGCAGGTCGCCGAAGCTTTCCTGCATCCGGTGGAACAGCCAGGTGGTGAAGGCGCGCGAGCGGCCGAGCTGGTTCTCGTAGATGCGGCTCTGGCTTTCATGCACGCCCATCGAGGCGCCCGCGCCCAGCGGCGTCAGAAGATAGGCGGGATCGACCTTCTGCTCATAGGTGGCGTGGCCGACCTCGTGGATGGTCGAGTAGAAGCAGTTGAACGGATCGGCCGGATCGGTGCGGGTGGTGATGCGCACATCCGTCCCCGAGCCCGAGGAGAAGGGATGCACCGCCTTGTCGATGCGCCCGCGGGTGAAGTCATAGCCGAAGGCCGCCGCCAGCTTCTCCGACAGCGCCATCTGCGCCGCCTCGTCGAACTCGCCCGACAGCTTCGGGGCGGTCGCGGCGCTGTCCAGGATGCGGGCGCGCAGATCGACGAGCGGCGGGCGCAGCGCGTCGAAAAGCGTCGCGATCTCGGCCGCGGTGGTGCCGGGTTCGTAATCCTGCAGCAGCGCGTCATAGGCATCGCCGCCCGCGGCCAGCGCCGCGCCTTCCTCCTGTTTCAGCGCGACGATCTGCGCCAGGCGCGGGGCGAACCCCGCCCAGTCCTCGCCGCGCCGTGCCGCCGCCCATTCGCCCTGGGCCACGGAGGTGACGCGCGCCAGTTCCACCGCCAGCCGCGCGGGCACCTTGGTGGCGCGCGCGTGGCTGCGTCGGATCAGCCGCAGCTGCGCCGCGCCCACCTCGTCGGGGGCCTCGGCCGCGTCCAGCCAGCCGCCGATGCGGGGATCGCCGCGGCGGGCATGCAGCACCGATTCCAGCGCCGCCATCTCCTCGCCGCGCATTTCGGCCGCGCCTGCGGGCATCATCGTTTCCTGGTCCCAGCCGGTGCGACCCGCGACGGAGGCCAGCGCCTCGGTCTCGCGGGTGAAGGCCATCAGCTCGTCATATGCGCTCATCTCAGCCTCTCACCGACTGTGCCACGGGATACTGGGCGAGGAACCGCGCCCGGATGATGGCGATCCACAGCAGGATCGCGGTGAACTGGTGGGCGATGGCCAGCGGCAGCGGCGCGGCATGCAGCACCGTCATGATGCCCAGCACCATCTGCCACAGCAGCAGCCCCGCGGCGATGGAGAAGGCCGCGCGGGTCGCGCCATTGCCCGAGCGGCGCGAGCGCCGCCAGACCACCAGCCCGAAGATCACCAGAAGATAGCCCGAGACGCGGTGGAAGAACTGCACCGTGCCCGGGTTCTCGAAGAAATTGGTCCAGAACGGGTCGAGCCCCCACATGTCCAGCGGGAAGATCCCCCCCGCCATCAGCGGCCAGTCGGTGAAGGTGCGGCCCGCATCGATCCCCGCCACCAGCGCGCCCAGCAGGATCTGCAGCATGGCGAAATGCATCAGCCCGGTGGCCATGGAGAACAGCTTGGGCTCCTTGCCGCGGCGGGCCTGCATCAGCGCATGGGCCGGGCGCGACAGCAGCAGCATCGTCCAGGCGATCAGCCCCAGGATGGCGAAGGCGATCCCCAGATGCACCGCCAGCCGGTAGCTGGCGACCGAGACCATGGTGCCGACCAGCCCCGAGGAGACCATCCACCAGCCGATCGCGCCCTGCAGCCCGCCCAGGACGCCCAGGATCGCGGCGCGTCTGGCGATGCCCGGGGGCATGCGTTTCGTGGCCAGGAAAAAGACGAAGCCCGCCGCCCAGACCAGCCCCATGACGCGGCCCAGCTGCCGGTGGCCCCATTCCCACCAGTAGATCGACTTGAATTCGCCCAGCGTCATGCCGGCATTCATGTGTTCGTATTGCGGGCTTGCCTGGTACTTGGCGAACTCGCTGTCCCAGCCTTCGGCGCTCATCGGCGGCAGCGCGCCGGTCACGGGTTTCCACTCGGTGATCGACAGGCCGCTATCGGTCAGCCGGGTCAGTCCGCCGACGGTGATCATCGCCACGACCAGAAGGCCGAGGATCAGCAGCCAGATCCGCACCGCGCCGCGGCCCCGGTCCTGGCCGCGATCGATCAGTCCGGGGGTGGGCGTGGCCTTCGCGGCCGGGCCCTCGGCGCCGACCTCTTCGAATATGCTTCGCTTGCTCATGGGGTGCTCCCTCACATGGTCGCGGGTTTCCTAGGACACGCGACCGGGGCGGGCAAGCGCCGCGCCCGCGGGGCGGGACGTTTCGGACGGGCCGGGACTAGCCGCGCTCCTTCCAGCGCACCATCTGGCGCAGCATCCCGTGGAAGATCTGCACGTCCGAGCGGGTCAGCGGCATCCGCGACCACAGGTTGCGCAGCACGATCTTCATGCCCTCGGCCTTTTCCGGCGGATAGAAGAACCCGGCCTCTTCCATGCGGCGGTCGTAATGTTCGGCCAGCTTCTCGATCTCGGTGGCGCTGGCCATGTCGGCCCCGGCCAGCTCCAGCCGCGCGGGCGCGACCTCATGGACCTGGCGGCGCCATTCATAGGCGGTCAGCAGCACGCATTGCGCCAGGTTGAGCGAGGCGAAATCGGGGTTCACCGGCACGTTGATGATCGCATTGGCCCGCGCGATGTCGTCGTTTTCCAGCCCGGCGCGTTCCGGCCCGAAGAGGACGGCCGTACGCTGGCCCTGGCGGGCCAGGCTCGCGGCATGGGCCATCGCCGCCTCGGGGGTGAAGACGGGCTTGGTCAGGCCGCGGGCCCGCGCGGTGGTGGCGAAGACATAGGCGCAATCCTCCAGAGCGGCGGGCGTGTCCTGCGCGTGCACGGCCTCGTCCAGCAGCCGTCCCGCGCCCGAGGCCATGGCCACCGCCTTGGGGTTGGGCCAGCCGTCGCGGGGGGCGACGACGCGCATCCGGTCGAGGCCGAAATTCCACATCGCCCGGGCGGCGCCCCCGATATTCTCGCCCATCTGCGGGCGGACGAGGACGAAGACGGGGGCGAGTTCGGGCGGGATTGCGGCGGTCTGGCTCATGGCGCGCGCATAGCGCAGCGCCGCGCGCGGGGCAATGGCCGAGGCGGGGCCGAGGCGGGCGGGGCGGGGGGCGAGGCGGGGGGGGCTTGCCATGGCAGGGCCGCGCCACTAGGAGGTCGGCTCAGCCCCAGAAACGGAAATGCCCGATGTCAGACGCCGCAGAGCCCAAGGACCGCACGCAGCTTTACCTGATCACCCCGCCGGGGATCGATCTGGAGACCTTCCCCGACCGGCTGGCCGCGGTGCTGGACGCGGTCGAGATCTCGTGCCTGCGGCTGCGGCTGGGCAGCCAGGACGCGGATGCGGTGGCACGCGCCGCCGATGCGGTGCGGCTGATCGCGCATGAGCGCGACGTGCCCTTCGTGGTGGAGAAGCACCTGGCGCTGGCCGAGCGGCTGGGGCTGGACGGGGTCCATCTGGAAGGCACGCGCAATGTCCGCAAGGCGCGCGAGACCCTGGGCGAGGAGGCCATCGTCGGCACGTTCTGCGGCACCTCGCGCCATGACGGGATGACCGCGGGCGAGGCCGGGGCGGATTACGTCAGCTTCGGTCCCGTCGCCGATGACGGGCTGGGCGGGGAGGTGGCCGAGCTGGAGCTGTTCTCCTGGTGGTCGGACATGATCGAGCTGCCCGTGGTGGCCGAGGGCGCGCTGATCGGGCGGGGCGACGACCCGCTGGCCAAGCTGCGCGAGCTGGCGCCGATCGCCGATTTCCTGGGCCTCGGAGAGGATCTGTGGGCGGCTGGGGATCCCGTCGCGCTGATCCGGCAGATCGACGCGATCCTGGGCTGAGACGCGCCGCCGCCGGGGGCCGTCAGGTCAGGCCCTCGGTATCGATATGGATATGCGCGCCGCAATGCTTGCAATGCACGGCATCGGCATCGTGCAGTTCCAGCCCGCAGCGGCGGCATTCCACCCGCACCTTGGTGGGGCGGAACATCACCTGCGCCAGCCGCAGGAACAGCGTCACCCCGAAGATCATCACCGCCACGGCCAGCATCCGCCCCGTCGTGCCCTGCAGCGTGATGTCGCCGAACCCGGTGGTGGTCAGCGTCGTGACGGTGAAATACAGCGCATCCGCATAGTTGTTGATCTGCGGATTGATCGCCTGCTGGCTGGCATAGATCATCCCCGTCACGATGAAGAGGAAGACCAGCAGGTTGACCGTGGCCAGGATCACCTCCTCCTGGCGGCGGAAATAGGGGGAATCCTGGCGCAGCCGTGCCAGCAGCTGGTAGGAATGCAGCAGCCGCAGCGTGCGCATGGCGCGCAGGAATCCCAGCCCCTCGCCGGTGATCGGGGCGAGGAACGAAAAGATCGCCGCCATGTCCGCCCAGGTCGAGGGCCGGGTGAAGAAGCGCCAGCGATCGGCCTCCAGCCAGACGCGGATCAGGAAATCGCTGATGATGAAGAGGCCCAAGACCAGGTCCGTGATCTCGATCCATTGCGCGCGCGGCAGGAAGGAGGTGACGACGATGAACAGGATCGTCGCCAGGTCGAAGGCTACGAGCCCGTAGCGGAACCTGTGCGCCTCGCGGCTGTCCCCGTGATACAATTCGCGCAGCCCCGCCACGGTCGCCCCCTCTTGCCGGTTCCGTTCAAGACCTAGCGGGACCTTCGCGCATGGCCAACCCCCGGGGCGATCCGCCGTCCGCCCGTTGACGCCGGGGCGCCGGAGGCGCATTGCGCTGCCGGTGGCTGAGGGAATGGATGACATGCAGGCAGGTGGCGGGACCGGCGGGGCGGCGGCAGGACCGGAAGGCAATCTGGCGGGCAGCCTCTGGATGATCGCGGCGATGGCGGCCTTCGCCCTGGAAGACGCGCTGATCAAGGGGGCCGCGGCGGCCCTGCCGCCCTGGCAGGTGCTGATGCTGTTCGGGCTGGGCGGGGCGGCGGTCTTCGCGATGGCGGCCCGGCTGCGCGGCGAGGCGCTGCTTTCGGCCGCGGCCGGGTCGCGCGCGATGCGGCTGCGCGCGGTCTTCGAGGTGACGGGGCGGCTGTTCTACATGCTGGCCCTGGCGCTGACGCCGCTTTCCTCGGCAACGGTGATCCTGCAGGCGACGCCGCTGCTGGTCGTCGGGGCGGCGGCGCTGGTTCTGGGCGAGCGGGTCGGCTGGCGCCGCTGGAGCGCGATCTTGATCGGGCTGGCGGGGGTGCTCCTGATCCTGCGCCCGGGAACGGAGGGGTTCTCGGCGCTGTCGCTGCTGGCCGTGATCGGCACGCTGGGCTTTGCCGGGCGCGATCTGGCCAGCCGCGTCGCGCCGCCGTCGCTGGGTCCGGCGGTTCTGGGATTCTACGGGTTCCTGGCGGTGATCGTCGCAGGCGCCGCGCTGGCCGTCATCGACGGCACGGCGCCGGTCCGTCCGGGATCCGGCGCCGCGCTGTCGCTGGCCGGGGCCGTGGCGGCCGGAACGCTGGCCTATGGCTGCCTCATGGTGGCGATGCGCACCGGCGATGTCTCGGCCGTCACGCCGTTCCGCTACACGCGGCTGATCTTCGGCATCGCCCTGGGCATCGTGATCTTCGGCGAAAGGCCCGACGCCGCGATGATCGCGGGCGCCGGGCTGATCGTGCTGTCGGGCCTGTTCATCCTCTGGCGGGGCCGCCGGGCCTGACGGCGTGCCTTCCGGCTGCGGCGGCCCGGCCCCCGGGCGCGGTCGCCGCCGGTTCCAGGGTCAGGCCGCCTTGCGCTTGTGCCGCCCCTCGCGGATTTCCTCGATGATCTTTGCGCAGAACGCGTCCAGATCGCCGGGGTTGCGCGAGGTCACGACCGCGCGGTCGCAGACCACGGGTTCGTCCCGCCAGAGGCCGCCCGCATTCTCGACATCCCTGCGGATCGAATGGAAGGAGGTCACTTCGCGGTCGCGGATGACATCCGCCTCTACCAGGAGCCACGGGGCATGGCAGATCGCGGCCAGCGTTTTGCCGGTGTCGAAGAACGCCTTCACGAAGCTGACGGCATCTTTGTCCGCGCGCAGCACATCGGGGTTGATCTGCCCGCCGGGCAGCACCAGCGCGTCGAAATCCTCGGGCGAGACATCCGCAAGCTGACGGTCGACGGCGATGCTTTCGCCCCAGTCATCCTTGTCCCAGCTGCGGATCTCGGACTTGCCGGGCGAAACGATGACGACATTCGCCCCGGCCTCGCCCAGCTGGCGGCGCGGTTCGAAAAGTTCCGATTTCTCGAAGCCGTCAGTGGCGAGAATGGCGATGGTCGCAGACGTGATATCAGTCATGTCGTGTCTCCTTTCCGGTGATGCGGGGTCTGCCCGCGGGGTCATGCCCTGCCAACACGCGGCCTGCGGCGCGGTTCCTGTCGGCTGCCTCTCGCAGCGCTCAAGAAATGCGGAGCGGCCCGGCGCGCTCCGGCGGCAGTGCGGCGGCCGCCCGGGCAGGCCGTTTCCCTTCAGGCGTCATTAACCAGCATTCGAATATGAGTTCCCGGCGACAGAAATAAAAAGTTTTCGCTTGGTTTACGAATAAACTGTCAAAACAGAATGTGACAATGTATTGTCCCGGGTCAGGGGGATTATGCCCCTGTACCGGGAGCGATCCCAGACGTTTTAGAAGGAATTTTGTAATGAAAATCGGAGGAGTACTCCGGAGTCTTGCCGTTATTGGCACCCTGATCGGCTCCGGTTCGGCAACGCAGGCATCGGTGATGTTCGTCAGTTCCGACTGTGACGGCGTCATCGGGATCTCGGATGTGTGCAACCTGGCGGATTTCGGCACCTACACGATCGATATCCTCTATACCGACACGGTCGATACCAGCGGCGGCTCGGTGGGCTTGCATGCCTTCACCGCCCTTGCCCAGGACGGGACCGAGATCACATCGCTCAGCTTCGCCTTTTCCAGCGCCATTACCAAGACGACGATCTTCGACTTGGTGATCGCCGGTCAGACCTCGCTGGCGATCGGATACACGCTGGATACGGCGCTGGCGGATGGGGACCTGATCGGCACGCTGACCTATACGACCGGCACTGTCGGGATCGATCCCGATGACGACAAGGCCGACCTGAAACTGGCGGGTTCGGTCCTGGCCGGCACCACGGTCTATGATCCGGTGCTGGGCGCGGTCTGGCGGGCCCGTGTCGACGTGCAGAAGACCATCGTGTCCGATCCGCCGCCGGTGCCGCTTCCGGCTTCGGCGATGCTGCTTGTCGGGGGGATCGGCGCGCTGGCGGGCCTGCGCAGGCGGCGCCGCGCCGGCTGATGACGGCGCCCGCGGGCGCCGCGGCGGCAGGCTTGCCGCCGGCCATTGCCGGGGTCCCGTCGCAGGGGTCCCGGTCCTGCATCGTCTCCTGCATCGGCGGGCTTGCCGCCCGCCGATGATCTGCCCATATCCGGAAGGCCGCAGAACCGGAGGAACCGATGGGCTATGTGAAGACCGCGCTGCTGATGGCCGCGATGACGGCGCTGTTCATGGGGATCGGCTATCTCCTGGGCGGCGGGGGCGGCGCGCTGGTGGCGCTGGTCGTGGCGGGGGGCATGAATGTTTTCAGCTGGTGGAATTCCGACAAGATGGTGCTGCGCATGCACAATGCGCATTTCCTGGCGCCGGGCGACCGCTACGGGCTCAACGAGATGGTCGCGGGCCTGGCCCGGCAGGGCGGGCTGCCCAGCCCGGCAGTCTACCTGATCGAGGAGGCCCAGCCCAATGCCTTCGCCACCGGGCGCAGCCCGGACAACGCGGCGGTGGCGGTCACGTCGGGCCTGCTGGCGCGGCTCAGCCGCGAGGAGGTCGCGGGGGTCGTGGCCCATGAACTGGCGCATATCCGCAACCGCGATACCGCGATCATGACCGTGACGGCCACCTTCGCCGGGGCGATCTCGATGCTGGCCAATTTCGCGCTGTTCTTCGGCGGCAGCCGGGAAAGGGCGGGGATCGTCGGCACCATCGCGCTGATGATCCTGGCACCGCTTGCGGCGACGCTGGTGCAGATGGCGATCTCGCGGTCGCGCGAATACGAGGCCGACCGCATCGGCGCGGAAATCTGCGGCAATCCCGAATGGCTGGCCTCGGCGCTGGAAGGGCTTCAGCGCAGCGCACCGCGCATCAACAATGCCGCGGCAGAGCGCAACCCGGCCACCGCGCACATGTTCATCATCAACCCGCTGCACGGCGGGAAGATGGACAATCTCTTCGCCACGCATCCGGCGACCGAGAACCGCGTGGCGGCGCTGCGGGCGATGGGGGGCGGCGCCGCAGGGCGCCCGGCCCGGCGGCCTTCGGTGCCCCCGGCCGGGCCGCGCAGCGGTCCCTGGGGCTGAGCCTCAGGCGCGCGGGCTGCCTGCGATGTCGCCGCGTTCGAAGGGAAGGGTCTCCAGATGGCGCAACCGGGTCGCGATCATCGCGGCCTGGATCAGCGTGGAGGCGCCGTAGCAGGCGCAGATGGCGCGCTCCGCCTCTTCGGGGGACAGCCCCTGCCGGGTCGCGGCCTCTTCGGCGGGAATGCCTTGGGAGATGGCCCGCAGCACCTGCAGCAGCGCCAGGGGCGGCCGCCGGTCGGCACGGTATTCCTCCGAGGCGACCTCCGCGAAGGCCCGGGCCAGCGCCTCGGCCAGGAATTCGAAATCCGAAAGCTCCGGCTCCAGTCCCGCGCGGAACGTCGTGTCGTCGAGCGTGGAGGAAAGCGTGACGGCCACCCGCAGATCCTTCCAGATGCGGCAGGGCAGCGTGTATCCGGAGGCCCCGACGCCCAGCCGCGACGCGGCGGCAAAGAAATCCTCCACCTCCGGGTGATCGCGTTCCAGCATGTCCCAGTAGAATCCCGCCATGCTGCTGCGAGCCCGCGCAAGGACCGGGTCGATGGCGGAATAGCCGCGTTCGACATAGCGCGTGATCCAGGGTTCGGGATAGCTGGTCACGACCCGCGGATCGATCAGCATCGAGGGCGTGTCGGTGATGACATGCACCGTGGCGTGGCTCGCGCCGAAGCGACAGGCCAGCGCCTGCAGGACGGGAGCGATGGCGGTGGGGTCGCGGATCTCCGCGATCTCCCGCGCCAGGGCTTCGGCATCCTCGTGGCGCAGCACCCGGAGGCGTTCCAGCTGGCCTGACTTGACCAGCCGCAGGATGTCTTCGGCCAGCACATCCTCGCCGACGCTGCGAAGCGATCCGATGGAGTTCACGAGGGATGTGTAGACCCAGTTGGCCATCATGCCCCGAGGATAGACCGGGCCGCCCGCCCGGGCCAAGAGATTTCGCTCGCGGAAACGAATTGGCAGGGAATTCCGGTGCTTTCTGAATTTGTTTTCAATTTGTTCCAAATTCACGGGAGCCAGATATTCCATGACAAGAATCCTCGACCATCATGCCTTTTCCGCCCGTCCCGCCCTGTCCCGCCGCATCTTCGGCGACCGCGCGGCGCAATTCGTCACCCGCCATGGCTGGCCGCTGGACCTCAGCGGAGAGGGGCAGGAAACGGACCAGTTCGACGCGCCGGGGACGGAATATCTGATCGCCGAAGAGGCGGGGGTGCCGCTGGCCTCGCTGCGGCTGCGCCGGGCGCGTCTGGGCAGCCTGACCGAAGCGGCTTTCCCCGCGCTGTGGGACCGCCACGCGGACCGTCTTGCCGGGCTGTCGGAGGTGACGCGGTTCTGCGCGGCGCCGGGGGCGGACGCGCCCGCGCGCCGGGCCGCAGTGGCGGAGCTGCTTCTGGGCCTGTGCCGCCATGGCGGAGCAAGCGGGCAGGCATTGGTCTTCGGCATCGTCTATCCGGGGGTCGCCCGGGCCATCCGCCACGCGGGATGGGACCACCACCGCCTCGACCGGTTCGAGACCGACGGGCGCGAGACCTGGCTCTGCCTGTGGGCGTGCACGGCCGAGACGGAATGGCGGCTTGGAGAAGGGGCCGCCCGCCTGGCAGAGCGGGCGGCGGTTGCGCGGCAGCAGGCTGCGCGCGCGGCCTGACCGTCAGAAACTGTCGTTCTGCCAGGCTTTGACCAGGTTGCCGAAACGGGTGAAACGACCCTCGAAGCTCAGCTCCACGGTGCCGATCGGCCCGTGGCGCTGCTTGCCCAGGATCACCTCGGCCTTGCCATGGCAGCGCTCCATCGTCTCCTGCCACTTGGCCATGGCCTCGAGATTGTCGTCGGAGGGCTTTTCGCGTTCCTTGTAGTATTCCTCGCGGTAAACGAACATCACCACATCGGCATCCTGCTCGATCGAGCCGGATTCGCGCAGGTCCGAAAGCTGCGGACGCTTGTCCTCGCGGCTTTCGACGGCCCGGCTCAGCTGCGACAGCGCGACGACGGGGATGTTCAGCTCTTTGGCGATGGCCTTGAGGCCCTGCGTGATCTCGGAGACTTCGTTGACGCGGCTGTCCTTGGCGGAGGCGGGGCGCACCAGCTGCAGATAGTCCACGATCAGCGCATCCAGCCCATGCGTCCGCTTCAGCCGCCGCGCCCGGGCGGCAAGCTGCGAGATCGGCAGGGCGGGCGTGTCGTCGATATAGAGCGGGCAGGATTCCAGCGTCTTCGCCGCCTCGACGAAGCGGCGGAACTCGGCCTCGGTCATGTCGCCGCGGCGGATCTGTTCCGACGGCACCTCGGAGGCTTCGGACAGGACCCGCGCGGCCAGCTGTTCGGACGACATCTCCAGCGAGTAGAAGCCCACGACGCCGCCATTCACCGCGCCTTCGGTCCCGTCGGGCAGGGTGCCCTTCTTGTAGGCCTTGGCGATGTTGAAGGCGATGTTGGTGGCCAGCGAGGTCTTGCCCATGGACGGACGCCCGGCGAGGATCAGAAGGTCCGACCGGTGCAGCCCGCCCAGCTTCTTATCGAGGTCGTCGAGCCCGGTGGAGATGCCCGCCAGGCCGCCATCGCGCTGATAGGCGGCATTGGCGACATTCACCGCCTCGGTCACGGCGCGCAGGAAGGAGGTGAAGCCCTTCGAGGCCTGGCCCTGTTCGCCCATCGCATAGAGCGCCTGCTCGGCCTGGACGATCTGATCCTTGGGCTCGCTATCGGCCTCGACGCGGCGCGCGCGTTCCGAGATGTCGCGGCCCAGCTGCATCAGCTGGCGGCGCATGTACATGTCATGGATCAGCTGCGCGTAATCGGCCGCCGCGAAGGTGGAGATCGCCGCCCCCGCCAGCCGCGCCAGATAGGCCGGCCCGCCCAGTTCCGCCAGCCCCGGATCGTCCTCGAGGAACGCCCCCAGCGTCACCGGGCTGACCAGCGCGTTCTTGGCAAAGCGGCTGGCCGCGATCTCGAAGATCCGCCCGTGGACGGGGTCGTAGAAATGGTCCGATTTCAGGATCGACGCCACGCGGTCGAAGACCCGGTCATTGGTCAGGATCGCGCCCAGAAGCTGCTGTTCGGCCTCGATGGAATGCGGTAGCGCGTCGCTGACTTCCTCGGCGCTTTGCGCACCGATCTGTCCCATGTCGTTCATGGTTCCTGCCTCACTGTCACCCGTACCGGGCGGGATAGTCCCTTGCCCCTGTTGGGTGCAAGGCGGATATCCTGTGGATAACCTTGTATAACTGCTCGCGTCCAGATTAGGGGTCTGGCCGGATTCTGTCCACAAGGGATTGTGGGCGGTTTCAGGCCTTCCCTTGCGTAACCATGAGGCGGGACAGGCCGTGGAAATGATAGGTGGGCGCGAAAGCGGGCGGTTCCGCAAGGCGCAGGCCCGGCAGGCGCGCGAAGAGCACCCTCAGCGCGATCTGCATCTCCAGCCGCGCCAGCGGCGCGCCGAGGCAGAAATGGACCCCCGCGCCGAAGGAGGTCAGGGCCTTGGCATTGCGCCCCGGACGGAAGGCGGCGGGCGCGTCGAAGACCGCCGGGTCGCGATTGGCGGCCCCCAGCAGGCAGGCGACCTGCCGGCCCTTGGCGAAGGCGTGGCCCGCGACCTCGGTGTCGCGCTGGGTGTAGCGGGTGAAGAGATGCAGCGGCGGATCGAGGCGAAGCGCCTCCTCGGCGGTCGCGGCCACCTGTCCGGCGGAGGCCAGGGCCGCGGGATCGGGGGTGGCCAGCAGCAGGCGCACGGCATTCCCGATCGCATGGACCGTCGCCTCGTGCCCGGCATTCAGCAGAAGGACGCATGTGCCCAGCACCTCGTCCGCGCTCAGCCGACCGGCCTCTGCCTCGGCCTTCAGCGCCTGGGCCAGGTCGCCATCGGCCCGGCCCTCCTTCGTCGCGAGGGAGGCGGTGAGATGTGCCGCGAACTCGGCCGAGGCCCGTTCCGCCGCCGCGCGCTCCGCCCCCTGCGGGGCCTGCGTGTAGAGGCGCACCATCGCATGGGACCACTCCAGCAGCTTCGGCGCCAGCGCGACCGGTTCGCCCAGCATCTGCGCGATCACCGTCACGGGGATGGGCGTGCAATAGGCGGAGAGAAGGTCGAAGGGTCCCCGGGGGAAGGCATCGATCAGCTCGTGGCACAGCGCCTCGATCTGCGGGGCCATCGCCTGCACGCGGGCATTGGTGAAGGCCGTGACCACCGAGCGGCGCAGCACCGGGTGGCGCGGGGCCTCGTTGGACAGCATCGAGGCCTCCTCCAGGCGGCGGAAGGCAGGCAGGTCGTCCCAGGGCGTGGGGGCCTCGTGGCCCGCCGGGGGAAGCCGGGCGAAGTCGCGGCCGCGCAGGATCGCCTGGACCGCCTCGTGGGAGACGGCGGCCGCCATGCCGTAATCCTCCCACATCACGATGTCGCCTTCCCTGCGCATCGCCTCATAGGCGGGATAGGGATCCTGGACGAAGGCGGGGTCGGCGGGCGACTGGCGAAAGCTGTGCATGTGCTTCGATACGCAGGCCGCGGAGCCTTGCCAAGCACCGCGCCCCGCAGGCGGGGTCTTGGAAGGACGGGGGGCGGGTCCTATGCTGCGCGGATGACGCCGATCCGCCGCCGCCTCCTGCCTGCGCTCCTGGTGCTCTGCGGCGCATCTGCCGCAGGGCTTGCCGCCTGGCATATCGGCTGGCCCGCCACGTTGCGCCTGGTGGCGGCGCGGGCCGAAACCGACCTGACGCTGACCTCCGAGCGCCTGATCGCGCAATTGCAGAGCTATCGCGAACTGGCGGTCCTGCTGGCGGACCATCCCGAGGTGGAGGCGCTGCTGCGTCCGGGCTTCGCGGTGCTGGATCCCACGCTGCAGGAGGTGACGCGCCGCGAGGCGGAGACGCTGCTGCAGGAGATCGCCGACAAGACCGGGGCGCTGCGCATCGGGGTCTACCGGTCGAACGGGCAGGGCATGGCGCAGAGCGACCTGGACAGGGGCGCGCGCCTGCCGCTGCTGTGGCAGGAGGCGGCGGAACGCGCCTTCCAGGGGGCGCTGGGGCTGGTGACGGGGGTGGATCCCGATAGCGGACGGCGCAGCTTTGCCTTCGCCGCGCCGGTCTTCACGCGTCGCAGCGCCGCGCCCAGCGGCGTGCTGGTCGTTGCCGCGGACCTTGAGGCGATCGAGGCGGAATGGCGTGCGGACCCGGTGGCGGTGTTCTTCCGCGATGCGCAGGGACGGGTGATGCTGTCCAATCGCAGCGAACTGGTGCTGGCGACGATGGGCGCGCGGGGCGGTGCCTTTCCCGATTACAGCGCCCGCAAGGTCGCGGGGCATGACCTGTGGCGCCTGCCGCCGGGGGGACGATACCTGCCGGGCATGGCGCTGCATGTCGGGCGCGACCTGCCGCAGATCGGGATGCGCGCCGATGTTCTGGTCGATCTTGCCACCGCGCGGCGCATCGCGCTGACCCAGACCGGGCTGGCCGTGCTGGCGGCCCTGTCCGCGGGGGCGCTGGGCCTGTGGCTGATGGCCCGGCGCGACGCGCTGCGCAACCGGCTGCGGGCGGAGGCGGCGGCCAAGGAGGCGCTGGAGGCGCGGGTGCGCGACCGCACGCGCGACCTGTCCCAGGCCAATGACAGGCTGCGCCACGAGGTGGCGGAACGGCGCGAGGCGGAGGCGCGGCTGAAGGCGGCGCAGGACCGTCTGGTGCAGGCGCGCAAGCTTTCTGCGCTGGGCGAGATGTCGGCGGGGATCAGCCACGAGCTGAACCAGCCGCTGATGGCGATCCAGTCCTTTTCCGAGAATGCGCGGCTGCTGCTGGAGCGGGGGCGCACGGATGTGGTCGCACAGAACCTGGGGCGCATCTCGGAACTTGGCGAGCGCATGGGGCGGATCATCCGCAACCTGCGGGCCTTCGCCCGGCAGGAGAGCGCCCCGGTGCGGCCGGTCGATCCGGTCCGCGTCGTCGAAGCCGTCCTCGATATGGCAGGGTCCCGCCTGCAAGACACGGGCATGCATCTGGACTGGCAGCCGCCGGAGGGGCCGGTGCGGGTGATGGCCGGGGAGGTGCGGCTCCAGCAGGTGCTGACCAATCTGGTGCAGAACGCGCTGGACGCCATGGAGCCGGGGGGCGGCACGCTGAGCATCGCGATCGAGCCCGCCGCGGGCGAGGTGCGCATCCGCGTCGCCGATCGCGGACCGGGCCTGGCGCATCCCGACCGGATCTTCGATCCCTTCTACACCACCAAGGCGGTGGGTCCGGCCGAGGGGATGGGGCTGGGCCTGTCCATTTCCTACGGGCTGGTGCAGAGTTTCGGCGGCAATATCGAGGGACGCAACCGGACGGGCGGCGGCGCGGTCTTCACCGTGACCCTGCCTGTCCCGCCGGATGAGGCACAGCCATGACCACCGAGGTACTTCTGGTCGAGGACGACCCGATCCTGCGCGAGGCCCTTGCCCAGACGCTGGACCTTGCGGGGTACCGTGTTCATGCGGCGGGCAGTTTCGTGGCCTCCAAGGATCTGATCTCGGCAGGGTTCCCCGGCATCATCGTCACCGATATCCGCATGCCGGGGCGCGACGGCTTCCATTTGCTGGATTACGCGCGGGGGCAGGACGGCGAATTGCCGGTGATCCTGCTGACCGGCGAGGGGGACATCCCCATGGCGGTGCGCGCCATGCAGGAGGGGGCCTTCGATTTCCTTGAGAAGCCCTGCGACCCCAAGACCCTGCTGGCCGCGGTGGAGCGCGCGGCGCGGATGCGCGGGCTCGTCATGGAGAACCGCGCGCTGAAGCGCCGCCTGACCCGGGGCGATCATGCCGCGCGGATGATCCCCGGCAAGAGCCTTGTCGCGCAGGCCTATCGCGACCGTCTGCGGGCGGTGGCCGCGGCCGGGCAGCCGGTGCTGGTGACCGGCCCGGACGGGGCGAACACGCCGAAGGTGGCGGATGTCATCCGCCGGCTGGCCGGGCGCGAGGGACAGGGTTTCGAAAGGCGGGTCTCCTACGGGCTCGGCCCCTCCGATCTGGCCGCGGCCTTCGGGGCGGTGGAGACGGGCACGCTGTTCCTGGACGAGATCGCGTCGCTCCCGGCCGATACGCAATTCGCATTGCTGGAGCGGCTGGAAGCGGGCAGCCCGGCGCTGGTGATCGCGGGAAGCTATCGCGACCTGGCCGCCGTGCCGGGGTTCAACACCGATCTGCGCCTGCAGCTGGATGCGGTCCGGGTGGACATACCGGCCCTGCGCGACCGGGTGGAGGATATCCCGGACCTGTTCCTGTACTATGTCGCCGATATCGCGGAGCGTTCGCGCGTGCCCGTCCCGGCCGTTCCCGACGGCTATCTGGCGGATCTGATGGCCCGTGACTGGCCGGGCAATGCCCGCGCGCTGATGAACGAGGCCACGCAATTCGTGCTGGGGCTGGAAGATCCCGGCGCCGAGGAGGGTCTGAGCCTCGCGGAACACATGGCGCAGGTGGAAAAGACCTTGCTGGTGCGGGCCCTGCAGCGCAGCGGCGGCCAGGCCAGCCGCGCGGCTGCCGACCTGCGCCTGCCGCGCAAGACGTTCTACGACAAGCTGGCCCGTCACGGGCTGCGTCCCGAATCCTTTCGCTGAGGCCGTCGATTCGGGCGGCGCGCGCCGGTCTGCCTGTGCGGATTTCCGCACAACGGGCGGGGGCGCCGTGTGGTTTTCCGCACATGGGCTGATCCCATGCGTTCAGCGCATGGCGGATATGCACATTAACCCTTCATGAATTCAAAGGGTTGCGCAGTTGCCGCGGCGCAGCTGGGCGGTTGCTTGCCGGGCGGGGCAGGGCATTGCCTAAAAAGACACGCCCCCAGGGGGCCGTGACACAGACCGAGGGAGGACTTCTCGTGAAATTCCTGACCACCGTGGCCGTTCTGGCCCTTTCCACCTCTGCGGCGCTTGCCAATTGCGACCCGGGCGAGACCGTCATCAAGTTCAGCCATGTCACCAATACCGACAAGCATCCCAAGGGGATTGCCGCCGCGCTGCTGCAGAGCCGCGTCAACGAGGAGATGAATGGCACGGCCTGCATGGAGGTCTATCCCAACTCCACGCTCTACAATGACGACCAGGTGCTGGAGGCGATGCTGCAGGGCGATGTCCAGCTTGCGGCGCCCTCGTTGTCCAAGTTCGAGAAGTTCACCAAGAAATTCCGCATTTTCGACCTGCCGTTCATGTTCGTGAACATGGAGGCCGTGGACGCGTTCCAGAATTCCGATGCCGGGCAGGAGATGCTGTCCTCGATGGAGCGCCGCGGTCTGGTCGGGCTGGGCTTCTGGCATAACGGGCTGAAGCAATTCTCGGCCAACAAGCCGCTGGAAATGCCCGGGGATGCCGCGGGCCTGAAATTCCGCGTCCAGCCTTCCGACGTGCTGGTGGCGCAGATGCAGGCGCTGGATGCCTCGCCGCAGCCCATGGCCTTCTCCGAGGTCTATGGCGCGCTGCAGACCGGGGTCGTGGACGGGCAGGAAAACACCTGGTCCAACATCTACGGCCAGAAATTCTTCGAGGTGCAGGACGGCATCACCGAGACCAATCACGGCGTGCTCGACTACATGGTCGTGACCTCGGCCGACTGGTGGGACAGCCTGCCCGATGACGTGCGCGGCCAGCTGGGCACCATCATCACCGAGGTCACGCAGGAGCGCAACGCGGCCATCGCCGAGGTCGATGCCGAGAACCGCCAGGCGATCCTGGATGCGGGCGGGGTGATCCGCGAACTGACCCCCGAGCAGCGCGGCGCCTGGGTCGAGGCGATGAAGCCGGTCTGGGCCCAGTTCGAGGAAGATGTCGGCGCCGAGAACATCGAGGCGGCCCAGAAGATCAACGACAGCATGTAATTCGCGCCGGACGACGGGGGCCGGGCATTGTCCGGCCCCTTTTTCGTCCGCGCCTTTCGGGGAGAGGCCCATGAGCGGGCAGAGACATCAACCGCAGACCCTGTTCGGCCAGTCTGTCGCCCGTGCCGAGGAGGTCGTGATCGCGGCGCTTCTGGGGGCGATGGTGCTGCTGACCTTCGTCAACGTGGTGCTGCGCTACGTGTTCAACCATTCCATCATCTGGGGGCTGGAGGTGGTGCTGGTGCTCTTTGCCTGGCTCGTCCTCTTCGGCATAAGCCATGCCTTCCGCGTCACCGCGCATCTGGGCGTGGATGCGATCGTCAACATCGTGCCGCCGCGGGCCAAGAGGGCGCTGGGCGTGATCTCGGCGCTGTGCTGCATCGCCTATGCCTTCCTCCTGCTGAAGGGGGCGTGGGATTACTGGGCGCCCTTCGCGGGGCTGGATGCCACGACGGGGCGCTGGTTTCCCACGGGATTCGCGTCCAGCCGCGACCAAGCCTGGTACGAGACCGACCAGATCCCGATGCTGGACTGGCTGCGCTGGATGGAGCCGGTGTTCAACGCGGGCGAAAGCTACGAGAAACTGCCGCGGATGATCCCCTACCTGATCCTGCCCGTGGGCTGCCTGCTGCTGCTGCTGCGGGTGATCGAGGCCTTCCTCGGCGTGCTTGCGGGCCGCAATGACAGCCTGATCGTCAGCCACGAGGCGGAGGATCAGATCGACGACCTTTCCGCCACCCATCACAAGGACTGACGCGCCGATGGAAATCGTTCTTCTCTTCGTCGTGATCGTGGCGCTGCTGCTGATCGGCGTGCCGATCGCGGTCTCGCTCGGGCTCAGCTCGATCCTGTTCCTGCTGGTGAATTCGGAAAGCTCGCTGGCCTCGGTCTCGCAATCGCTCTACCAGGCGATGGCCGGGCATTACACGCTGCTGGCGATCCCGTTCTTCATCCTGGCTTCCTCCTTCATGTCCACCGGCGGGGTGGCGCGGCGGATCATCCGCTTTGCCATCGCCTGCGTCGGGCATCTGCCCGGCGGTCTGGCCATTGCCGGGGTCTTCGCCTGCATGATCTTCGCCGCGCTGTCGGGGTCCTCGCCCGCGACCGTGGTCGCCATCGGCTCGATCGTCATCGCGGCGATGCGCAAGGTGGGCTATTCGCGCGACTTCGCGGCGGGCGTCATCTGCAACGCGGGCACGCTGGGCATCCTGATCCCGCCCTCCATCGTCATGGTCGTCTATGCCTCGGCCACCGATGTCTCGGTCGGGCGGATGTTCCTGGCGGGCGTGATCCCGGGGCTGATGGCGGGAGGCATGCTGATGGTCACGATCTATGTCATGGCCCGGCTGCGCAACCTGCCCAAGGGCGACTGGCTGGGCTGGGACGAGATCGGCGCCTCCTTCCGCGATGCGTTCTGGGGGCTGATGCTGATCGTCATCATCATGGTGGGGATCTATGGCATTCCCGGCGTGACCGGCGCGATCTTCACCCCCACGGAGGCGGCGGCGGCGGCCTCGGTCTATGCCTTCCTGGTTGCCTGCTTCGTCTATCGCGACATGGGCCCGCTTTCGGGCGGCGAGACGGGGCGCAACCTGACGCTGCTGGAGCGGCCGCATGCGCTGGTCACCGCCTTCTTCCACCGCGACACGCTGCGCACGCTCTATGATGCGGGCAAGCTGACCGTGACGCTGATGTTCATCATCGCCAACGCGCTGATCCTCAAGCATGTGCTGACCGACGAGCAGGTGCCGCAGCATATCGCCGAGGCGATGCTGGGCGCGGGGCTGGGGCCGGTGACCTTCCTCATCATGGTCAATGTCATCCTGCTGGTCGGCGGGCAGTTCATGGAGCCTTCGGGTCTGCTGGTGATCGTCGCGCCGCTGGTCTTCCCGATCGCCATCGAACTGGGGATCGACCCGATCCATCTGGGCATCATCATGGTGGTGAACATGGAGATCGGCATGATCACGCCGCCGGTCGGGCTGAACCTCTTCGTCACCTCGGGCGTGGCGGGGATGCCGATGATGGCGGTGGTGCGCGCCGCGCTGCCCTTCCTGGCGGTGCTCTTCGTCTTCCTGATCCTGGTCACCTATGTCCCGGCGCTGTCGACCTGGCTGCCGACGACGATGATGGGGCCGGAGATCATCACCCGGTAAGCGAAGCACGGCAGGCGCAGGCGGCAGGTCCGAGAGGACGGGCAGGCCGTCTGCGCCATCCGCTCCGCCAAGGAGCGGCCTCGCCCGGGAACGGGCAGGCGCAAGGCAGGGCGAATGCGGGCAGGGCGGGCCGCCGGAGATTCTCCGGCGGTCCGCTGCGTTCGGCGACATGGCTCAGCGGCTGCTGGACGCGGAGCTGGTGCTGTTATTGTCGTTGCTGGCCACGGCGACGGCCACGCCGATCGCGGCGGCGGCGGCCACGCCAACGGCCAGGGCCCCCGCGGTGATGCCGCCCGCCAGGGCGCCGCCGGCGGCACCT
>NZ_JACVXA010000049.1 GCF_014903745.1 Mangrovicoccus algicola | reverse complement strand
GGCGCTGCGCGGCCCCGCCCGCCGGCTGCCCCCGCAGCAGCGCCAGCGCGGCCCCGTGCAGGCCGCGCCGCTGCGGCGCGACGATGCGTTCATAGACCACGTCGCGATAGAGCTGGTGATAGAACCGGTAGCTTCCGCCCGCGCCCTGCTCGGCCACCAGCCCGGAGGCCAGAAGCTCCTCGATCCCGGCCTGAAGCTCCGCGGCCGCGACCCCGGCGATTGCGGCCAGCATCTCGCGGCCGGCGGGCATGTCGAACACCGCCAGCGCCGCGGCGACCGGTCGCCCGGCGCGCAGCAGGTCCAGCCTTTCGCCGACGCTTTCGTAGATCGTGCGCGGTACCGCCACGTCGCCCGCGATGGAGCCCACCCGGTCGCCCGCCACCGCGCGCGCGGCGCTTTCGAGCATCAGCGGATTGCCCTCCGCCAGTCCCAGCATGCGGGTTTCCACCGCCTCGGGCAGGACATTGCCCGCCAGCGCCCGGCGGAACAGGCGCCGGGCCGGCGCCTCGGCCAGCCCGGCCAGCGCCATGCGGCGGGCGCCCTCGGCCTCCTGCCACAGCGGCTCGGCGGGGTTGCGCGAGGTCGCCAGCATCATCACCGGCCGCCCCGCGGCACGCTCGGCCGCCGCCTCCAGCAGATCGCGGGTGGTGGCGTCGCACCAATGCGCATCCTCCAGCACCAGAAGCACCGGACGCCCGTCGCGGCTTTCGACCAGCCATTCGGCGAGGATCGCGATCAGGCCGGCACGCTGCCCGCGGTTCTTCGGTCCCGGCGGCTGCGGCGCGGCCCCGTCCCCGGCGGGGAGGTCCGGGGCCAGGCCGATCAGGTCGGCGACCAGCGCAACCTGATCGGCGGGATGGCCCTCCATCGCATGGGCCAGCGCCTCCCGCCGGGCCCCGGCCGTTCCGGGTGCCGCGCCGCCGACGAGATCCTCGAGCCGGGCGATGACCGGCGCGAAGGCGCTCATCTGCGCCAGCGGCGAACAGCTGAGCCGCCGCAGCGCCACCTCGCCCCTGCGGATCCGCGCGATGGTCTCGCGCAGCAGCGTGGTCTTGCCCAGCCCGGCCTCGCCGGTGACGACGGCCATGCGGGTGCGGCCCTCGCAGGCCTCGGCCCAGAGGCTTTCCAGCCGGGCGCAATCCTCCTCGCGGCCGATCATGCCGGGCGGCAGCGGTCCCTCCGCGGCGCCGGCATCGCGCGCGGGACCGGTGACGCGGAACAGCGCGCCCGCCTCGCCGAACCCCTGCAGGGCCACCTCCCCCAGCGTCTCGAAGGCGAAATGGCCGCCAGCCTGGGCGCGCGTCTCGGCATCGGCCACCACCCCCCCCAGCGGCGCCACGCCCTGCAGCCGCGCGGAGCGGTGCATCACCTGCCCCACCATGTGCAGCCGCTCATTGCCCTGGTGCAGCTCGGGGCGGCCGATCACCGCCTCGCCGGTGGCCACGCCGGCCCGGAACCCCAGGGCGACGGGCCGCCCCGAGGGCAGCGCGAATTCGCGGGCCGACAGTTCCTCCTGGAGCGCCAGGGCCGCGGCCAGGCCCCGTTCGGCATCGCCCAGCCGCGTGCGGGGATAGCCGAAAAGCATGATGACCCCGTCGCCATGCAGCGAGGCGAGATAGCCGCCGAAGCGCCGCGCCACCCCGCCCGCCGCCAGGTAGAAGGACTGGAACACGGCATGCAGGTCGTCGGGCGAAAGCTCCTCTGCCAGCCGGGTCGACCCGGCCATGTCGATGAAGATCACCGTCAGGCGCCGCCGCTCCAGCCCCTCGGGCAGCGCGGCGGCCACCGAGCTGGTGCCGCCCGCCGCCTCGATCGCGGCGCGCAGCCGCTTGCGCTGGCCCAGCGTCAGGCCCAGGTCGCGCAGGTCGCCGTCTGCCAGCGTCCAGAACAGGTCCTCGTCGATATGCTCGGCGCGGAAAAGGGCCTCCAGCGAGGCCAGGCCGGCCTCGCTCAGCACGGTCATCATGGTCGGCCGCTGCATCGCGTCCCATCCCCCGAATTGAACGGCCCCGCGTCCCCGCTGCGCCCCGGTTCCGTCGCGTCCGCGCGACCCTATCGCGGCGGGCGGGCCGCTGTCCACAGCCGCCCGCCCGTTCAGAAGTAGCGCAGCCAGATATACACGTTCGCCATGATCAGCGTCAGGATCATGATCGGAAAGGCGAACTTGGTGAAGGCGATGAAGCTGATCGGCTGCTTGGCCTTCTCGGCGAAGGCCGCCACCGTCAGGTTGGCCGAGGCCCCCAGCAGCGTGCCGTTGCCGCCCAGGCAGGCGCCGAGCGCCAGCGACCACCACAGGGGCTCGATATTCTCTGCCCCGAACGTGTCGGCGGTGGCCTGGATCATCGGGATCATCGTCGCCACGAAGGGGATGTTGTCGAGGATCGCCGAGAGGATGCCGGAGGCCCAGAAGACCAGGAAGGCGGTCCACATCAGGTCGCCATCGGTGATGTCGAGGATGAACTGGGCGAACATCGACAGAAGCCCGACATGCTCCACCGCCGCGACGATGACGAACAGCCCGCCGAAGAACAGGATGGTCACCCATTCGACCTCGCCGAAGATGTGATGCACCGATTCCGACTGGTGTTCGGCATCCTGCCCGCCATAGGCCAGCAGCATCAGCAGCCCCGCCCCCGCAAGCGCCGCCGTCCCCGGCTGGATCCCGTAGCCGTGGCCCAGCGTGAATCCCAGCATCACCAGCGCCAGCACCGCCAGCGACTTGACCATCAGCCGCACGTCGGTGATCGCGCTGGTCTCGTCGAATTCCATGATCTTCGCCGAGGCCGAGGCGGGGATCTTGGCCAGGGTGCGGCGGTTGACCAGGTAGATGATGGCGGTCAGCACGATCAGGCAGACGAAGGCGATGGGCGCCAGGTTGACGACGAAATCGTTGAAGCTGAGCCCCGCGGCCGAGCCGATCAGGATATTGGGCGGATCCCCGATCAGCGTCGCGGTCCCGCCCACGTTCGAGGCCAGGATCTCGGCCATGAAGAAGGGAAAGACCTTGGTTTCCAGCGCATCGGTGATCAGGAGCGTGATCGGCGCGATCAGCAGAACCGTGGTCACGTTGTCCAGAAGCGCCGAGAAGACCGCGGTGATCAGGGTCAGCATCATCAGGATGCCGGTGGGATTGGCCTTGACCAGCTTGGCCGCCTTGATCGCGACATACTGGAACAGCCCCGATTTCGAGGTGATGGCGACGATCACCATCATCCCGATCAGCAGCGCCAGCGTGTTGGCATCGACCCCCGCGACGGCCTGCTGCTGGTTGATGATCCCGAAGATCACCATCAGCGCCGCGCCCAGCATCGCCAGGATCGCGCGGTTCAGCTTCTCGGTGATGAGGATGGCATAGACCGCGATCAGGATGCCGGTGGCCATCCAGAGCGGGTCGATCCCGAGAAGGTCGGGGACGGAGAACGCATGTCCCCCGGTTTCGGCTTGTCCGTGCACGTGGGATTACTCCGGAAGGTCGTCGATGGGCCCGAGCACCTGGTCGAGCAGCGAATTGGCGCTGAGCGTGCCGACGAAGCGGCCGCTGCCGGGCTCCACCAGCATCACGTGACGCTTGAACTTGTAGATCAGCCGGATCCCCTCCAGCACCGGGGTGGCGGGATCGGCCATGGGGATGTTCTCGGGGCGCGACAGGTTGTCGGCCACGCGCTGCCCGCCCAGACGGTCCAGCTGCGCGGCGAAATCCTCGCGGCTCAGCCCCAGGAAACGCAGGTTGCCCAGCCGGCCGGAACCGCTGGAGGCGGCCATCTCGATCGTCGCCGCCTGGGGCAGGATCAGCTTCACCAGGGTCGGCGAGGAGAAGACGCCGACATAGCGGCCCGTTGCGTCCACCACCGGCAGGAACCGCGCGCGGCTGGTCCGGATCATCCGCAGCGCCTCGGCCACGCTGGCCTCGGGACGGATCGTCTGCTGTTTCTCGGGCGGCACCATCACGTCCGCGCAGGTCAGGCCCATGCTTGCCTCCGGCTGTATCGGGATGCGGATCGCCGGCGGGGACGGCAGGGACGCCCGTCGCGGCCGCGGAAATCGCAATAATGTTGCGCTCCCTAGACCCGCGCGGGGGCCCGGGCAAGCGCCATGCGCCATCGGGGACGCTGCGCCGCATCCCCCCGGCCCGCCGGGACCGCGCCGCGCGGATCTCTCGCCGCCAAGCATCCCGGGGCGCAGGCCGCTTGACCGCGCCGCCGGGGCGGCTAGGATCGCAGCCGAAGTCAGGGGAGTCCCGCCACGGGGACTGAGAGGCCGGCGACGGATGCATGTCCGGGTCCGGCGACCCTTCGAACCTGACCCGGGTGATGCCGGCGTAGGAAGACCCGAGGATGCCCCCCGCGCGCAAACCGCCGTGGCGGCCCTTCCGGGCCCGCTCCCCGCATGGGGACACGGGCGCCCGGCTTCCCGCCTGCCCCGTCCCGGGGGCCGCAAGGGAGGCGGGGAATGCGACGTGATCTGATTTCGGTGCTGGGCGCGGGGGTGGCCGGGCTGTGCACCGCGACCGAGCTGGCCGGGCGCGGCCACCGGGTGGAACTGATCGCCCCGCCGGGCGCCCCCTGCCCCGCCTCGCATTTCGCCGGCGGCATGCTTGCCCCCTTCTGCGAGGGGGAGGCGGCGCCGCCCGAGGTGGTGGAGGCCGGGCAGCAGGCCGCGGACTGGTGGGCGGCGCATGTGCCCGTCACCCGGCGCGGCACGCTGGTCGTGGCGCCGCCGCGCGACGCGCCGGAACTGGACCGTTTCGCCCGCGCCACAGGCGGCCATGAACCGGCCGATCCCGGCACGCTGGAACCCGAGCTGGCCGGGCGCTTCGCCCGCGGGCTGTTCTATGCCGAGGAGGCGCATCTGGATCCGCGCGACGCGCTGCGCCGCCTGCGCGCCGGGCTGGAGCGCCGGGGCGTGGCGATCCGCGACGGCGCCCCGCAAGGGCGGATCGTCGATTGCCGCGGGCTGGGCGGCAGGGTGCCGGGGCTGCGCGCCGTGCGCGGCGAGATGCTGATCGTCGCGGCGCCCGAGGTGACGCTCGGCCGTCCCGTGCGGCTGCTGCATCCGCGATTCCCCTGCTACATCGTGCCCCGCGCGGATCACCTGTTCATGATCGGCGCCACGATGGTGGAACGCGACGATGCCGGGCCGGTCACCGCCCGCGCCGCGATGGAGCTGCTTTCGGCGGCCTGGACGGTGCATCCGGGCTTTGCCGAGGCGCGCATCCTGGAACTGGGCGCGGGGCTGCGCCCGGCTTTCGCCGACAACCTGCCCGCCGTGATCCGGCGGGACGGGGCGCTGCATGTCAACGGCATGTACCGCCACGGATTCCTGATGGCCCCCGCGCTGGCGCGCAAGGCGGCCGAGATGATCGAGACCGAGGAGACGATCCATGCAGATTGAGCTGAACGGCGAACGCATCGAAACCGGGGCGGCCAGCCTCGATGCGCTGGTGGAGGAACGCGGCCATGACGCGGGATCGGTCGCCACGGCGCTGGACGGCGCCTTCGTGCCGCGCCCGCTGCGCGCCGCGGCCATGCTGCGCGACGGCGCGCGGGTGGAGATCCTGTCGCCGATGCAGGGGGGCTGAACGATGTTCTACGGCACCGACCTGTCCAGCCGGCTGATGCTGGGCACCGCGCAATACCCCTCGCCGCAGGTCCTGTCCCAGGCCATCGCCGCCTCCGGCGCCGAGGTCATCACCGTCTCGCTTCGCCGCGAGGGGCGCGAGGGCGGCGCCTTCCGCGACATCCTGAAGGCCGCGGGACGCCGGATCCTGCCCAATACCGCGGGCTGCCACAGCGTGAAGGAGGCGGTGACCACCGCCCATATGGCGCGCGAGCTGTTCGGCACGCCCTGGATCAAGCTGGAGGTGATCGGCCATGCCGACACGCTCCAGCCCGATCCCTTCGCGCTGCTGGAGGCGGCGCGCATCCTCTGCGGCGAGGGGTTCGAGGTGTTTCCCTACACGACCGAGGACCTGGTCCTGGGCGAGCGGCTGATCGAGGCGGGCTGCCGGGTGCTGATGCCCTGGGGGGCGCCGATCGGCTCCGGCCAGGGGCTGCGCAACATCGAGGGGCTGCGCAGCATGCGCGCCCATTTCCCGGGCATTCCGCTGGTCATCGATGCCGGGATCGGCGCGCCCAGCCAGGCGGCGCTGGCGATGGAGATGGGCTATGACGCGGTGCTGCTGAACACCGCCGTCGCCCGCGCGCTGGACCCGGCGGCGATGGCGCGCGCCTTCGCGGATGCGGTCGCCGCGGGGCGGGCGGCGCATCGCGCGGGGCTGATGCCGCGGCGCGACATGGCCGCCGCCTCCACCCCGGTCTTCGGCATGGCGGATCTGGCATGATGCGGCTGGACCCCTTCTACCTGATCGTCGGCACACTGGCCGAGGCCGAGCGGCTGGTGCCGCTGGGCGTCCGGCTGATCCAGCTGCGTGCCAAGCAGATGGAGGCGCCCGAGCTGCGCCGCCAGATCGCCGGCGCCCGCGACCTCTGCGCCCGCCACGGCACGCAGCTGGTGGTCAACGACCACTGGCAGCTGGCGCTGGATCTGGGCTGCGATGCCGTCCATCTGGGCCAGGAAGACATGGACAGCGCCGATTTCCCCGCGCTGGCCCGTGCGGGGATCCGCATCGGCCTGTCCACCCATGACGAGGCGGAACTGGAGCGCGCGCTGTCGCATGATCCGGCCTATGTCGCGCTGGGGCCGGTCTGGCCGACCCTGCTGAAGAAGATGGCCTGGGGGCCGCAGGGGCTGGACCGGGTGACGCGCTGGAAGGCCATGGCCGGGACAACGCCGCTGGTCGGCATCGGCGGCGTGACGGTGGACCGGCTGCCCGGGCTTTTCGCCGCCGGGGCCGACAGCGCGGCGGTGGTCACCGATATTGCCCGGGCGCCCGACCCGGTGGCGCGCTGCCGCGCCTGGATCGCGGCGACGCGGGCCTGGCAACGATGAACCGCTATGACCGCCAGATGCGCCTGCCGGGCATGGGGCAGGCCGCGCAGGCGCGGCTGGGCGCGGCGCGGGTGCTGGTCGTGGGGGCGGGCGGTCTGGGCGCGGCGCTGCTGCCGCTGCTGGCCGGTGCGGGGGTCGGTCGGATCCGCATCGTCGATCACGACATGGTGGAGGAGACGAACCTGCACCGCCAGACCCTCTACCGCATGGCCGATCTGGGCCGGCCCAAGGCGGAGATGGCGGCGCGGGCCCTGGCCGCGCTGAACCCCGATTGCCGCGCCGAGCCGCTGGTGGCGCGGATCGACCCCGCGCTGGCCCGGACCGAGATCGCCGGGGCCGATCTGGTGATCGATGCCGCCGACAGTTTCGCCGTCAGCTATGCGCTGTCGGACCTATGCCGCGATGCCGGGCTGCCGCTGGTCACGGCCTCTGTCACGGGCTGGCGCGGCTATGCGGGCGGGTTCTGCGGCGGGGCGCCGAGCCTGCGCGCCGTTTTTCCCGACCTGCCGCCGCGCGCCGGAACCTGCGCGGAGACGGGGGTGATGGGGCCCGCCGTGGCGATGCTGGGCGCCGCCCAGGCGCAGATGGCGATCGCGGTGCTCAGCGGGTGCGGCCCCTCGCCGCTGGGCCGGATGCTGACGCTGGACCTGGAGGGCTGGGCTGTCTCGGGCTTCCGCTTCGACGGGGCGCCGGAGCCGGAGGCGCCCGGGCCCTGCATCCTGGCCCGCGCCGATCTGGAGCCCGGCGACCTGGTGGTGGAGCTGCGCGATGCCGCCGAGGCCCCGGAACCGGCCGTGCCCGGCGCCCGGCGCTGCAGCCCCGCTGCTGTCGCGGGGCTGCAGCCGCAGGCCGGACGGCGCGTGGTCTTCGCCTGCGCCACCGGCCTGCGGTCCTGGCGCGCGGCGCGGGTGCTTCAGGCGGCCGGACATGACGAGGTGGCGATCCTCGCCTGACCTCCGCCGCGCGCGGATGCCCGTCCCTGCGGGGGTCGAGACGCAGCGCCCGTCCTGCGGGCCGGGGCCGGACCAGCCGTCGCCCGGGATGCCCGGACCCTTGCCGCCTCCGGCGGGCGATGTCGCGGGCCTTGAAGATGCCGCCGGAAAGTCCGAGGCTCGTGGCGGCAATGACTCCGCAGAAACCGCGCATGGGACGATGGGGAACAAGCGCCCGGCAGGCCAGCCGGGCGGGATGCGGCGGACCGGGATCCGCGCGGGGCATCGGATGCCGGCGGCCGGAAGGTGCCGCGCCCCGCATGTCGCCATCCCCGGCCGGCGCCCTCCCGGCGGGACCTGCGAAATGGCGGCCCGGGCGTCCTGCCGCTGCCGGGCGCGGCCAGCCGGGTCATGCGGGTCATCGCGCCCCGGGCAAGGCCACGGGGCGTCCACATTTCCGGCAATCCGCCGGAGCAGAAGAACGGAAAGACCGAATGAACGACGATTGGCGCCGGGCCCTTCCGGCAGAGGCATTCACCGGCAGGGGCCGGGTTCTGCTGTCACGGGCCAGCGTGCCCGCCGCGCTGCTTGCCGGCGGCGCGCCGGCCGGGGCGCAGGTCCGGCCCGACGGCGCGGCCGCGGTCGACCTGATGCTGCAGGACGGAGCCATCGCCGCCGTGGCCCCCGCCGGCACGCTTGCCGCCGATGCCGCGCTGGACCTGGGCGGACGGCAGGTCTGGCCGATGCTGGTGGACATGCACACCCATCTGGACAAGGGCCACACGCTGGGGCGGGCGCCGGATTCGGGCGGCACGCATCCCGGGGCGCGGGATGCCACCTCCGCCGATCGCCGGGCGCACTGGACCCATGCGGACCTGCGCCGCCGGATGGATTTCGCCCTGGCCTCGGCCGCGGCCCATGGCGTCGCCGCGATGCGGACCCATCTGGACAGCCACGAGGGCCAGGCCGAGACCAGCTGGGCCGCCTTCGCCGAAACCCGCGAGGCCTGGGCCGACCGGATCGCGCTGCAGGCCGTGGCGCTGGTGCCGCTGGACAGCTATCGCGGCGATTACGGCGACCGCCTCGCCGATCTGGTCGCCGACCATGGCGGGCTGCTAGGCGGGGTCACGCGGGCGGCCGGCGGCGCGCATGGCGACGGGCTCGACGATATCGACGACCTCCTGGACCGGCTCTTCGTCCTGGCGCGCGCCCGCGACCTGCAGGTCGACCTGCATGTCGACGAGGCGATGAGGGCCGACGCCCTGCCCCATGTCGCCCGCGCGGCACTGCGCCATGGCTATGAAGGGCGCGTCACCTGCGGGCATTGCTGTTCCCTGGCGCTGCTGCCCGAGGCCGAGATGGCGGAGACCATCGCGCTGGTCGCCGAGGCGGGGATCACGATGGTGACGCTGCCTGCGGTCAACATGTACCTGCAGGACCGCCAGCCCGGGCGCACGCCCCGCTGGCGCGGGGTGATGCCGGTGGCGGAGCTGCAGGCCGCGGGCGTCCGGGTGGCGGTGGCGGGCGACAATTGCCGCGATCCCTTCCATGCCTATGGCGATCACGACATGCTGGACACATGGCGGCAGGCGGTGCGCACCCTGCATCTGGACCATCCCATTGCCGACGCGCCCGCCCTGGCCGGACCGGTCCCCGCCGCGGCGATGGGGCTGGATGCCGGGCTGATCGCCCCCGGGCGCGCCGCCGACCTGATGCTGTTCGACGCCTGGAGCCTCGATCAGGTCATGGCGCGGCCGCAATCTGACCGTCAGCTGCTGCGCGGCGGCCGCGCGGCCGACAGCCGCCCGCCCTCCTATGCGAGGCTGGGGGGCTGAGCGGCGCGGTCGCTGCGGCGACCTGCCCGGGCGGGGATGACGGGCAGGCCTTTCCCCGGCCTGCCGGATGCTGTCTTCTCGGGGAACTGCCCGCCGCACCGGAGAGACCGCCCATGAGACCCGCCGCCGCCCTTGCCCTTCTGCTGCTTGCCGGACCGGCCGCAGCCGAAAGCCCGCTTCTCGCCCTGCCCGGCTTTCCCGATTACGCGGTGCTGGGCGTCGGCTCGGGGCCGGCGCGGATCGGCGACGAGGACCGGCTCTGGGCGGCGGTTCCGGCGGCGCGGAAAAGCTTCGGACAGCGCTATGTCTCGCTGGAGGCGAATTACCTCAGCATCAACCTGTCCCGGCAGCCCGGTTTCCAGGCCGGACCGGCGGGGATCCTGCGCTTCGGCCGCGAGGAGGCCGAGGACGAGAATGGCCGCGCGCTGGACGACATCCCGATCTCCGTCGGGCTGGGCGGCTTCGTCGCCTGGGAAACCGGCGGGCCCGATCCGCGCGACCGCTGGCGCGCCGGGCTGGGACTGCTGCAGGACGCGACCGGCGCCGATGGCGGCCATGTCGCCGATCTCAGCCTGCGGCGCTGGTTTCCCGTCGGCCGCTATGCGCTTTTCGGCATCGGCGCGGCCGCAAGCTGGGCCTCGGGCAACTACATGGACACCTATTTCTCCACCGATGCGGGGGGCGGCGCGTCCGGCTATGACGCGGATGCGGGCTGGCGCGATGCCCGGATCACGGCGGTTTTCGTTCAGCCGGTGAGTGAAAAATGGGCAATCGGCGCGGGAATGATGTATTCGAGGCTCTTGGGCGAGGCCGCGGATAGTCCCGCGACCCTCTCGGCCGATCAGATCTATGCGGGTCTGGGCATTGCGCGTAGCTGGTAGCGCCGCCGCCGATACCCGGCGTCGTTCGCAAAAAGGCAACGTGTTCTGCTAAAATCGATGCTTTTTTCCGGCGTCGAATGATGGCTGCATGCACCGGCCCTCAGACGCAAGGAAAGCTCCGCCCATGTCCGCCACCGCCCGCCCCGTTCCCGACCCGTCCCAAGGCCGGCGCGGCTATCTGCTGATCGACGACGTCACCATCGCCTATGGCAAGTCCGTCGCCGTCGACAGCCTGACGCTGGAAATCGCCGAAGGCGAGCTGCTGTCGCTGCTGGGCCCGTCGGGCTGCGGCAAGTCGACGACGCTGCGGATGATCGCGGGCTTCGTGCCCCCCGTTTCCGGCCATGTCATGCTCAACGGCCGCGACATCACCCGCAAGCCGGCGCATAAGCGCAATATCGGCGTGGTCTTCCAGTCCTACGCGCTGTTTCCGCATCTCTCGGCGCTGGAAAACGTGGGCTATGGGCTGCGGATGCGCAACATTTCCCGCGCCGAACGCCAGGAGCGCGCGAAGGCCGCGCTGGAGACCGTGGGGCTGGGCGCCTTCGCCGGACGGCTGCCCGGCAACCTCTCGGGCGGGCAGCAGCAGCGCGTCGCCCTGGCCCGCGCGCTGGTGATCGAGCCCGAGGTGCTGCTTCTGGACGAGCCGCTCTCCAACCTCGATGCCAATCTGCGCGCCGAGATGCGCGACGAGATCCGTGCACTGCAGCAGCGGCTGGGCATCACCACTCTTTTCGTCACCCATGACCAGCAGGAAGCCCTGGCCATGTCCGACCGGATCGCGGTGATGAAGGACGGGCTGGTCAGCGAATTGGGCACGCCGCAGCAGCTGTGCGATGCGCCGCGCTCGGCCTTCACCGCCGGGTTCCTGGGCGCGCGTACCGTGATCGGCGGCCAGGTCGAGGCCGGCATCTTCCGCGCGAAGGGCACGCAATGCGCAGGCGCCCCCGAAGGCGCGACCCAGATGGTGCTGCGCGCCTCGCGGCTGCGCCCGGCCGCCGAGGCGTCGGGTCCGCTGGCGCTCTCGGGGACGGTCTCGACCGTCAGCTATCTGGGCGAGGCCTTCGAGATCGACCTGGCCGCCGCCTCCGGGCCGGTGCGCATGGTCATCCCCTCGGACCTGGCCCCGCCCGCCCCCGGCCAGAGCATCGCAGTCCAGGCGCTGCCCGGCGCCGTCACCTTCATCTGAACGACCCATAACCAGAACATCCCCGACAGGAGACCTCCCATGACCCTCAACCGCCGTCAGTTCACCGGCCTCGGCCTTGCCGCGCTTGCCGCGCCCGCCAGCATCATCCGCCCCGCCTTTGCCCAGCCCAAGCCCGGCGACGAGCTGGTCGTCGGCATCTGGGGCGGCGCGCAGGAAAAGATCGTCAAGGAATTCATCGAGCCCAAGCTGGTCGAGAAATACGGCTGCAAGATCAGCTATGTGCTGGGCGGCACCACCGACCGCCGCGCGCGCGCCTATGCCGAGCGCGGCCGCCCCAGCTTCGACGTGCTCTACCTGAACATCTACGAGAGCCGCCAGGCCGTGGCCGATGGCGTGACCCAGGCGCCGACCGGCGCGGTGGAACGGTTCGACGCGCTCTATCCGCTGGCGCAGAAGGGCGGCTACGGCGTGGCCTTCAACCCCTGCACCGTGGTCTATGACGGCACCGCCGCCCAGACGCCGGTGACCTCCTGGAAGGACATGTGGAACCCTGAATGGAAGGGCCGCATCGCCTGGCCGAACGGGCTGGGCGCCGAAGGCATCTCGGCGCTGATGATGACCGCGAAATCCTTCGGCTACGGCATCGACGAATTCGACAAGGTGCTGGCGAAGGTCGCCGAGCTGAAGCCCTTTGCCGGGATCCAGTCCTCGCAGGCGCAGCTTTACGACATGATCGACCAGAACGTCGCCGACCTGTCGGTGGAATTCGCCTCCTTCACCCAGAAATACAAGGAGACCCGCAATTCCGACTGCATGATCGCCGAGCCCGAGGAAGGCATGGCCGTGACCATGAACGTCGCCTGCATCACCGAGGGCACGCGGAACCAGAAGCTGGCCGAGGAATGGATCAACCTGCATCTCAGCGAGGAGGTCATGGTCGCCTATGCGCGCGAGGTCTATTACTCGCCGACCGTCAAGGACGTGACCATGCCCGATGACGTCAAGGACAAGGTCATCACCGGCGGCCAGGTCGACAGCCTCGTCGATTTCGACTGGGATTACATCAACGCCCACCGCGCCGAGTGGCAGGCCAAGTTCGACCGGGTGCTGGCCGGATGAAACGCTGGATCGGGCCGGTCCTCGCCACGCCGGTGACGGCGTGGCTGCTGCTGGCCTTCGCCGCACCGCTTGCGGTCGTGGTTCTTCTGTCGCTGCACGAGTATCCAAGCCCCTTCGGCCCGGTGCTCGTGCACCCGTCGCTGATCCAGTTCCGCACCATCCTCTCGGACGGGTTCTACATGTCGATCATCGCCGAGACGGTGGCCCTGGGGCTGGCCGTCACGGTGGTCTCGGCGATCCTGGGCTATCCGCTGGCGCATTGGCTGGCCAGGATGCCCGGACGCTGGCGCGCGCTGGCCTTCGCGGTGATCCTGATCCCGCTGCTGACCAACGTCGTGGTGCGGTCGCTGGGAATCATGCTGCTGCTGTCGCCCAAGGGCCTGCTGAACTCCGCCGCCGGGCTGATCGGGCTGGGCCCGTTCGAGGGCATGCTCTTCACCCATGGCGCGGTGATCGTGGCGCTGGCGCAGGTCTTCATGCCCTTCATGGTGCTGGCGCTCTACGACAACCTGCAGAACACCTCGCCGCGCATCCACGAGGCCGCCGAAAGCCTCGGCGCCTCGCCCGCCGTGCGGTTCCTGACCGTGGATTTCCCGCTATCCCTGCCGGGGCTGCGATCGGGCATCATCGTCGTCTTCCTGATGACCGTGACCTCCTATGTCTCGGCGACGCTCCTGGGCGGCAAGAAGGTCTGGACCATCGGCATGCTGGTCATGCAGGAGGCGATCCAGAACCTCAACGCCACCATGGCCTCGGCCTTGTCGCTGGTCATGACCGTCGTGGGGCTGGGCTTCATCGCGCTGGTCACGCTCGCGCTGGGACGGTTCATGACCTGGCGCAAGGGCGTGCCCGCCCGGCCGATGGATGTCCCCATGCCCCTGGCGCGGATCGTGGACCTGGCCGGGCCGCTCCTGTCGCGGATCGCGCTGGCCTGCGCCATCGGCCTGCTGCTGCTGCCCCTGGGACTGGTGGTCGTGCAGAGCTTCAACGACGTGCCGCTGGCCACGGCGGCGGGGTTCAAGGGCTTCACGCTGGAATGGTACCGCCGCGTCCTGGTAGCCGGGGATTACACCGCCAATTTCCTGATCTCGGTCAAGCTGGCCTTCGCCTCGGTGGTGACGGGGCTGATCCTGGCGCTGCCTGCGGGCTTCGCGCTGGCGCGCCATCCGTTCCGCGGCCGCGGCACGCTGCTGGCCTTCTGGATGCTGCCCTTGTCGCTGCCGGGCATCGCCATCGCGGTGGGCATGCTGAAGCTGTTGCAGATCTACCTGGCCGTGCCGCCCTTCATCGGGCTGATGGCGGTGCATGTCGTCGTGATCCTGCCCTTCATGATCACGCTGCTGACCACCTCGGTCATGGCGCTGGACCCGGCGCTGGAGGAAGCCTCCGCCAGCCTCGGCGCCAATGCCGTGCGCACCTTCGTGCATGTCACCCTGCCCTCGCTGGCGCCGGGGCTGTTCGCCGCCGGTCTCGTGGGCTTCCTGATGAGCTTCGGCGAGGTGACGGTGACCGCCTTCCTGACCACCGCGCGGCTGACCACCCTGCCAGTGCGGATCTATTCCGAGGCGACCTTCGCGCTGGAACCCACGGCGCATGCGATCTCGGCCCTGCTCATCGGGGTGACGATCATCGCGCTCGGGGTGCTGGGGAGGTTCGTGCGGCTCGACCGGCTCTATTCGCGCTAGGGCCTGCGCCACGCAAGAAGGAAGGGCCGGGGACCACCCCGGCCCTTTCGCATGTCACGCCAGGAAGACCTTGCGCAGCATGTTCAGCGCGACGAGGATCAGGAACACCGCGAAGACCCGCTTCAGCGGCTTGGGGTCCAGCGAATGCGCCAGCTTCACGCCCAGGGGCGCGGTCAGCAGCGTCATCGCGATCACGATCAGGAAGGCGGGGATGTTCACCGCCCCCAGCGTGAAGGGCGGCCGCGTCGCCGGATCGATGCCCACCAGCAGGAATCCCAGCGTGGAAGGCGCCGCGATCAGCACGCCGAACCCGGCCGCGGTGGCCACCGCGCGATGGATGGCCACGCCATGCAGGCTCATCAGCGGCACGCCGAAACTGCCGCCGCCGATGCCCATCAGCACCGACAGGAAACCCACCAGCGGCGAATAGAGGGCGCGCTTCACCCCCGAGGGCATCGCCTCGGCCAGCCGCCAATGCGCCTTGCCCAGCCCCATGTAGAGACCGATCACCAGCGCCAGCCCGCCGAAGATCGCCTGCAGCACGATCGAGCGCAGCGCCGCGGCCACGAGGACACCGATCACCGCACCGATGACGATGCCCGGCGCCCAGCCTTTCAGGATCTCCCAGTCGACGGCGCCCTTCTTGTTGTGGCTCATGACCGAGCGCACGGAGGTCACCACGATGGTCGCCAGCGAGGTCGCCAGGCAGACCTGCATCAGCTGCGGCCCGCCATAGCCCAGGGTCGAGAAGGCATAGAAGAAGGCCGGCACCAGAACGATGCCGCCGCCGACGCCCAGAAGCCCGGCCAGCACGCCGGCAAAGGCGCCGATGACCGCCAGCAGCGCCAGCATGAGAAGAAGAAGGGAAGGATCAGGCATCATGGGAAGGGTCCGTCTGGGGAGGGTTTCGATTGGAATGGGACAGCGCCAGGAAGGCGCCCGCGACATGGGCCTGCATCGCGCGGCGCGCGGCCTCGGCGTCGCGGGCCAGGATCGCATCGGCAATGGCGCGGTGTTCGGCGCGCGACTGCGCGCTGCGCCCGGCATCGCGCGAGAAATTCAGCGCCCGCCAGGGAAGGGTCTGCAACTCCAGCCCGGCCAGCACCTCGGCCAGCACGGGACTGCCTGCGCCGCGGCGCAGCGCATCGTGGAAGGCCAGGTTATGCGCCGGATAGTCCTCGCCCGGCAGGGTCTCGCCCCGCGCCAGCAGCGCCTCCAGCCCGGCACGCTCCACTTCGCTCATGCGATGCGCGGCAAGGGCGGCGATGGCGCCCTCGATCTCGCCCACCGCCTCGAACAGCCCCGCCATGGCGGCGGGATCGGGGCGGCGGATGACGAAGGCGCGGCGGGCGCCCCGTTCGGCCAGACCGTCCTGCGCCAGCCGCTGCAGGGCCTCGCGCACGGGGGTGCGCGACACGCCGAATTCCGAGGCCAGCGCGGTCTCGGCCAGGGCCGCGCCGGGCGGCAGCGCGCCCCCGGCGATGCGCGCGATCAGCGCGGCATGGATTTTCGCGGCGGATCCTTCGGACATGCGGCCCCTCCTGACCGCATGATATGTATACATATCGGCCGGACATGTACACCGATATTCGTCAGAGCCCGGCCAGCATCGGCTTCAGCGTCTCCAGATAGACATTGGCCATGGCGTTGCCGTAGCGCTCCGAGCCGATGACCATCAGCCTCTGCGTGCGGTCGGCGAATTCCTGCACCGGCACCAGCACCAGCCGCCCGGCCGCCACGTCGCGTTCCACGTCGAAGCGCGTCAGGAAGGTGATGCCGTCGCTTCCCGCCGCCAATTCGCGCATCATCTCGATGGAATTGGTCTCCGCCAGGATGCCGGGGCTGCTGCGCAGGGGGGCCAGCCAGTGATCCAGATAGGGCCGGATCACCATGGAGCCGTCCGCCAGGATCAGAGGATAGGCGATGCAGTCGCTCAGCCGCAGGCTGGAGCGCGCGGCCAGCGGATGGCCCGCCGCCATCACCGCCCCCAGCTGGACCAGCGAGGTGGTGTGGATGCGCAATCCGAAGCGTTCGGGAAAATCGAAGCCAATTCCGAAATCGGCGTCTCCGGCGGCAACATTCTCCAGGATTGCCTCTCCGGTGGGCAGAAGCTGGACCTTGAGCGAGACCCGGGGATTCGCCTTGCGGAAGGCGGCCAGGCTTTTCGGGATCACGTTGCCCGCCAGGCCGCTCATGATCGACAGGGAAACCTCGCCGCGCCGCAGCCCCTTGAGATCCTCGATCTGGGCCAGGGTCCGGCTTTCCTCGCGCAGCGTGTCGCGCACGTGCACCATCAGCAATTCGCCCGCCGCCGTCAGGGTCATGTCCCTGGCGCCGCGATGAAAAACCGGCGCCCCCACCTGTTCCTCCAAGGTCTTGATCTGGCGGCTGATCGCCGAGGGGGCGACATGCAGCTTTTCCGAAGCGGCGCGGATGGAGCCCGAGCGGACCACCTCGTCGAGATAGCGCAGGATACGTGAATGCATGGAAGTGACTTGCCGAATTTGGAACGTTACCGTGCAAATTTGATGCTTTTATCTCACCCGTCAATCGTCTTTGCTGATCGCAAGACGGGCCGCAGCGCCCCCGATGACGATAAACGGAGCAGACCGGATGCAGAAATCCTTCACCTACGAGCAACTGCGAAAGGCCGACGTGTTCCGCATCGCTCCGGGGGACACGAATTACTTCGCGATCCTCTTCGATCCGGCGAATTCGCCCAGCTCCGCCATCTTCGTCATCGAGATCTTCGATATCGGCGGCGCGACGCCCCCCAACAGCCATTCCGGCGCGCATGAATTCTTCTATGTCCTGCATGGCGAAGGCATCGCCTCCTCGGATGGCGACGAGCTGGCCATCGGCAAGGGCGACGCGCTGCTGCTGGAACCGGGCTCGGTCCATATCGTGAAGAATACCGGCAAGTCGCGGCTTTACACCCTGACGGTGATGATCCCCAACGAGGAGTTCTCGGAACTGATCCGCTCGGGCGAGCGCGTCGCGCTGGACGAGACCGACCTGGAGATCCTGACCGGGGCGGCGGCATGATGGACGGCATGACGGATCGCGACCTGGTCCCGCTGGGCGCCTTCGCGCAGAATGCCTGGTCGGTCAGCGCCGCCGAGGTCAGCCTGGTGCGCGCCCGCGACGCGGCGCGTCCGGTGACGCTGGGCGACCGCGACCGCAAAGTGACGCTGGATATCGGCCGGACCGCCATCGTGGTGGTCGACATGCAGAACGATTTCTGCCACCCGCAGGGCTGGCTGGCGCATATCGGCGTCGATGTCGCGCCCTGCCGCGCGCCGATCGCGCCGCTGCAGGCGCTGCTGCCGATGCTGCGCGAGGCGGGCGTGCCGGTCATCTGGCTGAACTGGGGCAACCGTCCCGACCGCGCCAACCTGCCGCCTTCGGTGCTGCATGTCTACGACCCGGACGGGCGGTCGACCGGCATCGGCAAGCCGCTGCCCGGCAATGGCGCGCATGTGCTGGAGGAAGGCAGCTGGGCGGCCGCGGTGGTGGATGAACTGGCCCCCGCGCCGGGGGACATCGCCGTCTCGAAATACCGCATGACCGGGTTCCAGGATACCGAGCTGGAGGCGATCCTGCGCAATCTCGACGTCACCACGGTGCTGTTTGCCGGGGTGAATGCCGATCAATGCGTGCTGAACACCCTGACCGATGCGGTGGCGCGCGGCTTCGACGCGGTGCTGCTGGAAGATTGTTCCGCCACTTCCTCGCCCGCCTTCTGCATGGAGGCGACGCTTTACAATGTGCGCCAGTGCTACGGCTTCGTCTGCGACGGGGCGGATCTGAGGGCGGCGCTGGAGGCGGGCGCATGATCCCCGATCTGAACCTTCCCGGCCCGCTGGCCGAACTGACCGCCGCCTGCGACGCCTACGAGGCGGCGCTGATGGGCAATGACCTCGACGCGATGGACGCGCTGTTCTGGGACAGCCCCGTGACCCTGCGCTATGGCGTGGGCGAGAACCTCTATGGCATCGGGGAAATCCGCGATTTCCGCAAGGCGCGCCCCGGCGGCAGCCCGCAGCGCGAGGTCATCCGCCGCGAGATCGTGACCTATGGCGAGAACATGGGCACCTGCAACCTGGAATTCCGCCGCGCCGGCGGGCGCACCGGACGGCAGAGCCAGACCTGGCTGAAGACGCCGGACGGCTGGAAGGTCGTGGCAGCGCATGTCTCGCTAATGGCGGAGACGCATTGATGGCACTGACCGGATTTCTCGAGGCGCTGGACGGGATCGAGGTCACGACCGATCCGAAGGTGGTGAAGGCGAAGAGCCGCGACTGGCACTTCATCTCGCCGCTGCTGTCGAAGACCCTGGACGGGCTGGTGGCCGATGCCGTGGTCACGCCCCGGACCCCCGCGGAAGTCCGCGCCGTCGCCGCCGCCGCCCATGCCCAGGGCGTGGCGCTGACCCCGCGCGGGACCGGCACGGCGAATTACGGGCAGAGCGTCCCGCTGCATGGCGGCGCGATGCTGGATCTGTCGAAGCTTTCGGGCGTGATCGAGGTCGGGCCCGGCTTCATCCGCGCCCATGCGGGCACCCGCATCGCCGATCTGGAGGCCGCGGCCGCCGAGACCGGGCAGGAATTGCGGTTCTTTCCGACGACGAAGAAACAGGCGACGATCGGCGGCTTCGTCACCGGCGGCACCGGCGGCGTGGGATCGATCACCTATGGCGTGCTGCGCGATCCGGGCAATATCCGCGGCCTCAAGGTCGTGACGGTGGAAGAGACCCCGCGCGAGATCACGCTGACCGGCCGGGACACCGCCATCGTCCAGCACAGCTATGGCACGCTGGGGATCGTCACCGAGGTGGAGATGCCGCTGGCGCCGAAACGCGACTGGCAGGAGGCGCTGGTCACCCTGCCCGACTATCCTGCGGCGGTGCGGCTGGCGGTCGCCATCGGCCAGGCGCCGGGGCTGGAGAAGAAGCTGGCCTCCGCCTATGAATGGCCGATCGGCGACTGGCTGAAACCGCTGGCGCCCTTCATCGGCGAGGGCCGTTCCATCGTCATCGCGATGATCGAGGCCGCCTCCATGCCGCTGTTGCGCGAGATGGTGGCCGAGGCCGGCGGCGAGATCACGGCGGGCGGGCCCGAGGGACAGGCGCCCTATGGCCGCCCGATCTGGGAATTCGCCTTCGGCCACACCACGCTTCAGGCGCAGAAGACCCGCGACGACATCACCGAGATCGAGGGGCTGTTCTCGGCCCCCGATCTCGCCGCGCGGATCCTCGAGGTGCATGCCGCCATCGGCAAGACCGGGCCGATGCGGATGGAGATCCGCCGCTGGGGCGCCGAACTGGTGGGCTCGGGCTCGACCTTCGTCACCTTTACCGACGAGGCGGCGGTCAACGAGGTCGTGACCGCGATGCGCGCCATGGGGCTGAAAGTGGCGAACCCGCATGCCTCCAACGTGCGCGGCGTCGGCAAGAAGACCATCGGCCCGCGCGAGATCGCCTTCAAGCGCGAGGTCGATCCCAAGGGCCTGCTCAATCCCGGCCGCTTCGAGGCCGAGGGCGCGGCGGACACGGTGATCGACCGGCACCTGGACACGGATGGCTGGCTCGACCGTCAGGCCGGCTGAGATGACAGCCCGCAAAGGGCGCAGCGGGGCGACCCGCACCCAACAGGAGTGATGTAATGAGCAAGACCCTTTCCGCCGCCCTTCTGGCGCTTCTGGCCGGGACGGCCGCGCAGGCCCAGGACCTGGTGCCGATGACCTTCCAGATGAGCTGGAAGGCGCAGGCCGAACAGGGCGGCTACTGGCTGGCCGCGGCCGAAGGCTATTACGAGGAATGCGGGCTGGATGTCACCGTGCGGTCCGGCGGGCCGGGCATCGACACCACGCAGCTGATGGTCAGCGGCGCGGTCGAGGCGATCCTGGTCAGCCAGAATGACGGCGCCATGCGGATGAACCAGGCGGGGTTCCCGTCGAAGGCGGTGATGGCCGGGTTCCAGAAGCTGCCGACCATCCTTCTGTATCACGAGGAGGCCGGGATTTCCGAACCCGCCGACATGGCCGGCAAGCCGATCATGCTGTCCCAGGGCAACCGCCAGACCTTCTGGCCGTTCATGAAGGACAAATGGGGCCTGAGCGACGACCAGCTGCGCAGCTATAACGGCCAGATCGCGGTCTGGATGCAGAACGAGGACTCCATCCAGCAGGGGATCGTCACCAACGAACCCTTCCGGATCAAGGAACAGGCCGGGTTCGACGCCTCCTATTTCCTGCTCGCCGATTACGGTTACACCCCCTACACCTCGGTCGTCGTGGTGCCGCAGGCGCTGATCGACGAGCATCCCGAGCAGGTGCAGTGCCTGGTCTCGGGCTCGGTCAAGGGCTGGACCGAGTTCATGGCCGATCCCGCGGCGGGCTTTGCCGCGGTGCAGGCCGAGAACCCCGAGAATTCCGACGAATTGATGGCCTATTCCTATGAGAAGATGAAGGAGCTGAACCTCGTCGAGAACGAGGACACCGCCGCCCACGGCATCGGCGCGATGACCGAGGCCCGCTGGCAGGCGCATTTCGAGGCGCTGGTCGAATACGGGCTGTTCCCGGCCGATTTCGACCTGTCCTCGGCCTATACGCTCCAGTTCCTGGACTGACCGCGCCCCACCCCTTCCGCGGACAGTCCTTGCTGCCGGGGCAACGCCCCTCTCTCCGCCCCGGCAGCCCCTTATCGATGAAAGACCTCCCATGACGCTGAAATCCCACTGGTGGACCGACCTGACGGCCCTCGACTTCCGCAATCTCGACATGTCCGACATGGTCGCCGTTTTCCCCGTCGGCGCGGTCGAGCAGCACGGCCCGCACCTGCCGGTGAAGGTCGACTATTCCATCGCCCAGGCGGTCTGCGAGGCCGCCGTGGCCAAGATGGACCCCGATTTCCCGGCGCTGGTGCTGCCGGTCAGCGCCGTGGGCAAATCCGACGAGCATCTGCGCTATCCCGGCACGCTGACCGTTCCGGGCCCGCTGCTGGCGGAATACTGGTTCGAGATCGCCAGATCCGTGCATCGCGCGGGCTGCCGGCGCATCCTCTTCCTCAACGCCCATGGCGGCCAGCCGCAGGTGATGGAAATGGTCTGCCGCCGCCTGCGGGTGGAACTGGGCATGTTCGCCGTCTCCTCCATGTGGTCGCGCTTCACCGACATGTCCGACCAGTTCTCGGAATTCGAGCGGCGCCACGGCATCCATGCCGGCGAGGTGGAGACCAGCGTCATGCTGCATCTCTTCCCCGACCTGATCGACATGGAGCATGCCCGCAATTTCGAGCCGCTCTCGATCGCGCTGGAACAGAAGGGCGGGATGCTGACCCCCGAGGGCGCGGTCGGCTTCGGCTGGCAGGCGCAGGACCTGCATCCCTCGGGCGCCTCGGGCGATGCCGCCTCCGCGGATGCCGCGCGCGGCGGGGTCGTCTTCGAGCGCGCCGTCGACGGACTGATCCGGCTGATCGGCGAGGTCTCGGAATTCGACCTGACCCTTCTGGACAACGCCCCCGGCTACGACTGAGGCACGCCCCATGACCGACCAGACCCGCCCCGCCTATCCGCTGGAGGCCTACACGGCCGAGATCGAGGGGATCGAGCATACCGCCGATCCCCGCCGGATCCGGGTGAAAAGCCGCGACCGCTATGCCGTCAGCCCGATCCTGAAACAGGCGCTGGCGGGCAAGACGGCCGATATCGTCGTCTCTCCGAAAACGGATGACGAATTGCGCCGCGTCTTGGCCGCGGCCGTGCGCCACCGCATCCCGGTGACGGTGCGCGCGGGCGGATCTGCCAATTACGGCCAGTCGGTGCCTCTCAAGGGCGGCATCGTGCTGGATTGCCTGGGCATGACCGGGGTCGTCTCGATCTCCGAGGACCGCGTGCGGGTGCGCGGCGGCATGATCGTCGCCGAGCTGCAGGCCGAGCTGCGCCGCCACGGCAAGGAGCTGCGCTTCCCCCCCACCACCGCGCGGATCGCCACCGTCGCGGGGCATTTCGCCGGCGGCCAGGGCGGGCCGGGCTCGACCGTCTACGGCACCTGGCGCGATCCGGGCAACGTGATCTCCTGCACCGTGATGACCATGGAGGAGGAGCCGCGGCTGCTGGAGCTGCGCGGGCTGGATGCGCAATTCGCCCATCACACCTATGGCGCCACCGGCATCATCACCGAGATGGAGCTGCCCCTGGCGCCGGCCTGGGCGTGGAACGAATGCATCGTCGCCTTCGACGAGTACATGGACGCGGTGCGCTTCGGCGTGACCCTGGCCGATGCCGCGGGGATCACGCGGAAATTCGTCTCGGTCCATGAATGGCCGACGCCGTCTTTCGTGAAGCCCTTCGCGGGGGTCGTCCCCGAGGGCAAGGCGATCCTGATGACGATGATCGCCGATCAGAGCTGGGAAAGCTTCGCCCAGATGGCCGAGCGCGCGGGCGGCACGATCGTCACGCAATCGCGCGAGGGCGAGGGCCCCTATGGGCAGCCGCTATGGGAATTCATCTTCGGCCACATGCTGTTCCAGATCCAGAAATCCCATCCCGAACGCTCGGTGATCGAGGGGTTCTTCCGCGCCGACGACCTTGTTGGGCTGATCGGCCGCGTGCATGAGAAGGTGAAGCATTACGGGCCCCTGCGGATGGAGCTCTTGCGCATCGGCGGGCAGATCGTCGGCTCCGGCTCGCCCTACTTCGTCTATGAGAGCCCCGAGCAGATGGCGCAGATGGTGCGCGACATGCAGGAGGCGGGCGCGGTGGTGTCGAATTCGCACACCTCTAATGTCCGCGCCGTCGGCAAGAAGGAGATCACCGATGCCGATCTGGCCTTCAAGCGCATGGTCGATCCGCACGGGCTGCTGAATCCCGGCCGGTTCGAGGTCGACGAGGCCGATGACGCCGCCGTTTCCGCCGTCGAACTGCCCACCGACAAATGGGACCGGAGGCTCGGATGACGCTGGACCTGACGCCTTCCTTCGACCCGCACGCCCCCACCGTCGCGCTGCCCCCCGTCGCGGGGGTGCAGCCGGTGGAGACCGCCGCGATGACCACCGCCGACGGCACGCGGCTGGATGCGGATATCTGGCGCCCCGAGGGCGACGGCCCCTGGCCAGTCCTGCTGCAGCGCCAAGCCTATGGCCGCCGCATCGGCTGCACCATCTGCTATGCCCATCCCGCCTGGTACGCGGCGCAGGGCTACATGGTCGTGGTGCAGGACGTGCGCGGGCGCGGCACCTCCGAAGGCCGGTTCTGGCCCGGCCGCCACGAGGCGCAGGACGGCGCCGAGGCGGTCGAATGGGCGGCCCGGCTGCCCGGTTCGGACGGGCGCGTGGCGATGTACGGGTTTTCCTACCAGGCCTATGACCAGCTTCTGGCCGCGACCGGCGACAGCCCGTCGCTGGCCGCGCTGATCCCGGCCATGGGGCCCTGGGATCCGGCACGCACATGGATATTCGAGGGCGGCAGCTTCAAGCTGGGCCAGATGGCGGGCTGGGGCACGCAGATCACCGTCGAGGGCGCGCGCCGCGCGGGCGATGCCGCCGCCTATGCACGGCTGAAGGCCGGGGCGGCGGCGCTGTTCGCGGGCGAGGTTCCCGGCCATCCCGGCGCGCTGATGGGCTCGGGCGAGATCGGCCATTACCCCGACTGGGTGGCGCGCGGGATCGACGATCCGGAATGGCAGGCGATTTCCCCCGCCGCGTCGCTGGACCGGCTGCGGGCGCGCGGGCTGCCAATGCTGTTCATCGGCGGCTGGTTCGACGGGCACCTGCATTCGACGCTGCAGGCCTTTGCCGATCTCGACCGGGCCGGTGATCCGGCGATGCGGCTGATGGTCGGGCCCTGGATCCATTTTCCCTGGACCCGCCGCGCCGCCGGTCTGGATTTCGGCCCCGAAGCCGCCGCCGACACCGACCGCGCGCAGATCGCCTTCCTCGATGCCGTGCTGAAGGGCAAGGGCCGCCTGGAGGCAGGGGACCGCGTGCAGTTGTTCGACCTGGGCCAGCGGACCTGGCGGCGCCATGCCGCGATGCCCGCCGCCGCCACGCAGGCCTTCCTTGCGGGGTCGGGCCGCGCCGCGACGCGGATGGGCGACGGCACCCTTGCCGCAGCCGCCGCCGCGGGCACGGAGCTGATGGTGCATGATCCCTGGCGCGCGGCCCCCTCCGCCGGTCCCGGCGCGGGCCCGGTCGACCGCCGCGCGACCGACGAGCGTTCGGACGTGATGACCTTCGACACCGCGCCGCAGGCAGGGCCGGTCACGATCGAGGGGCCGCTCGCGCTGCAGATGGACATCAGCGCCGACCGGCCCAGCTTCGACGTCTCGGCGACGCTGTCGATCCTGCGCGCCGATGGCCGCGCCCATGCCATTGCCGAGGGATACCTGCACCTGCGGACCCGTCCCGAGGCGCCGGTCGCCCTGGACCTGGGCGCGACCTGCGTCACGCTGGCCCCCGGCGAGGCGCTGCGCCTGTCGGTCGCCGCCGCCGCCTTCCCTGCCCATGCCGTCAATCCCGGCACCGGCGCCGATCCCGTCGCCGCGCCGCTTGCCTCGGCGCTGATCACCACCCTGCACCTGTCCTGCGGAGAAGACAGCCGCCTCGACCTGCCGGTCGCCGATGGCGTGCTGCAGCTTTGCTGATGCGAAACCCGAGGAGACCCGGCTTGGCCGAACAGAGTCCCGCGCCCTCCCCTGACATCCCCCCGGCCCCGCCCGCCCGACCCGGCCGGCTGGCCCGCAACCTGCGCGAGGCGGGCCCGACCGTGGCGGCCGGGCTGGCCTTCATCGCGATCTGGGAAATCACCGTCCATGCGCTCGGCGTGTCGAAATTCGTGCTGCCGCCGCCCACGATGATCGCCGCCTCGATGATCCGCGACTTCCCCTACCTGATGCAGGCGCTGGCCTATACGGCCGGGATCACCGTCGCCGCCTTCCTCGCCGCCGTCGTCTCGGGCATCCTGGGCGGCCTGCTGCTGACCCAGCACAAGGATGTGGAGCGGATGCTGTGGCCCTATGCGATCGCGCTGCAGGTCACGCCGATGGTGGCGATCGCGCCCCTGGTGATCATCTGGGTCGGGCTGGACCGGGTCTGGCTGGGACTGATGATCCTGGCCTGGCTGGTCGCCTTCTTCCCGATGCTGGCCAATACCGTGCAGGGGCTGAAATCGGCGGACCGGGGCCTGCAGGACGTGATGAGCCTGTACCAGGCCTCGCGCTGGCAGCGGTTCCGCCACCTGCAGCTGCCCGCCGCGCTGCCCTATATCCTGACCGGGGCGCGCATCTCCTCGTCGCTGGCGGTGATCGGCGGGGTCGTGGCGGAATTCGTCGCAGGATCGGGCGCCTCCACCGGGCTGGCCTGGGTGATCGTGGAATCGGGCACCATGCTGGACGTGCCGCGCATGTTCGCCGCGCTCTTCATCCTGTCGATCTTCGGGCTGGCCATCTGGTGGCTGACCTCCCTGGTGCAGGCGCGGCTGCTGAGCCGCTGGCACGAAAGCGAACTGGGCGGAGAGCGCTGAGATGACCGACATGACCCCGACGCAGCCGCCGGTGATGCGGATGCAGAACCTGGACAAGGTCTATCCCAACGGGACCGTCGCGCTGAAGAACCTGTTCCTCGACGTGCATCCGGGCGAATTCGTCTCGCTGCTGGGCCCGTCGGGCTGCGGCAAGTCGACCGCGCTGAAGATCGCGGCCGGGCTGACGGGCCACAGCGCCGGGCGGATCCAGCGTCCCGGCGAGGACGAGGTCAGGGGGATCCGCGCGAAACCTGGCGACATCGCCTTCGTCTTCCAGGAACCCAACCTGATGCCCTGGCTGAGCGTCTTCGACAACGTGTTCCTGCCGCTGAAACTGGCAGGCACCTCCCGCGCCGAGGCCCGCCCGCGGATCGAGGAGATCCTGGCCACTGTCGGGCTGGCGGGCTTTGCCGGGAGCTATCCGCGTGAATTGTCGGGCGGCATGAAGATGCGCGTCTCCATCGCCCGCGCGCTGGTCACGAAACCGCGGCTCCTGCTGATGGACGAACCCTTCGCCGCGCTGGACGAGATCACCCGCAACAAGATCTCGCAGGACCTGCTGAGCCTGTGGCAGGCGACCGGATCGACCGTCATCTTCGTCACCCATTCGGTGTTCGAAAGCGTGTTCCTGTCCAACCGCATCGTCGTCATGGCGGCGCGGCCGGGACGGATCATCGGCGAAATCGGGGTGGACGCGCCCTATCCGCGCGATGCAGGGTTCCGCCTGACCCCCGATTACGCCGCGCATTGCCGGGAGGTGAGCGCGCTTCTGACCCGTGCCATGGAGAGCTGATATGGCGATCGACCCGTTTGTGACCACATTCCCCGAGACCGCCTTTCCGGTCGGCGACGGCCCGCTCTCGGGGCTGCGTCTGGCGGTCAAGGACAACCTGTCGGTCGCGGGGCATGTGCCCGGATCGGGCCATCCCGGCTGGGCCGCAGCCCAGCCTGCCGCGACCCGTACCGCGCCGGTCGCCGCCACGCTGATGGCGGCGGGCGCGCGGCTGGTCGGGACGACCCATATGGACGAGCTGGCCTATTCGCTGATGGGCGAGAACGCCCATTACGGCACGCCCCTGAACCCCGCCGCGCCCGATCGCGTGCCGGGCGGATCGTCTTCGGGATCCGCCTCCGCGGTGGCGCAGGATCTGGCCGATATCGCGCTCGGCACGGATACCGGCGGTTCGGTGCGGCTGCCCGCCTCCTTCTGCGGGCTCTGGGGCTGGCGGCCGACCCACGGGCTTCTGCCCGATGCGGGGATGCAGCCGCTGGCCGCCAGCTATGATGTGCCCGGCCTGTTCGCCCGCGATGCAGAAACGCTGATCGCGGCGGCGCGCGTGCTGGCCCCGGCGGCCGAGATCCCCGTACCGCGCTACCTTGCGCCGCGCGAGCTGTGGGCCGAGGTGCCCGGGGCCACGGCAGCCGCGCTGCGTCCGCACCTGCCCGAGGCCGACCCCGCGCCGATCTTCTCCGCCGAGGAGGTCGCCCGGCTGCAGCCCGTCTTCCGCGTCGCGCAGGGCGCCGATGTGGCCGAGGTGTTCGGCGACTGGATCCGCGCCACGGATCCGCAATTCGGCCCCGGCGTGCGCGACCGTTTCGACGGGGCGCTGGCGCTGAGCCCGGAGGAGATCGCCGCCGCCCGCGCCGCGCGTGACGCGATCCGCGCGCAGGTCCGCGCGGCGCTGGGATCCGACGGCATCCTGGTAATCCCCACCGCGCCGGGCGCCGCGCCGCTGCTGAACACCTCCGGCGCGGAGATGGACCGCTATCGCAATGCCGCGATCCGGCTGCTGTCGGTAGCGGGCCATGCCGGGCTGCCGCAGGTGACGATGCCCGTGGCCCAGATCGAGGGCGCACCGCTGGGCCTGTCGCTGGTCGGCCCCGCAGGCAGCGACCTGGCCCTGATCGCGCTGGCGGCGGCCCGGGTTGCGGCCGAGACCCTGACCGCATGACCCGGCGGGCGGGCGGCCTGATCCCGGCAAGGCCGGCGGCGACGCCCGCGCGGCGCCAGTGACCGGCGCGATGCGCGGACGCCCCCCCATCGCGCCGCTTTGCCGGGGGCGCCCCGACCTGCCGCGGCGCATGGCGCGGCCGGGATGGCAAAGCCCAGGCAGGCCCGCCGGCTGCCATGCGCCAGGGACAGGACGGCGTTGCGCCTTTCGCGGGTTGCTGCGCCGCGGCGCTAGCGCTATCTATCTCGGCAAGGGAACGATGTTCCCCAGAGTTACGAGTTTCCGGCGGTTCCTCCTCCTCCCTGAGCCGCGGAAATCGGCGGCGATCCCCTCCTCCTCCCTGGGATCGCCGCCTTCGTTTCTTCCCTCCCCCCCTTCAGCCCGGCAGAACCGATCCGATGGCCCGCGCCAGCCTGTCCGCGAGCTCCTCCGCCTCTGCGGGCTGCATGATGAAGGGCGGGGCCAGCAGCACATGGTCGCCCGACTGCCCGTCGCGCGTGCCCTGCATCGGATAGCAGATCAGCCCGGCCTCGAAGGCCGCCGCCTTCAGCCGCGGCGCGACCGCCTCGGCCCGCGCAAAGGGCGTCCGGGTCTCGCGGTCGGCGACGAATTCCAGCCCCAGGAACAGGCCCCGCCCGCGGATATCCCCGATATGCGGATGCGCGCCGAACCGGTCCTGCAGCAGCTCGCGCAGCAGCGCCCCGCGCGCCTGCACCTGGGCCAGAAGCCCCCGTTCCAGCACCGCGCGCATCACCGCCAGGCCCGCGGCGCAGGCCACCGGGTGGCCGATATAGGTATGCCCGTGCTGGAAGGCCCCCGACCCCGCCGCCAGCGTATCGTAGATGGCGCGGCTGCACAGCATCGCGCCGACCGGCTGATAGCCCGCGCCCAGCCCCTTGGCGATGCACAGGATGTCGGGGGCGACGCCCTCGGCCTCGCAGGCGAAAAGATGGCCGGTCCGGCCCATGCCGCACATCACCTCGTCGAGGATCAGCAGCACGCCGTAACGGTCGCAGATCTCGCGGATGCGGCGGAAATAGCCCGGCACGGCCGGGACCGCGCCCAGCGTCGCGCCGACCACCGGTTCCGCCACGAAGGCGATGACCGACTCCGGCCCCAGGGCCAGGATCTCGTCCTCCAGCTCCTGCGCGAGGCGCTGCCCATAGGCCTCGTCGGTTTCGCCGGGCGGCTTCTCGGCATAGGCGTAGCAGGGCGCGACATGGCGCATCGCGGGCAGCATCGGCTCGAAGGGCGCGCGGCGCCAGGCATTGCCCCCCGCCGCCAGCGCCCCCAGCGTGTTGCCGTGATAGCTCTGACGCCGGGCGATGACATGGCGCCGCTCGGGTGCGCCGCGTTCCACATGGTATTGCCGCGCCAGCTTCAGCGCCGCCTCCACCGCCTCCGATCCGCCCGAGACGAAATAGACGCGGTCCAGATCGCCGGGCGCATGGGCGATCAGCAGATCCGCCAGCGCCTCGGCCGGTTCGGAGGTGAAGAACCCGGTATGGGCATAGGCCAGCCGCGACGCCTGGTCCTGCACCGCGGCGACGATCTCGGGATCGCCATGGCCCAGGCAGGAGACGGCCGCGCCGCCAGAGCCGTCGAAATAGCGCCGCCCCGCGGCATCGAACAGGTAGCACCCGGCGCCGCCCGTGGCGACGGGGGGCGGGGCATGGATCTGGCGGGGGAAAACATGGCTCATGACGGCATCCTGTCACGCCGGGACCGTCCCGGCCCCGCGAGCCAAGCGGAAGAGCGGCCCGGCTGTCAAACGGCGCGGAAATAACATATGTTTGGCAAAACCGAGCGGAGGCCGCCATGGATCCCACCCAGAAGACTCGCCTCCTGGCCGCGCTGCAGGACCGGATGGACAGCCTGTCGCCCCAGCAGCGCAAGGCCGCGCGCCATGTGATCGCACACCCGCTGGATGTCGGAATGGACCCGATCCGCGACACGGCGCAAAAGGCCGGGGTTAGCACCTATACCCTTGTCAGCCTTGCGAAACTCATGGGGTTCGGCGGGTATCGCGCGTTCCGCGAACCGTTCCGCCAGGCGCTTTTGCCCGGGGCGGCGGCCGCCACGGCCCCGGCCTGGCTGACGCAGGACGCGGCAGGCGATGACGGCGGCGCGGTCTTTGCCGCGGCGGCCGCGAATGCGATGGGAATTGTCGCGCGGTCGCTGGAGGGGCAGGATCCCGCAACCCTGGACGCGATGGCACGACGGCTGATGCAGGCCGACCGGGTCTTCCTGACCGCCGCGCGCGCCAGCTATGCGATGGCCTATTACGTTCATTATGTCGGGCGCATGGCGCTGCCCGCGCTGGAACTGATCCCGCGCCACCACAACAGCGCGATCGACGATCTGAACGATGCGCGCCCGGGCGACGTGCTTCTGGCCATCGCGGTCACGCCTCATTCGCGCGAAACCGTCGAGGCCTGTCTTTTCGCGCAGAACAAGGGGATGGATGTCCTTCTGGTCTCTGACACGGCCGAGGTCGCGCCGGGACTGCGACCGGCCCATGTGCTGGTCGCCTCGGTGCAGTCCACGCATCGCTTCGGCTGCTTTGCCGGGATGATGGCGGTGCTGGAAACCCTGCTGGCGCTACTGATGCATCGCGGCGGGTCGCGGGCGCAGGAGCGAATCGAGTCCTATGACCGGCTGCGCAACGACAGCGCGGCATACTGGCCGCAAGCGAAAAAACAATAGTTTTGGGGTGACACCCCGGGCCGTTTGGCCGAGTTTTCGTTCACGGACGCGCGATCAACGGCGCGCAGGACAACAACGGGAGCCATCCATGCAGTTCAGGACCCTCATCGGCGGCGTCGCCGCCGCGGCCTCCATCGCCTTCGGCGGCGCGGCATCCGCGCAGGAGACGCAGTTCATCTCGATCGGCACAGGCGGCGTCACCGGCGTCTATTACCCGACGGGCGGCGCGATCTGCCGGCTGGTCAACAAGTCCCGCAAGGAACACGGCATCCGCTGCGCCGTCGAATCCACCGGCGGCTCGGTCTACAACATCAACACCATCCAGGCGGGCGAGCTGGAATTCGGCGTCGCGCAATCGGACTGGCAGTACCACGCCTATAACGGCAGCTCGCAATTCGCCGACCATCCCTTCCCGGAACTGCGCGCGATGTTCTCGGTCCATCCCGAACCCTTCACCCTGCTGGTGCGGGCCGATAGCGGCATCGAGAGCTTCGAGGGGCTCAAGGGCAAGCGCGTCAATGTCGGCAATCCCGGCTCGGGCCAGCGCGCCACCATGGAGGTCGTGATGGACGCCTTCGGCATCACCATGGACGATTTCGCCCTGGCCACCGAGTACAAGGGATCGGAAATGGCCAAGGAGATCTGCGACGGCAATATCGACGCCATGATCTACACGGTCGGCCACCCGGCCGCCGCGATCCAGGAGGCCACCACGACCTGCGACGTGAACCTGGTCGACGTGGCGGGCGAACCGATCGACAAGCTGGTCGCCGACAATCCCTATTACCGCGTGGCCACCGTGCCGGGCGGCATGTATGCGGGCAATCCCGATGACGTGACCACCTTCGGCGTCGGCGCGACCTTCGTCACCTCCGAGGCCGTGCCGGAAGAGGTCGCCTATGTCGTGGCCAAGGCGGTCTTCGAGAATCTCGACGATTTCCGCGGGCTGCACCCGGCCTTCGCCAATCTCAAGGCCGAGGAAATGGTCAGCGACGGCCTGTCCGCGCCGCTGCATCCGGGCGCCGAGAAGGCGTATAAGGAACTCGGCCTGATCGAGTGATCGCGGGCCTCCGCAGGAGGCCTGCCCCCGGCCACCGGCGCGCCCCCCGCGGGCGTGCCGACCGCTGCCGCGGTCCGGGTCGCCCCCGGAACGCCCCCTTCCCCGTCCCAGGTCCCGGAGCCCGAGCATGAGCGAGACGCCGCAACTATCCGCCCAGGAAATGGTCGCCAAGGCCGATACAGGCGGACGCCGGGCCGGACCGGCGGTCAGCGGTCTCATCTTCGCGCTGTGCATCCTGTGGTCGCTGTTCCAGCTTTACATCGCCTCGAAACTGCCCGGCGTCCTGGCCCAGGCCACCGGCATCTCGGATTTCGCCAATATCGTGGCGCAGGCGCGCTATGTGCACCTGGCCTTCGCGCTGGCCCTGGCAACGCTGGCCTTTCCGGTGCTGGGCCATCGCGACCGGGTGCCCGCCTATGACTGGGCGCTGGCGATCCTGGGGGTGGCGGCCTGCCTGTACCTGATCGTCTTCCGCTTCGAGATCGCCCAGCGGCCCGGATTATGGAGCACGACCGACCTGGTCATGTCCGGCATCGGCATGGTCGTGCTGCTGGTGGCGACCTTCCGGTCGCTGGGCCTGCCCCTGGTCGTGATCTGCAGCCTGTTCCTGGCGCTGGCCTTCTTCGGCGGCTATTCCGCCTGGATCGGCAGCCTGACCAATTACGGCGGCGCGTCCTTCTCCAAGGCGATGGGCCATTACTGGATGCAGACCGAGGGCGTCTTCGGCGTGGCGCTCGGCGTATCCACCACGATGATCTTCCTCTTCGTGCTGTTCGGCGCGCTGCTGGAAAAGGCGGGTGGCGGCAACTGGTTCATCAAGGTGGCGATCGCGCTTCTGGGGGCGCTGCGCGGCGGGCCTGCCAAGGCGGCGGTCCTCAGCTCGATGATGACCGGCATGATCTCGGGCAGCTCCATCGCCAATACCGTCACCACCGGCACCTTCACCATCCCGCTGATGAAACGCATTGGGTTTTCCCCCGAAAAGGCCGGCGCGGTCGAGGTGGCCAGTTCCACCAACGGCCAGCTGACCCCGCCGGTGATGGGCGCCGCCGCCTTCCTGATGGTCGAATATGTCAACATTCCCTATATCGAGGTGGTCAAGCACGCCTTCCTGCCGGCGGTGATCTCCTACATCGCGCTGCTTTACATCGTGCATCTGGAAAGCCTGAAGATGGGGCTGAAGGGACTGGACAAGCCCGGCCGGGCGATCGGCGTGCCGATGATCCTGATCCTGTTCCTGACCGGCTTTCTCGGCATGGCGGCGATCACCTTCGCGGTCATCGGCATCCGCATGGCGCTTGAACCGCTGATGCCGGGCGAGACGGTCTATCCGGCGCTGGTGCTGCTCGGGCTTGCCTATCTGGGGCTGGTCTGGCTGGCCGCGCGCTATCCCGATATCGAGGTCGACGACCCCGATGCGCCGGTCGCCACGGCACCGCGGCTGACGCCGACGCTACTGGGCGGGGCCTATTTCGCGCTGCCGATCTTCGTGCTGGTCTGGAACCTGATGGTGCGCACCGACACGCTGGACCGGCTGTCGCCCGCGCTCTCGGCCTTCTGGGCGACCATCGCCATGATCATCGTGGCGCTGACCCACCGCCCGCTGAAGGCGCTGTTCCGCGGCGGCACCGCCATGGCGGGCGAAACCGCGGCGGGCTTTGCGGATTTCGTCTCGGGGCTGGTCTCGGGGGCGCGCAACATGATCGGCATCGGCGTCGCCACCGGCGCGGCGGGCATCATCGTCGGCACGATCTCCCTGACCGGCGCGCACCAGATCATCGGCCAGGTGATCGAGACGATCTCGGGCGGCAACCTGATGATCCTGCTGATCCTCGTGGCCATCCTGTCGCTGATCCTCGGCATGGGGCTGCCCACCACCGCCAATTACATCGTGGTCTCCTCGCTGATGGCGCCGGTCATCGTCTCGGTGGGCGCGCAGGCCGGGCTGATCGTGCCGCTGATCGCGGTGCACATGTTCGTCTTCTATTTCGGCATCCTCGCCGATGACACGCCGCCCGTGGGTCTTGCCGCCTATGCCGCCGCCGCGATTTCGCGCGGCGATCCGATCAAGACCGGCCTCGTCGGCTTCAGCTACGATATCCGCACGGCGCTGCTGCCCTTCATGTTCATCTTCAATACCGACCTGCTGCTGATCGATGTCGGCTTCCTGCACGCGATCCTGGTCTTCTGCGTCTCGCTGGTGGCGATGCTGCTCTTTGCCGCCGCCACCCAGGGCTATTTCATCGCGAAAAGCCGCTGGTGGGAAACCGCCGCGCTGCTTCTGGTCGTGTTCACCCTGTTCCGCCCCGGTTTCTGGCTGGACCGCATCGCACCGGAATTCCAGAGCTTCGAGGGCGCCGCCGCGATCGAGGCGATCGCCGGGCTGCCCCCGGGCGGCGCGGCGCGGGTCGAGGTCGAGGCCCCGGATTTCGACACGGGCAAACTCTCGGGCACCACGCTGCTGGTGACGCCTGAGGCTGCGGGCGACGGGCTGGCCCGGCTGGATGCGCTGGGGCTGAGCGTGCTGGAGGAGGACGGGCAGCTGCTGCTGGAGGAACCCTTCCCCGGCACGCCCTTCTTCGAGTCGCTGGCCAATGAATTCGATTTCTACGGCGACGATCCGGCGCGCATCGTGGCGGTCCGGGTGGAAAGCGACCGGATGCCCAAGGAGGTGTTCTTCCTGCCGGCCTTCCTTCTGCTGGGGCTGATCGTGCTGCTGCAGCGGCCGCGCGCCACCCAGCCGGCCTTCTGAGCCACCGCGTCGCTATGCCCGCGCGGCATAGCTGCGTTGCAGCATAAATTGTTGCCGCGCCGCAGCGTCGGCGGTAATGTGATCTTGCAGGGCAGAATTGCCCGACAGAGTTCCAGTTTCCGCCGGTTCCTCCTCCTCCCTGAACCGCGGAATTCAGCGGCGGCCCCCTCCTCCTCCCTGGGGTCGCCGCTTTTTTTTCCCTCGACGGCGCGTGCGCCTTTCCTGTCGGACGCTTGCGCGTTGCTGCGGTGCGGGAAGGGGTCTGGCAGGTTTGCCGCGGGCCCAAGCGGTGGCGGCGTGATGGAATTCGTCGCGGGCGCTGCGGGGAGCAGGTCATATCGGAGGTGATGGCGCCAAGCCATCCTTTTCGATCCGCCCCTGCCGACGCGCATCCCGGTCACGATTCCCCGCAGGCACCCGGGCCTCGAAGCTTTCGCCGGACACATCCTGCTACATCTCCCGGACCAGCGGCAGATCGGGGACGATCTTGTTCAGGCGCGTGTTCCCGGGATCGAGCGCCTTCACCGGCACATCGCGTCCGGCCGCAGATCCTCGCAACCGGCATGCCCTGCTCGCCCTGCTTCGGGATGAACGCCTTCTGGTTCGACGGGCTTTTGCGGGCCCCCGGGGGCCCGGTCCCGCCTCACTCCGTGAAATGCGATGCCTTCATCATTCGCCGCTTCCAGCCGGGAGAGATCAGCCGAAAATCCCGGCCTTGGACGGTCCCGTTTTCAGGGGGCTGTTCACACAGCCGCCCCGTGCGTCCCGGCCGGCCCCCGGCCGGGGATCACCGCGGCAGCGGCGCGGCTCAGAACAGGCCTTCCTGCTTGGCGATCAGGGCGGCCTGAGTGCGGTTGGCGGCGCCGATCTTGCGGTAGAGCGTCTTCATGTGCAGCTTCACCGTCGGCTCGCGCAGGTCGAGGTCGCGGGCGATTTCCTTGTTCGACTTGCCCTGGCTGAGACCTTCGAGCATCTCCAGCTCGCGCTGCGAGAGCTTGTCGGCCAGCGGATGGGCCGGGGCATCGGCCGCGCCGCGCAGGAAATCCAACGGCGCATACTGCTCGCCCATCGCCATGAACCGGATCGCATTGACCAGCGACTTGGCCGAGAGGGTCTTGGGCAGGAACCCCGCCGCCCCCGCCTCCAGCGCCGCCTCGGCGATGGCCGGGCTGGCCGTGCCCGAGATGATCGCCACACGCTCGGCGCCTTCCATGTCGCGCATCCGCGCCATGCCGTCGAGCCCGTCCATCCCCGGCATGGTGTAATCCAGCAGCACCAGGTCGAAAGCGGGCCCTTCCTCCACGAGCTGGATCGCCTCGGCGAGGTTGCGCGCCGAGAATGCCTCCATCCCGTGCTCCTGCTGCAGGAACAGCACCAGCGTGTCCCGCAGCAGGTCGTGATCGTCCGCGATGAGAATGCGCATGCATCTCTCCTGTTCTTCTCCCGGCGAAACATTCGGCCTGGCCGGGCCCAAGGGCCTGCGCGGGACAGAATACCGGCTGAACCGCCCGGCTCAAGCCGCAGTTTGATCCTTATGACGCTACGGCACCTATCCGTCCGGATGGGGCGGCCACGCCCTTAGGGGCGGGGGCATCCCTCGGGGCAGGCCTGCTGTCCTGACGCGGCGTTGAGGGAAACCCCCTCTCCGGGGCATCTGTTAACCAGTTTCAGAAAGGAACGCCGCGATGACCCTTGCCTATCACGACCGTGCCGAATTCGATGCCGCCCTCCGCGTTTCCCGCGCCGCCGCTCCGGCCGTCGCGTCCCTGGACGGGCTGGATCTGGTCGCCGCTCCGGTCGCTGGGGTCGTCGCCCACCTGATGCAGCCCGGCCACCGCGCCTGGGTCGCCACCGTCGATGCCGCCGCCATCGCGCGCCGTCGCCGCGACACCGTCTTCGCCGATGCCCTGGAAACCGCGGACCTGCGCCTGGGCACCGGCCGCGGCCTGGCGCTCGGCGCCCGCCTGGGCCTGGGCAAGGGCATCGTGACCCGCGCCGACGCGGTCCTGGAGGCGCTGCTGATCGCCGCCGCCGCCGAAGGGCGCCGCGTCGCCGTGCTGGGCAAGGCCGCCGAAGGCCTGGCCCTCGGCCTGACCCGCCGCGTCCCGGGCCTGCGCGCGATCGGCATC
>NZ_JACVXA010000048.1 GCF_014903745.1 Mangrovicoccus algicola | reverse complement strand
AGCGGCGCGCCGGAGGCGCGCGGTCCGCCCTGGCGGCGCGCCTGGCCGCCGCGCGCCCCGGGAAGCGCGTGAAGCGCGATCGCGGCGCCCTCTCCTCCTGCGCCTCGGGTTCCGCGGTCTCCGCGGTCTCCGCCACCGACGGGTCCGGTTCGGCGCGGATCAGCCAGGCGCAGGCGCCCATCATCAGCATGATCAGCGAATACTGGATGTTCCAGACCGCGACCGTCGCCATGCTGACATAGTAGGGCACCATGGCGAAGATCATCGCGTAGCGCAGGTCCGAGAGCATGGCATTGCCGCGGAAATCCTTCAGCCCCAGCTTGATCACCGGGTAGAAGGCCGCGCCCAGGAGCATCAGGAACCCCGGCCAGCCCCAGCGCATCGCCTGCAGCAGCCAGTGGTTGTCCACCGAGGGGATCATCCAGGCGGGGCGGATGTAGTCGGTGAACAGCCCCATGCCGAAGATCGGGTGGCGGGCCACCTCGGCACTGCCGTATTGGTAGATCAGGAAGCGGAACCATGCGGTCTCCTGGTCGAGCGCCACCAGCCGCGACAGCACCACGAAGGGCGGCCGTTCGGAATAGAAGATCAGGAAGACGTAGAAGGCGGCGAAGCCCCAGAGGAACAGCTTCCAGCGGGCGCCGATCCCGCGGAACATCCGGTTGTAGCACATCAGCCCGATCTGCATCATGACATTCATCCATCCCCCCGCCGAGAGCGCGAAGAAGCTGCCGCCGAGACTGCCGCCGAGCCAGCGCAGCCGCCCGGCCTTGCCCGTCACCGGCTTGCGGCCATGCGGCAGAACCAGCCAGCCCAGCGAGAAGGCCATCGCCGAGGTGATGCCGTAGAGGATCGGGTGCGGCGTCGCGGTCTGGGCGCGCAGCATGCCGAAGCGCGGCGGATAGGACAGGGTCGAGCGGTGATGCGGTTCCGCCAGAGGCAGCTTCTGCGCGATGTCGTTGAGCAGCATGATGCCGCGCAGGCTTTCCAGCGCCGCGAAGGGCAGCAGGATCAGCAGAACGGTCAGCAGACAGCGCGTGAAGAAGACCAGGTCGTCCTTGTTGCGGATCGCCGCCCGCCCCAGCATGTAGCCGCCGACGATGTCGATGAATTGCGAGAAGACATAGACCGGCATGCCTGCGCCCTGGCCGTTGACCACCATGCAGACCGGCATCCACAGCATGTGCCCCAGCACCAGGAAATCGGGCAGGATGAACCCGCCATAGCGTCCCGAGATCCAGTTCAGCCCCAGCGGCACCAGCATGATCATCAGCAGCACCCGGTAGGGCGCCATGATGAAGCCGCCGAAATTGAACAGGTAGGGCTGGGTGATCGAGAAGACGAAGAGACCCAGCACGAAGGGCATCGATAGGCTCTCGCTCAGTCCCGGCGCCGGCCGGTCCTGCCGCGCGGCGCGGGGCCGGTTGCGCGATCCGGCCGGAAGGCGGCGCCCGGCGCGCAGCGTCGTCATCGGAGGATCCCGCATCCGCGGCGGGCGCGGGATGGCGGGCCTGGGAGGCGGTCGGGCGGGGACATGGGGGCCGGAAAACCTCGCTGCGGGGCCGCGCCGGGACGGGACGCAGCGGTGAATATGGAAGGACATGGCCGCGGCCCTGCCCCGGTCCAGCATAGGGAGAGCGCCGCGCCGGGCTCAAGGGGCAGGCATGTCGCATTGGATAATCCGGATGTCATCCGGCCCCGCGGCGGATCATGCCCCGAAGGCGATCCGGCAGGCCTCGGGGCCCAGCCGGTCGCGCACCGCCTGCGGCGGGTTCAGCCCGAAGGCCCCGCGCAGCACCGCCGCCGCCGCCTGCGGGCTGCGGTCGCGGATCAGGCAGCGCGCGGCATAGGCCAGGCTGTAGCCGTATCCCGTCAGCCGCGCGCCGGGCAGAAAGCGGCGCAGGAACATCATGCGCCCCCGGTGCTTGAAATACAGCGAGAAGGGCGAGGCCAGCTTGGCCAGGGTCGGCGATCCGATCGCCGTCCCGGCGAGGTGGTAGACCCGCAGCCCCGCGCAATAGTCGAGCGGCAGCGCGCCGCGGCGCATCGCCCAGTCCACCTCCTCGTAATAGAGGAAATACTCCTCGCGCATCGGGCCCACCGCCTCGTAGAAGGCGCGGCTGGCAATCACGTTGGCGCCCATGATGAAATCCATCTCCTGCGCCCGCGCGGGCGGGGTGGCGGCATGGGAGGCGCCGAGCCCGCAATTGACGGTGACGCCGGTGCGCCGGTTCACCCGCCCGCCGCCGTCGATCTGGATCATGTCGGGCGGATCGAGATAGGTCACGCGCCCGCCCATCAGCCCGTAGGGCGCGCCGGTCTCCAGCCGGGCCTTCAGCGCCGCCAGCGATTCGGGCGGCACGACGCTGTCGGGATTGAGCACCCAGAAATGGGCGATCCCGGGCATCTGCGCCAGATAGGCCAGCCCGGCATTCACCCCCCCGGCAAAGCCGCGATTGGCCCCGGTGCGGATCAGCGCCAGCGGCGCCTCGGGCCGGGGCGCCATGCCGGGACCGCCCTCGGCCAGGCCCGGCGGCGCCGCCAGCGGCGGGATCGCGAAAGGCAGCGCCTCGGCAGGGCAGGGCAGGGCCGTGCCCGCGGCCCAGTCCGCCAGCCGCGCCACCGTGTCGTCGGTGGAGGCATTGTCGACCACCACCACGCGCAGGCCGAGCCCGGCGGCGGCGGCCGCGCCCATCACCGAGGCGGCGCAGTCGACGACCTCCTGGCCGGAATTGAAGGCGACGATCACGACACCGACGGATGCTGTTTCCATTCCTGCCCCCTTGCAGCTGCCGCGCCCGGCCGGATCCCGGGGGCGTCGGCGACATCATGGCGGCTTTGCCCGTGCGGAGGGATTTGACAGATTGACCCTGTGCGCAACCCCGCCGCGGCGGCCCAGTCCGAGATTGTGATGCCCGATCCCCTTTCCGAGGCCCTGCCCGAGCTGGCCGTCGTCATTCCCCATTACAACGACCTCGCGCGGCTGGAGAAATGCCTGGGCGCCCTGGCCCCGCAGGCGGCGGCGGCGGGGGCGCGGGTGGAAACCGTCGTGGCCGACAATGACAGCCCCGCCGATCTGGAACCGCTGCGCGCCGCCCATCCCTGGGCGCGATTCGTCACCGAGCCGCAGAAGGGCGCGGCGGCGGCGCGCAATCGCGGCGTGGCCGAGACCACCGCGCCCTTCCTCGCCTTCCTCGACAGCGATTGCGTGCCCGGGCCCGACTGGCTGGCGACGGCGCTGCGGCTTTCGGGCGGCGCGGCGGTGACGGGGGGGCGCATCGACACGTTCGACGAGACCCCGCCGCCGCGCTCGGGGGCGGAGGCCTTCGAGACGGTCTTCGCCTTCTGGCAGCGCAGCTATGTCGAGCAGAAGGGGTTTTCGGTGACCGCCAACCTCCTGACATCGCGGGCGGTCTTCGAGGAGACCGGGCCGATGGTCGTGGGGCTGTCGGAGGACATGGACTGGTGCTTCCGCGCCCGGGCGAAGGGCCATGCGCTGGTCTATCGCGACGAGCTGGCAGTGTCGCATCCGACCCGGCAGGACTGGCCCGCGCTGGCCAAGAAATGGCGGCGCACCACGCTGGAGGGGTTCCACCTCAACGGCACCTCGGCGTCGGGCCGGGCGAAATGGGCGCTCAGGGCGGTGGCCGTCGCGGCATCGGGGCCGCTGCACCTGCCGAAGGTGCTGGGCGCGGAGCGCCTGTCGGGGCAGGAGAAGCTGCGCGGCGCGGGCACGCTGCTGCGTCTGCGCGCGGCGCGGGCGGGCTGGATGCTGGGCCAGGCGCTGCGCGGCGCCTGACCCTGCCGGGGCCTCAGCCCTTCGCGCGCTGGTAGGCGGCGATCAGCGTGTCGACCTGGTAATCCCAGCTCAGCTCGGTCTCCACCCGGTTGCGGCCGATGCGGCCCATCTCGGCCGCGCGCAGAGGATCGTCGATCAGCGACAGGATCTTGGCGGCCATGTCGGTGGTGTTGTTGGGCTCGGCATAGAGCGAGGCATCTTCCGCCGAATAGCGCCCCTCGGTCACCTCGAATTGCACGATCGGCTTGGAAAACGCCATGTATTCCAAGATCTTGTTCATGGTCGACTTGTCGTTCATCGGGTTCACGCGGTCCGGATTGACGCAGACATCCGCGGAACTGAGCACCTCGAAGAGAACATCGTCGGGGGCGCGGCCGGTGAAGGTGACGTGATCCTGCAGCCCCAGCTTCGCGGCCAGCGCCTTCAGGTCCTCGAGCGCCGGCCCGCCGCCGACCAGCACGAACTGGAGGTTGCGGCCGCGGTCGAAGACGATCTCCCGCGCCGATTCCAGCAGCAGGTCGATCCCCTCCTGGTCGCCCATCACGCCGACATAGCCCACCATCGCGTCGCAGCCGTTCTTCCAGTCCGGGTTGGGCGGCATCACGTGCAGCCGGTTCAGGTCGGGCCCCGAGCGCACGACGAAGATGTCCTCGGATTTCTTCTTGCCGCGCTCCATCGCGATCTGGCGGTAGGAGCGGTTGGTGGAGATGACCACATCGGCGGTCCAGAAATTGAGCCGCTCGAACAGCACCATCAGCCGCCAGAAAAACCCGCGCTTGTTGAATTTCGCCTCGTAGAGCTCGGGATTGATGTCGTGGTGATCGAAGATGTAGCGCTTGCCCAGAAGCTTGAACTGCCAGGCGATGAGGAAGATCAGGTCCGGCGGGTTGCAGCCCTGGATCGTGTCGAATCCGTGCTTGCGCAGGATCTTCCAGGCCAGTCGCGTCTCGTGGAACAGCGCCGCGCCGTATTCCAGCAGATAGCCCGAGGCCCCCTTGGCATCCAGCGGCAGCCGGTGGCGGTAGATATGGACGCCGTCGATTTCCTCGTAGGGCGCCTCGTAGCCCTTGCCGGTGGGACAGATCACCGCCACCTGCGCCCCCGCCGCGGTCAGGGTGCGGCTCTCGTGCCAGACCCGCCGGTCGAAGGGCAGGGGCAGGTTCTCGACGATGATGAGGATCTTGCGGCCCGCAAGAGGCTTCTCGGTGCGCGCGGCGTCGAGCCTTGGCATCTCGGTGACCTGGCCATCCATGGCGGGTGCTCCTGTAATCGGGTCAATTGCTGCAATATCGCCCCCCTTATCGCGGCAGCCGCCCGGCCTTGCCATGAGGCCTTGTGACCCGCATCGCGTCTTTCGCGCCGCCGGCAGGCGAATGGCGGCGCGAAAGACGTTTTTTTGATCGCTGCGCCGCCGCGATGGTCACGCGGCGGGCGGGGATGGTCAGATCAGCTCGAAGCCCGCGATCTGGAAGCTGTGGCCGGTGCCGTCGGCCAGCGACAGGTAGCCGCCGCCGGTCCCGTCATTGACATAGGTCATCGCCCCCGAATCGAGGATTTCCTGCAGGTCGGCGATGCTGCGGATCTTGGCCGAGCTGCCATTGCCGCCGATCCACAGGTCGTTGTCGGGATCGGTGTCGTTGGTGAACAGCTCCTCGATATCGGTGACGATGAGGATCTCGTCTCCCTCGGAGAAATCGAGATCCAGGACCAGGTCGTCCTCGGCAGAAGACGGGCGCAGGTCGAAGATGAACCGGTCCGCCCCGGCACCGCCGACGAAGACGTCATGGCCGTTGCGCCCGCTGAGGATGTCATCCCCGGCGCCGGCATCGATGAAACTGCCGCCCGAGCTGGCCCAGAGCGTCTCCCCCTCATCCGTGCCGGTCACCACGGAGGTCATCCCGTAATCGGCCGGATCGAAGGTTTCGCGGGTATCGTCATCCGCCGACGGGCGCGAGGCCTCGACGCTGCCCGGGCTTTCGGGAAGGCTTTCCACCGGCGCGGCGGGAACCTCGCCGGTCAGGTCCGAGGGCGAGATGCCGGCGATCTGCATGGTCGGTCCGCTGTCATCCGCGAGGCTCAGCAGGCCGCCGCCCATTCCGTCGCTCTCGTAGCTGAGCGCGCCCGCCTCGACGAGTGCCAGGAGGCCGTCGAGGCTGAGGATGCGCAGGGCCGCGCCATCCTGCAGGACCAGCGCGTCCTCGCTCAGATCGGAATAGGGGGTGAAGTATCCCACGTCTGCCGCCGACAGCAGAAGCTTGTCGCCCTCGGAGAAATCGAGATCGAGGATCAGGTCCGGCAGCGTCCCTTCAGCCACGGCCACGCTGTACTGGAAGATGTCCGCCCCGTCTCCGCCGAAGAGGATATCCATGCCATGGCGGGCGATCAGCACGTCATTGTTCGCGCTGCCGATCACGAATCCTCCCGCCATGTCGGCCCGGATCGTCCCGCCCGTCTCGGGCGCATCGACGGTTTCCAGCCCCTGCAGCGTCGCGCTCAGCACCTGCGAATACAGCACCGACAACCCGGATTCGCGCCAATAGCTGCCGCTCTCCGCATCGCTGGAGAGGATGACATTGCCGTCGAATGCGAGATTGTCCGCCGCCGTTGCCTCTTCGGAGGAATTGAAGATGCCGTAACTGTCGACGACGGTATTGTCCTTGATCACGATGTTGACCCCGTCCGGGGCACGGATCGTCGGCAGCCGGTTGGCGCTTTCGGGATCGGTGGTGTTGGGCATCAGGATGTTGTCCGCGATCAGCGCACCGTCGACATCGCCGAGGCTTATGCCGTGGATCTGGCCGTTGATGATCAGGTTGCCAGTGACGGTGAAATTCGTGGCGGTCACCCCCTCCGCGGCCCCGTCGAGATGGCCGAAGATGGTCTGGGTGGAACTGCCCGCCTCTGCGAGGAAGGTATTGCCGGTGATGGTGATGTCATGCACCCCGGTCGTCGAATTGGCGCCCCAGTACTGGATCATGTCGGGATGATCGTGGATCGTGGTGTCGTAGCGGGCATCGTCCATTCCCAGCCAGGGCGTGAAATTCTGGAACAGGCTGTCGGAAATGGTCAGGCCGGTGGTCTCGTAGAAATTGATCCCCTCGCGCACGGCCTCGATCGTCAGCCCGGTCAGCAGGACATCGCTGCTTTCGCCGATATAGGCGGCCAGTTTCAGATCCTCGAAGGTGGAGTCGCTGATCGTCACATTTTCCGAATCGTGGATGCGCAACCCGCGCTGGAATCCGTACCCTTCGATGACATCGCTGCGGGTCGTGTCGGCGGCATCGGGATCCGCGCCTTCACCTTCCGCAGGGATATAGCCGGTGAAGGCAAGGTTCGACATGCTGACATTTTCGCACCCGTTGAAGAAGAGAAGCGGCGAAGTGTCATCGATGCTGTCGGAGTGGAAGGCCACATTGTCCAGCACGAGGCCATCGACGCGGACGAACGTGACCGGGTCGGTGAAAGTTGCGGGATTCGCGGGGTCTTGGGACGTGATCGTAATTGCAGGATCGAAATCAAGATCTTTTATGAAGAGGGAGTCATATTCCCCGGGAGCAAGAAGAATGGTCTCTCCGCCCGAGGCTTGTTTCAGAATCTGGGACAGTTCAGCGGTGTTGTTGACGACGATTTCACTCATGTACTCGTTACCTTCTACGTTCACTCAGGACAGGTCTGGAGACCCCGCAGACTGCGGGGGGATTGGGGTTCGGAAAGGTCGGGAAAATGAAAACAGAGACTTGCGGAACCGAATCCGTACATCTCGAATATACTTATTGTTATTCACGATAGGATACAATTGGCACACAAACAGCCATATTGTTTATCCGAAAGGATATAGTGGCATTTTTGCAACAAATGCCGCCCGCCAGCCCGTGCCGGTGGCGCCATGAAACGGGAATGGCGCCGTTTCGCCGTGCTGGCCGGATTGGTTCTGGGGATGCTGGCCGGGCTGGTGGCGGGCTGGAAACTGCAGACGCCGCCTCCGCCGGGCGACCGGCCGATCGCCCCCCTGAGCCTGTCCGCGATGCCGGAGCGGCCGGTACGGATCGTCGCTTTCGGATCGAGCCTTACCCGGTCCTCGCCCTGGCCGGTCGAGCTTGAGGGCGAACTCGCCGATTGTCTGGATCACCCGGTGGAGGTCCTGCGCATCGCCCGCAGCGGGGCGGGCAGCGCCTGGGGTCTGCAAGCGGTCAACGAAGTGGTCGCGGCCGGGCCGGACCTGGTGCTGGTCGAATTCGCGATCAATGATGCCGATCTGCTGGACGGGGTGTCGCTGCGCCGGGGCAAGGCCCAGCATGCGGCGCTGATCGCGCGGTTGCAGGAGACGGTGGCCCCGGGGCATGTCGTGCTGCTGACCATGAACCCCGTCGGCGGGCTCCATGCGGCATTGCGGGCGCCCCTGGCGCGCCACTATGCCCAGCTGGGAGAGCTGGCGGACCGTCACGGCGCGGCACTGGCCGATCTCTACGGCGACTGGATGGCGCGCCCGGCGGCGCAGCGGCGGTTTGCCGACGGGCTCCATCCGGCGCCGCACCAGGTCCGGCAGGTCGTCCTCCCGGGCCTGGTGCGGCGCATCGGCATGGCGGCGGGACGCGCCTGCATGCCGGGATGAGCCCGCGCCGGGATCGCTATTGCGCGGCGCCGTCGCGATACCAGACGAAGGGATGCGGGCCGGCCTTGGCCGTCGCCATGGCCGCTGCGGCATCGCCCTCGATCTGCTTGTAGGGGGCGGTGGCCGGGGCGGCGCCGTCGGGGCTGTAGGCGCTCCAGATCGTGATGCTCTCCACCGCGGCATGAAGCAGGCCGGCCCCGTTGCTGAGCCCCAGCAGCCGCAGCGGATAGGCGCCCGACCAGCTGCCGCCCGCGCCGGACTCCTGCCCCGCGACCCGGATGCCGTCGACATAGACGCCGAAGGCGCCGACCGCGGGATCGGCTGTGATCACGAATTCGCGCATCGCCCCGGCATAGGGAACCGGCGAGGCGACATCGGCCGCGATCCCGCCGGGGCCGAACTTGTAGCGCAGCCCGTCGCCGTTGATCAGCGAGAGCTTCAGTTCCGCGGGTCCGGTCGGCAGCCGCAGCAGCGCCTCCTCGCCGGTCCCGGCGGGGGTGGCGGAGAGGCGGAACCTGGCGGTGATCGGGGTCGTGGCCCCCCAGTTCGCCGAGTCGTAGATCGCCGTCGTGCCGTCAGTGGCGAATTGCGGGGCCGCCGCCAGGTCTGGGGCGATCTCGCCCTGCTCGGGCATCGGGCGAAGCGGGATGCCCTCCACATCTTCGACCATGCCGGTGACGACCGGCAGGTTCATCCAGATCCGGTCGAAGAGGTCGGCCTGGATCACGTCGGCATCCGCGAGGCCCGGCACCGAATGGATCCCCGAGGCGCCGCCGCGCAGGAAGTCGATCCGCGTGTTGCCGGTGAAGCTGCCGCCATTGGGATAGACCCGGATGCGCCCGTCGGCGATGACCGCGTTCTGCGCCGCATCGCCATCGATCTCGAACCCGGCGACTTCGGCGCGATGCGGCAGCTCGGCGCCGCCGATGGCCGCCTGGCTGGCGGAGGCCGTCCCCGCAAGCGTCCGCGGAATCGCCGCTTCGCCGCGCGCCAGCCGTGTGGTGGTGATCGGGGGGATGGTGCCGTCCGCCGCCTCGAACCAGAATTCCGCATAGCTGCCCGAGGGCTCCCAATAGGCCCGGTTCAGCCGCGGCACGTCGCGGGCCTGCGCGGCCTCGGGACCGATCCCCAGCCCGTAGAGGGCGGCCAGCGCGGTGAAGCGCGCCCGGCGTGGCGCGCCGTCGGAGGAAAAGCGGGAGGGATGCGCGACATCGACCCAGCCATCCGCCGCGGCGCGATCGGGGCTGCGCGAGGATCCGGTCGCCTGGAAGCCGTTCTCGTAGGACACCATCTCGGGCCCGACCACGTCGATCACGCTGGGCAGCCCGTCATCGGCGAGGTTGCGGATCGAGATGCGCGTGTCCTGCTTGGTCGCGTTCGCCTGGGTCAGCTCGAACCGGTGCGGCCCGTAGAAATAGGCCTTGGTCCTGTCCGGGTCGAGAAGGCCGAGGCCGCGGCCGGTCAGGTCGAAGAACAGGTGATCATAGGGGCGGCCATTCAGCGCGTCCTGGCCCGGCACGTAATCGGCGCCGCCCTGCTCGGGCGCGTAGCGTCCGGTGAACAGCGGATAGAGCCGCTGCCGGTAGCCGTCATTGGTGGTCGCGGGCGCGGCGGTCCAGGTCGACATCAGAAGCCCCGGCTCCGCCCCGTAGCTGCGCAGCAGCTCCACCGCCCCCGCGAAGCTGTCGGTCCAGTCGCGGTCGGACTGCTCGCTTGCCGCCGCGGCGGGATCGTCGCTGGCGAGGTTCCAGTAGCTGGTGCCCGCGACCGAGGCATCCACCAGCAGGAACCGGTCGCCCGGCGCATTTGCGGCGAGGAAATTCGACAGCGCCGCCATCGACGAGGTGCGCGGCGTGGCCGTGGTGACCGCCATGATCCCGTTGGCCGCGTAGGCGCCTTCGCTGGCCGTGGCCGCGTAGCCGCCATCGGTGCGATGGGTCATGACATGCAGCGCGGCGGGATCGGCGACCGGCTCGGGCGTGCCGCCGTCGAGCGAGGGGCCGAACATGTAGGCTTCCTCCGACTGGCCGATCAGCACGATGACATGGCCGATCATGATGTCCTCCGCGCCGCGGACCGCCGGTTCGGGGGATCCGGCCACCCGCACCTCTGCCCGAAGGCTGTGGGGGCTGCGCGCCACGCCGGCATAGCTGCCGCTCCACCGCCCGCCCTGCGCCGTTCCGAGCGCGCTCCAGGGGCTCACCTCGGCGCCGGTATCGGCGCGCACGAGACGGCCCTCGATGACCGCGCCATCGGCGGCATCCGTATCCCCGGCAAGCGGCAGCGTCGCGGCATTGCGGCCGAAGGCGGCGCCGCTGTCGAAGAAGGCGGGCGCCACGGGCATCGCATCGAGCATCGCCTGCCCTCCCGAGGGGACGGCCGCCGCGGCGGTCAGCGTCACCTCCTGGCTGTCGGTGCGGGTGCCGCCCGAGGTCACCGAAACCCGCAGCACCGCGCCCGCGCTTTCCCCCGCCGTGTCGTAGAGCGTCGAGCGGGCCCCGCTGATCGCCGTGCCGTTGCGGTACCACTGGATGTTGTAGGTGATGGGACTGGTGCCGCTGATCTGCATCCCGGCTGCCTGCAGGACCGAGCCGACCGTGGCGCTGCCAGCGATGGTGAGTGTGGGCATGCTGCCCATTCCAAGTGCGATCATCAGTGCCATCAGCCGAATTCCCCTTCGGATCCATTGCATCGGAACATCTCGGAGGCGCATCCTAGCGGAGCGGCGCGGAGTGTTGCCGACGGGGGCGGCCCGGTGGCCGCTGCGGAAAGGAAGGCTCAACATTCTTTAACGACTCCTCGCGGGACGACCGGGGCATGGCCCGGCTGGGGAAGGGCGACGGCCGAGCCTAGACCAGATCGGCACCCGTTGCAGAGCGCCGGCGCATATGTCTCACTGACGCAGGCGGCGCGCCGCGGCTAGGATCGGGTGATCGCCGTCCAGAGTATCCGCCCGTGCCCCATCCGCAGACATCCCGGCGCCGCGACTGGTGGCGCGGTGCGCTCGCGCTGCCCGCGCTCGGCGCGGCGGCCTGCGTCGCCAGCGCCGAATACTGGCCCGATCTGCCCTTTCTGGGCCCGGTTGCCCGCATGAGCGAAAGCGCCGCACCGCATCTGGCGGTGCTGACCCTGGTGCTGTGCCTGCTCATCGCGGCGCTGGGGGGGCGCCGATTCGCGCTTTGCGTGGCGCTGGCGACCGCGGTCGGGCTGGGGTCCGGCGCGATACGCCACCTGCAGCGCGCGGCCCCGCTCCATCCCGGGGCCGAGCCGGTGATGCAGCTGCTGTGGTACAACATGCTCCACACCAACCCGCTGTCGCCCGCCCGGCTGGTCGAGGCGCTGGCCGCCAGCCCGGCCGACGTGATCGTGCTGACCGAGGCCACGCCGCTGCAGGGATCGCGCGCGCTGCTGGAGACGCGGTTTCCCGTCGTTCTGGGCTGCGGCGGGCGGCGCTGCGACATCATGATCCTGCTGCGGGACCCGGCCATCGGGGCGCAGCTGCTGCGGATGCCCAGCACCGGCACCGAGCGCCTGGCGGCGCTGCGCCTGCCGCTGCCGGACGGAGAAGAGCTTCACGTCGCTGCCGTCCACATGCTCAAGCCGTGGTATTACGGGCTGAGCGCCTCGGATCAGTGGATGGTGACGCATCAAGCGGCCACCGCCCCGGGACCGCTGGTCGTGGTCGGCGATTTCAACGCCGCGCCCTGGAGCAAGCGGCTGCGCAAGATCACCACCCGCTGCGGGCTCGACGCCCCGCGGCGGCCGGTGGCGACCTGGCCCGCGCGGCTCGGGGGGGCGGGCATCCCGATCGACCTGCCCCTGACCCGCGGCGGCGCGGTCCTGCGCAGCGCGTCCGCCTGGGGCGGGGCGGCGCTCGGGTCCAACCATCGCGGGCTGCTCCTGGATATCGGATACCTGCCCGGAAACGGGTCTCCGCCGCCGGAGGGCTGCACCGTGCCCGCGGCGCTGCGCGCGCCGCTCAACCTGCCTGCCGCCCCGCCCGGTCCCTGACCGCGCCCGGGGCCGCGCCGGGGCGCGCGGGACAAATGGTCCCTGATCCGGGCCCGTCTTCGGCCGTGACAGGGCCCGGCAAACCGTCCTAGGATGACGCAACGTTATTTCGACTGCGCTTTTTCACCTGCCTTCTTTTCCGATCCCTGCCTTTCCGGTGCCAAATGCATTATCGTGCTGATATCGACGGCTTGCGGACCCTTGCGGTCATTCCCGTTTTCCTCTTCCATGCCGGGCCGGGCCTTCCCGGCGGCTATGTCGGGGTCGACGTGTTCTTCGTCATCTCGGGCGTCCTGATCACCACGATCCTGTGGGAGGACATGAAGGCCGGAACCTATTCCATCGTCACCTTCTACGAGAGACGCATCCGGCGGATCTTCGACATGCGGCGCCGTGACTTCGCTGACGACGCCCTGAGCCTATTGGCGGCGGAGGCGGGCTGATTTGATCGCGTCGATGCGGCACCTGGCTGCACTGCGCGACGGAACCCGCGCTGCTAGGTCTTGTGACAGGTTTCAGTCGTTCCATTGAAGGATACCAGTAGCATGATACATCCTGTCATCCTCTGCGGCGGGTCGGGGACCCGGCTGTGGCCCCTGTCGCGCAAGGATTATCCCAAGCAGTTCACGCGAATCCTGGGCGATGAAACGCTGTTCCAGTCCAGCCTGAGGCGATTCACCGGCAAGGATTTCGCCGCGCCCGTGCTGATGGCCCATGCCGATTTCCGCTTTCTCGCCGCCGAGCAGGCCGCCGGGCTGGGCATCGCCGAGGCCGCGCTTCTGCTGGAACCCGAGGCGCGCAACACCGCCCCGGCGATCCTCTCCGCCGCGCTCTATCTCGAGGCACGGGGCGCGGGGGCCGAGGTGATGATCGTGGCGCCCTCCGATCACGTCATCCGCGACACGGACGCCTTCCTCGCCGCGGTCGGGGCCGGGGCCGAGGCGGCGGCGGCGGGCAAGCTCGTCACCTTCGGCATCACCCCCGACCGGGCCGAGACCGGCTATGGCTATCTGGAGATGACCGATGCCCCGGCCCCGGGGATCGTCCAGCCGGTGCGCCGCTTCGTCGAGAAGCCCGATGCCGCCACCGCCGCCGGGATGCTGGAGGCGGGCACCTATCTGTGGAATGCCGGGATCTTCATGTTCCGCGCCGACACGCTGATCGCCGCCTTCGAGGCCCATGCCCCCGCCATGCTGCCCCCCGCGCGCGCCGCGCTGGCGGAGGCGCGGCCGGATCTGGGATTCCTGCGCCTCGATGCCGGCGCCTATGCCGACATGCCCGAGGACAGCATCGATTACGCGATCATGGAGAAGGCCGCCGACGTGGTGGCGGTGCCGGTCTCCTGCGGCTGGTCGGATCTGGGCGCCTGGGACGCGGTCTGGCGCGAGATGGGACCGGATGCGGCGGGGGTCTCCCTGTCGGGCGAGGTGACGCAGATCGGTTGCCGCGACGCGCTGCTGCGCTCGGAGGAGGACGGCCCGCGCGTGGTGGGGGTCAATCTCGACGGGATCGCCGTGGTGGCGATGCGCGACGCGGTGCTGGTGGCGGACAAGTCGGACCTGCAGGCGGTCAAGGCGGCGGTGACCGCGCTCAAGGCGGAGGGCGCGCCCGAGGCCGAGACTCTGCCGCGCACCTACCGGCCCTGGGGCTGGTACGAGACCCTGGCGCTGGCCGACCGTTTCCAAGTCAAACAGATCATGGTGCCGCCGGGCAAGAAGCTGTCGCTGCAGTCGCATCACCACCGCGCCGAGCACTGGATCGTGGTCAAGGGCACCGCCACGGTGACGATCGACGACGAGGTGAAGCTGGTGACGGAGAACGAGTCCGTTTACATCCCGCTGGGCGCCATTCACCGTCTGGAGAACCCCGGCAAGGTCAATCTGCACCTCATCGAGGTGCAGACCGGGGCCTATCTGGGCGAGGATGACATCGTGCGCTACGAGGATATCTACAACCGCGCATGACGCCGCGCCCGACGGGCAGGCCGGGAGACGGGGCACCGTCTCCCGGGCAGGACGGGGATCAGCCGGCGAAGGCCCAGTCCCCGGCCGCGAGTGCCGCGGCCGTCTCGAAGCTCTGCGCCGACAGCTCCTCCTCGATCTGCAGGTCGATCGCCATGTCCTCGAGGAAGCCGCCGAAGGCCCTGGCGCCGTATTGCCCGCCGATCACAAGCGACGAGCCGATGCCGGGCTCCAGTCCGCCTGCCACGGTGCTGGCTGCCAGGACGATGTCGTCCACCGCCAGTTCCAGCAGGTCCCCGGCATCGAAGCGCAGCGACACTTCGTGGCTCTCGCCGTCGCCGATCCCGGCGCCCTTGGTGACCAGCCGGTGCCAGATCCCGTCGGTGGTCTTCAGCCGCAGATCGACCTCGCCCGCATCGGAGACCCCGAGGACGAAGGACCGGTCGAGCCGCACCACCTCGCCGCCCATGGCGCCGGTCTCGGTCGGATCGAGCCGCAGCGTCACGTCGAGGCGGAATTCCTCCGCATCGATCATCGGCTGCAGGTCGCTGCGCTGGATGCGGATCAGCGCGTCCAGGTCGCGCAGATCGACCGCGCCGGGATCCAGATCGGCCAGGATCTCGGTCTCGCCGTAGGAGACGCGCAGGAAATCGCCCGCCGCCGCGTCGAACGCGATCAGGTCCGAACCCGCGACGCCGACCGTGTAATCGGTGGTGGCCACGGAGCCGTCGCTGCCGCTGACGGTCAGCGTGACCCTGTGATAGCCGGGCACGTCGAATTCATGCACCGCAGACAGCCCCTGCGCCTGGCTGCCATCGCCGAAATCCCACAGGAAATCATAGCCCGCGGGGGTCGCCTCCGCCAGCGCCAGCGCGACGGCGGGCGCGTCCTGCAGGCCGCCCGGTTCCAGCACCAGCGCCAGGTCCTCGAGAAGCCCGGCAAAGGGTGTGGCGCCGTATTGCCCGCCGATGACCATGCGCTCGGAAACGCCATGCGACATCTCTCCCGCGATCACCGCCGTGGCCAGGACCGTGCCGTCGACGCTGATGCCGATCTCGTGATTCTCTTCATAGAAGACCGAAACGGCGTGCATTGCCCCGTCCGCGATCCCCGCCCCCGAGGTCTTCAGCACGTGCCATGTCCCGTCCTCGGTCTTCAGCCTGAAATCCAGCTCGCCCTTCTCGGTCACGTAGATGCGGAAGGCCCGGTCCAGCCGCATCACTTCGCCCGCGATTCCTCCGGTCGCGGCCGGATCGCGACCCAGCATCATGTCGATGCGGAAGGCGTCTGCATCCAGCAGCGGGTCCAGCATCTCGCGCAGGACGCCCGGGGCCGTCTCCAGCCCTCGGAGCGCCATGGCCCCCGGCGCGAAATCGGCCACCACCCGCTCTTCCGCCTCCGTGCGCAGGATCAGATCGCCCTGCGCCGCGTCGAAGCGCAGCATCTCCTGTTCCTGTTCCTGTTCCTGTTCCTGTTCCGCTTCCTGTTCCGCCGCGGGCCCGGCCACGCGGAGCTCGGGCAGCGACGAGTCTTCGGCATCGAAGACGAACCGGTCGGCATCCCCGGTCGCGCCGACCGCGATCCGCGCGATCAGCACATCGGAGGCCTCCACGCTGCTGGCGTAAAGATGTGGCGAGCCCGCCCCGGCCAGGCTTGCCGGGCTTGCCGGATCAAGCAGGAACTTGCCGGGATTGCCCCCCAGCGCCCCGGCGATCCCGGGGAAATGCGCGGCGTAATAGCCCGGCGCGTCCGGGTCGGTGCTCTGCAGCAGGAAATTGCCGCCCGTCTGCCAGTGATCCGGCAGGTTCAGAATGGCTGGCGAGCCCGCGATATTGCCGGTGACCACCGCATCGGTGCTGTTGCGGTCGAGCCGGATGGTCGGCGGGAAGGAATTCTCCGTGTCCCAGAAGGCATGCAGGATCGTGTTGTTGCGCACCACCAGCCCATCGGTCAGCCCGACCACGATGCCGTTGGCGCGGTCATTGATGTACATGTTGTCTTCGATCGTGATGTTGCGCCACGGCACGTCATCGTGGTTCGTCAGGAAGATGCCCTGCGCGCCGGTGCCGGAGCCCTGGTCCATCAGGTTGCCGCGGATGACCAGGTTCTCGCAGGGGCTGCGCGCGCCGCCGCCGTTGATCTGGAAGAAATCCGGATGGTCGCCGCTGCCGGCCTTGGCCCCTTCGGGCAGCGGATAGCCGTCGGTGTCGTGAAGGTAGTTGTTCTCGAACAGCGCATCGGTGAGGCGGCCGAATTCGATCGCGTCCTCGCGCATGTGGTGGATCTCGTTGCCGGAGACCACGACGTCGCGGATGTCGCTGAGCTGGAGGTTGTCCTTGAAGCCGCGCAGCTCGCTGTCGAGGATGCGGATCGTCTCGCACTGCTCGAAGCGCAGCCCGGTGGCGTTGCCGTAGCCGTCCTTCTCGTCGCCGCGGCCATGGGCGCGGTCACCGTCGACCAGCGCGTTGCGGACGGTGATCTCGCTGCAGCCGGTGAAGCGGAACGGCCGGTAGAATTCCGCATCCCCCGGGGTATAGGTGTAGTCGAAGGTGACCCCGTCGAAGGTGATCCCGGAGACATTGCGGAATTGCACGGTGGAGAACACCGCCGGATCCGCGGGGTCGGACAGGAGCGTCACGCGGCCCGCATAGTCAGCCAGCGCGAAGTCACCGTAATTCCCGCCTTCCAGCCGGATCACGGTGCCTTGCACCGCCGTGGCCAGCGCGGCGGCCAGGCCGGCGGCGTCCGAAACGGTGATCTGGGCAGGCGATGCCGGGTCGGCCGACGGGGCAGGGGCGCCGGGCAGAGGCGCGGCCACCGTAGCGGTCGAAATGGCGGTCCCGGCAGGGGCGGAGGCGACCTGCGCCTCCGCGATGCCCAGCGGCTGAAGGACGGCATCCGCGGCACCGGCAAGATCGCCGGCCGGACCGGCCTCGGGCGCCGGCACGGCCGCCCCGGCGGCAGGCAGGAGCGCTGCAGGAGCGATCCCGGTCCCGGCGGCCTCGGCCGACACCGGAGGCGCAATAGCCCCGGCCGTGTCTTCGATGATGGTTCCGGATACGAGAGGAGTGACCGGGTCTGCTGACAGACCCGCGACTTCGGTAATGATTGCGGACATCCGCGACTTCCTTGGCGCTGTGCCGCAGCTGGTCCAAAGGACCGGTGCAGCAGGCGCCCCCACGGATATAGCCTATAGCGTCCGAATCTTAACCGGGGACAAATACCACTTTGTTTCCAACGGGATGGTGAAATCCCGTTAACCAGTCCCGGTCAGGGCCGATCACCCGGCGCAGGGCGTCACCGCCCGGTCAGCGCCCGACGAAAGCGCATTCGAACCCGGCAGCCTCCAGATCCTGCGGCGTATATACATTGCGCAGATCGGCAAATCTGCGCGCGGCCATGACCCCGCCCAGCCGTCCCAGGTCGAGGGCGCGGAACTCGTTCCATTCGGTCAGGAGAACCACCACCTCCGCCCCTTCGGCGGCGGTATAGGCATTCTCGTGCCAGCTCGTCCCCGGCAGGAGCGCTTCGCCCTCGCGCCGTCCCTGGGGATCGACGAGGCGGACATCCGCACCGCCGCCGACCAGCGCCGGGACGATCGTCAGCGCGGGACTGTCGCGCATGTCGTCGGTATTGGGCTTGAAGGTCACCCCCAGCACGGCCACCGCCTTGCCGTTCACCGATCCTCCCGCCAGGTCCAGGACCTTCTCGACCATGCGCCGCTTGACGGCGTCATTGACCGACATCACCGTCTCGACGATCTTCATCGGGCTGGCATTGTCCTGCCCGATCCGGGCCAGGGCGGAGGTGTCCTTGGGAAAGCACGACCCGCCATAGCCCGGCCCCGCATGCAGAAACTTGGACCCGATGCGCCCGTCGCGCCCCATCCCGTCGGCCACGGCCTGGACATCGGCGCCGACCTTCTCGCAAAGCGCGGCGATCTCGTTGATGAAGGTGATCTTGGTCGCCAGGAAGGCATTGGCGGCGTATTTGATCATCTCCGCGCTTTCCAGGCCGGTATACATCACCGGGGCGTTGCGCAGCGAGAGCGGGCGGTAGATCTCGGCCATCACGCCGCGGGCGCGCTCGGACTCGACGCCCACGACCACGCGATCGGGGCGCATGAAATCCTCGATCGCCGCGCCTTCGCGCAGGAATTCGGGGTTCGAGGCCACGTCGAACTCCGCCTGCGCATTGGCCGCGGCGATGACGCGCGCCACTTCGCGGTTGGTGCCCACGGGCACGGTCGACTTGGTGACCACCACGGTGTAGCCGTCCAGGTTCTGGGCGATTTCCTCCGCGGCGGCATAGACATAGCTCAGATCGGCATGGCCATCGCCGCGGCGCGTCGGGGTGCCCACTCCGATGAAGACGGCATCCGCTCCCTTCAGCGCTTCGGCCAGGTCCAGCGTGAAGCTCAGCCGCCCGGCGGCGACGTTGCGGGCCACCAGATCATCCAGTCCCGGCTCGTAGATGGGGATCTGCCCGGCAACCAGCTTGGCGATCTTCTCCTCCGACTTGTCGACGCAGACCACGTCATGACCGAAATCAGAGAAACATACCCCAGAGACCAGCCCGACATAGCCCGTCCCGATCATTGCAATCTTCATGACATACCCATTTGGTTGTGAGCGATCCCGCGCGCGAATTCCGGACCGCGGGCAAGGCCGCGGCGCTGTTTCCTCTGTGTCGCCCCGCCGGGCCCGGCTGTCGAGGGGACATTATGACCTTGGCGGCCGCATGGCCTCAGGCGGTGATGATGGCCCGCAGCATCTCCACCTTCCGGCCAAGCAGATCGCGATCGCCGCGGGTCTCGACATTCAGCCGAAGCACCGGCTCGGTATTCGAGCGGCGCAGGTTCACCCGCCAGTCCTCGAAGGCCATGGAAATCCCGTCCAGGCGGTCGACCCCGCCGATCGCCCCGGGCGCCAGTTCCGCCTCCACCCGGTCCATCGCGGCCTTTGCATCCGCCAGGGTGAAGTTGATCTCGCCCGAGGAGGGAAAATCCGCCCGCATCTGCGCCACCAGCGCCGACAGGCTCTGCCCCGTGGTCCCCATATGCTCGGCCACCAGCAGCCAGGGGATCATGCCGCTATCGCAATACATGAAGTTGCGGAAATAGTGATGCGCCGACATCTCGCCGCCATAGACGGCATCGACCTCGCGCATCCGCGCCTTGATCAGCGCATGGCCGGTGCGCGAGACCACCGCCTCGCCGCCGCCCTTCGCCACCACGTCGAGCGTGTTCCACATCACGCGCGGGTCGTGGACAATGCGCGCGCCGGGCTCCTTGGGCAGGAAGGCGGCCGCCAGCAGACCCACGATGTATTCGCCGTCGATGAAGGCCCCGGTCTCGTCGAACAGGAAGCAGCGGTCGAAATCCCCGTCCCAGGCGACGCCCATGTCGGCGCCATGCGCGCGCACCTGATCGGCGGTCTGCGGCTGGTTCTCCGGCAAAAGCGGGTTGGGGATCCCCTGCGGGAAGCTGCCATCGGGGTCGTGATGGATCCTCACGAACTCCAGCGGCACCCCCGCCGCGCGGAGCCCTGCCTCCACCGCGTCGAAGGCCGGTCCCGCCACGCCATGCCCGGCATTGACGAGGATCTTCAGGGGCCGGAACTTCGCCGGATCGACGAAGGAGAGAATGCGCGCGGCATAGGCCGTCCGCGGGGTCTCCTGCCGCAGCGTGCCGCGCGCCGCCGGCGCCCAGTCCCCGGTCTCGGCGACCGCCTTGATGTCGAGCAGCCCGTTATCGCCCGAGATCGGCCGCGATCCCTCGCGGACCATCTTGATGCCGTTATAGTCGATCGGGTTGTGCGAGGCCGTCACCTCGAGCCCGCCGCCCGCGCCGAAATGATCGGTGGCGAAATACACCTCCTCGGTGCCGCAAAGGCCGATGTCGATCACGTCCGAGCCGCCATCCAGCAGCCCTTCGATCAGCGCGGCCTGCAGCTCGGCGGAGCTTTCGCGGATGTCGCGCCCGCAGACCGTCAGCCCCGGTGCCATGACCTGCGCGAAGGCGCGGCCGATGCGGTAGGCGATGGCGGCGTCGAGGTTCTCCCCCAGCCTGCCGCGGATGTCATAGCTCTTGAAACAGGTCAGTTCGGACATGTCGGGCCGGTCCCTCAATGATGCCGCGGCAATGATCGCGCCGGTCCGAGGCAATCAGATCGCGCGCCGGAAGAAAAGGCGACGCGATGACCCTGTCTCCGCCGCCGCGCAGCCCCCCGTGCCGGAGGCGCCTCTCCGTCAGCCGGGGACAGACCCTGCGCGGCGCCGTTTCGCCGGCCAGCGGGTCATCGGCCGCCCGAACGGCCCTGGGCCGGAGAAGGAAACGCCACACATCCGCCACAGGTTCGATATCGGCGGCGCCCGGCGATGCCCCGCATTTCTCCATGGCCGAATTCAGGGCCGGTCCGGGGCGGAGAGCCAGCTTCCGGGTATCTCGTATCCCAGGGATTCCACGCGCCGCAGATCAGCCGCAAAGATCTCTTCGAATTCCTCGAAAAGCCCGCGCGGGGCGCCAAGCGACGGCGTCACGTTCAGCAGTTTCGACGCCCGGCCTTTCCGGTCTGCGGGAGGGATGTCGAGGAAGCGGTACACGTCATCAAGCACTTGGCCGGGATCCCGCGCGATGTCATCGAATGTCAGAACCAGCAGCCGTTCCGGCCCGAAGACATCGAGCGCGCGTTTCAACCTCGGAAAATACATGCTGTGCCGGTCGACGCCAAGCCGCCGGGCCTGCCGGACAAGCTCCGCAGGCGGCGTCGCGCCGAGAGCGTCGAACGTCCCGTCGATCCGGGCCTGAAATCGGATATGCGACCAAAGTCTCTCATACGGGTTCCGCATTATGCAGATCGCCCGGGCCTCTTCGGCCATGTCCCGTGCCCGGGTCATGTCGCGTTGGCGCAGCATGCCGTAGGTGTTCGAGAAATCCAGCGCCCAGACATGCTCGTTCGCCCTGGGAAACAGGGAGCGGTACCAGTCCGCAGAGGGCGCGCCGTCCGCATAGCGTTCGTACCAGCGGCGGTGCTCCTTCATGCGCCGTGCAATCCGCTGCTGGCGCAGCTCGGGCAGGTCCTTCCGGGGGGCGGCCGCCCGGGCAAGGAACGTTCTCTGCCGCTCCCGGCGGAACTCCGGGGCCAGATAGGTTCCGTCCCACCCGCGAAACGGCCTGAGCCGCCGGAGTTTGTCTTTCATGGTCATGTCGTCGCGCCAGCGCGCCGTGGCATGAAAATAATGCAGCTCCTTCGGAGGAGGCATGTCGACGAGATCGGACCGGTTGAGGTTGTAGGCGAGCCATGTGCTGGCGCCCTTCATGGCTCCGAGGCCAATTGCGAGTTTGTGAAATCGGCGGCTCATGGGACTTTCATGTGCTTTCCAGCGGGCGCCATATACCCGCCGCCAAGCCTCCGGGATGTCAAGGTCACGATCGCGCGCAGGCGGCTTGCAGTGCTCTGGCGGGCCGTGCGGCCGGGCGCGCGGCCGGATGGCGCGGCGCCGGGGACGGGCCTCCGGAAGGAATGGTCCAGAAGCCGGGTTATGTGTTCAATCCGCGCGCGGCCGTTTCCGGCTGCAGCCGTTCTGCGGAACCTCTCGAAGGCGCCGGCGGCAAGGGTCTCCGGGATGGCGCCCCCTGCCGTCCGGCGTGAAACCGGGTCCTGCGGTGATTGCGTCCGGATGGCGCGGGGCGCGTCAGGGGACCAGGATCTTCATGGTCAGGCCGAACGTATCCTCGGCATTGCCCGCATCGTCCTGGAAATTATGCTCGTAGCTCAGTCCGAACTGGACCGGCGTGGTGCCGAAATGCGCCAGCTTGTTGATCTGGGCGCCCAGGGGCAGGCTGGCGAATTCGCCTTCGTCCCAGTCAAAGGTGATCGACATGTCCGAGGCGCCCAGCGACCAGCCCTCTCCGAGCGAGACGTTGAGGATCGGCTGGATCACCGAGAGGTTGACCTCGTCGCGTCCTTCGGCGCCGTCGATATCGATGAGGTTCTGGTTGAACAGCCCCCAGATGCCCCAGCGGGACTGCGCCACGAAGCCCGCGGCCGGCCCCAGTGCCCAGCGGTCGGTGGTCACGTCGTCCTCGCCCGAGGGCAGCAGCGCCACCGCGCCGACCCCGAACCGGCCCCAGCGGCGGTCGAATGTGGTCAGGTTGAAGACCGTGGCATCCGAGAGCCCTTCGCGATCGGCCGGGTTCATCGTCTGGTAAGGCAGCGTCAGGCGGAAGATGTTGCTGGTGCTGCCCAGCTGGTAGGGCATGGCCAGGCGGAATTGCAGCCGGTTGCCCTCGGCATCATCCAGCCCGTGATAGCCGGAAGTGTAAAAGTCCTGGAACACATAGGCGGTGAGCGAGGCCGTCGGGTCGCTGGCGGCCTGGGACAGGTCCTGCCCCCCGTCCTGGGCCAGCGTGGCGCCCGGGATCAGGGACAGGCTGCAGCACAGAAGTCGGGCGAGCGTGGTCATGACGGGTCCTTTCGCGGATCTGGGCCCGGCGGCGGCCAGGTGACGGGCCGAGCCTAGCGCGGCAACGCGTGCCGCGAAAGACGGGGCGGCGCCCCTGCGGCTGGGATGCAACGGTCGGCGGCTTGCGCAGTGTGATGTTATACGATAACGAACATCCTGCCTGAGACGGAGCCCCTGCCATGACGCCGATCCCCCGCCGCCCCCCTGCCGCCCGCGCCGCCAATCTGGGGCAGACCGGGTTCCCGCGGCGCAGGCGGCAGGGCGACCCGATGCGCGATTACGATGCCTTGCCCGCGGCGCTGCGGGGCTGGCTTGCGGGGGCGGCCCTGCCCTGGTCGCCCGCCTCCTGCCGCCGCATCTGGGCGCGCCACCGGGCCGAGGGGATCGCGGCCGTGCTGGAGCGGCTGGACCGGGCCGAACGTGCGATGCTGTCCCGCGAGCGGCTCAGCCGAGGGCGCTGAGCGCCGCCTGGCGCAGCAGAGGCACCACCGCCCGGGCCGCCCGTCCCTGCCGGGCCGCGGGGGCCATCACGAGGTGGATGTCGCGGTGAAGCGGGGGGACGAAGCCGGTCCAGTCCAGCCGCCCGGCTGCCGCCGATCCCGGCAGGGCGCTGCGCGGCAGGATCGACAGGCCCGTCCCCGCCGTCACGAGTTCCAGCAGCAGCTGGAAGGCGGAGGCCTCGGCCAGCACGTCCAGCGTGATCCCGGCCCGCTCCGCCGCCTGGTCGACGATCAGGCGCAGCCCGTTCTCGGCCCCGGGCAGCACCATCGCCGCCCCGGCCAGCGCGGCGAAGTCTGCAGGCCCGCCCAGGACCGGATGCCCGCGCGGGGCGACCAGCACCAGTTCCTCGCGCAGCAGTTCCTCCGCCGGCAGCCGTCCGGCCCCGCCATAGAGCAGCGCCATGTCGATCTCGCCGCGATGCAGCCAGTCGGTCAGGTGGCTGGTATAGCCCTGCTGCAGGCTCAGCCGGATGCCGGGATGCGCGGCCCGCACCGACAGGGCCAGATCCGCGCCCATCACCGCCGCGGCCGAGGGCACCAGCCCCACGGCGACCCGTCCCCGCGGCGCATCCCGAAGGCTGCGCACCTCGTCGATCCCCTGGTCGAGCTGCCGCAGCAGCCCCGAGATGCGCGTCTGCAACAACGCGCCGGCGGGGGTCAGGGCCATGCCCTCGCGCGAGCGCAGGAACAGCACCTGGCCGATCTCCTCCTCCAGCAGGCGGATCTGGCGCGACAGCGCGGGCTGGGCGATGCGCATCCGGTCGGAGGCGGCGCTGAGCGAGCCTGTCTCGGCGACGCGCAGGAAGGTCTGTAGGCGTTTCAGATCCATCTGACTATACAATTCCGGCATGGTCGGGTTGCCACGATTGTATTTTCGGCATGGCTCCGCGTCCAGTAGAAGACCGCATGCCCGCCGATACCGCCCTTGCCCCCGCCCCGCCCCGTGCCCCTGCCCGTTCCGCGCCGGGGCCGATCCGTCATGACAGCCCCGGTTTCCTCCGCATCTGCGCGGTGCTGGTGCTCAGCGGCGCGACCGCCTTCTCGGCGCTCTATTTCGTGCAGCCGCTGATGCCGGTCTTCGCCGCCGAATTCGGCATCGGCGTGACCGAGGCGGGCCTGAGCCTGAGCCTGCCCACCGCGGCGCTGGCGGCGGGGCTTGTGGTCACCGGGCCGGTCTCGGACGCGCTGGGGCGCAAGCCGGTGATCCTGGCCTCGGTGCTGATGACCGCCCTGCTGCTGGCGGCGATGGCGGCGACCGCGGATTGGGGGATGTTCCTGGCGCTGCGCACGGCGCTGGGGCTGATCCTGGGCGGCATCACGGCGATCAACCTGACCTGGCTGGCCGAGGAGATGGACCGCGACAGCCTGGGGCGCGCGGTGGGCTGGGTGCTGGCGGGCAATTCGCTGGGCGGCATGCTGGCGCGGCTCTTGGTGGGCACGCTGGCCGAGACGACGGGCTGGCGGCTGCCGGTCGCCGCCCTGGCGGGGATCGCGCTGCTGGCGGCGGCACTGATCTGGCTGTGGCTGCCGGCGTCGCGCAATTTCCGTCCCGGCAGTCCGGCCCCCGCCGCGGCGCTGCGCACCTATCTGGGGCATCTGCGCAATCCGGGGCTGCGCGATGCGGTGCTGCAGGGGTTCCTGCTGATGTCGGCCTTTGTCGCCTTCTTCAATCTCGTGGGGTTCCACCTGCTCTCTCCCGGCATCGGGCTGGACCAGCACGCGGTCGGCCTTGTCTCGCTGGCCTTCCTGCCCTCGACCTTCGCGGCGGTGGAAAGCGAACGCCTGGCGCGGCACCTGGGCACGCGGCGCGCGGCGCTGGCCTGCATCGGCCTGGCCGGGGCCGGAATACTGCTGACGCTCTGCCCGGCGCTGCCGCTGCTGGGGATCGGCATCGTCCTGTTCACCCTGGGATTTTTCGGGGCGCATTCGCTCTGCGCCGGGGATGTCGGACGGCTGGCCGAAACCGCGCGCGGGCAGGCGACGGCGCTGTACCAGATTGCGTTCTATGCCGGGGCGACGCTGGCAGGGCCGGGCGGCGGGGTGGCCTGGCAGGCCGGGGGCTGGGCCGGGGTGTGCGGCGTGCTCTGCGCGATGCTGGGCCTGGCGGCGCTGATCCGCGCGCGCAGTCCCGGGGCCTGAGCCCGGATCGGCCCCGATGCGGACCCGGCGGGCGGCATTGCGCGGAATCGGCGGCATCCGGATCATGCCGCCCCTTTCGCCTCTGCTCCAATTAGCCTATCCTGCCCCCTGACCTACAAGACCTAGGGGCAGCAATGGCCGAAGATCTCCTCTCCTCCACCCAGACCGATACCTACGACGCCTCGTCCATCGAGGTGCTCGAGGGGCTGGAGCCGGTGCGCAAGCGCCCGGGCATGTATATCGGCGGCACGGATGAGCGGGCGCTGCACCATCTGGTGGCCGAGGTCCTCGACAACTCCATGGACGAGGCGGTGGCGGGCCATGCCAACCGCATCGAGGTGGAGCTGACGGCCGATTACTCGGTGACGATCCGCGACAATGGCCGCGGCATCCCGATCGACCCGCATCCGAAATTCCCCGGCAAGTCGGCGCTGGAGGTGATCCTGTGCACGCTGCATGCGGGCGGCAAGTTCTCGGGTAAGGCTTATCAGACCTCGGGCGGCCTGCACGGGGTCGGCGCCTCGGTGGTCAACGCCCTGTCGGATCACATGCGCGTCGAGGTGGCCCGCAACCGCGAGCTCTATGCCCAGGAATTCTCCCGCGGGATCCCGCAGGGACCGGTGGCGAAGGTCGGCCAGGCCCCCAACCGCCGCGGCACCAGCGTCACCTTCCATGCCGATGCGCAGATCTTCGGCGACAAGAAGTTCAAGCCCGCGCGGCTCTTCAAGATGGTGCGCTCCAAGGCCTATCTGTTCTCGGGGGTCGAGATCCGCTGGAAGACGGCGATCGACGATGGCGAGACCCCGGCGGAGGCGGTGTTCCACTTCCCCAACGGGCTGGCCGACTACCTGGCCGAGACGCTGGGCGGGGCCTCGACCTATGCCGACCGGCCCTTCGCGGGCAAGGTGGAATTCCAGGAGAAATTCGGCGTGCCCGGCTCGGTCGAATGGGCGATCAACTGGACGCCCGCGCGCGACGGCTTCATCCAGTCCTATTGCAACACCGTGCCCACCCCCGAGGGCGGCACCCATGAAGGCGGGTTCTGGGCGGCGGTGCTGAAGGGGCTGAAGGGCTATGGCGAGCTGGCGGGCAACAAGAAGGCGGCGCAGATCACCCGCGACGACCTGATGGCGGGGGGCTGCGCGCTGGTCTCGTGCTTCATCCGCGACCCGGAATTCGTCGGCCAGACCAAGGACCGGCTGGCCACGACCGAGGCCGCGCGGCTGGTGGAGAACGCGGTGCGCGACCGGTTCGACAGCTGGCTGGCGGGCGACACGAAATCCGCGGGCGCGATCCTCGACTTCCTGGTGCTGCGCGCCGAGGAACGGCTGCGCCGCAAGGCCGAGAAAGAGACTGCGCGCAAGTCGGCCACCAAGAAGCTGCGCCTGCCGGGCAAGCTGGTCGACTGTTCGCAGGGCGCCCGCGACGGCACGGAGCTGTTCATCGTCGAGGGCGACTCGGCGGGCGGGTCGGCCAAGATGGGACGCGACCGCAGGACCCAGGCGCTGCTGCCGCTGCGCGGCAAGATCCTCAACGTCCTGGGCGCGGCCAGCGCCAAGATGTCGGGCAACCAGGAGATTTCCGACCTGTGCCAGGCGCTTGGCGTCGGCATGGGGTCGCGGTTCAGCATCGACGACCTGCGCTATGACAAGGTCATCATCATGACCGACGCGGATGTCGACGGCGCGCATATCGCGTCGCTGTTGATGACGTTCTTCTTCTCGCAGATGCGGCCGCTGATCGATCACGGCCACCTCTACCTGGCCTGCCCGCCGCTGTTCCGCCTGACCCAGGGGGCGAAGCGGGTCTATTGCCTCGACGAGGCCGAGCGCGACGCCTGGCTGGCCAAGGGGCTGGGCGGCAAGGGCAAGATCGACGTGTCTCGCTTCAAGGGCCTGGGCGAGATGGACGCCAAGGACCTGAAGGAGACGACGATGGATCCCGCCAGCCGCAAGCTGATCCGGGTGTCGATCGACGAGGACGAGCCGGGCGAGACCGGGCAGCTGGTCGAGCAGCTGATGGGCAAGAAGCCCGAGCTGCGGTTCCAGTACATCCAGGAGAACGCGCAATTCGTCGACGAGCTGGATGTCTGAGGCGGGGCGCCTGCGCGCCCCTGCCCCGGCGGGTCAGTAGCCGACCAGTTCGCTGATCCCCAGCTCTTCGCGTCCGGTCCGGCCCAGCAGGCTGACCGTCCGCCCCTCCAGCAGCGCCGGCACCAGCGGGCGGCCATAGCCCGTCCCGCCATCGAGGTTCAGCCGGTTGCCGTAGAATTCCGGCCGGTCCAGGGCGGTATGGCCGTGCACGACCAGGCGGCCCCAGTCGACCGGGCTTTCGAGGAAGCCGTTGCGGATCCAGACCAGGTCATCCTCGGCCTGGTCCTCCAGCGCCACGCCCGGGCGCAGCCCGGCATGGACGAAGATCTGGTCCCCGGTCTCGTGGATCCGCGGCAGCGCGGCGATCCAGTCGCGATGGGCTTGCGGCACCGCCTCGCGCGCATCGGCATGGATCTCCTCGAGGCTGCGCCCCGGCGCCACGTCCACCCCGTAGGAGGCCAGCGTCGCGGCCCCGCCCAGCGGCGGGTCGGTCCACAGAAGCGGGCGCGAGACATTGGGATCCTCGTAGCGCGGATCGTCGAGATAGCGCAGCAGGAACCGGTCGTGATTGCCCATCAGGCAGATCCAGTCGCGCCCCGCCGCCTGGCCCTCCATCAGGAGCCGGATGACCGCCCGGGAGTCGGGGCCGCGATCGACGTAATCGCCGCAGAACACGATCGGTGCGCCGGGCTCTCCATGTTTCTCGATCAGCTCCAGGGCGGTTTCCAGCTGGCCGATCTGGCCATGGATGTCACCGATGGCATGAATGGGGGACATGGGTACGCTCCTGCACTGTTACCGCGGCCAAGAGCTAGGCTGCCATGGCGGCGGGGGCAAGGCATAGCCGCCATGTGGACGCGCCGGGGGCCCGCGCATCGGGGGCGCCGGGCGGCGCATCGACGGCCAGGCCCGCCCTGCAGCCGAGACCGCGCTGCCGCCGCGAAACGGCGGCAGCCTGCGTGCCGTCAGCCGGCGTAATCCGCGTCCGACACCTTCTCCAGCCACGTCACGGGCGTGCCGTCGATGCTCTCCTGGATGGCGATATGCGACATGGCGGTTTCGGCCGCGGCGCCGTGCCAGTGCTTCTCTTCGGCGGGAAAGAAGACGACATCGCCTGCCGTGACCTCTTCGACCGGGCCGCCCTCGCGCTGCACCCGGCCGCGGCCGAAGGTGATGATGATGGTCTGCCCCGCCGGGTGGGTATGCCACGCGGTGCGGGCGCCGGGCTCGAAGGTGACATGGGCGCCGCTGGTGCGGCCCGGGGCGTCGGCCTGGAACATGGGGTCGATCCGCACGGTCCCGGTGAAATAGTCTTCGGGACCGGGGGCGGAGGGCGTGCTGCCAGCGCGGATGATCTTCATGGGATATCTCCTTTGGTGGGGCGGCGCGTCCGGGACCGCGCCGCAGGATTTCAGTTCGCGCGGCTCTCGAAGACCTGCCGCGCGACGGGCATCGCCGAGAACACCCTGGGCCAGCCCGCATAGAAGGCAAGATGCGAGAGCATCGCGCCTGCCTCCTCCTGCGTCAGCCCGTTATCCATGGCGCGGTTCAGGTGGAAGGTCATCTGCTCGGGCTGGCCTGCGGCGATCAGCGCCGCGACGGTGACCATGCTGCGGTCGCGGGGCGCAAGGTCCGGGCGCAGCCAGAGGTCGTTGAACAGCAGCTCGCGGGTGGTCTCGACGACGCCGGGGCTGACATGGGCGAAATTGGTCTGGACGGTGTCTTCCCGCGCGGCCTCGGCCTCCTCGTCCAGCGGCAGGAGATCGGGGTCGGGGGCGGGCAGATCTTCGGCGGTCACGCCCCGCGATTCATAGACCGGGGCCATGGCCTCGGCGGCTGCGGTGGCGTTGCCCCAGCCGGTGTAGAAGGCAAGATGGGTGATGGTTTCCGACAGTTCCGCCGGGGTCACGCCCGCGTCCAGCGCCAGTTCGGCGTGACGGCCGAGGGCGTCGGCTTCGTGACGCGTGACCAGCGCCGCGAAAGTGACCAGCGCGCGGTCGCGCATCGGGAGCGCCTCGTCGTTCCAGACGGAGGCGAAGAGATCCTCGGCGGAATAGGCGGCGAGGGCCGGAGCCACCGCATCGACCGCGCCCGGGAGGGACCGGGCAAGATCCTGGGCCGAGGCGGCGGTGCCGGCAAGAGCGAAGGCGGTGGCAATCATCCGGGTTTTCATGGGCGCATCCTGGATATCGGAGAAATGGAAATGGTGCGGGGTCCGGTCATGCCGGACCCCGGCGGCGGGCATCGGGTTCAGCCGCCGTAATCCTCGTCGGAGACCAGCTCCCCCCAGGTTACGGCAGAGCCGTCCCGAACCGCCTGGATCGCGTAATGGGTGACGGAGGTTCCGTCGGTTGCGCCATGCCAATGGTTCACCCCCGCCGGGGCGAACACGACATCGCCGGTGCGCATCACCTGCTTTTCCCGGCCTTCCTCCTGGTACCAGCCGGTTCCCGCGGTCACGACGAGGTACTGGCCGACCGGATGGGTGTGCCATGCCGAACGTGCGCCGGGCATGAAGGTCACTTCCCCTGCGCTGACATCGTTCATCTCGGGGCCGAAGACCGGCGCGACGAAGACCGTGCCGGTGAAGGTCTCGGGGCTGCCGATCCGGCCGCCCCGTTCCAGGGGCGTGGTCTGCGTCATCTGCTGGGCGAGGGCCGCGGGGGCGGCGAGGCTCAGCGCGAGCGCGGCGAGGGTCATCTTCATGGGGTCGTCTCCGTGATCTGTCGCGGGATGAACGGGGCTGCCCCGCCACGGGGCAGGCCCGGCGGCTTACGCAAGATGGCCCTCGAAGAACGCCTGCAGCCGGTCGAAGGGGATGATGTCCTTCTGGTCATAGAGATCGCAGTGATCCGCGCCGTCGATGATCACCAGTTCCCTGGGATCGCGCGCGGCGGCATAGGCATCCTCGCTGAAATAGCGCGAATGCGCCTCGGACCCTGCGATGATCAGGGCCGGGCGGGGCGAGATCTCGTGGATGTAGGTGAGCTGCGGCATGTTCATGAAGGACATGGCCGAGGTCACGTTCCATCCGCCGTTGGAGTTCAGCGAGCGCGGGTGATAGCCCCGGTCCGTCTTGTAATAGGCGTGATACATGGCGATCACCGGGTTATCGATGCCCTCGAGCGTGTCGGGCAGGCCGCCGGCCAGCTTCGGGGGCTCGTCCGAGGCGGCGTCCTCCCAGCGCTGCAGGCTCATGGCCCTCAGCGCCTCGGCGCGATCCTCCAGGGTCATCGCGTCGAAATAGCCGCGCGCGTTCACCCGGCTCATGTCGTACATCGAGGTCACGGCAACGGCCTTGACCCGCTTGTCCGGGGCGGCCGCGTTCAGTGCCATGCCGCCGAAGCCGCAAATGCCGATCATGCCGATGCGGTCGCGATCCACTTCGTCCTGCAGCCCCAGGAAGTCGATCGCCGCCATGAAATCCTCGGTGTTGATGTCGGGCGAGGCGACGTAGCGCGGGGCGCCGCCGCTTTCGCCTATATAGGAGGGGTCGAAGGCCATGGCGGCAAAGCCGCGTTCGGCCATCTCCTGCGCGTAGAGCCCCGCCGCCTGCTCCTTGACCGCGCCGAACGGGCCGGCCACCGCCAGCGCGGGAAGCGGCGCGCGGCCGCGCGCCTTCGGCAGGTAGAGGTCGCCCACCAGCGCAATGCCGTAGCGGTTCGCGAAGCTGACCTTGCGGTGATCGACGCGGTCGCTTTGCGGGAAGGTCTTGTCCCAGCCGGTCGAGGCCTGCGCCAGCGCCGCTGCGGTGCTCAGCGATGCCATGCCGAGCGCGGCGGCGCCCATTCCGGCGGCCCGCAGCAGGTCGCGGCGGGCGGAATTCTGGGGATCGGTCGGGGTGGTCATGTCGGGAACTCCGGTTCGGGCCTGTCGTCTGTCCCCCAATCTGGAGCGGCCCAGGGGGCAGGATAAGGCCGCTTTGCCTTATCGGCGCCATGAAGAGAATTCATGCTGAGGCAGGGCTATTCCTTTGCATCGGGCCGCCGCCTGTCCCGGAAGGCCGCGGGCTGCGGATGCGGCCGACGGAAGGAACGCGCCATGAATCACGGGTTTCCCGGAGATCTTTCCGCCCTTCCTGCCCTCACCGAGGAGGGTGATTTCACCCCTGCCGGGCACCGTCTCGGCGTGTCGCGATCGGGCCCCCCCACGCGGTCCGGCGGCTCGAGGACAGGATCGGCTTGCGGCGCCCCGACCGCCACGCGCGACATCCCCCGGCCGGTGGGGGCGCAGCTGGTGCGCGATCAGCCCGGCATGCGCATCCGGATATGCCCTCCGGCGGCAAGTCCGGGGTCGTCGGGCGCGATGGTCTCGCGGGCACAGGCATGGCCGCGCGCGCCAGGATGTCCCCGACATCCGTTCCGCCTTCTGGACAGAGGCGGCTGCGGGGCCTTCGTGCAGATGACTTGGCATGCGGTCATGTCTTCGCGCATCCCGGGACATCCCGCAGGTTACGGGTCACTCTCTCCCGTGACCAATTGATGGACCTTCCTCGCGACGAAATAGATCAGGACCGCGCAAGGCACGTAAATGGCGGACCAGAGCATCAGATCGCATGTCGCCGAGCCATCGCAATCATGGGCCCGGCTTGCCCATCTGGTCAGGGCCCCCGTCAAGAGGATCAGGGGGAATGCCACGAATGCCCATGTATGCCGCTTTATCTAATTCATGGTTTTCCTCCATGTGCCGGTGGAAGAGGTGCCGTGTCAGGTGCCTGAATGCTTTGCGAAAGGGTCCGGCCGCCCGCGCGGGGCGGCCGGACCCGAGGGGTCAGGTGAACTTGCGGATCTCGCCCGATTTCAGCCGCGACAGGTAGCTTTCCATCTCGGCCTTGACGATCGGCATCAGCACGTAGAGCGCCGCGATGTTGCACACCGCCATGGCGAAGATCGCGGCATCGGAGAAGTCGATCACCGGGCCGAGGCTGGCCGCCGCGCCGACGATGACGAAGAAACAGAAGATCAGCTTGTAGACCAGCTCCGTCGTCTTTCCCTCGCCGAAGAGGAAGGTCCAGGCCTTCAGCCCGTAATAGGACCAGGAGATCATCGTCGAGAAGGCGAAGAGGATCACCGCCACCACCAGGATGTAGCGGAAGATCGGCACGCTCTGCGAGAAGGCCGCCGAGGTCAGCGCCACGCCGGTATTGCCCGCCAGCGTCTCGATCGACCCGCCTTCGCCGACGATATAGAGCCCGGTCTCGGGGTCGCTGACCAGCTGGCCGGTGATGATGATGACCAGCGCCGTCATGGTGCAGATCACCACCGTGTCGATGAACGGCTCCAGAAGCGCGACGAAGCCCTCGGTCACCGGCTCCTTGGTGCGCACCGCCGAATGGGCGATGGCGGCCGACCCCACCCCCGCCTCGTTGGAGAAGGCCGCGCGCTTGAACCCCTGGATCAGCGCGCCCGCCATGCCGCCCGCGACGCCCAGCCCGGTGAAGGCGCCCGCGAAGATCTGCCCGATCGCCCAGCCGATCTGGTCGAAATTGATCGCCAGGATCACCAGCGCGGTGCCGACATAGATGACGCCCATCAGCGGCACGACCTTTTCGGTGACCCGCGCGATGGAGCGGATGCCGCCGACGATCACGGCGAAGACGATGGCGGCGAAGACCACGCCGGTGATCACCCCGGGAAACTCGCCGAAGACATTGACCAGCTGGGCATGGGCCTGGTTGGACTGGAACATGTTGCCGCCCCCGAAGGAGCCCAGGATGGCGAAGATCGCGAAGAGCACGGCCAAGGGCTTGCCGCCCCAGGCGCCGCGCAGCGCGAAGCCCTTGGTCATGTAGTACATCGGCCCGCCCGAGACGCGCCCGTCGGGATATTCGTTGCGGTACTTCACCGCCAGGGTGCATTCGGTGAACTTGCTGGCCATGCCCAGAAGCCCCGCGAGGATCATCCAGAAGGTCGCGCCCGGCCCGCCGATGCCCACCGCGACCGCGACGCCCGCGATGTTTCCCAGGCCGACCGTGCCCGACAGCGCCGTCGCCAGCGCCTGGAAATGGCTGACCTCCCCGGCATCGTCGGGATCGGAATAGTCGCCCTTCACCAGGGCGATGGAATGGCCGATCACGCGGAACTGCACGAAGCCGAAATAGATGGAGAAGACCGTGGCGCCCACCACCAGCCAGGCGACGATCCAGGGAAAGCCGGTGCCGGGAATGGGCGCGAAGATCAGGCTGACGAACCAGCCGGTCGCGCCGGCGAAGGCGGTGTTGATCCGCTCGTCGAGCGTCGCGGTCTGGGCCAGGGCGGGGGCGGCGGCGATGATCGCCGCGCCCAGGGCGGCCAGTGCCGGGACGGGGGCCAGGGAATGTTTCATGGAAGCTCCTTGCTGTCGGATCACGGCACGATGGTCAGCGGGACGGGGCAGGCCTGCACCAGCGAGCCCGCGACCGATCCGAAGAACCGGTTGGCGAAACCGCCCTGGCCGCGGCGGCCGATCACCACCTGCACGGCCTGCGCCTGGGTGGCGATGCGGATCAGCGTCTCGGCGACATGGCCATAGCGCATCTCGGTCGTGATCGGCACGCCGCTGGCGGCATGGCGTTCCAGGACCGGGCGCAGCAGCGCGGCCTCGGCGCGTTCCAGTTCCTCGCGGCGGCGGACATGGCGTTCCTCCAGCTCTTCCTTGGTCAGGAAGGCATAGGGCGACCATTCCAGCACATGGGCGACCAGCACGGCGCCGCCTATGACACCGGCACGGTCCACGGCGAAGGCCATGGCGCGTTCGGAACTGTCGCTGCCGTCATGGGCGACGACGATGGTGGATGACATGGGCAACTGTCCTTTCTTGCGCTCCTGCGAGGTGGAGGCGCGGTCCGCCCGGACGGGCCTGCCTCCGGGTCAGCCTGCGCCATCCGTCCGTCCTGTCGAAGCCCCGGGCGCCGCGGCCAGGCCGCAACCGGCCGTTTTCCGGCTGATTGCACATTTTCGAGGCAGCCCTGCGCCGGGGGGGCTGCGCATCGCGGGGAGTTGCCAAACCGCCTCCTTTGACCCATTTCATCGGTCAAATCAGTTTTCCTGGGAGATTCCATGACCGACACGGATCATGCGCGCGCCTCGTCCGCGCCCGACCCCGAGGCCGAGGCGGTGCGCGACCCGCGCTGGAGCTGGGGGCTGCGCATCGCCGGGCTTCTCGGCGCCGTCATCGTCTGGCTGCTGCTGGGCGGCCAGGAGGGGCTGACGCCCGAGGGCCGCGCCGTCGCCGCCGTCGCCACGCTGATGGCGATCTGGTGGATGACCGAGGCCATTCCGCTGGCCGCCACCTCGCTGCTGCCGATCGTTCTGCTGCCGCTTCTGGCCGGGCGCAGCGTCTCCCAGGCGACCGCGCCCTATGCCAACCCGATCGTCTACCTGTTCCTCGGCGGCTTCCTGATCGCCATCGCCATGCAGAAATGGCAGCTGCACCGGCGCATCGCGCTGATGACGCTGGTGCGGGTGGGCGTGCAGCCCCGGCGCATCGTGCTGGGCATGATGCTGGCCACCGGGTTCCTGTCGATGTGGGTGTCGAACACGGCGACGACGCTGATGATGCTGCCCATCGGCCTGTCGATCCTGACCCTGGTGGTGGAACGCAGCCGCGCCACCTCCCAGGGCGCCGAGGTGGGGGCGGATCTGCATGCGGGCGGGCGCATCGCCGAGGTGATCGCCGATCCGCAGATCCGCGCCTTCGGCGTCTGCCTTGTGCTGGCCATTGCCTGGTCGGCCTCGATCGGCGGGCTCGGCACGCTTCTGGGCAGCCCGCCCAATGCCATCGTGGCGGCCTATCTGTCGGATTCGCTGGGCAAGGAGGTGGGCTTCCTGCAATGGATGCTGCTGGGCGCGCCGCTGGCTCTGGTCTTCATCCTGATCGCCTGGGTGCTGATGACCCAGCTGCTCTACCGGTTCCGCCTGGCGGAGATCCCCGGCGGGCGGGCGATGATCGACGAGCAGATCGCCGGGCTGGGCCCGATGAGCCAGGGCGAGCGGATGGTGCTGTGGGTGTTCCTCGGCGCCGCCTTCCTGTGGATCGTGCCGGGGCTTCTGTCGGACATCACCGGGATCGAGGCGCTCGGCAGCCTCGACGACACCGCCATCGCCATCGCCGCGGGCATCGCGCTGTTCCTGCTGCCCGGCGATCGCGGCGGGCGCATGGTGCTGGACTGGAAGACGGCCCAGCAGGACCTGCCCTGGGGGGTGCTGCTGCTGTTCGGCGGCGGGCTGAGCCTGGCCTCGGCCGTGGCCGCGACCGGGCTGGACGGCTGGATCGGCGCGCAGGTCGAAGGACTGGGATCGCTGTCGCTGATCGTGATCCTGATCTGCGTCGTCACGCTGGTGATCTTCCTGACCGAGGTGACCTCGAACACCGCCACGGCGGCGACCTTCATCCCGGTGCTGGGCGGCGTCGCCCAGGGGATCGGGGTGGATGCCACGACGCTTCTGATCCCGACCGCGCTGGCGGCGACCTGCGCCTTCATGCTGCCGGTGGGCACGCCGCCCAATGCCATCGTCTTCGGCTCGGGCGCGGTGACGATCGGGCAGATGGCGCGCGGCGGCATCGTGCTGAACGTGGTGGGGGTGATCCTGATCACGCTCTTCACCTACCTGCTGGGCGGGCTTGCCTTCGGGATCGTCCTCTAGCCCGTGCGCCTCTCCCCCGGCGGCGGGGGGGAGGCCCCGGGGCCTGCCGGTCCTTGACGCGCCGCGCCGGCGCGATAGGCAAGGGGGCGCGCGTTTCGCCCGACTGCCCGAAAGGACCGGCCGCCCATGACCATCTCCGCCTATCGCCTCGAAGAGACCGGGCTGCGCTCCATGGACCCGCGCGAGGATCTCTCCGGCGCCCTGTGGATCGATTTCTACAATCCCGGGAAGGCCGATGCCGAACGCATGCGCGCGCTGGGATTCGAGATCCCGCGGCTGCAGGACATGAGCCAGATCGAACCGTCGCAGCGGCTGACCCGGCGGGGCGGGGCCGACATGCTGACGGTGATGCTGACCGAACCCTCGGGCGATGGCGATGACAGTTTCGCGCCGGTGACGCTGATGCTGCGCGAGGGCTGCGTCGTGACGGTGCGGTTCCGGGGGCCCAACCTGTGGAACGGCTTCTCGCTGGCGGGGCGGCGCACGCCGGGCGACGTGGCCGTGGCGCTGCTGGCGCTGGGGGTGGGCCATATCGCCGACGTGCTGGAGAACTGGGACCGCGAACTGGACAGGACCGCGCAGCTGGTCTTCAAGGACGAGGCGATGGAGGATGCCGAGGATCTGCGCGGACTGATCCGCGCCACCGGGCGGATGGGCGAGGCGCTGTCGGATATCCGGCTGAACCTGCTGATCCTGCGCCGCACGCTGGTGCATCTGGACCAGCTGCGCGCCGAGGGCCGCGTCGCCTTCAGCCGCAAGGCGGGCCTGAAGACGGCCGATCGCGACGTGGAGGCGCTGACCGTGCATGCCGATGCGCTGGCGGGCCGGGTCAGCCTGGCGATCGACGCGACGATGGGGCTGATCAGCCTCAGCCAGAACGACAATGCGCGCTACTACTCCCTGGTGGCGACGATCTTCCTGCCCGCGACGCTGATCGCGTCCATATTCGGGATGAATTTCGACGAGATGCCGATGCTGCACTGGATCGCGGGCTTCGAGGTGTCGCTGGGGCTGATGGCGGCCTCCTCGGCGGCGATCCTTCTGTTCTTCGTTCTGCGGCGCTGGCTGTGATCCCGGTTGCGGCGTGCTGATCCTTGTGATACTATAACGTAACCCATTGATTGTAATGGAAAATCCATCTAAGCGTCACGGTTCCGTTACAGGCCGGTCCTAGGGGCATGTCCATCAGAACAATCCTCCGAGGGACCCTCCGATGTACAAGATGCTTGCCGCTTCGGCGCTTGCCATGGCCGCCTCCGGCGCCTTTGCCCAGGAAATCGCACAATCCGGCAGCGACTGGTTCACCGACGGGCAGGCCCGCCTGGAGGCCGAGCTGGCCAAGCAGCCCAACACCAACCGCGCCAAGAACGTCATCCTCTTCGTCGCCGACGGCCAGGGCGTCACCTCGAATTACATGATCCGCCTGTGGACCGGCCAGCAGGAAGGCGGGCTTGGCGACGATTACGTCCAGCCGCAGGAGGCCTTCCCGAACCTGGCGCTGGTCAAGACCTACAACATCAACGCCCAGACCCCGGATTCCGCCCCCACCGCGGGCGCGATGAATACCGGCGTCAAGCAGCGCTTCAACCTCATCAACCTCGGCGAGAACGCGATCCATGACGATTGCTCCACCGAGGCGGCCAACGAGCTGACGCTGTTCTCGGAGCTGATGACCGAGGCGGGCAAATCCGTCGGCGCCGTCACTTCCGCGCGCCTGACCCATGCCACCCCGGCGGCCGTCTATGCCAAGACCGCCAACCGCAACTGGGAAGATTCCGTCCCCGAGGGCTGCGACGGCTCGCGCGACATCGCCACCCAGATGATCGACGCCATGACCGCGGGCACGCTGGACATCGCGCTTGGCGGCGGGGCACGCTACTTCGTTCCCGAGGGCACCGAGACCCCCAATGGCGGCAAGGGCCATCGTCCCGACGGCGTCAACCTGATCGAGCAGGCCAAGGCGGCCGGCATCCAGTATGCGTCGAACCGCGAAGAGCTGGACGCGCTGTCCATGGACGCGCCGATCCTGGGCATGTGGACCGACAGCCACGCCTCCTACGAGGCCGACCGCCCCGAGAGCGAGCCGTCGCTGGCCGACTCCACCCGCAAGGCGATCGAGTACCTGTCGCAGAACGAGAACGGGTTCTACCTGGAGATCGAGGCCGGGCGCGTCGACCACGCCAACCATGCCGGCAATGCCAAGCGCGCCATGATCGACGGCAAGATGTTCGCCGATGCCATCGCCCTGGCCGACGAGCTGACCGATGACGAGGACACGCTGATCATCGTCACCGCGGATCACGAGCATTCCATCGTCATCAACGGCTATTGCGGCCGCGGCACCCCGATCGACGGCATCTGCTTCGATGTCGCGCAGGAAGGCATCGAGCACAGCGGCGAGCCGGTCCTGGGCGCCGATGGCAAGCCCTATACCGTGGTCAGCTATGCCAATGGCGTGGGCTCGGTGCTGACCGAACAGGAAGACGGCAGCTTCGCCGCGCCCGAAGGCCGCCCCGATGTCAGCCAGGAAGAGGCCCAGGATCTGGACTACATCCAGCAGGCGCTGATCCCCGCCTCCTCGGAATCGCATTCGGGCGTCGATGTCCCGCTTTACGCGAAGGGCCCGTGGTCGCATCTGTTCGACGGCACGATCGAGCAGAACGTGATCTTCCACGTGATGAACCATGCCGTGACCGCCGAGTAATCGGGCGCGCACCGAAACGTGAAGGGTCCCGTCCTGCGGGACCCTTTTGCCTTTGGCAATATGCCGTCACGGGGGCGGGACTGCCCCTTGCGTCACAAGATATGTTATACTATCGCAAACGCGGGACCGCCCCGCCCCTGCCCGGAGGATGATGCCATGAGACCGGATCGCCGCGCCTTCCTGACCGCCGCGCTTGCCGCGCCCGTTCTGCTGCGCCCTGCCCTTGCCGCCGATGCGCGCGTGCGCCTGCGCGACCTCTACGACAAGGATGGCAGCTTCTCCGATCTGGCCGGGCAGCTCGAGGGCAGCCGCATCAGCGTCACGGGCTTCATGGCGCCGCCCCTGAAGGCCGAAAGCCGGTTCTTCGTGCTGACCAAGATGCCGATGGCGGTCTGCCCCTTCTGCGAGACCGAGGCCGAATGGCCCGACGACATCCTGGCCGTCTATACCAAGCGCATCGTCGATGTCGTCCCCTTCAACGTCAATATCGACGCCCGCGGCGTGCTGGAACTGGGCAGCTACAAGGATCCCGAGACGGGCTTCCTGTCGATGATCCGCCTGGGCGATGCCAGCTATGGCTGAGACGGGCCTCAAGACGGGCCTCAAGGGGACCGGATTGCCGCTGGCGGTCCGCGGGCTGTCGGTGGGCCGCGCCGAGGGCCCCGCGATCCTCGATATCGGCGAACTCGACGTGGCGCCGGGCACCGCCCTGGGCATCCGCGGGCCGTCGGGGGCAGGAAAATCCACGCTGCTTCTGGCGCTGGCGGGGCTGCTGGACGGCGTGCAGGGCACGGTGCGCTGGGGCGGGACCGAGATCACCGCCCTGTCGCGCAGCCGCCGCGCCCGGTTCCGCGCCGATCACCTCGGCATCATCTTCCAGGACTTCCTGCTGTTCGATGAACTCGATGCCGCCGACAATGCCGGGCTGGCCGCGATGTTCCGCCCGGCGCGGGCCCGGCCCGCGATCCGCGCCCGCG
>NZ_JACVXA010000047.1 GCF_014903745.1 Mangrovicoccus algicola | reverse complement strand
GGCTGCTGGTGCGGCGCGGGGCGCGGGTGGTGCTGGCCGCGCGGCGCGCGCCGGCCTTGCAGGCGCTTGCGGCCGAGCTGGGCGGACAGGCCGTCTGGGCGGCCGGGGATGTGCGCGACGAGGCCTTCGCGGCGGCGCTGGTCGATCTGGCCTGCCGCAGTTTCGGGGGGCTGGATGCGGCCTTCAACAATGCCGGGATCACCGGGACGCTGGCGCCCGTGCCGCAGATGGCGCTGCGGGACTGGGAGGAGGTCGTCGCCGTCAACCTGACCGGCGCCTTCCTGGGCGCCAGGCACCAGATCCCGGCGATGCATGCGCGCGGCGGCGGGTCGCTGGTCTTCACCTCCTCCTTCGTCGGACAGGGAATCGGCCTGCCGGGGATGGGCGCCTATGCGGCGGCCAAGGCCGGGCTGACGGGGCTGGTGCAGGTGCTGGCGGCGGAACATGGCGCGGCCGGGATCCGGGTCAATGCGCTGCTGCCCGGGGGCACGCTGACGCCGATGGCGGGGACGGATCCGGCCTGGCATGCCCAGGTGGCGCGGATGCATGCGCTGGGGCGCATGGCGGCGCCGGAGGAGATCGCGGAGGCGGCGGTGTTCCTGCTGTCGGATCGCGCGGCCTTCGTCACCGGGGCGGCGCTCTATGCCGATGGCGGCAATGCGATCACCAAGTCGGCGGGATGAGAGGAGGGCCGGGGCCCTCCTCCGGCGGCGTCAGCTGTATTGCGCGCTGCTGGCGGCGGGCGGGCGCAGGGCCCGGATCGCCGCATCCAGCCCGGCCGTGCCCACCTGCCGGCCGTCGCGCATCACCGGGCAGAGCCCGTCCGGCGCGGCATGCAGTTTCGGCAGGGCCTGCTCGATGGTCTCGGCCGCATCGACCGGCGCGCCCGCGGCCGGTCCGCCCGGCCCCATGATCGTGCGCATCCGCACCACCTTGGCGCGGTTCACGTCCTTGATGAAATCCGTGATGTAGCCATCGGCGGGATTCATCAGGATGTCCTGCGGATCCGAGGCCTGGATGATCTCTCCGTCGCGCAGGATCGCGATGCGCTCGCCGATCCGGAGCGCCTCGTCGAGGTCGTGGGTGATGAAGATGATCGTCTTGTGCAGCTCTTCCTGCAGTTCCAGCAGGATGGTCTGCATGTCGGTGCGGATCAGCGGATCGAGCGCCGAGAAGGCCTCGTCCATCAACAGGATCTCGGCATCGGTGGCCAGGGCGCGGGCGAGGCCCACGCGCTGCTGCATCCCCCCCGAGAGCTGGCCCGGGTAATGCCTCTCGAAGCCGGAGAGCCCGACCCGGTCGATCCAGCGGCTTGCGCGCGCGGCGGCCTCCCCGTCGGTGATGCCCTGGATGGTCAGGCCGTATTCGACATTCTCCTGCACGGTGCGATGCGGCAGCAGGCCGAATTTCTGGAACACCATCGACATCTTGAACCGGCGCAGGTCGCGCAGCGCCTTGTCGTTCATCGCCAGGACATCCTCGCCGTCGATCCATATCTCCCCCGAGGTGGGTTCGATCAACCGGTTGAGATGGCGGATCAGCGTCGACTTGCCCGATCCCGACAGGCCCATGATGACCTGCAGCTTGCGCGCGGGGATGTCGAGATTGATGTCGCGCAGGCCCAGCACGTGGCTGTGCAGATCCAGCAGTTCGGCCTTGGTCATGCCCTGGCAGACATGGGCCAGGACCTCCTGCGGCATGTCGCCGAAGATCTTGTACAGTTCCCTGATGCGGACCTTGGGTTCGTCGGTGGTCACGGGATCACTCACGGCCGGTCTCCCGATAGCTCTGCAGGCGCTTGCCATAGGTCTGGCTGACGCGGTCGAAGATGATGGCCAGCGCCACGATGGCCAGCCCGTTCATCAGCCCCAGCGCCAGGTACTGGTTGGAGATCGCGCGCAGGACGGGCACGCCCAGCCCCTGCACCCCGATCATCGAGGCGATGACGACCATGGACAGCGCCATCATGATGGTCTGGTTCACCCCCGCGAAGATGTTGGGCAGCGCCAGCGGGATCTGCACGCCGAACAGTTTCTGGCGGTAGGAGGCGCCGAAGGCCTCGGCCGCCTCCATCACCTCGCGGTCGACCAGTCGGATGCCCAGATTGGTCAGCCGCACGATCGGCGGCAGCGCGTAGATGCACACCGCCAGCAGCCCCGGCACCTTGCCGATGCCCAGGAGCATCACGACCGGGATCAGGTAGACGAAGCTGGGAATGGTCTGCATCACGTCCAGGATCGGGGTGATCACCGATTGCGCCCGGTCCCAGCGCGCCATCAGGATGCCCAGCGGAATGCCGATGGCGATGCACAGCACGGTGGCCACCGAGATCATCGCCAGCGTGGCCATCGTGTCCTCCCACATGTCGAGGATGCCGATGGCCAGGAAGGCCAGGACGGTGCCCGTCGTGATCTTCCAGCTGCGCGCGCCGAGCCAGGTCAGCAGCGCGATCACCAGGATCACCAGCGGCCAGGGCGCGTCGGTCAGCAGGTCCTGGAACCAGACGAGGAATTTCAGCAGGGGGTTGAAGAAGGCTTCCAGCTGTTCGCCATAGGCACGCGAGAAGGTGCGGAAGCTTTCGTCGATCCCCTGGCGCAGCGCCGAGAGGTCCCGGCGGCCCAGCGAGGGGAATTCGGTGAGGAAATCGAGCATGATGCTCCTTTCAGGAAGGGGAAGCCCGCCCGCATCCGGCGATGCGGACGGTGCGGGGGCGATGCCCGGTCGCGCTCAGAGCGCGTCCTTGACCTTTTCGGCGACATCCTCGGAGACCCAGGAGGTCCAGACATCCTCGTGCTCGATCAGGAATTCATAGGCGGCATCCTCGCCATTGGCCTGGTTCTCGGTCATGTAGACCAGCATCGCGTTCATCACCTCGCCGGGGAAGACGCGCGCCTTGAAGTAATCCTGCGCGATGCCGCCTTCCTCCAGGAATTCGGCGGTCACGACGGTTTCCACCTCGGATTCGGTCCAGCTGGAGGGCTGGGGATCGAGGCAGTCCTGCTCGGCCTTGACGATGCAGCCGTCCCAGTTTTCCGTGCCGGCCCATTCGGTCTCGAAGGGCAGCATGACCAGCCCGTACTTGCCGATCACCGCGGTGGGCGACCAGTAATAGCCGAACCAGGGATCCGACCGGTTCACCGCCTTGGCGATGGAGCCGTCCAGCCCCGCCGCCGAGCCCGGATCGACCAGCTTCCAGCCCTTTTCCTCCATGTCGAAGGCGCGGAACATGTTGGCATTGGCCAGCTGGCAGCCCCAGCCCGCCGGGCAGCCCATGAAGGCGCCCAGTTCGGGATCCTCGATATCGGGCACCAGTTCGGGATGCTCCAGCATCTTCTCGACCGTGTCGATCTCGGGATGGGCCTCGTGGAATTCCGAGGTCACCCACCAGCCTTCGCCCAGCCCGGTGATCGGCCCGTCATTGAGCGCCTGCAGCCGACCTTCCTCCTTGGCGGCCGAGAGCGGTTCGCGCACCGCGTTGATCCACAGCTCCGGCGCCACGTCGGGCTGGGCCTTCTCGTTCATCGAGGCGAAGATGGTGTTGGTCCCGCCGGGGATCATCGAGACGTCGCAGCCATAGCCCTCCTCCAGGATGATCGCGTCGACATTGGCCATCAGCTCGGCCGAGGCCCAGTTCATCTCGGCGATCGAGACCTCGCCGCATTGCTCCTGCGCCATGGCCGCCCCCGCGGACAGGATGAGGCCGATGGCGGTCGCCGCGGCGGTACTGGTTCTGGTCATGGGATGCTCCCCGCTCTCTCTTCGTGTGTCTGCCTTGCCGGACCGATCTGGCCCGGATCCCGGTCACCACCCCGAATGGGCGATTTCTCCGCGGTCGCTGCCCCCTCGGGGGCGGATCGGCGGAGCGTGGCCGAAAGGAAGCACAATCAACCCCGTTGCGCAACTCGGCAGGCAGACGGCGGTTCCCTGCCGATGGCATCCGCGGGTGGCGGTCGTGGCGGGGCGGGGACGGGAACGCGGCCGGGAGGCGGGATGGGGCATTCCCGTGCGGCGGTCATTGCCCTTTGCGCCGGTTTCCCCTAAGCCCCCGGCATCATTCCTGACCGCGAGGTTCCCATGTTCAGCGCACTTCCCGACCAGCCCGAAGACAAGATCCTGAAGCTCATGCAGATGTTCCGCGAGGATCCGCGCGAGCAGAAGATCGACCTGGGCGTCGGCGTCTACAAGGATCCCGACGGCAAGACGCCGATCATGCGCGCCGTGAAGGCCGCGGAGAAGACCCTGTGGGAAACCGAGACCACCAAGAGCTATGTCGCTCTGGCGGGGGCCCCGGAATTCAACGACGCGATGGTCGCTCTGGTGCTGGGGGATGCGGTTCCCCGCGCCGAGGCGGCCTGCGTGGCGACCCCGGGCGGCACCGGCGCGGTGCGCCAGGGCTTCGACCTGGTCAAGCTGGGCCGCGCGGATGCGACCGTGTGGTATTCCTCGCCGACCTGGGGCAACCATGTCTCGATCCTCAAGCACATGAATGTCGCCCACAAGCCCTACCGCTATTTCGACGCGGCCACGGGCGAGGTCGATTTCGTGGGCATGATCGCCGACCTGGCCACCGCGCTGCCGGGCGACGTGGTGCTGCTGCATGGCTGCTGCCACAACCCGACGGGCGCGAACCTGACCCATGCGCAGTGGCGTCAGGTGGTCGAGCTGCTGAATGAACGCGACCTGATCCCGATGATCGACATCGCCTATCAGGGCTTCGGCGACGGGCTGGAAGAGGATGCCTTCGGCGTGCGCCTCGTCGCCGCCGAATGCCCCGAGACGCTGATCGCGGCAAGCTGTTCCAAGAATTTCGGCGTCTACCGCGAACGCACCGGCGCGCTGATGGCGGTCAGCCGGGGCGGGGCGGATACCGTGCGCGCCCAGAAGTCGCTGGCCTATCTGAACCGCCAGAACTTCTCCTTCCCGCCCGATCACGGCGCGCGGCTGGTCAGCATGATCCTGACCGACGAGGCGCTGAAGGCCGACTGGATGGCGGAACTGGAAGAGGTCCGCACCGGCATGCTGGCGCTGCGCGAGCAGCTGGCCGCCGAGCTGAAGCGGCTGACCAATTCCGACCGCTTCGACTTCATCGCGCGCCATCGCGGGATGTTCTCGATGCTGGGCCTGTCCTCGGAGGAGATGGACGTGCTGCGCGAGTCCCACGGGATCTACGGTGTCTCCGACAGCCGCATCAACATCGCCGGCCTGAACAGCCGCACCGTGCCGCTTCTGGCGAAGGCGGTGGCGGAGGTGGTCGGCGGCTGAGGCCGCGCGACATCGTGAGGACGGCGGAGGCGCGGGCGACGGTCCCGCGCCTTTCGCGTATTGGAAGGCAAGGGAGGGGCGGATCATGAGCGATGACGACCTGGGCGCCCGGACGGGCCTGCCCCCGGCGCTGGCCGCGCTTGTCGCCGACCTGCCGCGGTCTGGCTGGAGCGCGCATCCGCGCTTCGGCGGGCTGGCGGCCTTCTGGCTGGAAAAGCACCTGGAATTCCGCCGCCTCTGCGGCCTGCTGGAACGGGATCTGCAGGCGCGGCTGGACGGGCGGGCGGCGCCGGAGACGGCGGCGCGGCGGCTGTGGCAGGCGGGCGGGATGCTGGTCGGCGGGCTGCACGATCACCACGGGATCGAGGACCACCATTATTTCCCGGTCATGCAGGAGCTGGAGCCGCGCCTGGCGCAGGGCTTCGCGCTGCTTGACGGCGACCACCATGCGCTGGATCCCTGGCTGGCGCGGCTGGAGGCGGAGATCCGCGCCGCCGCCGCCGATCCGCAGGATCGCGATGCCGCGGGGCGGCTGCTGGGCTCGGTCGAGGCGTTGTCGCCGTTCCTCTCCCGGCATCTGGAGGACGAGGAGGATCTGGTCGTGCCCGTGATCCTCCGTCACGCCATGTAGCCCGGAAGGCGCCCGGGGTGGCTCGCGCGGGGCCTGTCATTCCCTGCCGCCCCGCCTCGCAGCCGCAGGACGAAACGGTGCGGCGGCTGCGCCGCCCCGCCCGGGCGATGCCGGTCCCGCCGCGGGCGCCGCCTCCGCGCTCCCGGTGCAGGCTCTCTGCGGGTCCGGGGGGCTGCATGGTCCCGGCAGGAACGGCGCTGGCGCGGCAGGGAGGCGCCCCTGGCCCGGCAGGCGGCGCCGCGGTCCCCCCGGTCGAGGGGCGGCGGCTAACGGTTGGCCGGGCCGCTCAGTCCGAGAACAGCCCCAGATGCGCGCCGTATCCCTCTTCTTCCAGCTGCTCCACCGGGATGAAGCGCAGCGCCGCGGAATTGATGCAGTAGCGCATTCCGCCCTGGTCGCGCGGCCCGTCGGGGAAGACGTGGCCCAGATGGCTGTCCGCGGCGGCCGAGCGCGCCTCCACCCGGATCATCCCGTGGCTGGCATCGCGGTGCTCGGTCACGGCGCCCTCTGCCACCGGCCGGGTGAAGCTGGGCCAGCCCGTGCCGCTGTCGAACTTGTGGACCGAGGCGAAGAGCGGCTCGCCCGAGACCACGTCCACGTAAAGCCCCGGCTCCTTCAGGTCCCAATAGGGATTGGCGAAGGGCCGTTCGGTGCCGTTCTGCTGCGTGACGCGGTACTGTTCGGGGGTCAGCCGCGTCAGCGCCTCGGTCCTGTCATCGGTGTCCTTGATCGCATCGCTCATGGCGCGTCTCCTGTTCCGTCCCCGCAGATCTCGGGTCTGCGGCGGCAAACATCAAGGGCCGGCGGCGCGCGGGGCCGGCGGCGCGCTTGCCCCGGCGGCAGACATGCGGCAGACAGGCAGGCGGCAGACGGGCCGCGCAGATACCGGGGGAAGCCGATGACCGCCACGCTCATCATCGCGATCGTGACGATCGCCTGGTGCCTCCTGTCGCGGCGCCTGTCGCAGACCGTGGTGACGGCGCCGATGGTCTTCATCCTGCTGGGCTATGCGCTGGCGGAGGGCGGCGGGCGCGATGCGGAAGTGATCCATGTGCTGCATGCCGTGGCGGAACTGGCGCTGGTGGTGCTGCTGTTCCTCGATGCGGCCCAGACCGACCTGCGCAAGCTGCGCAGCCATCGCCAGTGGCCGGTGCGGATGCTGCTGGTCGGGCTGCCGCTGGCGGTGGCCCTGGGCACCGGCATGGTCGCCCTGCTGGCGCCGAACTGGCCGCTGGCCACCGCGGCGCTGGCCGCCGCGATCCTGGCGCCGACCGATGCGGCGCTGGGACAGGCGGTGATCTCAAATCCGCAGGTGCCCGCGCGCCAGCGCCAGGCCCTGACCGTGGAAAGCGGGCTGAATGACGGGCTGGCCCTGCCCTTGGTGCTGATGCTGGCCAGCCTGGCGGCGGGCACCGGCTCGGGCGAGGGCGGCTACTGGCTGCGCTTTGCCGCGGCGCAGGTGATCCTGGGCCCGGCGGCGGGGATCGCGGTCGGCTGGGCAGGGGCGCGGCTGATGAACCTGGCCGTGGCCCGCGGCACCAGCTCGGAGGCATTCGAGGGCATCGCCACCCTGGCGCTGGCCGGCGCGGCCTATGTGCTGGCCGATCTGCTGGGCGGGAACGGCTTCATCGCGGCCTTTGCCGGGGGGCTGGCCTTCGGCCATGTGGTCACCCGCCGCTCGGGCTTCGTCTATCACTTCGCCGAGGGGGACGGGCAGATCCTCGCCTGGTCGGCCTTCCTGCTGATCGGGCTGGGGCTGATGCCCGACGCGGTGCGGGCGCTGGACGGACGGATGCTGGCGATCATCCTGCTCAGCCTCTTCGTGATCCGTCCGGCCGCGATCTGGCTGTCGCTGGCGGGCACGGATGCCGACGGCCCGACCCGGCTGTTCTTCGGCTGGTTCGGGCCGCGCGGCCTGGCGACGGCGCTGTTCGCGCTGCTGGTCGTGCCGGATATCGATCCGGTGGAGGCGGAGCCGATCCTGCACCTGGCGGTCAATGCCGTCTGGATCAGCGCGATGCTGCACGGGATCACGGCGGCCCCCCTGTCGCGGCGGTTCGCCCGGAGGCAGGCATGAGCCGGGCAGGGCCGGAGCGGGGCGGGCGGCCCGAATCGGGGCCAGGGCCGGAGGGGGATTTCACCGTTCCGGCGGATTGGGTGCGCGATGCGCTTCCCCTGACCGGGCCGCGCCCGGGGGCGGCGGCGCTGGCGGCGGCGGGGCTGACCCGGACGGATCTGGACCCTGCGGAGGCGGTGATCGGCCAGCGCCGCGAGGCGGCGTTTTTCCAGGCGCTGGACGAGCAGATGCCGGGATCGTGCCATGCGGCGGCGCTGGGGCTGCGGATGCCCGGCTCCACCAGCACCATCGTCAGCTATGTCCTGCACGGATCGCGTTCGATGTCCGCGGCAATGGAGGCGGCGGCGCGGCTGCTGCGCCTGACCCGGCCGGGGCTGCGCCTGGCGTTCGGGCAGTCCCCCGGCGGCGGCCATTGGCGCGCCGAGAGCCTGGACCCCTGGGTGTTCCAGCTGCCGGGCTATCAGGAATTCATCGTCTCGGCCGTCATCGCCGAATTCCGCGGCGCCACGGGCCGCCCGGTGCGCCCTGCCGCCGTGCTCTTGGGCACCGCCTCGCGCGGTCACGAGGCGCGGCTGGCCGAACTGTGGGGCTGCAAGGTGGCGATTGCCGGGGCCGATCGGCTGGAGCTGCATTACGATGCCGCCACGCTTGCGCTGCCGCTGGAAGAGCATGATCCCGACCTGCTGCGCCACCTGGAGCGGTATGGCCGCATGCTGCTGGAGGAGAGTCCCCGGGCGGAGGAGGGGTTGCGCCACCGGGTGGAACGCGCGGTGCTGTCGCGGCTCTCCGGCGGCGCCCCCTCCCTTGCCGCGACGGCGCAGGATCTGGGGCTGAGCACGCGCACCCTGACCCGGCGGCTGCAGGAACAGGGCCTTGGCTATCGCGAATTGGTCGAGGAGGTGCGGCGGCGCAAGGCGCTTCTGATGCTGGCCGACCGGGGCCTCAGCCTTGCCGAGATCGCCTTCCTGCTGGGCTATGCCGAGCAGAGCAGCTTCTCCACGGCCTTCCGGCGCTGGACGGGGCGCTCGCCCGGTGCGTTCCGCGCCGCCCTGCCGCACGACGCGGGCAGCCGGCGGTTCGGGGCGTGATTCGACCGATTCGCGCACCGTACAAATTACATTTGCCTAATTTGTAATCGCACATGGCGACGGATGGGGCATTGAGCGGCCTCGGCGGCGGCGGGAATCCCGTCCTTCCGCCCGGCCGGGGCGCGCCGATCATATCCGGTCGGGTATATGCGATACCCTTCGGGCTAAGGGCGATAGACGGAAATGTTGCCGAATGCTGATATGTTCCGGGGCGTAAGTGGGCATGGTAGCCGGATCATGACGATTGCGAGAAAAGTGAATGGCCGGGCGGGCAACTGGGCACGCCGGGAGGGGATGTTCCTGGGCGCGGCGCAGGCTTGGCTGCTGGAGGGACCGCAGGGCTGGATGCCCGGGGGGTGTCTCCTGCCGGTGGACCGGCTGGCCAGCGCCCTGGCGGGGCCCGCATCCGGCGGGCTGGCGGTGCAGCTGGGACCGGAACCGGACCTGCGGGGCGCCCTGCCGCTGCCCGTGCCGCGCCAGGCGGCCGCCGGGCATACCGCGGCGCAGGTCTGGACGCAGCTGCCGCAGCCCCTTCCGGTGGTTCTGAGCGTCACGGCGGCGGGGGCCGCGCGGCGGCGGATGCGGCGGCTGGCCGTGCCGCTGGTCGATGCCGAGGGACGCCGGTTCTGGCTGCCTGCCGGGCGCATCTCGGCGCCGGTCCTGGCCGATGGCAGCCCCGGCGCCCGGCATTGGGAGGCCGCCTGGCAGCTGCCGCGCGGCATGGGCGGGGAAATGGCGGTGGCGACGGTGCTGCTGGGGCTGCAGGAGGTGATGCAGGCGCTGTCGGTCGCCTCGGCGCGCCACGCGCTTCTGCTGCGCCTGGACCTGGCCGGACTGGGGCTGGATCGCGGGGCCGTGCGGCAGCTGGAGCGCCTGGTGTCCCGGCAGTTGCGGCGGTTCTGCTGGACCACCGGGCAGGGCGCGCTGCTTCTGTCGGAACGCGGTTTCGTCCAGGAATATGCCGATGCCGGCATGGTCCTGCAGCCCGGGCGCGCCGCGCGGCTGGACCTTCTGCTGCCGCCGGACCGGCGGGTGCCGGTCTTCCTGGATCTGCAGCAATCGGTCGCCGCCGGGGCCTGCGGGCCGCTTTCGCTGTCGCTGCAGGCCCAGTCGGGCGAGCGGCAGGAGATGTCGACCATGCCCCAGGATGGCGAGACAGGCCGGTTCGAGGCCGCCAACGGGGGGCTGGCGGCGGTGCTGTCGCCGGATCCCGCAACGGCGGCGGGCCGGGCCGCGCGCCTGTCGCATGTGCTGGGCTTCGCGCCCACCTGCAGCGAGCCGGTATATGGCCGCAGCTGTGCCGAAGCCGGGGAGTGGAGCCTGACGCTGCGCAATGGCGGGCCCGCCACGACGCGGCTCAGCCTGGCGCTGAACGGGGCGATGCCGCTGCTGCCGGGATGGCAGATGGCGCGCGCCAGCCTGCGCAGCAGCCGCTCGCAGGGCTGGGATCCGGAAATGCTGGATTACGCGCAGCCGGAATTCTTCGGGCTGCGCAGCCGGTTCGAGGCGATCGTCGGGCGGGCCGACCCGGTCCCGCCGCTGGTGCTGCGCCGTCATGTGGAAACCGGCGCCTGGCCGCTGGCGGCGGTCTGCGCCGGAACGCGCAGTCACGGCATCCCGGTGCATGGCCCCGCAGGGCCGGAGACGGAATTGCGCCAGCCCGGCAGCCTGGCCCTGCTGCGCGGCCTGTCTGTCCGCGAGGACCGGCTGGTGGCGCTGTGCGTGCAGCTGCTGGCGGAGGCGCCGCCGGGGCGGCTGACCGAGCGGCTCTCGGAGCGGCTGGCCCAGGCGGCCGTCTGAGCGCGGCTGGGGCTATTCGGCGGCCATCAGGCGGCGGCCGTCCCGCCCGAGGATCCGGGCCGCCGCGGCGCCGCCCAGGAAGGCCATGCGCCCGCCCGCGATCGTCACCTCGATCTTTCCGCTGGCCCGGTTGAGGATGGCCAGGTCGGCGCGCGCCCCCAGATCGAGGCGCCCGCGCCCGGTCAGGCGCATCAGCTGCGCGGGGTTTTCCGAGATCAGCGCCCAGGCCCGCGGCAGATCCATCACGCCTGCCGCCTCGAGCTGCAGGGCCAGTTCCGCAAGCTGCAGCGGCGCGCCGTCCGAGACGATCGCATCGCAGCGCGCCAGCTGCACCGCGTCCAGGGTGCGGGTCTGGATCTGCTCGGCCAGGTCCCGGGCCGACAGGACGACCGGGTCGCAGACGGCGCGGGCCGCCGCCGCGGCGCGGGAGCTGGCCGGGGCCATGCAGATCCCGGCGCCGATCATCGAGTGATGTTCGCGCGCTTCGCCGCTTTCATCCCCGATCGAGCCGTAGGGCAGGCCCAGCTCGTCGAACTGCTCGGCCAGGTCGCACAGGGCGCGCGGCACGGAGGCGGCGGTGGCGGCCAGCGCATCGAGCACCTGCGACAGCGCCCCGGCATCCTGCCCGATCCGGGCGGCCGCCCCGGAAAATCCGGCCTCGTCGCCGTCGCGCAGGTCGCGCGCCCGGGCGGCGCGGTTGGAGAACATCACCAGGTCGATCCCGCTGCGGCGCACCAGCTCGAGGATGCGGGCGGTCTGATGGGCCAGGCCGTGCTCGATGCGCAGCATCAGCCGCAGGTCGGTGGCGAAGCGGGCGGCCTGCTCCGCGCGCGCCTGCGCCATGGCTTCCGCGGCGGCGGGGCTGTCGGCGCCGGTTTCCCAGGACCAGCCCTGATGCATGAATTGCGTCGTCACCCCGGCAGCGGCCCCGATGCGGTCGGCCTCGTCGAGAAACCAGCCGGGGCCGCCGATCCTGCCGCGCGCGGCGGGACGGGCGGCCATCATGTCGATGATGCCGGGAAGGATCACGTAGCCCGAGAGATCGATCGCCGGAAGCGGTCCCTTGGTGATGCGCCCCCCGGCAATGGCGATGGAGCGTTCCTGCAGGATGCCGTCGCGCAGGATGCGCGCGCCCGTGAACCGCAATGGGGGTAGCTGACCTGACATGTCCCTGCTCGCTGCTTTGGCCCAGAGGTAGCGATTCTCTGTGTCGTGGGTGTGACAGATGGCCGGATCATGGTGCGTGATGCCGCAGCCGGGGCGGGGCGGGGATGGACGCGCGGCGCGCGCGCACTAGGCTCCGGCAGGCAGCCCGGCAGGGCGCAGACAGAGCGAAGGAGGTCCAGATGACCGACAGGTTACCCGCGGGCACGGAGCTTGCCGAGATCGCCGCCGACCTGGCGGCCGCCGGATGGCGGCGCGACGAGACGCCCGGTGCCATCGGAAAGGTGTTCGAGTTCAAAGATTTCTCCCAGGCCTTCGGCTTCATGGCGCGGGCCGCGCTGGCGGCGGAGGCGGCGGATCACCATCCCGACTGGCGCAATGTCTGGAACCGGGTGGAGGTGATGCTGACCAGTCATGACGCGGGCGGCCTGACGGATCGCGACATCGCGCTGGCGCGGGCGATGGAGGCCATCGCCGGGTGAGTGCGGGGGGCGCGGCGCGGGGGGGACCCGGGGTCGCGCTTGCATGCTGCAAAGCAGCAAAGTAGGGTTCGGCAATCTGCCCGGAGGACGCTTCCGATGACCGATGCTGCCGACCCCACCCCGATTGACCGGGCCCATGCCCGCATGGAGGCGCGCCCTGCGGATGATGCCGCGCGGCTGCGATTCTACGACACGCTGGGATCGAGCGAATTGTTCCTGCTGCTCGATCGCGAGGCCGAGGGCGACCGCGTGACGCCGCGCGTCTTCGAGCTGGAGACCGGGCCGATCGTGCTGGTCTTCGACCGCGAGGCGCGGCTTGCGGAATTCGCCGGCGGCATCGCGCCCTATGCGGGCATGTCCGGCCGGGTGCTGGTGGAGATGCTGGCCGGGCAGGGGATCGGGCTGGGGGTCAATCTCGATGTGGCCCCCTCGGCGATCGTGCTGGAACCGGCCTCGGTCGACTGGCTCGATGCCCAGCTGCAGCAGCGCCCCGAGGAGGGCGAGGCGCGCCCTTCGGAAGTGCGCGCGCCCGCGGGCCTGCCCGAGGCGCTGATCGAGGCGCTGGACGGCAAGCTGGCCACGGCGGGCGGGCTGGCGGATCTGGCCTATCTCGTGGCGGTCACCTATGCCGACGGACGCCGCGGCCACCTGCTGGCCTTCGTCGATGCGCTGCCCGGGTCGGAATCCGCGCTGGCGCGGGCGGTGCACGAGGCGCTGATCTTCTCGGGGCTCGAGGCGGGGCAGCTGGATGTCGCCTTCTTTCCGGCCTCCGACGGGATCGCGCCGCAGCTGGCGCGGGTCGGGCTGCGCTTCGACCTGCCCAGGCTGGCCGATCCCGTGCAGCGTCCGGCGCCGGGGATGAATCCCGAGGCGCCGCCGATCCTGCGCTGAGCCGGGCAGCCCCCGGCCAGGGGAGGTCCCGGCTCTGCGGCCGGGACGGGACGGTTCAGAACGCCTCCGCCTCCAGATCCATGACCGGCGCGGCGCCGGAGCGGATGCGGGCCAGATGCAGCCCCGTCGCGGGCATCTGGCGGGCCATGTGGAACCGCCCGGTCGCCAGCTTGGCCTGCCAGAAGGCCGGGTCGCCCTCGCCGGCGTCCAGTTTCCTCAGCGCCACCGCGGCGATGCGGGCCCAGACCAGCCCCAGCGCGACATGGCCGAAGAGATGCATGAAGTCGTAGCTGCCCGCCAGCGCCGCATTGGGATCCTTCATGCCGTGCTGCATGAAGAACATCGCCGCCTCCTGGAGGTCCTTCGACCCGGCCTTCAGCGGCGCGGTGAAGGCGGCCATCTCCTCGCGGTCATTCTCCTTGCAGACGGTCTTGACCATCTCGAGGAAGGCCATCATCGCCTTGCCGCCGCTCGCAGGCAGCTTGCGCGCGACGAGATCCAGCGACTGCACCCCGTTCGTGCCCTCGTAGATCATGGTGATGCGGGCATCGCGGACGAATTGCTCCAGCCCCCATTCGCGGGTGAAGCCCGACCCGCCCAGCGTCTGCTGCGCCAGCACAGTGGTCTCGAACCCCTTGTCGGTGAGGAAGCCCTTGATCACCGGGGTCAGCAGCGAGATCAGCGCCTCGGCCTCCGCGTCGCCGGCATGGGCGGCATCGATCAGCGAGGCCCCCCACAGGACCAGCGCCCGGCCGCCCTCGACGAAGCTTTTCTGCATCATCAGCCCGCGGCGCACATCGGGATGGACGAGGATCGGGTCGGCCGGTCCGCCGGGATTGCGGGCGCCGGTCACGTCGCGGCCCTGGAGACGGTCGCGGGCGAAGGCGGCGGCGTTCTGATAGGCGACCGCGCCCTGCGCCAGCCCCTGCAGCCCGACGCCCAGCCGCGCCTCGTTCATCATGGTGAACATCGCGCGCATGCCCTTGTGCATCTCGCCGATCAGGAAGCCCTTGGCGCCGTCGTAATGCATCACGCAGGTGGCATTGCCGTGAATGCCCATCTTCTCTTCCAGCCCGCCGCAGGTCACGCCGTTGCGCTCGCCGAGGCTGCCATCGTCATTGACGAGGAATTTCGGCACGAGGAACAGGCTGATGCCCTTCACGCCGTCGGGCCCGCCGGGGATCTTTGCCAGCACGAGATGTATGATGTTCTCGGTCAGGTCATGTTCGCCCGCGGAGATCCAGATCTTCTGGCCGGTGAGGGAATAGCTGCCATCGGGCTGCGGCTCCGCCTTCGTGCGGATCAGCCCCAGATCGGTGCCGCAATGGGGCTCCGTCAGGTTCATCGTGCCGGACCAGTCGCCCGCGATCATCTTCGGCAGATAGGCGGCCTTCTGCTCGGGCGAGCCATGGGCCTGGATCGCCGAGATCGCGCCGTGGCTGAGCCCCTGATACATGTTGAAGGCCATGTTGGCCGAGACGAACATCTCGCCCACCGCGCAGTTGAGCACATAGGGCATGCCCTGGCCGCCATAGTCCGGATCGCAGTCGAGCCCGATCCAGCCGCCGTCGCAGACCTGGCGATAGGCCTCGCGGAACCCGTCGGGCGTGCGCACCGCGCCGTTTTCCAGGCGGCAGCCCTGCCGGTCGCCCACGGCATTCAGCGGCGCCAGCACGCCGGTGGCCAGCCGCCCCGCCTCCTCGAGCACCTGGCGCGTGAAATCGGCATCCAGGTCGGCATAGCCGGGCAGGTCGCGATCGGCGACGCCCAGCAGATCCTGCAGGACGAACTGGATGTCGGCAGTTGGGGCCGTATAGCTCGGCATGGTTCTCTCTCCCCGATAGGCGGCGCGGAAGGCGCCGCGGCAAACTTGCGTCGCGTGCCCCCTCTTGGCGGGGGGCTACGCGCTCAGGCGGCTCAGGCCGCCTCGGTCTTCCCCACAGCGGAAAGCTGCTCCTCGGCCCAGTCGAGCTGCTGCTGCAGGTCGTCGATGGCCTGGGTCAGCGTCTCGCGCTGCTCGATCATCTCGGCCAGGTGCTGGCGCCCCAGCCGCGCGGCCTCGCGCATCTGGGTGTTCTGCGGATCGGCCGGGTTGTGCAGATCCAGGAGCTGGCGGATTTCCTCGAGGCTGAAGCCGAAGCGCTTGCCGCGCAGGATCAGTTTCAGCCGCGCGCGGTCGCGCCGGGTGTAAAGCCGTTTCTGGCCGATCCGGATCGGGGCCAGCAGCTCCTTGGATTCGTAGAACCGCAGCGCCCGCGCGGTCACGCCGAAGGCGTCGCACATGGCACGGATGGTCAGGGTTTCTTCTTGCGTCATTGCTTTTTCTCTTGTTGCCGCCAGTAGCGGGTCGGCACATGTACTCTACGTAAGCCGGTTGCAACACGGCTTGCCGCGCAGGTAACCCGAACGTGGCGTCATGGCAAAGAAATGGCGGGTCGGAACAAGTTGACATGGGGTCGGTGCAATCCGGCCATGCGTCCAGATCATGCCTGCGGGATCTGGGCCGCGGTCCGGTCGCGCAGCTGCCGCAGCTCCTCTATCGTCTCGCCCAGCTGGCGGTGCTGCTCCTCCAGCGTCGCCAGCTGCCGCGCGGCCAGGTCCAGCCAGGCGCGCATCTGCACATCGGTTCCCTTTTCCTCGTAGATCAGCAGCCATTGCCGGATTTCCTCCAGCGCGAAGCCGAAGCGGCGGCCGCGCAGGATCAGCGTCATCCGCGCCACCTCGCGCGGGCCGTAGAACCGCGTGCCGCCATCGCGCCGGGGAAACAGCAGCTCGATGGACTCGTAATAACGCAGCGTGCGCGGCGTCACGTCGAATTTCGCGCACATTTCCTTGAAGGTCAGCTGCTGGCCAGCATCGAACTCGGCGGTCATCGTCGTCCTCCCTTCCCGGAAGGCTAGCGCCGCGGAACGGCTGAGGCAATTCGGCACGCTGCGTCACGGACGTCGCGTCAAGGATATGGACGCGCCCGGGCTTTGCAACAATATGGCGGCAGGAGAATAGCCATGACCCCACAGATCCCGCAGGCGCTGCGCGCCTTCACCGAGGCCCTGCCGCAGGCGCGTGCGCTCGGGCTGCAGCTGGAGGAGGCCGGAGCGGGCAGGGTGGTCCTGTCGATGCCCTGGGCCGAGGAGCTGGTCGGCGATCCCGAGACCGGCGTGATCCATGGCGGGGCGGTTTCGACGCTGATGGACACCTGTTGCGCCGGCGCCGTCGTCTGCCATCCCGACATGGCCGAGGCGGTGACCGCGACGCTGGATCTGCGCATCGACTACATGCGTCCCGCCGCGCCGGGAAAACGCATCCTCGCGCGGGCCGAATGCTATCATGTCACCCGCACCGTGGCCTTCGTGCGCGCCCAGGCCTGGACCGAGGGGGACGCGGACCGCCCCGTCGCCATGGCCACGGCCGCCTTCACCGCGCTGGGACGCCGGGAGGCCGCGCCATGACGCCGGAACCGATGCAGGTGGTCAAGCAGCGGCGCGATGCGGCGCTCAAGGCGCTGGAGGCGCGCATCCCCTATCTGCGCTTCATCGGCGTGACGATGGAGCGGCGCGGCGACGAGCTGACGGCGCTGCTGAATTACAAGGACACGCTGATCGGCAACCCGATGCTGCCGGCGCTGCATGGCGGGGTGATCTCGGGATTCCTGGAATGCGCCGCGCTGATCGAGCTGGCCTGGGGGCCGCTGTGGCAGCGCATCGAGAGCGGTGCCGTCACGGTCGAGGAGCTGCGCGATCCCGCGACGCGGCTGGCCATGCCCAGGACGATCGATTTCACCACCGACTTCCTGCGCGCCGGACTGCCGCGCGATGCCTATGCGCGGGCGCGGGTCAACCGCTCGGGCCGGCGCTACGCATCGGTCCATGTCGAGGCTTGGCAGGACAACCGCGCCCGGCTGTTCGCCCAGGCGACCGGGCATTTCCTGATGCCGCAGGATGGATGAGACCGCCGCGGCCGCCCTGCCGCTGAGCCATGGCCGCGTCTGGCGGATCGCCGGGCCGATGGTCCTGTCGAATGCCACCGTGCCGCTGGTGGGCGCGGTCGACACGGCGGTGGTCGGCCAGATGGGCCTGGCCGCGCCGATCGGCGCGGTGGCGGTGGGGGCGGCGCTGCTCAATGCCTGCTACTGGCTCTTCGGCTTCCTGCGGATGGGCACGACCGGCATGGCGGCGCAGGCGCGCGGCGCGGGCGACCGGGGCGAACTGGTCGCGCTGCTCAGCCGCGCGCTGCTGATCGGGGCGGCGGCGGGGATGGTGCTCATCTGCCTGCAGGTGCCGCTGTTCCGCCTGGCCTTCGGCCTGTCGACGGCCAGTGCCGAAGTGCAGGAGATGGCCCGGTCCTATTGCGCCATCCGCATCTGGTCGGCCCCCGCGATGATCGCAGGCTACGGCATCATCGGCTGGCTGATCGCCAATGAACGCGCCACCGCCGTGCTGATCGCGCAGCTGGCGATCAACGGCATCAACATCCTGCTGGACCTGTGGTTCGTGCTGGGCCTCGGCTGGGGCGTCGAGGGCGTGGCCTGGGCCACCTTCGCCGCCGAATGGGCCGGGCTGGCGGCGGGGCTGTGGTTCTGCCGCGACGCCTTCCGCGGCACGGCGTGGCGCGACGCGGCGCGGGTCTTCGACCGGGCGCGGCTGGTCGCCATGGCGGCGGTCAATGCCGACATCATGATCCGCTCGGTGTTGCTCCTGTCGGTGGGGATCAGTTTCGTGTTCTTCTTCTCGCCCGCCTTCGGCGAGGTGCCGCTGGCGGCGAACCAGGTCCTGATGCAGTTCATCGCCGTCACCGCCTTCGCGCTGGACGGGCTGGCCTTCGCGGTGGAGACGCTGGTGGGGCAGGCGATGGGCGCGCGCGATCCGCGGCGGCTGCGCCGCGCGGCGGTGATGTGCAGCCAGTCGGGCCTGGCGGTCGGTCTGGCGCTGACGGTCTTCTTCGCGCTGGCCGGGGGGGCGCTGATCGACCTGATGACCACGGCGCCGGGGGTGCGCGAGGAGGCGCGCCATTTCCTGCCCTGGATGGCCGCGGTGCCGCTTCTGGGCGTGGCGCCCTGGATGCTGGACGGCATCTTCATCGGCGCGACGCGCGGACGGGACATGCGCAACATGATGCTGGTGGCCACCGGGATCTATTTCGCCGCCGCGCTGGCGCTGGTGCCGCCTTTCGGCAATCACGGCCTCTGGGCGGCGCAATGCCTGTCCTACATCGCCCGCGGCGCGGCGCTGGCCTGGCGCTATCCGGCGCTGGAACGGGCGGCGGCGCGGCCGGGATAGGCGCTCAGTCCGGCCCTGCGCCCCAGCTCCTGTCCTGCATCTCGCGCAGGCGGCTGGCGGTGCGCTCGAATTCGAAACTGCCCGTCCCGTCCAGGTAGAGCCGTTCGGGTTCGTCGGCGGCGGAGACGATCAGTTTCACCCGCGCCTCGTAGAGCGCGTCGACCAGCGTCACGAATCGCTTGGCCTCGTTGAACTTCTCCATGCCCAGCCGCGGCACGTCCTCGAGGATCAGCACGCGGACCGCCTCGGCGATGGCCAGGTAGTCGCCCGGGCCCAGCATCGCGCCGCACAGATCCCAGAAGGAGGCCCGGCCGACCCCGTTGCGGAAGCGCGGGATGACCACGTCGCGGCCCTTGATCCTCAGTACCAGTTCCTCGCCCGAGCGGTGGCGTTCCTCGGCCATGCGCCCGGCCTTGGTGGGGGCGGTGTCGCGGTTGCGCGGCGCGCCGGTCATCTCGTGCCAGATCGCGTCGATCTTCTCGCGCGCGGCGGCATCGGCGGGATGGAAATAGACCTGCGACCCGGCCAGCCGGTCCTGCCGGTAATCGGTCGGGCTGACCAGTTCATGCACCACCAGCCGCGCCTTGATCTCTTCGATGAAGGGCAGGAAGAGCTGCCGGTTCAGCCCGTTCTTGTACAGGTCGTCGGGATGGCGGTTGGAGGTGGTCACCACCGTCACGCCGCGTTCGAACAGGCGCTCGAACAGCCGCCCCACGATCATCGCATCGGTGATGTCGGTGATGGTCATCTCGTCGAAGGCCAGCAGGCGGACCTCGTCGGCGACCTTGTCGGCCACCGGCACGACCGCATCCGAGGCGCCCGCCTTGCGCGCCTCGTTCAGCCCGGCATGGATCTCCTGCATGAAGGCGTGGAAATGCACGCGGCGGCGCGGCACGCCGACATGGGCGACGAAAAGGTCCATCAGGAAGGACTTGCCGCGCCCGACGCCGCCCCAGAGGTAGAGGCCGCGGACCGGCTCGGGCGGCTTCTTCGATCCCAGCCCGAACAGCCCGCGCTTCGGCGGCGGGGCGGCCAGCTCGCGGCGGATGCGCTCGAATTCCGGCAGGACGGCCTCCTGCGCGGGGTCGGGCCGGATCGTGCCTTCGGCGGCGCGGGTGGCATAGATGTATTTCAGCTCGGTCATGGCCCGCGATGTAGCGCGGAAGCCTGCGGGGGGGAACTGCCTTTGTGCCGCGCGGGACCGCGCTCAAAGCTTGCAGGTCGGTTAAGATGCGGGCGCTTCTCAGGACAGGATTAACGCTGTCGGCAAAGCATGGCGGCCGCGCCTTGCAAGCCTCCGGCATTCGCTTCATGGTGAACGGCAGGCTCTGGCGATGCTTGAAAGACCGGAAGCTTCGTACCATGTACGAAACCTTACCGGAGAGGAGGGAGTTGCCTAGCCTAGGGACTCCCGTCCGCTGCCACGAAGGATGAACCATGACAGATACCCTCAGCCCGTCCTATCCCGTCCTGCCGCTGCGCGATATCGTGGTCTTCCCCCACATGATCGTGCCGCTGTTCGTCGGACGCGAGAAATCGGTCAAGGCGCTGGAAGAGGTGATGCGCGAGGACAAGCAGATCCTGCTGGCCTCGCAGATCGACGCAAGCGAGGATGATCCCGGCACCAAGGCGATCTACCGGATCGGCGTGCTGGCCAATGTGCTGCAGCTGCTGAAGCTGCCCGACGGCACGGTCAAGGTGCTGGTCGAGGGCCGCAGGCGGGTCAAGATCCTCAATTATCTTGAAAACGAAGAGTATTTCGAGGCCACGGCCGACGCGCTGGAGGAATCCCAGGGCGACGGCGCGACGGTGGAGGCGCTTCAGCGTTCCGTCTCGGGCGAGTTCGAGAAATACGCCAAGGTCAAGAAGAACATCCCCGAGGAGGCGCTGGCCGCCGTCGCGGAGACCCATGATCCCGCCAAGCTGGTCGACCTCGTGGCCGGTCATCTGGGCGTGGAGGTCCAGCAGAAGCAGGAGCTTCTGGAAACGCTGGTGATCGCCGAGCGGCTGGAGAAGGTCTATGGCCTGATGCAGGGCGAGATCAGCGTCCTGCAGGTCGAGAAGCAGATCAAGACCCGCGTGAAATCGCAGATGGAGCGCACCCAGCGGGAATACTATCTGAATGAGCAGATGAAGGCCATTCAGAAGGAGCTGGGCGACGGCGAGGACGGGGCCAACGAGATCGCCGAGCTCGAGGAGCGCATCGAGGCCACCAAGCTGTCGAAGGAAGCGCGCGAAAAGGCGGATGCCGAGATCAAGAAGCTGCGCCAGATGTCGCCGATGTCGGCCGAGGCGACGGTGGTGCGCAACTACCTGGACTGGATGCTGTCGATCCCGTGGGGCGTGAAATCCCGCGTCAAGAAGGATCTGGGCAAGGCCCAGACCATCCTGGATGACGATCATTACGGGCTGGAGAAGGTCAAGGAACGCATCGTCGAATACCTTGCGGTGCAGCAGCGCTCCAAGAAGCTGAAGGGGCCGATCCTCTGCCTCGTCGGCCCGCCCGGCGTCGGCAAGACCTCGCTGGGCAAGTCGGTCGCCAAGGCCACGGGGCGCGAATTCATCCGCATCTCGCTGGGCGGCGTGCGTGACGAATCCGAGATCCGCGGCCACCGCCGGACCTATATCGGCTCGATGCCCGGCAAGATCATCCAGGCGCTGAAGAAGGCCAAGACCACCAACCCGCTGATCCTGCTCGACGAGATCGACAAGATGGGCCAGGATTTCCGCGGCGACCCGGCCTCGGCCATGCTGGAGGTGCTGGATCCCGAACAGAACGGCACTTTCGTCGATCACTACCTGGAGGTGGAATACGACCTCTCGGACGTGATGTTCCTGACCACGGCCAACAGCTACAACATGCCGGGGCCGCTTCTGGACCGGATGGAGATCATCTCCGTCGCGGGCTATACCGAGGACGAGAAGCGCGAGATCGCGACCCGTCACCTGGTGCCCAAGCAGGTCAGGAACCACGGGTTGAAGGCCAAGGAGTTCAAGCTCGAGCCCGAGGCGCTGACCGACGTGATCCGCTACTACACCCGCGAGGCGGGCGTGCGGAACCTGGAACGCGAAGTCGCCAAGATCGCGCGGAAATCGCTGACCCGGATCGTCAAGAAAGAGGTCGAGACGGTCGATGTCACCCCGGAGGTCCTCGAGGATTACCTGGGCGTGAAGAAGTTCCGCTACGGCCTTGCCGAGAAGGAAGACCAGGTGGGCGTCGTGACCGGCCTGGCTTGGACCTCCGTGGGGGGCGACCTGCTGTCGATCGAGGCGCTGAAGCTGCCCGGCAAGGGCCGCATGAAGACCACCGGCAAGCTCGGCGATGTCATGAAGGAGTCGATCGAGGCGGCGTCGAGCTATGTCCGGTCGGTCTCCACCGCCATCGGGGTCAAGCCGCCGCGCTTCGACAAGGTGGATATCCACGTGCACGTCCCCGAGGGCGCGACGCCCAAGGACGGACCCTCGGCGGGCATCGCGATGGTGACCTCCATCGTCTCGGTCCTGACCGGCATCCCGGTGCGCAAGGATATCGCCATGACCGGCGAGGTGACGCTGCGCGGGAATGTCCTGGCCATCGGCGGCCTCAAGGAGAAGCTCCTGGCGGCGCTGCGCGGCGGCATCAAGACGGTGCTGATCCCCGAGGAGAACGCCAAGGATCTGCCCGAGATCCCGGCCAATGTGAAGGAAGGCCTGACGATCATCCCCGTCGGCCATGTGACCGAGGTCCTGAAGCACGCGCTGACCAGCCAGCCCGAGCCGGTCGAATGGGACGAGGAGGCCGAGGAGGCCGCCGCCCAGGCGCTGGCCCAGGCCGGGAAGGACGCCGCCGCAACGGCGCACTGAGCGCGCTGCGGCACGTTGATCGCCCCCGCCGGAAACGGCGGGGGCTTTTTCATGCCCGGCCGCCGCCGCCCGGGCCGCCGCCTGCCGGGACCCGATGCGGCAAGCGGCGGGGGACAGGGCAGGGCGAAAATCGCCGGGCCGGACGGCCCTTTTGCCCCGCGTTGCCTTCGGTCGGGCCGGTCTCGCCCGTCGCAGGGGCAGGGTGCAGGGGAATGGCTCCGGGTGTTCGTTGCGGTCATTGTCCTCGCGACGGGCTGCGTTCGCCGGCGGCGGGCCTGATGGGCTGCCATTGCCGCATGTCCCGGTGCGCGCGCCGCCATCGCCCTTCATTGCCGCTCCAAGGTCGCGGCTGTGCCCGGGTGGAAGGCGGGAGAGGCAGTCATCGGCCGCATCGCATTTCCGACGGCACCCGCGAGGAGGCAGGCCGGGGGGCGGCCGATCTCGGCGCGCGCCGGGCGGTTGCGAAGGCGGCTTGTCGCGCCGCAGGGCGCAGGGTCTGCCGGTTCGGGAAACCGGCCCGGTGCTCAGGGAAAGGTCGGGCCGCGTCCCAATGCGCGGCTTTCCGCGTTCTGGGCGCGCCAGATGGCGGATTGCAGCGGATCGACGCCCGGCGGCATCGAGAAATCGGGCGCGCTGCGGTCCTGGCCGCCCAGGCGCGGCCGCGAGACCGGCCGAGATGCTGCCAGCGCCTCGGCCTGCTGCCGGTCGCGGCGCAGCTGCGCGATATCCCCGGCGGAGGCGCGCCCGGTCGCCGGAATGGCGGCCAGCGCGTCGCTGCCCCGGTCGATGCGGCGCAGCTGCGCCTCCGCGGCATAGGGCGTGACATTGGGAACCGGGTCGGGGTCCCGTCGCGGGCCGGTCCCCCGCGTGCCGCCGCCGCCGCCGCCGCCCTCGGTGGAGACGGGGCCGCCGCCGCGCAGGGGCGGCTGGCCGGGCTCCAGCCGGGTCATCTCCCCGCAGGCGGCGAGCCCGAGCGCCCAGAGAAGCCCGGCGCGCCTCATCCCAGCATCCGCGTGATCATCTCGGTCGTGTCGCGGCTGAGGCCCTTCGTCGCCAGCATCCGTTCCAGCGCCTCGCGCATCTGCGCGCGCCGGTCGGCATCGTAGCGGCGCCAGGTCTCGAAGGCGGTGCTCATCCGCGCGGTCGTCTGGGGGTTGACCGGATCCAGCCGGATCAGCCAGTCGGCCACCAGCCCGTAGCCCGCCCCCGACGGGTCGTGGAACCCGGCCGGGTTGGCCGCGAAACCGCCGATCACCGCGCGGAACCGGTTGGGGGTCTTCCAGGAGAAGTCCGGGTGCTCGCTCAGCGTCCGGGCCGTGGCCACGGCCGTTTCGGGCCCTGCCAGCCCGACCTGCAGCCCGAACCACTTGTCCAGCACCAGGCGGTCGTCCTTCCACTGGGCGTAGAATTGCGCCAGCTCCTCCTCGGCCTCCCCGATGCTGACCAGCGCGGAAAGCGCGCCGAGCTGTTCGGTCATGTTGTCGGCCGCCGCGTATTGGCGCCTTGCGCGGCCCCCGCCATCGACCAGGGTCAGCAGTCCCAGCGCCGCCCCCGCCAGGGCGCGCCGGCCTGCCGCGCCGGCATCCGGGCTGTAGGGACCTTCGGGGCGCGAATATTCGTAGAGCGCGGCCAGCCGCGGCTGCAGCGCCCGGGCCATCGCCTCGGCGAAGCTGCGGCGCGCACGGTAGATCGCCACCGGGTCGGGGACCGTGCCGCCGTCATGCAGCGCCTGGGCGATATCGTCCTGGCCGGGCAGGGCAAGGCACAGCGCGCGGAAGGCCGGGTCCAGCTCCAGTTCTCCGGCCAGGTCGTTGAGCGCCGCGAAATAGCCCGCGTCGGGATCGGCCCCGTCGCGCAGCATGGCCAGCAGGCTGTTGCGCGCCAGCAGCCGCCCGGCCTCCCAGCGGTTGAAGGGATCGGTGTCATGGGCCAGCAGCAGCCGCAGCTGGCGCGGGTCGGCGCGGCGTTCGAGGATCACCGGCGCCGAGAAGCCGCGCAGCACCGAGGCGACCGGGCGCACCGGCAGATCGGCGAAGCGGAAGCTCTGCCGCGCCTCGGTCATCTCGAGGATGCGCGTCGGCACCAGCTCGCTGCCGTCCGGGGCCAGCAGGCCCGTCGCGACCGGGATGACCAGCGGCGCCTTCTGCGCCTGTCCGGGCGTGGGCGGGGTCTTCTGCGTCAGGGTCAGCGTGAAGGTGGAGCCGTCCCAGGCCTCTTCCACGCCCAGCCTCGGGGTGCCCGCCTGCGCATACCACAGCTTGAACTGTCCCAGGTCGCGGTCGCAGGCATCCTCGAAGACCTTCAGCCAGTCCTCGATGGTGCAGGCCTGCCCGTCATGGCGGCGGAAATAGAGGTCCAGTGCCCTGGCATAGCCGTCCTCGCCCACCAGGCGGCGCAGCATGCCGATCAGCTCGGCGCCCTTCTCGTAGACCGTGGCCGTGTAGAAATTGTTGATCTCGACGAAGCTCTCGGGGCGCACGGGATGGGCCAGCGGGCCGTTATCCTCGCGGAACTGGCGCCCGCGCAGCGCCAGAACGTCGTTGATGCGCTGCACCGGGGCCGAGCGTTCATCGGCCGAGAATTGCTGGTCGCGGAAGACGGTCAGCCCTTCCTTCAGGCAAAGCTGGAACCAGTCGCGGCAGGTGATGCGGTTGCCGGTCCAGTTGTGGAAATACTCATGCGCGATGATCGACTCGATGCGCTCGTAATTGGCATCCGTCGCCGTCTCGGGGCTGGCCAGAACGGCGGAGGAGTTGAAGATGTTCAGCCCCTTATTCTCCATCGCGCCCATGTTGAAGTCATCCACCGCGACGATGTTGAACACGTCCAGATCGTATTCGCGCCCGTAGACGCGTTCGTCCCAGGCCATCGCGCGTTTCAGCGCGTCCATGGCAAAGCCGCATTTCTCCAGGTCGCCCGCGCGCACCCAGATCCCCAGCGCGACCCGGCGCCCGGAGCGGGTTGTGAAGCTGTCGGAATGGCAGACGAGGTCCCCCGCCACCAGCGCGAAGAGATAGGCGGGCTTCTTCCAGGGATCGTGCCATTCGGCAAAGCCCTCGCCCTTGCGCCCGGGATTGCCGTTCGACAGCAGGACCGGCTGCGTGCCCTCGATGCGGACCGAGAAGGGCGCCATCACGTCGGGGCGGTCGGGGTAATAGGTGATCTTGCGGAACCCCTCGGCCTCGCACTGGGTGCAGTACATGCCGTTGGACATGTAGAGCCCGTCCAGCGCGGTGTTCTGCGCCGGTGCGATCTCGACCTCCGCCTCCCACAGGAAGGGCGCGTCGGGCACCGTGCAGCGCAGCCCGCCCTTCACCATCTCGGGCGCGGCCTTCTGCCCGTCGATGCGCGCGCCGATCAGCTTCAGCTTCTCGCCATGCAGGAAGAAATCGCGGGACTTCGCCGCCGGGTCCGGCCGGAAGGCGATGCGCGACGTCACGCGGGTCGCCTCCGGGTCGAGGCGGAAGACCAGCTCGACCTTGTCGATCAGGTAGCCGAAGGGGGCATAGTCCTTCAGATGGACGGTTTCGGCGGCTGATTGGGGACTCGCATCGCGCATCGGGCACTCCTCTGTCTGACGCGGAGCCTAGCCCCGCAGCGGGGCGAGCGGAAGGGGAAGCGGGGCACAGTCGCGCGAGGCGGGTCCGGGCCGCGCAGACAACCTTGACGCGACTCGCGGCGCGGCGCATCCCTTCGCCATGGCCGGGGCGCGGCCGCCGGCCATGTCGCGCAATGGCCGCACGGATTTCCGAAAATGATGTTTCGACGCACTCTTTTGTCCTCGGCCGCGGCGCTGGTGCTGCTGGCCTGCCTGCCTGCCCGGGCCGCCGGTTTCGACTGGAACGGGGTCTGGGCGGGAAAGAACCCCAAGAATGGCCGGGTCACGATCATCACCATCCGCGAGGGCCGGGTGATCAGCTGGAGCTCCGATGGCGAGGCGGCCCCCATCGCCTCGGCCTCGGTCACGCCGGAGGCGGTGCGGATCGTCCATGCCGAGGGCGCGCAGGTGACGATGACCCCGAACCGCGACGGCACGGCCACCTACCTGTGGAAGGGCCGCTCCGGCAGCGCCAAGCACAGGCTGTCGCGCCAGCCCGGATGATGCGGGAGGACAGGCGACGGCCGCCCGCCGCCCGTCGCCGCGCTAGGGCTCGTAGAGACCGGTATAGCGGTCGCGCGCGCCCAGCCCGTGCTCGGCCCGGATCGTGTTCTCGTTGCGCTTGCGGTCATGCGCGTGTTCGCCCAGCCCGACCGTCTTCATCTCCTCGATCCTGTTATCGGCGAAGGCGGTGCCGCGCAGGTTGTTCATGGCATGGACCAGTTCATGGGCCAGCGCGATGAAGGGGGGCCGCTCGCCGCCATCGCCCATGATCAGGTTGGGGTTCCATTTGATCGCCGTCGGCGACCCCGCAGCCGGATTGCAGGCATCGGCCTCGCTGACGCGGATCGCGATATTCGCCCAGCCATTGACGATCTCCTCCCCCTGCAGGCTGCCGTGATTGCCGCTGGGTTTCTGGATGCAGACGGTATAGCCGAACCGCGCCCGATGTGCGCGTCGCGCGATCGAGCCCATCAGGCTCCGGCCCAGCCGCCTGCTGTCGATCCGCGCGAGCGCCTCGCGCGTGATCATCGGAAAATAGAGCTCGTTGGCCATGCATCTGATGATGACGCCCGGCCAGTTGGTGGCATGGTCCTGCATCTGGTCTCCCCCCTGCGTGATCCCGGTCGCGCCCGGTCCCGGCCGCGCAGGCCGGTTCGCGGATTGCGGCGCGATGCGCCCGGGGCCCAGCATGGGGCAGGCCGCCTGCGGGATCTGTGCCTTTCGGCACAGCAGGGGGTGATTGCGGCGGGGCGGGCCGGGATCAGTTCAGGTAATCGACCGGATCGACGCTTTCGAACCCGTTGCGGACCTCGAAATGCAGGAAGCCGGGATCGGACTGGCGCACCACGCCGATCTGCTGGCCGCGGCCGACCGTGTCGCCCTTGGCCACGGCGACCGAGTCGACATTGGCATAGACGGTCAGCAGGTTGTCGGGGTGGCGGATCACGACGATCGGCACCTGGTCGACATCGCGGGTGATCGCCGCCACGGTGCCGCCTTCGGCCGCGCGCACCGGCGCGCCCACGGCGGCGGAGAAATCGACGCCCTCGTTGGCGCCCTTCTCATAGCCGCGCAGGATCCGCCCCTCGACCGGCTTGGCCAGCCGCGCCGTGTCCGAGGCCTGGGTCTGCGGCGCCTCGATCGGGGCGACGGCGACCTCTTCGGCGGGGGCGGGCGCCGGGGTGTCGTCGCGGGGCTGGGGCTCGGCGGCGCTCGGCGGTTCGGCGACCCGCGTGCCTTCGCCCGGCTGCGAGGCGTCGGGGATCGAGGCGGCGGCGGCGGCCGTCCCGGCGGCGGCCGTTCCGGCCGGGCTCTGTCCGGGCAGCGGGATCAGCAGGACCTGTCCTTCGCGCACCGCGTAATCGGGCGGCAGACCGTTCCAGTCGGCCAGCGCCCGCACCGAGACGTTGTAGAGCCGAGCGATGGAATAGGCGGTCTCGCCGCGGGTGACGGTATGGCGCACCGGCTCGGCGGCATCGCTGCCGGGCGTGCCCGACGCGGCGCCGTCGGCCCGGTCCAGCGCCGCGCCCGCGATGGAGGCGATGTCATCGCCGCCCGAGGCCCCGGCGCCCGAGGTGATGCGGGTGGGCAGGACCAGCAATTCGCCGTCGCGCAGGGCGGCATTCTCGGGCAGGCCGTTATGGCGCGCCAGCGCCGCGGGATCGATGCCCAGCCGGGTCGCGATGGAGGCGGGCGTGTCGCCGCGCTGCGCGCGCACCGCGTCATAGGTCGGATAGCTGATCACGCCGCGGCTGTCGGTGGCCGGGGGGGCGGCGGTGACCGGGGCGGGCGGGGCGTTGCCGGGATCGGTGCCCACGCCCGGCAGGCTGAGATTGGTGCAGGCGGAGCCAAGGAGCACGGCAGCGAGCGAGGCGGCACGGAGGAGGGGCTTGGGGGTCATCTGCTCATCTTCCTTCTGGCGCGGCTCTCTGGCGGAGCTTCGGCGCGGGTCACGAATACCAATGGCCGGAGGCCCCGCGGGTCCCGGCCGGTCCTGGTCCTGCCAGCGCTATATCTCGTCTTGTCCCAGGCCTTCAACCAGGGGAACGAAGCGCACGTCGCCGAGCTCCTCGTATTCCACCCCGCCGGGGCCCCGGACCGCCTTGATCAGCCGCTGCACCGAATGGGACTGTCCCACCGGCACGACCATAGTACCGCCCTCGCGCAGCTGCGCCAAGAGCGGGCCGGGCGGATCCTCGGCGGCGGCGGTCACAAGAATGCGGTCGAAGGGCGCGATGGCGGGCAGGCCGCGGCTGCCATCGGCGGTCATGGCGGTGACATTGGACAGGCCCAGCCGCTGGAACCGCCCCGTCGCCTCCTCCACCAGCCGCCGGTGGCGGTCGATCGTGTAGACCCGCCGCGCCAGCTGGCTCAGCACCGCCGCCTGGTAGCCGGAGCCGGTGCCGATCTCCAGCACCGTGTCGCGCGGCCCGACATTCAGCGCCTGGGTCATCCGCGCCACCACGCTCGGCTGGGAAATCGTCTGGCCGCAGGGGATCGGCAGCGGCATGTCCTCATAGGCGCGCCCGGCGAAGGTGCCGGTGATGAAGACGCCGCGATCGACGGTCTCCATCGCGGTCAGGACGCGCTCGTCCAGGATGCCCTGCTGCCGGAGGTGAAAGATGAACTGCATCTTCTGTTCGGCCGAGCTCATGGCGGAGGCTACCCCTCGTCGATCAGCGCGGCGAGGCGCCCCAGACGGTCGCGGGCGGTCAGGTCGGCGCGCAGCGGCGTGACCGAGACATAGCCATCGAGATTGGCCGCCACGTCGCTGCCCGGCGCGGCAGGCACGGTCTGGTCGCCGCCGCGCGCCCAGAGGAACTGCCGGCCCGAGGGCGAGGGCTGGGCGGTGACGGTGAAATTCACCCCCGGCCGCCGTCCCTGCGCCGCGACCCGCGTGCCCTTCACCTCCGCCGCCGGGCAGGCGGGGAAATTGACGTTGTAGAACAGGTGATAGCCGTGTTCCTCGCCCCAGTCCGCATGGTCCAGCAGCCGGCGCACGATCTGCGCCCCATGCGCGCCCGCGGCCTCGAAACTGTCGTCCAGACGGACATTGCCGGGGCCGTAGAACTGCGACAGCGCGATCGAGCGGATGCCCTGCAGCGCGCCTTCCATGGCGCCGCCCAGCGTGCCGGAATACAGCACGTTCTCGCCGGAATTGTTGCCGCGGTTCACCCCCGACAGGATCAGGTCCGGCCGGGCCTCCTTCATCACGTGATAGATCCCGGCCAGCACGCAATCGGCCGGCGCGCCCTCGGCGGCGAAGCGGCGCGGGCCCAGCTCGGCGATCATCGTGGGATGGGTGTAGCTGATGCAATGGCCGACGCCCGACTGCTCGAAGGCGGGGGCGACGGTCCAGACCTCGCCGTCAGCCCCGGCGAGATCGGCGGCGATGCGTTCCAGCACCGCCAGGCCGGGGGCGTTTATGCCATCGTCATTGGTAATCAGAATGCGCAAGGGTCAAGTGTCCTCGTCCAGTCAGTTCCGGGGATAGGGGACCGGCGGGAACGGGTAAATCCCCCGCCGCAAGGTTTTGCGCCGGGGTGATGGATATGTCTCAGGACGTGCGGTCCGGAGCCGGCCCGGGACCCGGATCAGCCCGCATCGCGGGCCTTCTGCCGCGCGATCAGGCACAGCCAGTCATGGGCCAGCGTCGCCGCCGCCAGCGCGGTGATCTCGGCATGGTCATAGGGCGGCGAGACCTCGACCAGGTCCATGCCGGTCAGGTTCAGCCCGTCGAGCCCGCGCAGGAATTCCAGCGCCTGCCAGGAGGCCAGCCCGCCCGGCACGGGCGTGCCGGTGCCCGGCGCGAAGGCCGGGTCCAGCCCGTCGATGTCGAAGCTCAGATAGACCGGCGCATCGCCCGCGCGCTCGCGCACCGCCGCCAGCGCCGCGTCGATGCCGTTGCGGTGGATCCAGGGGGCGGCGAGGATCAGGAAATCGGGATCGGCATCGTTATGGGTGCGCAGACCCACCTGCGAGGACCGCGCGACGTCGATGATCCCCTCGGCCACGGCGCGGGCGAACATCGTGCCGTGATCCAGCCGCGTGCCGTCATCCTCCCAGGTGTCGCAATGGGCGTCGACCTGGATCAGCGCCAGCGGCCCGTGGCGCCTGGCATGGGCGCGCAGCAGCGGCAGCGAGACGGAGTGATCGCCCCCCAGGCTGAGCATCCGCGCCCCCGCGCCGAGGATCGCATCGGCATGGGCCTCGATCGCCGGGGCGACGGTGTCGGGGTGATGTGGATCCAGCCAGACATCGCCCCAGTCGATGGCGGCCAGCGTCTCGAACGGATCAAAGCCCCAGGGAAAGGCCTTCAGCTCTGCCAGCTGCACCGAGGCGGCGCGGATCGCCTGCGGTCCCAGCCGCGTGCCGGTGCGGTTGGTGACGGCGCTGTCGAAGGGGATGCCCGAGATCACCAGGTCGGCGCCCGCGAGATCGCGGCTGTAATTGCGCCGCAGGAAGCTCAGCACCCCGGCATAGGTCATCTCGGGCCAGCGCCCCAGCGTCGTGTCGTTGCGGCGGAATGCCTGGTCGCCCTTCTGCGCGCTCATGCGGCGCCTCTCCTCGTTCGCGGCAGGATTCGCCTGCCATCCTCGCCGGGCATAGTCGCGCCGCTGCCGCGCCGGTCAACAGGATTGCGGCGCTGTCGCGGGGTCAGCCCATGGCGCGGGGGCTCAGCCTTCCTCCGCCGGGACCAGCGCGGCCAGCACATCCGCCAGCATGCGGCGCTGCGCGGCCTCGCGCGCCTCCGGCGAGGATCCGCACAGTTCCGCCTGCGCCCCCAGCAGGGCCGGGCCCTCGGGCGTGCAGGCCGGGAAGGCGTCGCGGGCGGAGGCCCAGGAGGACAGGATGCGCGGTGCCGGGCCCGCCTCCTGCGGCAGATCCAGCAGGTGGCCATGCTCGGGCGCCACGGCCAGGGCGGCGGCGAGGCGCGGATCGTGCCGCGAGGCCGCCAGCGCGGCGGCGTCGGCATCCTGCGGCGCGACCCCGGCCGCCGCCAGCCAGGCGCAATCCGCGTCCCGCGCGGGATCTTCCGCGCAATGCTGCAGATAGGCCTCGACATCCAGCGCGGCGCCGCCGGTCATCAGCGCGGCGGTTCCGCCAAGCGCGACGCCCAGCACCGCGATCCGGCCCTCGTCGATGCGCCCGGTCCAGTCGGGATGCGCCAGGATCGCGTCCAGCGCGCGGGAGATATCCGCGGAGCGGCGCCAGATCTCGTCGACCGCCGCCGCCGGGTCGGGGCGGGGGGCATTGATCTCGGCGGCAAGGAACCCTTCGCGCGCCAGCGCCGCGGCCAGCCAGCTGCCCGACCCGGCGGCGGATCGCAATCCGCCATGCGAGACCAGCACCAGCGGCAGCGGACCCGCGGGCAGCGGGGCGCCGCGCCGCGCGGGCTCGGCGCGGAACAGGGCCGTGCCCCCGGCGGTCACCTCCTCGCCGCCGGGACCGGCGGGATGCCACAGCGCGATGCGCAGCGCGCGGCCTTCCGCGGCGGCCAGATCGATCCGCGCCAGTCCCGGGGGCGCTGTTTCCGTCGCCCGCCCGGGCAGGGCGCCCAGGGCCAGCAGCATCAGGATCACCGCGGCGCGCATCGGGTCAGACCCGCGCGCAGACCGCGGCGGCGGCTTCCAGCGCGCCCTTGCCATGGGGAATGCCAAGCGCGGTCATCCCCGCCTCGATCGTGCCCAGCACGCCCAGCACCATGTGCGCGTTGACATGGCCCATATGCGCGATGCGGAAATAGCCGTCGGAATCGCGTTTCTCGACCGTCTCCATGCCCAGCCCGATGCCCAGCGTCACCCCGGCCTCCTCGGTCAGCCAGCGGCGCAGGCGCGGCCCGTGGTCCTTGCCGATGGCCAGCGTGGTGACGGCATGGCTGCGCAGCGCCGGATCGGCGATGTTGAAGGCCAGCGGACCGCCCTTGCCCCAGGCCTCCACCGCCGCCCAGACCGTGCGGGCCAGGATCGCGTGGCGGGCCCAGACATTCTCCATGCCCTCCTCGTGCAGCATGTTCAGCGCCTCGCGCAGCCCGTAGAGGTGGTGCGTGGGCGCGGTGCCGTTGAAATACTGGTAGAACATCTCGGGTTCGGACCGCGGCACCCAGTCCCAGTACATGCTGACATTCGCCATTTCCGCGCGGCGGGACCTGGCGCGGTCGCTGAAGAAGACGAAGCCCAGCCCCGGCGGCGTCATCAGCCCCTTCTGCGAGGCGGTGATGACCACATCGGCGCCCCAGTCATCCATGCGCATCTCGTCCACCCCCAGGGAGGCGATGCAATCGACCATGAGAAGCGCGGGATGCCCGGCCGCGTCGATTGCCCGGCGCACCGCCGCCACGTCGCTGCGCACCGAGGTGGCGGTATCGACCTGCACCATGGTGATGACGCGGATCGCGTGGTCCGTGTCGGCGCGCAGCCGCTCCTGCAGCCGCGCCGGATCGACCGGGGCCTGCAGGCCGAAATCCATCCGCTCCACCGCGATGCCCATCCGCGCCGCGGTCTCGGCCCAGCCGAAGCCGAAGCGCCCGGTGCACAGCGCCAGCATGGCCTCGCCGGGCGCCGCGACATTGGCCAGCGACGCCTCCCAGACGCCGTGGCCATTGGCGATGTAGATGGCGACATGGCCCTCGGTGCAGGCCACGCGTTTGAGGTCGGGGATCATCGCGTCGGTCATCTCGGCCAGCGCGCCGTAATAGATGTTGGGGGCGGGGCGGTGCATCGCCTGCAGCACGCGGTCGGGCATGACCGAGGGGCCGGGAATGGCAAGATAGTGACGACCGTGAGCAAGAGACATGACGCACCTTCCGAACTGCGCGAACCACGACAGTTCCGTAGTCTGCGCGCCGCACCGCGTCCAGTCCGGGCGGTCAATTTGCACCCGGGCCTTGATGCATTCCCCCCGAGCGCGTATTTCCCCGCCACTTGCGGTCCGATCTCCACGGGTGCGGACCCGGCAGCAGATGGCGGAAAGACGGCGGTACGATGGCAAATCCGATCAAGGCGCGGTTCCGCGAATTCGAACACAGGATGCGCAAGAAATACGGCCGCCGCATCGGCACCCCGGCCGAACGGCGCCAGGCGATGCTGCATTTCCACCTTCTGGATCACGGCTTCCTGCGCACGGTCTGGTGGAACATGGAGGAGATCGCGCCGGGGATCTGGCGGTCCAACCAGCCTTCGCCGCGGCGCGTGGCGCATTACGCGAAGATGGGCATCCGCACGATCATCAACCTGCGCGGCGAGAAGCGGCATTCGCCCTATCTGTTCGAGCGGGAGGCCTGCGACCGCCACGGCATCACGCTGCTGGATATCGAGCTGTCGGCGCGCAAGCTGGTGTCGCGCGAGGATCTGCTGCGGCTGCTGGACCTGATGCGCCGGGCGGAGCGGCCGATGCTGATGCATTGCAAATCGGGTTCGGACCGGGCGGGCTTTGCCGCGGTGCTGTACCTGGCGGTGGTCGAGGGCCGCCCGCTGGCCGAGGCGCGGCGGCACCTGCACTGGAAATACCTGCATCTGAGCAGCACCGATACCGGCATTCTCGATCACGTGCTGGATGTCTACGAGGCCGACAGCGCCGCGACCGGACAGACGCTGGAGGACTGGATCGCCACGCGCTACGATCACGAGGCGCTGACCCGCAGCTGGAAGAGGACACGCAAGTGAGCAGACGCGAGACCGAAGTCCCCGATGGCGAGGCCTGGCCGCTGGTCAAGTGGCTGTGGACGAACTACCTGTCGCCCTTCAAGGCACGCGTTGCCATCGCCTTCGGGCTGATGACGCTCGAAGGCTCGATGATGGGGCTTCTGGCCTATACGCTCAAGCCGATGTTCGACCGCATTTTCGTCGGCGGCGATACCGAGGCGATGAAATGGGTCGCGATGGCGATCCTGGTCATCTTCGTGGTGCGCGGCGTCTCGGGGCTGATCCAGAAACGCATCATGACCTATGTCGGGCAGGTCTCCACCGCGCGGATGCGGCGCGACCTCCTGGCCCATGTCATGGCGCTGGATACCGCCTTCCACAACAACCACCCGCCGGGCCACATGATCACCCGCGTCCAGGGCGACGTGGTCGGCATAGGATCGGTCTGGCGCAGCTTCGTGCTGGGGGTGGGGCGCGACGTGATCGCGGTGATCTCGCTGAGCGCGGTGGCGATCTCCATCGACTGGCGCTGGACGCTGATCGCGCTGGTCGGCGCGCCCCTGCTGATGGGGCCGATCTTCTGGGTGCAGCGCTTCGTGCGGCGCCAGTCCAAGCGGGCGCGCGACCTGAGTTCCGACATCACCGTGCGCATGGACGAGATCTTCCACGGCATCAACCAGATCAAGCTGAACTCGCTGGAGGATTACCAGCACCGCCGCTACATGACGCTGCAGGACGAGACCATCGAGCTGGCCATCCAGACGCAGATGGGCAAGTCGGTCATCCCGCTGCTGGTCGACCTGATCACCGGGGCGGGCTTCGTCGGCGTGCTGTATTTCGCCGGCGGCGAGATCGTCGCGGGCACCAAGACCGTGGGCGAGTTCATGAGCTTCTTCACCGCGATGCTGCTGGTCTTCGAGCCGATCCGCAGGCTTTCGGGGCTGGCCGGCAGCTGGCAGGCCTTCGCCACGCGGCTGGAACGGGTCAAGCATCTCTTCGACACGCGCCCCTCGATCCTCAGCACGCCCGATGCCCGCACCACGCCGCCGGTGCGCCCCGATATCCGCATCGAGGATGTCAGCCTGGCCTATGGCGAATTGCCGGTGCTGCGCCATACCAGCTTCACCGCCGAGGCGGGAAAGACCACGGCGCTGGTCGGGCCGTCGGGGGCGGGCAAGAGCACCGTCTTCAACGTCATCACCCGGCTGATCGATCCCGACGAGGGGCGCATCCTGGTCGGCGGCGTGCCCGCCGAGCAGATCGAGCTGGGCACGCTGAGGGGCATGTTCGCGGTGGTGACGCAGGAAAGCCTGCTATTCGACGAGACGCTGCGCGAGAACATCACGCTGGGGCGCGGCGACGTTTCCGAGGAAGAGCTGCACCGGGCGCTGGAGGCGGCGCATGTCGGCGATTTCGTCCGCAACCTGCCGAAGGGGCTGGACAGCGACGTGGGCGCGCGCGGCACGCTCTTGTCGGGCGGCCAGCGCCAGCGCGTGGCGATCGCCCGGGCGCTGCTGCGCGACGCGCCGATCCTGCTGCTGGACGAGGCGACCTCGGCGCTGGACGTCAAGAGCGAGGCGGTGGTGCAGGAGGCGCTGGACAAGCTGTCGAAGGGGCGCACGACCATCGTGATCGCGCACAGGCTGTCCACCGTGCGCGATGCCGACAAGATCGTCGTGCTGAACCAGGGCGAGGTGGTGGAGCAGGGCACGCATGACGAGCTGCTGGCGCGGGGCGGGGCCTATGCCGATCTCTACCGCACCCAGTTCGGCGCCGACCAGCTCCTGGCCGAAGAGGCCGGCGCCCGGTAACGCCACCTGCCGGGCCGAGCGGGCCCGTTCCCTCCCGGCTGCGCTGCAGGCCTAACCTGAGCTGTTGATCCGGCTGCGCTCCGGACGGCTTCGCGCGACCCCGGCGCGGCGCCCGCCGCGGCCGGGAGGCCCCGGGTCAGGCCCGGGGCGGGACGGCGCCGGTGGAGATGGCGGGATGGCCGGACGGGCGGGGCGGTCCCTTGGTCGCGGTCGGCGGGCATTGCGCGAGCGGCACGGGCGCGACGCGGACCGGACGGGGCGCCAAGGGAACGGGCCGGACCGTCCCGCAGCCGCAAAGGGCTCAGTTCGCGGCGGCGCCGCCGCCATGACGGGCGCCATGGGACGTGTCTGCGGGAAGGCGGTCCGGGTCGACGGGCATCTCGATGCCGATCTCGCCGGCGGTCTCGAAGCGCAGCGTCACCGGCACGGTGTCGCCGGGGGCGAAGGGTCGGCGCAGGCCCAGGAACATCAGGTGGTCGCCGCCGCGCGCCAGGGCGTGCCCTCCGCCTGCCGGGATCTCGATCCCGTCCTCGATCCGCCGCATCCGCATCACGCCATCCGGACCCTGGTCATGGCCGTGAAGCTCGACCCGCTCCGCGGCGGGGGAGGTCGCGCCGATCAGGCGGTCGGCGGCCGTCCCGGCATTCTCGATCACCATGAAGCCCGCGCCCGAGACGGCCTGCGGGCCGGAGGCACGGGCATAGGCGTCGCGGATCGCGATCTCTGCCGCCCCGGCGCCGGCGGCGGGCAGCAGGGCGGGCAGCACGGAACACAGCGCGGCAAGGATCAGGCGGCGGGGCATGGGCGGGGTCTCCTGGTTGCGGGACGGGATCGGGCGGCGATGCGGATCAGTCCTCGAACCGGCGGGCCCACAGATGGGCCTCCTGGCCGCGCGCCTCCGCGACGGAGCCCAGCCCCGCCTCCTTCAGCTTGCGGTCCAGCCCCTCCAGGATGCGCGGCACCAGCGACAGGCCCTCGTAGACCAGCGCCGAATAGATCTGCAGCGCATCCGCCCCGGCGGTGATCTTGGCGAAGGCATCCTCGGCCGAGGCGATGCCGCCCACCCCGATCAGCGGCAGCTTGCCGCCGGTCAGTTCGTGCAGCTGGGCCAGCACGGCGGTGGAGCGGGTGAAGAGCGGCGCGCCCGACAGCCCGCCGGTCTCGCCGCGATGCCGGCTGCCCAGCCCCTCGCGCCCGATCGTCGTATTGGTGGCGATCACCCCGTCCAGGCTGGAGACCGTCGCCACCTCGGCGATATCGGCCAGCGACTGGGCCTTGAGGTCGGGGGCGATCTTCAGGAAGACCAGCGGGCGCGCGTCCAGGGGCAGCTCGGCGCGGGCCTGCATCACCTCGCTGACCAGCGCCCAGAGCGCCTTCTTGCCCTGCAGGTCGCGCAGCTGCTCGGTATTGGGCGAGGAGACGTTGATCGTGACGAAATCGACATGGCGCCCGCAGGTCTGAAGCACCGAGACGTAATCGGGGATGCGGTCCTGGCTGTCCTTGTTCGCGCCGAGGTTGAGCCCCAGGACGCCGCCCCGGGGCCGCCCCTTCAGCCGCGCCTCCATCGCCTCCTCGCCCTCGTTGTTGAAGCCGAAGCGGTTGATCACCGCGCGGTCCTCGGGCAGGCGGAAGAGCCGCGGCCTGGGATTGCCGGGCTGCGGCCGCGGCGTGGTGGCGCCGACCTCGACAAAGCCGAACCCGGCCTGCATCAGCGCGGGCAGCGCGCGGGCGTTCTTGTCGAACCCGGCCGCCAGCCCCAGCGGGTTCTCCAGCTCCAGCCGCCCCAGCCGGGTCTTCAGCCGCGGGCTGCGCATCTTGGCAGGCAGCGGCACCAGCCCGCGCTCCAGCGCCCAGATCGCCCAGTCATGCGCGGTTTCGGGCTCCATGCGATGCATCACCGCCAGGCCCGCGCGTTCCAGCATCCTCATGTCATCTCCTCCGGGAAAATATGGGCGCCATCGGGCCCCGGCGGCAGCGGCCAGTGCCGGGCGACCTCGTCGCGCGCCAGCGCGCGGTAGAGATGCGGGAACAGCTGGCCGCCGCGCGAGGGCTCCCAGCGCAGCGCATCGCCCAGGGCATCGGTCTCCACCGCCGCCAGCACCAGCGCCCCGGCCCCGGCGAAATGCTTCGCCGCCGTCTCCGCCGCCTGGGCGGCCGTGCTGAAATGGATGAACCCGTCGGCCAGGTCCACGGGCGCGCCCGCCGTGGTCCCGTCCCGTTCAAGCGCCGCCCATTCGGGGGCGCGGAATATCTTGTAGATCCGCATGGCTTCTCGTGCCGCCTGCATCCGCCGGGGTCAAGGGGGCGCGCGCCTGCGGGTCGCGCCGCGAGCGGGCGCAATTCGTTTGCCCGGGGGGCGGGCGGGGGGCTAGGTTCGGGGCGAATGCCGCAACGCGAGGCCCCCATGTTCCGCAGATCGCTCTGCCTTCCGCCGCTGCTGGCGGCGCTTGCCGCCCCCGCAGCCGGGGCGGATACCACCATCCACATCCTGCATGTCAACGACCTGCACAGCCGGATCGAGCCGGTGGACAAGCACAATTCCACATGCACCCCCGAAGAGGATGCCGCGGGCGACTGCTTCGGCGGGGTGGCGCGGCTCAAGGCGGTGATCGACCGGCTGCGCGGCGAGCTGGAGGGCCAGCCGGTCGTGGTGCTCGATGCCGGCGACCAGTTCCAGGGGTCGCTGATGTATACCGCGCACAAGGGCGCGGTGGAGGCCGAGTTCATGAACATGATCGGCTTCGACGCGATGGCGGTGGGCAATCACGAATTCGATGACGGGCCCGACACGCTCTCGGCCTTCATCGGCGCGGTGGAGTTCCCGCTGGTCTCGGGCAATGTCGATGTCTCGGCGGAACCGGCCCTGGCGGGAGACCTGGCCGACCGGCTGGTCCTCGACCTGGGCGGCGGCGTGACGCTGGGCATCGTCTCGGCGCTGGCAACCGACACGGTCGACACGTCCAGCCCCGGGGGCAATATCGTATTCGGCGACGAGATCGCCGCCATTGCCGAGGATGTCGCCGCGCTGGAGGCGCAGGGCGTCACCCATATCATCGCGCTGACCCATGTCGGCCTGCCCGTGGACGTGCGCATCGCCGAGGCCGGGATCGCAGGGCTGGACGCGATTGTCGGCGGCCATTCCCACACGCTGCTGTCGAATACCGATGCGGATGCCGCCGGGCCCTATCCGCTGATGATCGGCGATGTGCCGATCGTCCAGGCCGGCGCCTATTCGCGCCATGTCGGCCACCTGGCGCTGCGCTTCGATGACGCCGGGCGGGTGATCGCGGCCACGGGCGACACGATCGCGCTGGACACCTCGGTCATTCCCGACCAGGCGGCGGCGGCGCGGGTCAGCGAACTGGCCGCGCCGCTGGCGGAGATCAAGGCCGAGGTCGTCGGCCGGGCGATGGACCCGGTCGGTGCCGGGACCTGCCGCAGCGAGGAATGCCCGATGGGCAACCTGGTGGCCGAGGCGATGCTGGAGGCGGTGGCAGGGCAGGGCGTGACCATCGCCATCCAGAATGGCGGCGGCCTGCGCGCCTCCTTCGAAGCGGGCGAGGTGACGATGGGCGATGTCCTGGCGGTGCTGCCCTTCCAGAACACGCTGGCCACCTTCGAGGCGACGGGGGCGATGATCATCGACGCGCTGGAAAACGGGGTCAGCCAGGTGGAGGAGGAGGCCGGACGCTTTCCGCAGGTGGCCGGGCTGCGCTTCACCTGGGATCCGACGATCGGCCCCAGCGAGGGCCGCGTGACCGAGGTGCTGGTGATGCAGGATGGCGACTGGGTGCCGATCGACCCCGAAGCCACCTATCTGGCGGTGACCAACGATTACCTGCGCAATGGCGGCGACGGCTACCGGATGTTCGAGGTGGCCGAGACGGCCTATGATCACGGCCCGGGCCTGGAGACGGTCGTGGCCCGCTATCTCGGGGCGCGGCCCGACGGGTACCGGCCCCGGGCCGACGGCCGGATCAC
>NZ_JACVXA010000046.1 GCF_014903745.1 Mangrovicoccus algicola | reverse complement strand
CGACACGCCCCCCGGCGCCGCCGCGGCGGGCACCGGCCAGGGCAGCCTTGCCCTCGGGGCCGCGCCGCCGCCGCCGCCGCTGACCATCGCGGATTTCCTGCACGCGCTGAACTTCCCGCAGGACCCGGAGGATACCGACGGGTTCCGCGCGCTGCGCCTGGCGCTGAAATCCCCGCGCACCGCCCCGCTGGTGCAGGCCGCGCAGGATGCTCTGACGCTCCTGTCCCAGGCGGGGCTCTACATGGACGACCTGCCGCCGGACCATCCGCGCCCCGAACTCTGGCGGCGCTTCGCGGCGGGCGAACGCGGCGGCGCGCTCTCGGCCCTGGGCGGCATCCGCGACCCCGGGGCGCTGGCCACCTGCGGCGCGGCGCTGCGCGAGGACCCGGTCTTCCGCGATGCCGTGCACCATTTCCTGCGCCATTTCGACCTGATGCTGGCCGCGCGCGCCGAGAAGATGGAGGATGCCACCCTGGTCCGCCTGGCCGAGACCCGCAGCGGCCGCGCCTTCATGCTGCTCGGGCGCGCCGTCGGCATGTTCGGCTGAGCCTCTCTGCCCCCGGGGCGGGACCCGCGCGAAAGGCGGCTTTCGGCGCCATGCCGGCCCGGTCTGCGCCCGCGTCCCGCGGCGGATGCGGGGCCTAGCCCTCCGCCTCGGGCAGCATGGCGGCCGCGCGGTCCAGATCGGCGGGGGTGTTGATGTTGAAGAAGGCCTCCGCCGCGAACAGGGCCGTGGCCGTACCGTGGCTGTCGGCCCAGAACCGCGCCTTGCGCACCCCCTGCCCCAGCGCGCTGCGCAGATCCCCGCGCAGCGCCACCGGCCAGAGCCCGAATACCGGCTGCCGGAACAGGCGGCCCTCCTCCTCGGTGGCAGCCATGGCGATGGACGTGCCCGCGCGCCCGGCCGTGCGCTCCAGCCGCGCGGCCAGATCCGCGGGGAAGAAGGGCGTGTCCACCGCGACGGTCACGATCCGCTCCGCCCCCTGCGCAGCCGCCCAGTCCAGCCCCGCCAGCACCCCGGCCAGCGGCCCGGGATGGCCCGGCACGGTATCGCGCAGAACCGGCAGGCCGAATTCGGCATAGCATTCGGCCGGGCCGTTGGCATTGACCGCCAGGCCCGCGACCTGCACCCCCAGCCGGTCGATGGCCCGGTCCAGCAGGCAGCGCCCGCCCAGCATCAGCAGGCCCTTCTCGGCCCCGCCCATCCGGCGGCCCTGCCCGCCTGCGAGGATCACCCCCAGGGGCGTCGTCATCGTTCCGGCCTCCGATCCGGTTTCTTACGCAAAGTCCGCCCCGGGGACGGGAGCCAATTGCATCCGCGGCAAGTCTGGCGTAGCGCGGGGCGTGCGTAAACAGGATGTTTCGGTCATGCAAACCGGTATGGGCGCCGCGATCCGGCGCGGGCTCGTCGATTCGATTCCCTTTCTCATCGTGATCGTGCCCTTCGGAATGCTCTTCGGCGTGGCCGGGGCCGAGGCGGGGCTGCCCATCGCGCAGGTGATGGGGTTCACCGTGCTGGTCATCGCCGGGGCGGCCCAGTTCACCGCGCTGCAGCTGCTGCAGGACAATGCGCCGCTGGCGGTGATCCTGCTGACCTCGCTGGCGGTCAACCTGCGCATGGCCATGTATTCCGCCGCGCTGGCCCCCCATCTGGGCAAGGCCAGGCTGTGGCAGAGAGGGCTGGTCGCCTATCTTCTGGTCGATCAGAGCTATGCCCTGGCCCAGGCCGCCTATGAGCGCGAGCCCGGCAGGCCGCTGCCGCAGAAGCTGGGATATTTCTTTGCCACCATGTCCACCATCGCCCCGGTCTGGTTCCTGGCCACCTATTGCGGGGCGCGCATGGGCGCGGCCGTGCCGGAGGGGATCGCGCTGGATTTCGCCGTGCCGGTCACCTTCCTCGCGCTGGTCGCGCCGGGGCTGAAGACGCTGGCGCATCTGGCGGCGGCAGGCACCTCGGTCGCCCTGGCGCTGGCGCTGTCCTGGATGCCCTATTCGCTGGGGCTGATCCTCGCGGCCATCGCCGCCATGGCCGCCGGGGCGCAGACCGAGATCTGGATGGAGCGCCGCGCATGACCCCCGATGCCGTCACCGTCTGGGCCGTGATCGCCGGGCTGGCGATCGGAACCTTCGTGATCCGGTTTTCCTTTCTCGGGCTGGTGGGACAGCGCCGCTTTCCCGAATGGGCGCTCAGGATGCTGCGCTATACCCCCATGGCCGTGCTGCCGGGGCTGGTCGCGCCGCTGGTCCTGTGGCCCGAAGCCACCGGCGGCGCGCCCGATCCCGCGCGGCTGCTGGCCGCCGCGGCGACGGTGATCGCCGGGATCTGGACGCGCTCGGTGCTGTGGTCGGTGGCGGCCGGGTTCGGCACGCTGGCCGCGGGGCTGGCGCTTTTCGCCTGATCCAGCCCCCGGCCCACGCCTCAGCCCTCCACCCGGACGCCCTGCCCGATATAGCCGTAACCGCCGATGCCGCCGATATCGCTGCGGTCATCGGGGCTGTCATCGTGGAAGGTCCTGGTCTCCACGCCGGGATATTGCGCGAAGGCCTCGCTGGCGACATCGGGAAACAGCGTCCGCGGGAAATCCTCGAAACCGGGCAGCGCGGCGATGATCTGGCTGGTGCGCAGCGTGCAGAAGGTCGCCATCACGGGCCCCGTCTCCTCCGCCAGCTGCAGCGCCCGCGCGGCGGTGGCCATCGGCACCTGCAGCTTCTGCTGGCGCACATAATAGGTTTCGCGCGCGTGGTAATCGACGAACCAGGCCTCCATCGGCTCGGTGAAGCCGTAATGCACGTCATCGATCCGCGGCGCCTTGGGGTGATGCCAGGTGCCCGCGGGGTTGAACACCACGCGTTCCGGCCCGTCGATCACCAGCGCGGTATGCGCGCCCTTGCCGGTGGCGATGCGCACATTCGTGTACAGTGTCAGAGCAGGCGGGTTGCCCGACCGGAAATGCGCCGCGGCCACCGCCTCGGGCGGATCGCGCACGGGTTCCGCGCAGGCCGCAAGCAGCGACGAGGCAAGCCCGGCGCCGAAGGCCCGGCGGCTGAGCCTCAGGCCCCGACCAGCGCCAGGAACAGCAGGAAGACGATGATCGCGATCACCGCGCGGGTCGTGAAGGTCACGAATCCCGCGAAGGTCTTCTCCTGCTCGGTGATGTCCATCGACCCGTGCTTGTAATCCGCCATGGCCCGTCTCCTCCTGTGTCCCTCGCGCGATGCTAGGAGGAAATTCCGGCAAAGTCACGCGGCCGGTTGTGTTCTTCGTCATGTCACCTGTCCCTGATCTGCCAGGCGATGGCCCCATCGTCCCGCAGCCCGCCCGAGATTTCCCCGGCGGCTTCCAGATAATTCACATGCGCGATCGCTTCCACCAGCGCCAGCCCGTATTCCCCGGGCCCGATGTCGCGGCGGTAGAGCGCGGGAAAGCATTCCGCCGCCGAATGCGGCACCGCCAGATGCGCGCGCAGCCGCGCCAGCGCCCGGTGATGGCTGGCGATCAGCGCCGCCAGCCGCGCGGGCAGGCCGGTGAAGGGCAGCTTGTGTCCCGGCAGGACCAGCTGGCCGGGCGTGGCATGGTGCGCCAGCCGGGTGCAGCTCTCGATCCAGTCGGCCAGCGGATTGGCCTTCGGTTCGGTCGCGTAGACCCCGATATTGGGAGAGATGCCGGGCAGGATCTGGTCGCCCGCGATCACCAGCGTGCCATCCTCGCTCCACAGCGTCGCCTGGTCGGGCGCATGGCCGCCGCCGAGGCGCACCCGCCAGGACCGGCCGCCCAGATCCAGCAGGTCGCCCTCGGCGATCTGCCGGAAGCCCAGCGGCATCGGCGCCACGATATCGCAGTAATTCATCGGCCGTTCGGCCTGCCGCGCCGCCAGCACCGCCGGGTCCATCCCCGCGCGGCGCCAGAACTCCAGCGTCTCGGGCGGCGGCACGGCCTGTTCGTCCAGCCGCAGCATCCGCGCGAAGAGCCAGGCGGTGCGGGTCATCATAATCTCGGCGCCATGCTCGGCCCGGAACCACCCCGCCAGCCCCACATGGTCGGGATGGTGATGCGTCACCAGCACCCGCGCCACCGGCCGCCCGGCCAGAGGCCCGTCCAGCAGCCGCTGCCAGACCGCGCGACTGCGGCGCGTGTCCATGCCGGTATCGACGATGGTCCAGCCGTCGTCATCGGCCAGCGCATAGACATTCACATGGTCCAGCGCGATCGGCAAAGGCAGGCGCATCCACAGCACGCCCGGCGCGATCTCCACGGCCGCGCCCTCCGCGGGCGGATCGGGAAAGGGGTGGCGCAGCGGCGGGGCCGCCTCGGTCTGGGAACGGGTCACGGTCTCTCCTGCCTGGCTCCGCCCCCGCTCCTGCCAAGGATCGGCGCCCGGCGCAATCTTCGCGGCCTAAACCGTCCGGCCCGGCGGGCGCACGGCGTAAAGATCCGCCGCTCCCAGCCCCGCCTGCGCCAGGAGCGGGCCGGCCTCGGGCAGCATCCGCCGGATGTAGAACCGCGCCAGCGGCAACCGCGCTTCCTCCGCCGCCCCCGCCTGCAGGTGATGCCAGCCGCCCAGCACCCGCGCGAAGCCGCGCAGATAGGGGGCCGCCACGGCGAAACGGTCGGTCAGACCGGCCGCCAGCATCCGCTCCGTCGCCTCGCGCAGCCCTTCCGCCGCATCCCAGACCGGCCCGGCCAGATCCGGATGGCGCCCGCGCAGACTGCCCGCGGCATCCTGGATCTCGTCGATCAGGCCGAAGGCCGCCTTGCCGCCATCGCCCAGCTTGCGCCCGGCGAGGTCCATCGCCTGGATGCCGTTCGTGCCCTCGTAGATCGCCGTCACCCGCACGTCGCGGCAGAATTGCGCGGCACCGGTCTCCTCGATCACGCCCATGCCGCCATGGACCTGCACGCCGGTCTCGGCCACGCGCATGCCGGTTTCCGTGCCGAAGGACTTGGCCACCGGGGTCAGCAGCGCCGCGCGCGCCGCCCAGGCCGCATCGCCCGTCGCCCTCGCCATGTCGATCGCCACCGCGCAGGACAGCGCGATGGCCCGCGCGGCGAATGTATCGGCCTGCATCTCGGCCAGCATCCGGCGCAGGTCGGCATGGCCCTGGATGGCGGATTCGCCAGGCTCCGGCGTCTCGCCCTGGCGCCGCTCCGCCGCATAGGCCCCGGCCGCCTGCAGCGCCGCCTCGGCGATGCCGACCCCCTGCATGGCGACGCCCAGCCGGGCGTTGTTCATCATGGTGAACATCGCCGCCATGCCCTTGTGCGGCGCGCCGACCAGCCAGCCCTGCGCCGCCTCGAATTGCAGCACCGCGGTGGGCGATCCGTGCAGGCCCAGCTTGTGCTCCAGGCTGACGGTGGTCACGGCATTGGCCGCCCCCGGCGCGCCATCGGCATCGGGCAGGAATTTCGGCACCAGGAACAGGCTGATCCCCTTCGTGCCGGGCCCGCCATCGGGCAGCCGCGCCAGCACCAGGTGGCAGATATTCTCCGCCATGTCGTGATCGCCCCAGGTGATGTAGATCTTCTGCCCGGTGATGCGATGGCTGCCATCCCCGGCGGGCTCGGCCCGGGTGGTCAGGGCGCCGACATCCGACCCGGCCTGCGGCTCGGTCAGGCACATCGTGCCGGTCCATTCGCCCGAGACCAGGCGCGGCAGGTAGAGCGCCTTGAGCGCCTCCGACCCGTGATGTTCCAGCGCCTCGATCTGGCCCTGGCTCAGGAGCGGGCAGAGCTGCAGCGACAGGCAGGCCCCGGCCATCATCTCGCCCACCGCCATCGACAGGCTCACCGGCAGGCCCATCCCCCCGGCCTCCGTCCCGGCGGCGATGCCGACCCAGCCGCCCTCGGCGATCGCGCGATACCCCCCGGCGAAGCCCGGCGAGGTGACGACTTGCCCGTCCTGCAGCCGTGCGGGGGTCAGGTCCCCCGGACGCTGCAGCGGCGCCAGGACCTCGGAGGCGAGCCTGCCGGCCTCCTCCAGGACGGCCGCGGCGGTATCCCGCCCGGCCTCGGCAAAGCGCGGCTGCGCGGCGACCCGGTCATATCCCAGGACGTGATCCAGAAGGAAAAGGTATTCGGAAACGGGGGCGCGGAAACCCATGATGCTCTCCTCCGGCTTGCCATGCAGGGGCCCGGGCGATAGGGCCGCATGGGGGCAGTTTCGCGGCCCGGCCCCGGCCGCGCAACCGGAACGCGACGTTACAGATCATGGACCCGACGCAACGGCTTCTTCCCGACGAGAGCGGCATCGCCGCCGCCGCCCTGCATCTGCAGGCGGGGCGCTGCGTCGCCTTCCCGACCGAGACCGTCTACGGGCTGGGCGCGAATGCCCTGTCGGATGCGGCCGTCGCGGGGATCTATGCCGCCAAGGGACGCCCGGCCTTCAACCCGCTGATCGTCCATCTGGCGCAGGCGGCGCAGGCCGCGCGCTATGCCGAGATCCCGGCCGCGGCCGAGCGGCTGGAGGCCTTCTGGCCCGGGCCGCTGACGCTGGTTCTGCCGCTGCGCGCCGATGCCGGGATCGCGCCGCGGGTCAGCGCCGGGCATGACAGCATCGCGCTGCGCGTGCCTGCCCATCCGCTGGCGCGGCGGCTGCTGGCCGCCTGCGGCCTGCCGCTGGCGGCGCCCTCGGCCAATCCCTCGGGACGGATCAGCCCGACGACCGCCGGTCACGTGATGGACGGGCTGGGCGGGCGGATCGCCGCGGTGCTGGATGGCGGGCCCTGCAAGGTGGGGGTGGAATCGACGATCCTGGACCTGACCGGCGCGCCGCGGCTCCTGCGCGCGGGCGGCGTCCCGGCGGAGGCGCTGGAGGAGGCCCTGAGCCAGCCGCTCTTGCGCGCCGACCGCGAAACCCATGCCGCGCCCATCGCGCCCGGCATGCTGTCGAGCCATTATGCGCCGAAGGCGGGCGTGCGGCTGAACGCGACCGAGGCGCGGGACGGCGAGGTGCTGCTGGGTTTCGGCCCGGTCCGGTCGGACTGGACCCTGTCGGCCTCGGGCGACCTGGAGGAGGCGGCGGCGAACCTGTTCACCCTGCTGCACCGGATGGATGCGGCCGGGATCGCGGCCATCGCCGTCGCGCCGATCCCCGATCACGGGCTGGGCCGGGCGATCAATGACCGCCTGGCCCGGGCGGCGGCGCCGCGGGACTGAGCCCGCGGCGCAGGCTCAGCCGGCCTTCGCCTCCAGCGCGTCAAGCCGTGCCTTCAGCGCCTCGTTCTCCTCGCGCGCCTTCTGCGCCATCGCGCGCACGGCGTCGAATTCCTCGCGGGTGACGAAGTCGCGATCGGCCAGCCAGCGGTCGATCATCGACTTCATCGCCGTCTCGGCCTCGTCCCTGGCGCCCTGCGCCACGCCCATCGCGTTGGTCATGAGCTGCGACAGGTCGTCGAAAATGCGGTTGCGGGTCTGCATGGGAACCTCTGGTCTCGGGTGATTTGCACGAACACTCCTCCTCACATGTAGGGGAGTCCGCCCCCGGGGAAAAGGCATCGCGCCCGATCCCGTGCGATCGCGCGACGAACCGCGTTGACTTGGCCCGCCCCGGCTTCCATCAGGCGGCCATGCTGCTCGCGATTCCCTTTCCCGATCTCTCCCCCGAGATCTTCTCGTTCCAGATCGGCGGCTTTGCCTTCGCGCTCCGCTGGTATGCCCTTGCCTATGTGATCGGCCTGCTGGCCGGCCTGTTCATCATCCGCCGCGCCGTGTCGCGCCCGCCGCTCTGGCCCGAGGGACGCCCGCCGATGGGACCCGACCAGGCGGAGGCGCTGCTGACCTGGGTGATCCTCGGCGTGATCCTCGGCGGGCGGCTGGGCTTCGTGCTGTTCTACCAGCCCTCCTGGTACCTCTCGCACCCGGCCGAGATCCTGAAACTGTGGCAGGGCGGCATGTCCTTCCATGGCGGGCTGATCGGGGTGATCGCCGCCGGGCTGCTGTTCTGCCGCCGCTATGGCGTGGCCGCCGCCCCCGTGGCCGACTGCATGGCGCTGGCGGTGACGCCGGGGCTGTTCCTGGGACGGATCGCGAATTTCATCAATGCCGAGCTCTGGGGGCGGCCGACCGACCTTCCCTGGGGCGTGATTTTCCCCGGCGGGGCCGCGCAGGCCTGCGCCGGCGTGGACGGCGGCTGCGCGCGCCATCCCTCGCAGCTCTACGAAGCCGGGCTGGAAGGCCTTCTGCTGGGGGCCGTGATCTGGTTCGTCGCGGTGCGGCTGCGCTGGCTGCGCAGTCCCGGACGCGTGACGGGCGTGTTCTTCACCGGCTATGGCGCGGCACGGATCTTCGTCGAGACCTTCCGCCAGGCCGATGCCCAGTTCGTGACGCCCGACAACCCCTGGGGCCACGTGATCCGGCTGGGCGACTGGGGCCTGACCCAGGGCCAGGTCCTGTCGCTGCCGATGCTGGCGCTGGGTCTGGCGATCCTCGCGGTGACGCTGCGCCGCCCGAAGGCATGACGCCCCTGGCGGAGATCCTGCGCCGCCGCATCGCGCTGGACGGGCCGATCACGGTCGCGGAGTACATGGCCGAGTGCCTGCTGCACCCCCGGCACGGCTATTACACCACGCGCGATCCCTTCGGCGCGGCCGGGGATTTCACCACCGCCCCCGAGATCAGCCAGATCTTCGGCGAGATGATCGGCCTGTGGCTGGCCCAGGCCTGGATCGACCGCGGCCGCCCCGCGCCCTTCTGCCTGGCCGAGCCGGGTCCCGGCCGCGGCACGCTGATGGCCGATATCTGGCGCGTGGCGGGGGCCGTTCCGGGCTTCCGCGAGGCGGCGCGGCTGGTGCTGGTGGAGGCCTCGCCGCGGCTGCGCGGCATCCAGCGCGACGCCCTGCCCGGAGCCGCGCCCCGCTGGATCGACCGGCTGGAGGATCTGCCCGAGCTGCCGCTGTTTCTCGTCGCCAACGAATTCCTCGACGCGCTGCCGATCCGCCAGTTCGTCCGCGACCCCGCGGGCTGGCGCGAAAGACAGATCGGCGCGGATGCGGACGGGCTGGTCCTCGGGCTCGGCCCGGCCGCCCCGCTGGCGCTGCTGGATCACCGGCTTGACGATACCGCGCCCGGGGAAATGGTGGAAACCTGCCCCGCCCTGCCCGCCCTGGCCGGGGCGGTGGCCGCGCGGATTTCCCGCCATGGCGGCGCGGCGCTGTTCATCGATTACGGCGGCTGGCACTCGCGCGGCGACACGCTGCAGGCGGTGCGCCGCCACCGCAGCGTGCCCGTCCTGGAGACGCCGGGCGAGGCCGACCTGACCGCCCATGTCGATTTCGAGGCCCTGGCCCGCGCCGCCCCCGGCTGCGCCGTCTCGCCGATGGTGCCGCAGGGCGTGTTCCTCGAACGGCTGGGCATCACCGAGCGCGCCCGCGCGCTGTCCCGGGGCCTCGCGGATGCCCCGCGCGAGTCCCTGATCGCCGCACATCGGCGCTTGACCCACCCGGATGAAATGGGAACGGTGTTCAAGACGATGGGCCTTGCCTCGACGGCCAGCCCCCCGCTTCCCGGACTGACCCAATGGCCCTAGAAATCATCACTTCCGACGCCCTCTCGCCGCTGCGCCACGGGTTCTTCACCCGCAAGGGCGGCGCTTCTTCGGGGATCTACGAGGGGCTAAATTGCGGCTTCGGCTCTTCCGACCAGGCGCAGATCGTGCGGATTAACCGCGCCCGGGTCGCAGGCGCGATGGGCGCCGGGGCAGAAGACATGGCCGGGGTCAACCAGGTTCATTCGGCCGTCGCCGCGACGGTGGAGGCCGCCACCACGCCGCCGCTGCCCGAGGCGGATGCCGTGGTCACCGCGACGCCCGGCCTCGTCCTGACCATCCTGACCGCCGATTGCGCGCCGGTGCTCTTCGCCGATGCCGAAGCCGGGGTGATCGGCGCGGCACATGCGGGCTGGCGCGGCGCGCTCGGCGGCGTGCTGGAGGCGACGCTGGCGGCGATGGAGGCCGCCGGCGCGCGGCGCGACCGCATCGCCGCGGTGATCGGCCCGACGATCAGCCAGGCGGCCTATGAGGTCGGACAGGATTTCATGGAGCGGTTCCTCGACGAGGACATGGCCCATCAGCGGTTCTTCGCGGGCGGCAAGGCCCCGGACAAGTACCAGTTCGACCTGCCGGGCTTTGCCGCCTGGCGGCTGCGCGAGGCGGGAATCGGCCATGCGGAATGGTCGCGCCACTGCACCTATTCGGACCCTGCACGGTTCTTTTCATTCCGCCGGAGCTTTCATCGCGGCGAACCGGATTATGGGCGGCTCGCCGCCGCCATCCGGCTCTGAACCCGGATTGCCCGCGATCCGGCGACAATCTTTTCTGCAATGCAGAAAAATTTTTCTTGAAGCCTGCCAGGGAAGGGCACATACAGGCCCCGTGGTTGGTGACGAGTACGTGGTCACGAGTTCCGGGCCGGAGCGGCAAGCTCCGGCCCTTTCCATCTCCGGACCGCGCCGTCAGGCGCTCTTGCTCAGCCGCTCCTCCAGCACCTCGAAGGGAACGCCGGGCTCTTCCTTGGCCGAGCGGATCACCAGCGAGGTCTTGACGCTGGCGACATTCTCCGCCGCGGTCAGCTCGCTGATCAGGAACCCGTGGAAGGTCGCCAGGTCCGGCGCCACGCATTTCAGCACGAAATCGACCTCGCCGTTGAGCATGTGGCATTCGCGGACCAGCGGCCAGCCCCGGCATTTCTGCTCGAAGGCGGACAGATCGGCCTCCGCCTGCGACTCCAGCCCCACCATGGCGAAGACCTGGACCTCGAATCCCAGTTCGCGGCTGTCGACCTGGGCGTGGTAGCCGCGGATATAGCCGCTTTCCTCCAGCGTCCGCATCCGGCGCAGGCAGGGCGGCGCCGAGATGCCCACCCGCTTGGCCAGTTCCACATTGGTCATGCGTCCGTCGGCCTGCAGTTCCGCAAGTATCTTCCGGTCGATCGGGTCAAGCTTGGATCCGGCCATCTGCTCTTTTTCTCCTATGCAGCGCCAACCTAGGCAAATCCCGGAAAGCGCGCAATATTGTTTCTTGATGGAACGGATATTTTTGGATTAATTCCAATATCTCCGCTCCCCCTTTCCGCCACGCGCGAAGATGACGGGGCGGCGCCGGCAGGGGTTTCCACTTGCGGCCTTCGCGCCTATATCGCCAGCCGCAGCCAGAAGAACGGGGTGGACCGACCATGGGCGACACGAAACACAGCAAGGTACTGATCATCGGCTCCGGGCCGGCCGGCTACACCGCAGCCGTATATTCTGCGCGTGCCATGCTCAACCCCGTTCTGGTGCAGGGCCTGCAGCCCGGCGGCCAGCTGACCATCACCACCGATGTGGAGAACTGGCCGGGCGAAAGCTCCATCATGGGCCCCGACCTGATGGTCAAGATGGAATCCCACGCCCGCGACATGGGCGCCGAGATCGTCTCGGACTATATCGCCTCGGTCGACCTGTCGGCGCGCCCCTTCACCGCCACGTCCGACAGCGGCACGGTCTATACCGCCGACGCGCTGATCCTGGCCACCGGCGCGCAGGCGCGCTGGCTGGGCCTGCCCTCGGAGGAGAAGTTCAAGGGCTTCGGCGTTTCCGCCTGCGCCACCTGCGACGGGTTCTTCTATCGCGGCAAGGAGGTCGTGGTGATCGGCGGCGGCAATACCGCGGTCGAGGAAGCGCTGTTCCTGACCAATTTCGCCTCCAAGGTGACGCTGATCCACCGCCGCGACAGCCTGCGCGCCGAGAAGATCCTGCAGGACCGGCTGTTCAAGCATCCCAAGGTGGAGGTCCTGTGGGATCACACCGTGGAGGAGGTCACCGGCTCCGAATCGCCGCTGGGCGTGGAGGCCGTGCGCGCCCGCCATGTCGCCACCGGCGCGATCACCGAGATCCCCTGCGCGGGCTTCTTCGTGGCGATCGGCCATGCGCCGGCCTCGGAGCTGGTCAGGGACCAGCTGGAGACCCATCACGGCGGCTACGTCAAGACCGTCCCGGGCAGCACCGCGACCTCGATCCCCGGCGTCTTCGCCGCGGGCGACCTGACGGACCATGTCTATCGCCAGGCGGTCACCTCGGCCGGGATGGGCTGCATGGCCGCGCTGGAGGCGGAACGGTTCCTGGCCGCGGAAGAGGGCTGAGCCGCATTTTCTTAACACATCGGGCCGCCTGTCCCGCTATGAAGGGGGAGACCGGCCCGCGACGCGCGCCGGCAAAGGGAGGATTGCGGATGGAGACGGAAAGGCTGGCCGCGACTGCCGGGCTGGCAGTGATGGCGATCTGCCTGGGGCTGCCGCCGGCATCCCTCTCCGCCGCCACGCTGCGCACGGATGACAGCTGCCTCATGGCCTGCGGCCCGGTTCCGGCGCCGCCGGATCAGGACGAGGCCCGGCCCCGCCCCCCGGCCGCGACCCCGCCCCTGGGACCCGCGGGCCCGGCCTTCGATGCGCCGCTGGACCTGCCGGGCGGCGGCTTCCTCACCGGACCCGGAGGCGCGGAACCGGTCTGGGACGGCCTGCCCGACCCCGTCCCCGCCATGCCCGACGCACCCCGCTGAACGAAAAGGGCTCGGTCCCTCGGACCGGGCCCGCTGCGGGCGATCCCGGCCGACACGGCCGGATCCCGCGATTTCCCTCAGTTCACGTAGACCGGCGTCAGGTCGTTCTGGCGGGCAAGCAGGAAGGCCAGCTTCTGATCGCGCACGATCGCCAGCCGCTCGCCGTCGGGCGCGTGCAGCGAATAGGGCGCGGGGATGTCGGCCGTGGCTTCCTGCAGATCCTGCGGAAGCGCGGCCTTGTCCACCGCGCGCACATAGACGATGCGCGGCACCTGGTCGATCTGGTCGATGCGGGTCTCTCTCGGCTCTGCCATGACATTCACCCCTTGCTGATCTCTATACGCTGGACGACGTTCTCCGGTTCCGGCCGGGACAGGTCGATATGCAGCAGCCCGTGCTCCATCGAGGCGCTGCGCACCTCCACCCCGTCGGCCAGAACGAAGCTGCGCTGGAACTGGCGCCCGGCGATCCCGCGATGCAGGAACACCCGTTCGGACAGGTCGTCCGGCATGCGCCCGCGCACCACCAGCTGGCGATCCTCCACGGTGATGGACAGGTCGTCCTCGCCGAACCCGGCCACGGCCAGGGTGATGCGATAGGACCGGTCGGAGGTCTGCTCGATATTGTAGGGCGGGTAGCCCTCGTTGCCGCTCTTGGCGGTCCGTTCGACCAGCCGCTCCAGCTGCTCGAACCCCAGGAGGAACGGATGCGTTCCCAGCGTCGTCTTGGTCATGTCTCGTCCTTGGATAAAGCGACGGATGCGCGGCCCCTTGCGGCGGCCGCACCCCAGAATATGGGGTTGCCGCGGCGCGGTGCAAGCATCCCGCGACGCAGCGCTTCCCAGCCCGGCCCGAACCGGCTATGATCGGCGCTACCGCTGCAGAGGGTTCAGGGTGGACATGAACGCGCATATTGAAATGACCGAAGAGGAAGTCCTGAAGGTCAAGATCGAGATGCTGCGCCGCGGTCACCGCGATCTCGACCAGGCCATCGCCGCGATGGAGGAGACCGGGCGCGCCGACCAGCTGGCGCTGCGCCGCCTCAAGAAGCAGAAGCTGGCGCTGAAGGACGACATCCAGCGCATCGAGGACCGGCTCTATCCCGACATCATCGCCTGAGGCGCCGTCCCGCCCCGGCCCCCGAGCCGGGGCCTCCTGCCGCCGCGGCGCGTTTTGCCTGTTTGCAGCCCGGCCCGAAGCCGGTATATCGCGGGCTTCCGGGAACATGGCATGCGAGGCGGAACGGTGACAGCGCAGGTACAGGTCGGCATCATCATGGGCAGCCAGTCGGACTGGCCCACCATGAAACTGGCAGCGGAGATCCTCGACGAGCTGGGGATCGCCTGGGAGGCGCGCATCGTCTCGGCGCACCGCACCCCCGACCGGCTGTGGAGCTATGGCCGCGAGGCCGCCGGGCGCGGGCTGAAGGCCATTATCGCAGGGGCCGGCGGCGCGGCCCACCTGCCCGGCATGATGGCCTCGAAGACCTGGGTGCCGGTGATCGGCGTTCCGATCCAGACCCGCGCGCTCTCGGGCGTCGACAGCCTCTATTCCATCGTCCAGATGCCCAGGGGCTTTCCGGTGGCGACCATGGCGATCGGCGCGGCGGGCGGCGCCAATGCCGGGCTGATGGCGGCAGGCATCCTCGCCACCTCGGATCCCGGCATCGCCGCGCGGCTGACGGCCTGGCGCGAGGCGCTCTCCGCCTCGATCCCGGAGGTGCCCGTCGATGACTGACACCCCCCTCGCCCCCGGTTCGACCATCGGCATCCTCGGCGGCGGCCAGCTCGGCCGCATGCTGGCCCTGGCCGCTGCGCGGCTGGGCCTGAAATGCCATGTCTACGATCCCGCTGCCGACTGCCCCGCCGCGCAGGTCGCCGACCGCCACACTGCCGCCCCCTATGACGATGCCGCCGCGCTGGAGGCCTTCGGCCGCGCGGTCGATGTCATCACCTACGAATTCGAGAACATCCCCACCGCGGCGCTCGACCTTCTCGGCGGGCTGGCCCCGATCCGGCCCGGCCGGCGCGCGCTCGAGGTCTCGCAGGACCGCATGACCGAGAAGGACTTCCTCTCGGGCCTGGGTCTTGCCACCGCACCCTATGCGGACATCCCCGACCTTGCCGCGCTGGAGGCCGCGCTGGCGCGGACCGGCACGCCCGCGATCCTCAAGACCCGCCGCTTCGGCTATGACGGCAAGGGCCAGGTCCGCATCAAGGACGCGTCCGAGGCCGCCGCCGCCTTCGCCGCGCTCAAGGGCGCCCCGGCGATCCTCGAGGGGTTCGTCGACTTCTCCTGCGAGATCTCGGTGATCGGCGCGCGCGCCACCGACGGCGCCGTGGCGTGTTTCGATCCCGGCGAGAACGTGCATCGCGACGGCATCCTGCACACCACCACCGTGCCCGCGAAGATCCCCCCGCGGCTGCGCACGGATGCGGTGCTGCTGGCCGGGCGCATCCTCTCGGCGCTCGACTATGTCGGCGTGATGGGGGTGGAGCTTTTCGTCACCGCATCCGGCCTGGTGGTCAACGAGATCGCCCCCCGCGTCCATAATTCCGGCCACTGGACCCAGACCGGCTGCGCCATCTGCCAGTTCGAGCAGCATGTCCGCGCCGTCGCGGGCTGGCCGCTGGGCCGCGCCGAACGGCATAGCGATGTCGAGATGCTGAACCTGATCGGAGACGATGTGGAACGGATCGCGGAATTTGCCGCCGACGGCGCCACCGCCATCCATCTATACGGCAAGGCCGAGGCGCGCCCGGGCCGCAAGATGGGCCATGTCAACCGCATCCTCCTCCCCGGATCCTGAGCCTCCGGCCCCCGCGCGGGGGCCTCACGCCTCTTCGAAGGCGGCCGGATAGCGCAGCGCCACTGCCGCCGCCGCCGTCTCGGGCGCGATCGGGTAAAGCCCGGTATACTGCGCGGGATAGGGGCTGGACAGGTGGGCGGGGCCGTCGAAGACGAAGCCGAAGCGCCGGTAGTAATCGGGGTTGCCCACCACCACCACCGCCCCGGCCCGCTGCTGCCGCGCCTGGTCGAGACCGTAGCGGACCAGCTCGCTGCCGATGCCGCGATTCTGATACGCCGTGGTGACCGAGACCGGGGCCAGCACCCACCAGCCCGGCGGCACGTCGAACCGCGAGAAGCAGACATGCCCGACGATCCGGTCCTCCAGCAGCGCAACCAGTTCCAGCGTCACCGCCCCGGCGGCGCGCAGCGCCTCGATCAGCCGGTGTTCGTTGTTCTGGCCGAATGTCGTGACGACGAGAACGCTGATCTCGGTATGGTCTTCCGGCCTGGCCTGCCTGATCCTGAGCATGGGTCAACCTTTCGGGGCGATCCCCGCAGTTTGCACCCGGCGCGGGGCCGATGACAAGCGGCGCGGCGCCGCAGCGCCGCCTCCCCTCGAGACGACCCGGCGCGGCGGGCTTTCACGGACGGACGCGCCCGGCCCGCCGCCGAGAGATGTCAGCGGATGGCCGATCTCCCGGCCGCGGCCGGGCTCAGATCACCACTTCGGTGAAGGCATGGCGCAGCGCGTTCGACCAGGCGGTGCTCATCTCGCGGAAGGTGGGATCATCGGCCTCGATCCGGCGGCTCTCGGTGACGCGGCAGGCATCGGTCTCGATCACCGTCAGATCCAGCGGCATCCCCACCGACAGGTTGGAGCGCAGCGTGGAATCCATGCTCAGCAGGACCGCCTTCTTGGCATCGGCCAGCGGCGTGTCCGGCGTCACCACCCGGTCGAGGATCGGCTTGCCGTATTTGTGCTCGCCGATCTGCAGGAAGGGCGTGTCCTCGGTCGCCTCGATGAAATTCCCCTCGGGATAGACGAGGAAGAGCCGCATCTCGCCGCCCTTCCTCTGTCCCGCAACCATCAGCGAGGCCGAGGCGGTGGCCTGGCTCATCCGCTCCAGCTTGGCAGTGATGTCGGCGCGCACGTCCGACAGCACCCGCCCGACGATCTCGGCGACATCCAGCATGGTGCGCGCCTTGAGGATCGACGTGGTCTCGTCCGCCTCGGGGTCGTCCACCATGTCGCGCAGCCGCGCGATGGCGGTCTGCGTCACCGAGAGGCTGCCCGCGGTCAGGATCGTCACGACCCGCTCGCCCGGCACTTCGAAGGTGAAGGTCTTGCGATAGCAGGCGATGTTGTCCAGCCCCGCATTGGTTCTCGTGTCGCTCAGAAGGACGACACCGGCTTTCAGCAGCAGTCCCACGCAATAGGTCATGTCATCCTCGCAGGTCGCGGCCCGGTTCCTGCGCCCTCCGCGCCGCGGACCGCCGCCGCGCCCCGCCCGGCGGAACGCGGAAGATCTGTCCGGGACGCATCGGAACGCCTCGACGGGCCTTCTACTGATCCGTGCCCGCCACGTCCAGCGCCACCGCATGGGCCTCGCTGCCCATCCCCTGGGCCACCGCCCGCACCGGCATCGCATCGGCCCCGTCGCGCCCCGAGCACAGCCGGATATAGGCCTCGTCGGGACAGCATTCCTCCATCGCGTCGAACCCGACCCAGCCCATGCCCTCGACCCAGATCTCGGCCCAGGCATGGGCCGGCCAATGGCCCGCGAGCGTCGCGCCGATCTGGTCCTCGGCCTCGATCACGGTCTCGAACTCGGCGCGCGAGCGCTTGAAATAGCCGTAGACGAAGCGCGCGGGCATCCCCACGGACTGCGCCGCCGCCACCATCAGATGCGCGTAATCGGACGGACCGCCCTTGCCGGCCTCCAGCGCCTCGGCCGCGGTCATCGGCTCCCTGGCGGGATCGCGGTCGCGGGTGATGGCGCCGGTGACGGCCTGGGCCAGCGCATGCGCGCGGTCGAGCCCGGCCTCCGCCGCGATCGTGGCCACGGCCTCGGAGGCCAGCGCGTGGATCGCGGCATCGGGCCGGACCAGCCGCGTCGGCGTCAGATAGGCGACGGGCGACCCCTTCTCCTTCAGGTCGCGCAGCACGCCGAGCGTGTCGAAGGTCTGCACCTCGCCGGTGATCTCCAGCACAACCTCGCTCACCTCGCCGGGCGAGGAGAAGGTGACGGTGTGATCCCCCGCCCCGTCGGTGAAGGCGGCCCCCGCGACGGCCCCCGCCACGCGCACGTCCCAGGACAGCACCTTCTGGCTGGCGCAATCGGTGGGATAGGTGCGCAGGCTCTGCAGCAGCCGGCGCCGCGGCGGGTCGAAACGCGTGACGATCCGGTGGGAAACTGTCAGTTTCATGCCTTGTCCTCCTGGCCGCTCACAGCGCGCTGCCGCGCAGGTAGCAGCTATGCACGGTACTGCCCAGATCGGCCATGTCGCGCATGCAGCGCTCCAGGAACTCGTGCAGCCCCTCCTCGAGGATGTTGCCCACGCGGATCTCCATCAGCTCCGCCAGCAGCATCCGCGCCCGGCTCTGCGCCTCGGTGGAGCGGCCATAGCCGCGCGCCAGCCGGTCGAGATGATCGTTGATCCCCTGCACCGACGAGACGATCGAGCGCGGGCATTGCCGGTTCAGCACCAGCATGTCGAGGATCTTGGCGGCCGTCGCCTCGCCGCCATAGGCCCAGTGGAACGCCCGGTGCATCTGCATCGCGCGCAGGATCACCGTCCACTGGTAGTTGTCCAGGCCCGATCCGACATAGCCCGCATCCGGCAGCAGCACGTAGTACTTCACGTCCAGCAGCCGCGCGGTATTGTCGGCGCGTTCGATATTGTAGCCCAGGTTGAGGAAGTCATAGCCGTCATTCCTGAGCATGGTGGCATTCATCGCCCCCTGCACCAGCGCCGTCTGGCGCGTGGTCCATTCGGTCATTTCCGAGATGTCCATCTCGCTGCGCGGGCGGCGCTGGTATTCCTTCATCTCCTGGTAGGCGCTGTTGAGCGCATCCCAGACCGGCGAGGTCAGCGCCGTGCGCACGATCCGCGCATTCTCCCGCGCCTGCAGCAGGCAGGAAAAGACCGAGGATGGGTTTTCGTGGTCGAAGAACAGATAGGAGACGATGTTGCGCTCCACCGTGTCCTTGTGCTTGCGTCCGAACCCGTCCGCGGTGCCGCTGGCCTGCAGGATCGAGTCCCATTCGTTGCGGTATCCATCCACCGCATCGGGCATCAGCCGCATCCGCGTGCCCAGTTCGACAAGGCGCGCCATCGTTTCGGCGCGTTCCAGGTAGCGCGCCATCCAGTAGAGGTTTTCGGCCGTCCGGCTCAGCATTGGTCTGTCCTCACTCCGCCAGGACCCAGGTGTCCTTGACCCCGCCGCCCTGCGACGAGTTCACCACCAGCGAGCCTTCCGTCAGCGCCACGCGGGTCAGACCGCCGGGCACCAGTTCGATCGTGTCGCCCACCAGGCAATAGGGGCGCAGGTCGACATGGCGCGGCGCCACCCCGTCCTTGACGAAGGTGGGACAGGTCGACAGCGCAAGGGTCGGCTGGGCGATGTAATTCTCGGGCCGCTCGCGGATCTTGTGGGCGAAGGCCTCGAGCTCGCCCTTGGAGGCGCGCGGTCCGATCAGCATGCCGTAGCCGCCCGAGCCGTGGACCTCCTTGACGACAAGCTCGTCGAGATTGGCCATGACATAGGCGAAATCCTCGGGGATCGCGCATTGCCAGGTCGGCACGTTCTGCAGGATCGGCTCCTCGCCCAGATAGAACCGCACCATTTCCGGAACGAATGTGTAGATCGCCTTGTCATCGGCGACGCCCGCGCCGGGGGCGGAACAGATCTGCACCCCGCCGGAGCGGTAGACATTCATCAGCCCGGGGATGCCCAGCATGGAATCGGGGCGGAAGCACAGCGGATCGATGAAGGCGTCGTCGATCCGGCGATAGATCACGTCCACCTTCTTCGGCCCCTGGGTGGTGCGCATCCAGCAGAAATCGCCCTCGACATACAGATCCGCGCCCTCGACCAGTTCCACCCCCATCAGGTCGGCAAGGAAGCTGTGCTCGTAATAGGCGGAATTGAAATGGCCCGGGGTCAGGATCACCACCGTCGGATCGCTGTCGCATTTGGGCGGCGCCACGGAGGCCAGCGTCTTGCGCAGAAGGTCCGGATAGCGTTCCACCGGGGCGATGCGGTTGCCGCGGAACAGGTCGGGGAACATCCGCATCATGATCTCGCGGTTCTCCAGCATGTAGGAGACCCCCGAAGGCGTGCGGCAATTGTCCTCCAGCACGAAGAACTCGTCCGGGCCGGTGCGCACCAGGTCGATGCCGACGATGTGGCTGTAGACGTTCTTGGACGGCTTGATCCCGCAGACGGCCTTCTCGAAGGCCTCGTTCTGATAGACCAGCCGCGCCGGGATCTTGCCCGCGCGGACGATCTCGCCGCGGTTGTAGACGTCGCAGAGAAAGGCGTTCAGCGCCCGCGCCCGCTGCTTGATCCCGCGTTCCAGCCGTGTCCATTCGCCATGGGTGAAGACCCGCGGGAACATGTCGAAGGGGATCAGCCGGTCCGGGTCGCCGCCCTCGCCATAGACCGCGAAGGTGATCCCGATGCGGCGGAACAGGGCCTCGGCCTCGGCCTGCTTGAGGTTGCGCAATTCCTGCGGCATGTCCCGCTGCCAGGTTTCGAGATTGGCATAGGGCAGCCGGATCTCGCCGCGGTCGTACATTTCGTTGAAATACGTCGTGCTCATCAGAACCCTCTATCCCTTGCCCCAATCCGTGGCACGCGGGGGATAGGAGGAAAAGCGGCGAGATTGCCTCACGCCGCCGATTCACCGATTATGCACATTATTTAATCAAACGCCGGAAACTGATGCGCACCCGCGCCGGCCTCGCCCCTCAGCGGCTGCGCAGCCTGTCCCTCAGCCGCGCCCAGCCGCCCGGCACGAACAGGAAGGACAGGCCGAAGCCGCAGACGAAGCCCGCGATATCCGCCACCCATTCCTGGCCCGCCCCGAAAAGCGCGCCGAAGATCAGCTGGATCGCCAGCAGCAGCCCGATCAGCTGGAAGGCGCGCATCTGGCTTTCGCCCACCGCCTTCTGGCGCACCCATTGCATGAAGGTGAAACCGCCGATCAGGCCGTAGACCCCGGGAAAGGCGCCGATCAGCGGATAGGTCGCGTCGAGGATCAGCCCGTAGGCCAGCGCCCCGCCGACCGAGGCGCCGAAGAAGATCGCCAGAACCGCGACATTGCCGAAGGCCTCGCCCACCATCTTGCCGATCGCCAGGATGAAGACGCAGGCCATCACCGCCTGCACGAAACCGACATGCAAGAGCGGATAGGTGACCAGCCGCGCCAGCAGCTCCGGCGGGAACCGCTGGTTGGTCAGCATCCAGTCCAGCGCCTGCCCGTAGAAGGCGAAATGTTCCAGCGCGCCCAGCCGCAGCCCCATTCCGCCCGTGCCGCCGATGATGCCGCGATCGGCCAGCTCGAACAGGCATTCGATGCCGAAGATCACCACGGCCAGCCCCAGCACCGAGGCAGGCAGCGGGTTCACGGCGGCGGGCGGACGCGATTGCGGGCGCAGGGACATCGTCAGGCTCCGGGACAGATTGACCAAGGACGGGGGCACGGATAAGCGAGCCGGGCCTAACATTCCATGCCCAAAGGAGGCAAATCCCATGGATGCGGTCCAAACGTCATCCGAAGGCCCTGCAGGTAGCGCCGGCTTCACCCCGCGCGTTTTCTCCGGCATCCAGCCCTCGGGACATCTCACCCTCGGCAACTATCTCGGCGCGCTGAAGCGCTTCGGGGAGATGCAGGAAGAGGATTACGAGACGATCTACTGCATCGTCGACCTCCACGCGATCACCGTCTGGCAGGAGCCCGAGAAGCTGCGCGAGGCGACGCGGATGCTGGCCGCGGGCTTCATCGCCACCGGCGTCGACCCGTCGAAGTCGATCCTGTTCAACCAGTCCGGCGTGCCCGAGCACACCCAGCTGGCCTGGATCTTCAACTGCGTGGCGCGGATGGGCTGGCTGAACCGGATGACCCAGTTCAAGGACAAGTCCGGCAAGAACCGCGACAGCGCCTCGACCGGGCTTTTCGTCTATCCCAACCTGATGTCCGCCGACATCCTGGTCTATCACGCGACCCATGTGCCCGTGGGCGAGGACCAGAAGCAGCATGTCGAGCTGGCCCGCGACACCGCGATCAAGTTCAACACGGATTACGGCACCGATTTCTTCCCGATCCCCGAACCGGTGATCGAGGGTTCGGCGACCCGCGTGATGTCCCTGCGCGACGGCACCAAGAAGATGTCGAAATCCGACCCTTCGGACATGAGCCGGATCAACCTGACCGACGATGCCGATGCCATCGCCCAGAAGATCCGCAAGGCCAAGACCGATCCCGAGGCCCTGCCCTCCGAGCCCGGCGGGCTGGACGGGCGCGCCGAGGCGAAGAACCTCGTCAACATCTACGCCGCGCTGGCGGATGTCACGCCCGCCGCGGTCCTGGCGGAAATGGGCGGGCTGCAATTCTCGGAATTCAAGCCGAAGCTGGCAGAGCTGGCCGTGGCCCGGCTGTCGCCGATTTCCACCGAGATGGCGCGGCTGATGCAGGACCCTGCCGAGATCGACCGCATCCTGGCGGCAGGCTCTGCCCGCGCCCGCGAGGTCGCGCAGCCGATCCTCAAACGCGCCTATGACATCGTCGGCATGGTCGGCTGACACGATTCCGCCGCCGCCCCGCAACCGGGCGGCGGCTTTCCGCGCGGGGCGGGGCCCGGGCGGAACCCGGATGCGGATCCGGCGTTCCCGGTGCACATGTCACCACGGAGGAGGATCCGCCATGTCCCGCCTGTCTCTCGCCGCCGCCCTTCCGCTGCTTCTCGTGCTCGCCGCCTGCGGCGAGAGCGCCACGACCCGCGCCGCCACCGGCGGGACGGCCGGGGCCGTCGTTGCCGGTCCCGTGGGCGCCGTGGTCGGCGGCACGGCCGGGGCCGCCACCGCCGAAGACGAGGACTGATCCCGTCCCGGCCGGGCCGGCTTGCATCCCGGCCCCGGCTCGCCCATGGGTACCTGCGACAGAGGCAGGAGTCCCCCATGGCGATCAGCACCGAGATCCGCACCTATTTCAACGGCACCTGGCACGAAGGCGATGTCGCGGTCATGCGGGCGGCCGATCACGGCGCCTGGCTGGCCTCCACCGTCTTCGACGGGGCCCGGTTCGTCGACGGGATGGCCCCCGACCTCCTGGCCCATTGCGAGCGCGTGAACCGCTCGGCGCGGGCGCTGCTGCTGGAGCCGACCCATGCGGCCGAGGAGATCGCCCGCCTCGCGCTGGAAGGCTGCGCGCTGTTCCCCGAGGGATCGGCCATCTATATCCGGCCGATGTACTGGGGCATCGACGGCAACGAGACCGCGGTCCAGCCCGACGGGTCGGCCGGGTTCGCCATCTGCCTGGAAACCGTGCCCATGGCCCCGCCCGAGGCGGCGCAGCGCCTGACCACCACGCGGTTCCGCCGCCCGACGCTGGAAGTCGCGGTCTGCAATGCCAAGGCGGGCTGCCTCTATCCCAACAACGGAAGGATGCTGGCCGAGGCGCGGTCCAAGGGGTTCGACAATGCGCTGGTCGCGGACATGGCCGGGAACGTGGCCGAGACGGCGACGGCGAATGTCTTCATCGTGAAGGATGGCGCGGTCTTCACCCCCATCGCCAACGGCACCTTCCTGGCGGGCATCACCCGCGCGCGCCACATTGCCAACCTGCGGGCCGCGGGCGTCAGCGTGCACGAGACGGTGATGAGCTTCGCGGATGTCCATGCCGCCGACGAGGTGTTCCTGTCGGGCAATCTCAACAAGGTCACGCCGGTCACGGAATTCGACGGCACGCGCTATCCCCACGGCCCGGTGACGCGCCAGGCGCTGGATCTGTACTGGGCCTGGGCGCGCAGCGACGCCGCGGGCTGATCGCCGGGGGAAGGCTTGCCAAAGGCGGCCCCCTTGCCCAAGGTGCCGCGAAGGATCCGGGCCGGAGGAATGGGATGCGCAAGTTTCTGGTCGTGCTGGATGACAGCCGCGAATGCCTCAACGCGATGCGCTTCGCCGCGATGCGCGCCGCGCATTCCGGCGGCGCGGTGGCGATCCTGTCGGTCATTCCGCCCGAGGAGTTCAACCACTGGATCGGGGTGAGCGACATCATGCGCGGCGAGGCCCGCGAACGCATCACCGCCCATTTCGAGGTCTTCGCCAAGTGGATGCGCGACCGCCAGGGGATCGATCCCGAACTGGTGATCCGCGAGGGCGAACCCTATCACGAGGTGCTGGCCCAGATCGCCGAGGATACCGAGATCGGGGTCGTGGTGCTGGGCGCCTCCACCGAATCCGGGGGGCCCGGGCCCCTGGTGACGCAGCTGATCAAGTCCATGCCGCAGCTGCGCGTGCCCGTCACCGTCGTGCCCGGCAACCTGTCCAAGGAACAGCTGGAACACATCACCTGAGGCGGCGCTCCGCCCGGGCGCCCCGAAGGCGGCCGGGCAGGACCGGCCCGGGGCGCGCGGCTTTGCGCCCATGGCGCGGCGCGGCCAGTTTGGAATCGTTCCAAACCTTGACTCCGTGCCCCGCGCCGCTCATATGCGACGAAACGGAGGCGCCGATGTTCATCCAGACCGAATCCACGCCGAATCCGGCGACCCTGAAATTCCTGCCCGGCGAGACCGTGCTTCAGGCCGGGACCGCCGATTTCCCCGCAGCCGAGGCCGCGGCCGCCTCGCCCCTCGCCGCGCGCATCTTCGCGGTGGAGGGCGTGACCGCGGTGTTCTTCGGCCACGATTTCGTGACCGTGACCAAGGCCGATGCCGTCGAATGGGACCACCTGAAACCCGCCATCCTCGGCGCGGTGATGGAGCATTTCCAGTCCGGCGCGCCGGTGATGGAAGGCGAGCCCGCTCCGGCAGGCCATGCCGAACATGACGGGCCCGATGGCGAGATCGTCGGCCAGATCAAGGACCTGCTGGACACCCGCGTGCGTCCGGCCGTGGCCCAGGATGGCGGCGACATCACCTTCCACGGCTTCGACAAGGGCATCGTCTACCTGCATATGCAGGGGGCCTGCGCCGGCTGCCCCTCCTCGACGCTGACGCTGAAGATGGGGATCGAGAACCTGCTGCGCCATTACATCCCCGAGGTGATCGAAGTCCGCCCGGTCGCGCTCTGACCTTGGCGACGCTTCTTGCCTTCGACACATCCGGCGCGCATTGCGCCGCGGCCGTCCTCCGGGACGGCCTTGTGCTGTCCGCCCGCCGCGAGGAGATGGCGAAGGGCCAGGCCGAACGGCTGATGCCGCTGATCGCGGAAACACTGGAAGATGCCGGGCTGGCCCTGGACGGTCTCGACGCCATCGCGGTCGGCACCGGCCCGGGCAATTTCACCGGCATCCGCCTGTCGGTCGCCGCCGCGCGCGGCCTGTCGCTGTCGCTGGGCATTCCGGCGATCGGCGTCTCGGTGCTGGAGGCGATGGCGGAAGGCGGGCCCCGCCCCGCCTTGGCCGTGCTGGATGCGCGCCGCGGCGCCGTCTATGTCCAGGGCTTCGGCACCGGTCTGCTGGCCGAGCCCGCGATGGTTGCCGATCCTGCGGAACTGCCCGCCGCGCTGCCCCGGATCGGCGAGGGGCCCGATGCCCGCGCCGCCGCCCTGCCGCTGGCCGAGGCCATCGCCCGCGTTGCGGCGGGACGGCTGGACCGGGCACCGCAACGCCCCGCGCCGCTTTACATCCGCCCCGCCGATGCGGCACCGCCGCGCGACCCGGCCCCGGTCATCCTGGAATGACCCCGGCGGAGATGGCCGCGCTGCATGCGGCCAGCTTCACCACGCCCCGCCCCTGGAACGAAGCCGAGATCGCCGCCCTGCTTGACGGGCCCGGCTGCTTCGCCGCCCTCCTGCCGGGCGGCTTCGCCCTGGGCCGCGCCATCGCCGGAGAGGCGGAGCTGCTGACCATCGCCGTCGATCCCGCCTGCCGCAGGCAGGGGCTGGGCCGCCGCCTTCTGGCCGCCTTCGAAACCGCCGCCCGCGACCGCGGGGCCGAGCGCGCCTTCCTGGAAGTCGCCGCGGACAACGCGGCCGCGGAAGCGCTGTATCTGGGCGCGGGCTATGGCATGGCAGGGCGCCGCCGCGGCTATTACCGCGACCCGGCGGGACGGCCCGTCGATGCGCTGGTGCTGAGCCGGGATCTGCCCGCTGCCGGGCCTGCCGGGAAATAGGGCAGATGCCCATTTGCGCGCCCCGCCAGCCTGCCGCATCGCCGCGAAAACGGTTGACCCTGCGCCGGGGCTGCGGCTCTATCGGCTCGAACCGGGTGCAAAGGCCCGCGGCGCAAGCGGATCGCGCGGCACCTGTCCAACGAGGGGAAGACCAATGACCATGATGAACACTCTGCTCGGCGCTGCGGCCGCCCTGGCCGTGACCGCGGGCGCCGCCCTGGCGGAGCCGGGCCTGATCATCGACCTGGGCGGGAAATTCGACAAGTCCTTCAACGAAAGCGCCTATACCGGCGCGCAGCGCTACATTTCCGAGAAGGGCGGCGCCTACAAGGAGACCGAGCTTCAGTCCGAGGCGCAGCGCGAACAGTCGATGCGGCGCATGGCCGAGAGCGGCGCCAACCCGGTCATCACCATCGGCTTCATGAACATCTCCACCCTCGACAAGATCGCCCCCGACTACCCGGAGGTGAATTTCGCCATCATCGACGGCGTGGTCGACCAGCCGAACGTGAAATCCGTGGTCTTCGAGGAACACCAGGGCAGCTTCCTCGTCGGCGTGCTGGCGGCGATGGCCAGCAAGACCGGCACGGTCAGCTTCGTCGGCGGCATGGACGTGCCCCTGATCTCGAAATTCGCCTGCGGCTATGCCCAGGGCGTCAAGGCGGTCAATCCCGAGGCGCAGGTGATCGTCAACATGATCGGCACCACCCCCGCCGCCTGGAACGACCCGGTCAAGGGTGCCGAACTGACCCGCGCGCAGATCGCCCAGGGATCGGACGTGATCTATTCGGCGGCCGGCGGATCGGGCGTCGGCGTGCTGCAGGCGGCTGCCGACGAGGGCGTCTATTCGATCGGCGTCGACAGCAACCAGAACTACCTGCATCCCGGCTCGGTGCTGACCTCGATGCTGAAACGCGTCGACAATGCCGTCTTCCAGATCTTCGAGGAAGGCGAGACCGACAGCTTCACCCCCGGCATCCAGGTGATGGGCCTGGCCAACCAGGGCGTCGACTGGGCGCTGGACGAGTATAACGAGGAGCTGATCTCGGCGGAGATGAAGGCCACGGTCGAGGCGACCAAGCAGAAGATCATCGAGGGCGAGATCGAGGTGCACGACTATTCCACCGACGGCGCCTGCCCGGCGCTCTGATCCCGGCCCAGCAGATCCCGCCCGGCGCGCGCCCAGACCGCGCGCCGGGCCACACGACCCGAGCGAGACCCAGAATGGCTGCCCTTCCCTTCCTGCCGCCCCTTCCCGCAGCCACGGCTGCGCCTGCCGCCCGGCGGGCGGGGGCGACGCGCGCATGACCCCGCCCCCCGCGATCGAGCTGCGCCGCATCTGCAAGTCCTTCGGCCCGGTCCAGGCCAACAAGGACATATCCCTGAAGGTCATGCCGGGCACGATCCACGGCATCATCGGCGAGAACGGCGCCGGGAAATCAACGCTGATGTCGATCCTCTACGGGTTCTACAAGGCCGATAGCGGCGAGATCCTGATCGGCGGCCGCGAAACCCAGATCCCCGACAGCCAGGCGGCGATCAAGGCCGGCATCGGCATGGTGTTCCAGCATTTCAAGCTGGTGGAGAACTTCTCCGTGCTGGAAAACGTCGTGCTGGGCGCCGAGGACGGGTCCTTCCTGCGCCCGACCCTGGCGCGGGCGCGCAAGCACCTGACGGATCTGGCGCGCGATTACGAGATGAACGTGGACCCGGATGCCAAGATCGAGGATCTCAGCGTCGGCCACCAGCAGCGGGTGGAGATCCTCAAGGCGCTCTACCGCGAGGCGAACATCCTGATCCTCGACGAACCCACGGGCGTTCTGACCCCCGCCGAGGCGGACCACCTGTTCCGCATCCTGCGGGGACTGAAGGCCGAGGGAAAGACGATCATCCTGATCACCCACAAGCTGCGCGAGATCATGGAGATCACCGACACGGTCAGCGTCATGCGCCGCGGCGAGATGACCGACACCGTGAAGACCGCCGAGACCAGCCCGCAGGACCTGGCCGAGCGCATGGTCGGCCGCAAGGTCCTTCTGCGCGTCGACAAGGCCCCGGCCCGGCCCGGCAAGACGGTGCTGGAGGTCAAGGACCTGCGCGTCACCGACGGCCAGGGGGTGGAGCGGCTGCGCGGCATCGACCTGACGGTGCGCGCGGGCGAGATCCTGGGGATCGCGGGCGTCGCGGGGAACGGCCAGTCGGACCTGCTGGACGTGCTGGGCGGCATCCGCGCCGCCACCGGCGCGGTCACGCTGAACGATGCGGCGCTGAGCCTCTCGGGCCCGGGATCGGATGCGCGCGCGCGGCGCCGCGCGGGCATCACCCATGTGCCCGAGGACCGTCACCGGCTGGGGCTGATCCTGGATTTCAAGGCCTGGGAAAATACCGGCTTCGGCTACCAGGACCTGCCGAAATACTGCCAGGGGCTGATGATGGACAACCGCGCGCTGCGCGAGGACACGGATGCCAAGATGGCCCGGTTCGACGTGCGTCCGCATGACCCGAACCTGGCGGCCAAGAACTTCTCGGGCGGCAACCAGCAGAAGATCGTGCTGGCCCGCGAGATCGAGGCCGATCCCGACCTGCTGCTGATCGGCCAGCCGACCCGCGGCGTGGATATCGGCGCGATCGAGTTCATCCATCAGCGCATCGTCGAGCTGCGCGACGCGGGCAAGGCGATCCTGCTGGTCTCGGTCGAGCTGGACGAGATCCTGTCCCTGTCGGACCGCATCGCGGTGATGTTCGACGGGCGCATCATGGGCGAGCGCCTGCCGGGACAGACCGACGAGACCGAACTGGGCCTGATGATGGCCGGGATGGAAGGACGCGCCGCCTGATGCAGAAGCTTCCCGCATGGGCCGACGTGGTCCTGCTCCCGCTGATCAACCTGGCGCTGGCCTTCCTCGTCTCCGGCCTCGTCATCCTCTATATCGGGGAAAACCCCCTGCAGGCGCTGAAGGTCATGGTCAACGGCGCCATGGGATCGACCCGCGGCTGGGGCTATACGCTGTTCTTCGCCACCAATTTCATCTTCACCGGCCTGGCCGTCGCGGTCGCCTACCACGCCTCGCTGTTCAATATCGGCGGCGAGGGACAGGCGGCGCTGGGGGGGCTGGGCGTGGCGCTGGTCTGCCTGGCGGTCGACTGGCCCTTCTGGTGGATGGCCCTGCCGGCCGCCATCATCGGCGGCGCCGTCTTCGGGGCGGCCTGGGCGGCGATCCCGGCCTGGCTGAACGCCCGGCGCGGCAGCCATATCGTCATCACCACGATCATGTTCAACTTCATCGCCTCGGCGCTGATGGTCTACCTGCTGGTCAACATCCTCAAGGCGCCGGGCATGGCGCCGGAAAGCGCGGGCTTCCCCGAGGGGTCGCACCTGCCGACCGCCTATGACGTGCTGGGGCTCTTCGGCATCCCGTTCAACCGCTTCGCGCCGCTGAACGTCGCCTTCCTGGTGGCGCTGGCGGCCTGCTGGGGGGTCTGGATACTGATCTGGCGCACCCGGCTGGGATACGAGATTCGCGCCTTCGGCAAATCCGAACCGGCGGCCGTCTATGCCGGGATCAGCCCGGTGAGGATCATCATGGTCACGATGCTGATCTCGGGCGCGCTGGCGGGGCTGATGGGGATCAACGCGGTGATGGGCGAGGCCGAACGCCTGACGCTCGACGCGGTGCAGGGCGCGGGCTTCGTCGGCATCGCCGTGGCGCTGATGGGGCGCAACCACCCGGTCGGCGTGCTGCTGGCCGCGATCCTGTTCGGCGCGCTCTACCAGGGCGGGATCGAGCTTGAATTCGAGATCCCGGCGATCAGCCGCGAGATGATCCTGGTCATCCAGGCGCTGGTGATTCTGTTCACCGGGGCGCTGGACGGGATGGTCCGCACGCCGCTGGAGCGGGTCTTCGCCAGCCTCCGCAAGGGAGCCGCCTGATGGATCTGAACACCGTCCTGCTGATCCTCGATTCCACGCTGCGCCTGGCGACGCCGCTGCTCTTCGCCTGCCTGGCCGGGCTCTTCTCGGAACGCGCCGGGGTCTTCGATATCGGGCTGGAAGGCAAGATGCTGATCGCGGCCTTCTTCTCGGCCGCCGCCGCGGCGCTGACCGGCAATGTCTGGCTGGGGCTGATGGCGGGCTGCGCGGCCTCGATGGTGCTTTCGGCGATCCACGGGCTGGCCTCGATCACCTTCCGCGGCAACCAGCTGATTTCCGGCGTGGCGATCAACTTCCTCGCCACCGGCCTGACCGTGCTGATCGCGCAGGACTGGTTCGCCCAGGGCGGGCGCACCCCGCAGCTGGAGGGCGGCGCCCGGTTCCAGCCGATCACCCTGCCCTTCGCCGAGGCCCTGTCGGGCGTGCCGGTCCTGGGCCCCGTCTATGGCGACCTGCTCTCGGGACATACGATCCTGGTCTATCTCGGCTTCCTCGCGGTTCCGGCCACCTGGTACGTGCTGTTCCGCACCCGCTTCGGGCTGCGGCTGCGCGCGGTGGGCGAGAACCCGGGCGCGGTCGATACGGCGGGCGTGTCGGTCACCGGGCTGCGCTATGCCGCAGTGATGATCTGCGGGCTTCTGTGCGGCTTTGCCGGGTCCTACCTGTCCACCGGGCTGGCGGCGGGCTTCGTCAAGGACATGAGCGCGGGGCGCGGCTTCATCGCGCTGGCGGCGCTGATCTTCGCCAAGTGGCGGCCCTGGTCGGCGCTCGGCGCCTGCCTTCTGTTCGGCCTGCTCGACGCGCTCGGCAACCGGTTCCAGTCGATCGAGATCGCGGGCATCGCCCTGCCGGTGCAGTTCATGCAGGCCCTGCCCTACATCCTGACCGTGGTGATCCTGGCGGGGTTCGTCGGCAAGGCCATCCCGCCGCGCGCGGGCGGCACGCCCTATGTGAAGGAACGCTGACGCCCCGGGGAGGCCTCGCATGACGATCTACCTTCCGATCGCGGAAGTCTCGGTGAACGCCTTCCTCCTTCTGGGGCTGGGCGGGATCGTCGGCATCCTGTCGGGCATGTTCGGCGTCGGCGGGGGCTTCCTGCTGACGCCGCTTCTGTTCTTCATCGGCATCCCCCCGGCCGTCGCCGTGGGCACCCAGGCCAACCAGATCGTCGCCTCGTCCTTTTCCGGCGTGCTGGCGCATTTCAAGCGCAAGACCGTCGATCTGAAAATGGGCACCGTGCTGCTGGCAGGGGGCATGGTCGGCGCGGCGATCGGGGTGAAGATCTTCGAGATCCTGACCGAGATGGGCCAGGTCGATCTGATGGTGCAGCTCTGCTACGTGCTGTTTCTGGGCGTCATCGGTCTGCTGATGTTCATCGAGAGCCTCAATGCCATCCGCCGGTCGCGCCGCAAGGATTACGTGCCGCGCAAGCGGTCCCAGAAGGGCTGGGTCCATACCTGGCCGCTGAAGATGAAATTCCGCACCTCGGGCCTCTATATCTCGGCGATCCCGGTCGTGCTGGTGGGGGCCTTCGTCGGCGTGCTGTCGGCGGTGATGGGGGTGGGCGGCGGCTTCATCATGGTCCCCGCGATGATCTACCTGCTGCACATGCCCACCAAGGTCGTGGTCGGCACCTCGCTGTTCCAGATCATCTTCGTCGCCGCCTTCACCACGATCATGCATGCCACCACAAACTATACCGTGGATGCGGTGCTGGCGGTGCTCCTGCTGATCGGCGGGGTGATCGGCGCGCAGATCGGATCGGTCATCGCCGTGCGGCTGAAGGCCGAGCAGCTGCGCATCCTTCTGGCGGGCATGGTCCTGGTGGTCTGCGCCAAGATCGCGCTGGACCTCCTGCTGACCCCGGCGGAACTTTATTCCATCGCCGAGAGGGTCGCGCATTGAGACGGCTTGCCGCCCTTCTCCTGCTGCTGATCCTGCCCTGGACCGCCCAGGCCGAGGAGGTGGTGCTGGGCCTCAGCCAGGACGAGGTGGCGATCACCGCGACCTTCGACGGATCCAGCATCCTGATCTTCGGCGCCGTCAAGCGCGAGGCCCCGCCGCCCACGGACCTGCCGCTGGACGTGGTGATCGCCGTTCAGGGCCCCACCGAGACGGTGACCGTGCGCAAGAAGGCGCGCCGCTTCGGCATCTGGATCAACAGCGGCGCCGTGGAGATCGATGTCGCGCCCAGTTTCTATGCCGTGGCCACCACGCGGCCGCTCTCCGTCGCGCTGAGCCAGACCGAGGATCTGCGCCACCGCGTCTCGCTGGACCGCGCGGTGCGGACGATCGGCGCCGCCGAGGAAGCGCAGGACGCCCCCTCCTACCTCGCCGCGCTGAAGCGGCTGCGCCAGGGCGAAGGCAGCTATCTCGTGCGCGAAGGCGCCGTGGCGCTGGACCAGGAAACGCTGTTCCGGACCTCGATCCGCATGCCGGCCAACCTGACGGTCGGCAATTACAAGACCCGCATCTTCCTGACGCGCGGGGGGCAGGTGGTCGATAGCTACGAGACGGTCATCTACGTGCACAAGGTCGGGCTGGAACGCTGGACCTTCTCGCTGGCCCATGAACAGCCGCTGGTCTACGGCGCGCTGTCGCTGATCATCGCCATCGCGGCGGGCTGGGCCGCCTCGGCCGCTTTCGCCGCACTGCGCCGCTGAGGCGCCCGCGGCGCGAAAGCGTGATGATTCGTCCTCTGGCCCCCGTGCCCGCTTTGCTCTATCACTGTGTCCCGAGACAGAAGGAGCTGGGTTCTTGGAAGGACAGGGCCGCGGGCGTCTGACCCGCGAAGGCATCAGAATACACGAAGCTGCAGATTTCGCCGGGATGCACCGCGCGGGCCGTCTGGCCGCGGAAATCCTCGACGAGGTCGCGCCCCTGATCGTCCCCGGCGCCACCACCGCCGATATCGACCAGGCGATCACCGACCATATCGACCGCTCCGAAGGCGTGTCGGCGACGATCGGCTACAAGGGCTATCAGCATGCCAGCTGCATCTCGGTCAATCACGTGGTCTGTCACGGGATCCCGGGGCCGAAGGTCCTGAAGGATGGCGACATCCTCAATATCGACGTCACCGTGATCGTCGATGGCTGGTTCGGCGATACCAGCCGGATGTATGTCGCCGGCAAGCTGCCCCGCAAGGCCGAGCGGCTCATCCAGGTCACGCATGATTCCCTGATGAAGGGGATCGAGGCGGTCCGCCCCGGCGCGACCTTCGGCGATATCGGGCACGCGATCCAGAGCTTCGTGGAAAGCCACCGCATGAGCGTCGTGCGGGATTTCTGCGGCCATGGCCTCGGCCGGGTCTTCCACGCCCCGCCCAATGTCCTGCATTACGGTCGCCCCGGATCGGGCCCGGTGCTGGAGGAAGGGATGTTCTTCACCATCGAGCCGATGGTGAATCTGGGCCGCCCGGAGACCAAGATCCTGCCCGATGACTGGACTGCCGTGACCCGCGACCGGTCGCTTTCGGCGCAGTTCGAGCATTCGATCGGCGTCACCGCCGATGGCTGCGAGATCTTCACCCTGTCGCCCGCAGGCCGGTTCCACACCAGCGCGGGCTGAGCCTAGCCCGCGCGGCGGCGTCGCCGCAGCAGCGCGAGCCCGGCCAGCGCGCTTCCCAGGAGGGCGGCCGGGACGGGCAGCGGCACGATGGCGCCGTGGAACACGCCCCCCGCGCTTGCGACCAGCTCGCGCGCCGCGGCCGAGCTGATGGCCGTCCAGACGCCGACATCGCCGTAATCGCTGTCGGCGGCCTCGTCATAGCCCAGGATGCCCGTGGTGATCCCTCCCACGACCCAGCGCCCGTCGCGCAGCAGCAGCATGGGGCCGCCGCTGTCGCCCGGGGCGATCAGCCCCTCGTAATCCAGCGCCGCCGCATCGCTGGGCACGCCGACATGATCGACCAGGCTGTTCTCGGTCCCCGCCGCATTGTCGAAATCCGCCAGCAGCAGCGACACTTCCCCGTCGCGATCCGCCAGATAGGCCTCCAGCGTGTTGACGGCAAAGCCGCGATGATCCGCCGACGGCCCCTGGACCGCACCGGTCGTTCCGGTGCCGTAGAGCCCCCAGCCCACCATGGCGAAGCTTTCGATCAGATAGGGTCCGGAATAGACCTGCAGCGGGTCGATCCCCGCCACCGGCCCGTCCAGGGTGAAGACGGTCAGGTCGCTGCCGTCGAAATAGGCCCGGCCGGCATCCGGGGCGGGGCTGAGGCTGGCGGCGGCGCTGACGCGATAGCCGGTGGTCGTGCCGCCGCTCATGAACCCGGCGCTCCAGGTTTCCGTGGCGGCGGCGTCGGCGCAATGGCGCGCGGTCAGCACCGCGTCCGGCGCGATCAGCACGCCCGAACAGGTCCCCCCGGCATCGGTGCGCAACCGTGCCACGGCGTCGAAATCCGGGGCAGCCCCGAGCCAGGCCGAGAGCGCGACGGCGCCCGATGCGCCGGTTCCGGCGAAGCCTTCATTGACGACCACGGCGGCGGCGGGGGTTCCCATCGCCAGGAAGGCGGCGGTCAGGCAGGCTGGATATCGCATCGGCAGGCTCCTCGGACAGGCCGGACCGGGGCGGCGCGGCACGCCCCTCCCCCGCGGATCTGGCGGGGAAAAGGTTAATAAAACCTTAATACGACCTTGGCGGCGAGTCAGCCCCGTTCCGGTTCCGCGGGGCTGTCCGCCTCCGGCGCGCGCAGGAAACTGGCATGCGTGTCGCCGTAGCGGCGCTGTTCCAGAAGCTCGAATCCCGGCGGGGCGGCTTGCGGGGTGCTTTCCTCCCACACCACCAGGGCGCCCGGGGCGATCCATCCGCCCGCCTGCGCCGCGGCCAGTGCACGGGCGCCCAGATCGCGGCCATAGGGCGGGTCGAGGAAGACCAGATCCGCCGCCTCGCCCGGCTCCGCCGGGCCCAGCCGCGTGGCATCCCGCGCGATCAGCCTTCCCCGGGCGCCCAGCAGCGCCAGGTTGGCGCGGATCAGCCTCTGCCCGACCCGGCCGCTTTCCACGAAGACCGCCGACGTCGCGCCGCGGCTGAGCGCCTCCAGCCCCAGCGCGCCGGTTCCCGCGAACAGGTCCAGCACCCGCGCCCCCTCGACCGGGTCGCCGAAACGGCCGCCCGCGATCACGTTGAACAGGCTTTCGCGCACCCGGTCGGTGGTCGGGCGCAGCTGATGGGACGGGTCGCCCTTTCCGACGGGGGTCAGGGCGCGGCCGCGCCAGGCTCCGGCAATGATGCGCATGGTTCACCTTTCGTCGCGCACCCGCGGTGGACTCTGGCGCGGGCGCTGCGAGCCCCTATAACGGTCCGCGGAACGGACGCAAACATGAGAAGGATGCGCGACCATGACCATCGAACCCGGACAGGCCCTGCCCGAGGGCACGCTCGTGAAAATGGGCGAGGCCGGCCCCGAAGCCGTGGAGATCGGCGCGCTGACCAAGGGCCGCAAGCTGGTGATCTTCGCCGTGCCCGGCGCCTATACCCCGACCTGCAGCTCGGCGCATGTGCCCTCCTTCATCCGCACCAAGGACGGGTTCGCGGAAAAAGGCGTGGACGAGATCGTCTGCGTCTCGGTCAACGACCCCTTCGTGATGAAGGCCTGGGGCGAGGCAACCGGCGCGACCGCGGCCGGGATCACCATGCTGGGCGATGCAGATGGCAGCTTCACCAGGGCGCTCGGGCTGGATTTCACCGCGCCCCCCGCCGGGCTGATCGGCCGGTCCAAGCGCTACGCCATGCTGGTCGAGGACGGGGTCGTCACGACGCTGCACCTCGAGGAAAGCCCCGGCACCTGCGAGATCTCGGCCGGCGAAGGCCTTCTGGCGGCGATCTGAAACGCGAAAGGCGCCCCGCCGGGGGCGCCTTTTCCGGGGCGGGCCGCTGCGGGCCCTACTCGTCCATCTTCAGCGCCGAGATGAAGGCTTCCTGCGGGATCTCCACCTTGCCGAACTGGCGCATCTTCTTCTTGCCGGCCTTCTGCTTCTCCAGGAGCTTCTTCTTCCGCGTGGCGTCGCCGCCATAGCACTTGGCCGTCACGTCCTTGCGCATCGCCGACAGGGTCTCGCGGGCGATGACCTTGCCGCCGATCGCCGCCTGGATCGGGATCTTGAACATGTGCCGCGGGATCAGGTCCTTGAGCTTCTCGCACATCGCCCGGCCCCGCATCTCCGCCCGGTCGCGATGGACCATCATCGAGAGCGCGTCGACCGGCTCGTCATTGACGAGGATCTGCATCTTGACGAGGTTGTCCTCGCGATAGCCCTCCATCTGGTAGTCGAAGGAGGCATAGCCCTTGGTCACCGATTTCAGCCGGTCGTAGAAGTCGAACACGACCTCGTTCAGCGGAAGGTCGTACACCACCATCGCGCGGGACCCGGCATAGGTCAGGTCCAGCTGGATGCCGCGGCGGTCCTGGCAGAGTTTCAGCACGTCGCCCAGGTATTCGTCGGGCACCATGATCGTCGCCTTGATGCGCGGCTCCTCGACATGGCTGACGATGCTGGGATCGGGCATGTCCGCGGGATTGTGCAACTCGGTCTGCGAGCCGTCCTTCATGAACAGGTGATAGACCACCGACGGCGCGGTGGTGATCAGCTCGATGTCATATTCGCGTTCCAGCCGGTCGCGGATCACCTCCAGGTGCAGCAGCCCCAGGAAGCCGCAGCGGAAGCCGAAGCCGAGCGCGGCGGAGGTTTCCATCTCGTAGGAGAAGGAGGCGTCGTTCAGCGCCAGTTTCTCGATCGCGCTGCGCAGGTCCTCGAACTCGGCCGAGTCGACCGGGAAGAGGCCGCAGAACACCACCGGCACCGACGGCTTGAAGCCGGGCAGCGGCTTGTCCGCGCCCTTCTTCTCATGGGTGATCGTGTCGCCGACCCGGGTGTCGCGGACCTGCTTGATCGAGGCGGTGAAGAACCCGATCTCGCCCGGGCCCAGCTCGTCGACATTCTGCATCGCGGGACGGAACACGCCGAGACGTTCGACCGGATACTTGCCGCCGGTGCCCATCATGACGATGCGATCGCCCTTGCGGATGACGCCGTCCATGACCCGGATCAGGACCACCACGCCCAGATACGCGTCGTACCAGCTGTCCACCAGCATCGCCTTCAGCGGCGCTGCCGCATCGCCGCCGGGCGCGGGCAGCCGGGTGACGATCGCCTCCAGCGTCTCCTTGATGCCGATCCCCGACTTGGCCGAGACGCGCAGCGCATCGGAGGCGTCGATGCCGATCACGTCCTCGATCTGCTCGGCAACGCGCTCGCAATCGGCAGCGGGCAGGTCGATCTTGTTCAGCACCGGGACGATCTCGTGATCCGCCTCGATGGCCTGATAGACATTGGCCAGGGTCTGCGCCTCGACGCCCTGGGTGGAGTCCACGACCAGCAGCGACCCCTCGACCGCGCGCATCGACCGCGACACCTCATAAGCGAAGTCGACATGGCCGGGCGTGTCGATCAGGTTCAGCACGTAGAGTTCGCCGTCATCGGCGATATACTCGATCCGGACGGTATTCGCCTTGATGGTGATGCCGCGTTCCCGCTCGATATCCATGGCATCAAGCAGCTGTTCCTTCATCTCCCGTTCCGACACCGTGTTGGTGGACTGGATCAGGCGATCGGCCAGCGTGGACTTGCCGTGGTCGATATGGGCTACGATGGAGAAGTTTCGGATGCGGGAAAGCTCGGTCATGCGGCTGCATTTGCAGGCTTTCCGCGCGCCGTCAATGGCTATGCGCGACCTTCGCGCCGCGCAGCGCCGCCCGATCCCGCGCCGATGCCCGCCGCCCGCGGGCAAGCCGCTGCAACCCAACAAGAACTTGCCTGCGACCCCCGGCAGGGCGACAGGCAGGCAACCGCCCGGCGGAGCGCGGGCCCGCCCGCCATCCTCGGCCGCGACCCCGCCGCAGGGAAACGCCCCTGCGTCAATCCTGCGTCAATGCCGACCGGCATTCCGGCGGCCCCTTGCCCGGGGAGGCCGATTTTCCTACTCTTGCCGCACAAGACTCAAAAAAACCGAGGCAGAGCATGTCCCCCGCGAAGACCCGTCTTCCGACCGCGCGCGCGGTCGGCGTCGGCGGCCTGATCGCCGCCACCCTCGTCCTGACCGCAACCACGGCGATGGCCGCCCGCATCGAGAAGGCCTGCCTGCGCTCCGAACGCACCGCCGCCTCGGCGCCGCTATGCACCTGCATCCAGCGTGTCGCCGACCAGACCCTGACCCGGTCGGATCAGCGCATGGCGGCGAAATTCTTCCGCGATCCGCAGATGGCGCAGGATATCCGGCAATCGGACAATGACAGGCATTCCGATTTCTGGCGCCGCTACCGGACCTTCGGCACGACGGCCCAGCGCGTCTGCCGCTGAGGGCGCCCGGCCGCCGGCGCGCGGCGTCCCTCAATCGGGGCGCAGGTCCGAGACCAGCGCGCGGACCTGCCCGGCAAAGGCGTGCTCGCGCGTCCTTCGGGCCTCGGCCGAGGCCCGCTCCAGCGTCTCGGCCAGCGCCAGCAAAGGCGCCACCGCCTCCGGCGCGACCGTACCCCCGCGGCGGCGCAAAAGGGAAAGCCCGGCACGCAACTCCTCCGCGATCTCGCGTTCCCGCCGGGTTTCCGTGTCGGGAAGCTCCGCCCGCGACAGCACCGACAAATGGCGCGCGATGCGCAGCAACGGCGCGCGCGCCTCGGGCTCGCAGCGCCGCGCGAGGCGGCGCAGTTCTTCCACCGCAGCGGTGAATTCCGATGGCGGCGTAGGGACGGCGGGGGCCGGAGCCCGTCGCGCAAGGCGCGCCCCGCCCTGCGCGATCCCCGCACCCCCGCCGCCGCGCAGGGCATAGCCGAGAGCCGCCCCGACGAGGGCGGCCACGAGAAGGCCCAGCACGGCCGAGAACAGCAGGTAAAGCCCGTTCGCCGCCAGGGCGGCCAGCGCGGCAAGCCCCGCACGCCTGGGAATGTCCATGTCGGCCGATCCTTCCGCTGCCGGTCACCGGAGGCATCCTAGCGCGCATGGCGCCGCGCTTGAACCGGCCCGGTCCCGGATGTCTCTTCGCGGGACCGGACCGGGGCAAGGTCACTCCGCCGCGGTGACCGGCGCCCGCGCCGGTCCCGGCGCGGGTTGCGACAGGGCGGAAGCGGCCGAGGATTGCTGGACGGATCCGTCGCCCTGGCGCGGAATGGCGTCGATATCCCATCCGCGCACGACGACCCCGTCCTCCAGCGCCGCCAGCGAGGCCTGCGCCTGCGCGGTATCGCCGCCGGAAATGGCCGTGCGCGCATCCGAGATATGCCCCAGGGTCTCCTGCAGCGGCATCATCGCGGCGACGACCTGCATGTCCAGCTCCGCCAGCCGCATGGTCTTCAGCGCCTCGCCGGGCTGGTCGGCGCGCAACTGCGCCCCCGCCTCGTCCAGCGCCTGTTTCGAGGCATCGTCCGGCACGAAGCTTTCGCCATAGCCGATCTGCACGTCGACAGGGACGAAAACCGGGTCATCCGTGGCGCTTTCGGTATCCGCCACCATCATCTGCCGCAGATCCTTGCCCGCGTCATCCAGCGTGGCCGAGGCCTCCTCCAGCAGCGTGCCCGCCGTGTCGGACTGGCCCTCCTGCAATTCGGCGCGCGCCTGATGCACCTTGCCGAGCACCTCCAGCCCTTCCTGCGACGCCCGGAGCAGCGCGTCCTGCGTCGCATAGCCCGGATCGGTTGCGGCCGGCGCCGCCTGCTGCGCCTGTTCGGCGGCGCGGCCGCTTTCGGCGGCAACGGCGACGGTCGCGGCCGGAGAGGCCAGGGCCGCCGCGGTCGCCAGAAGAATCGCGAGCCTGCGGCCGGGGGTCATGCGCTGTGCCATCTTGTCCTCCATGGGTTTCGTTGGTCACGCAATCCAGATGGGCAGACCCCCTTACGGCCCAATGCGGCGAAGTTTACAAATCCGTAAGGCGCGCCGGAAAGACCATCGTCACCCGCAGGCCGGGATCCGCATCGGCCAGTTCCAGCCGCGCGCCGTGCCGCTCGGCGACCGCGCGCACGAAGGTCAGGCCCAGCCCGGTTCCTTCCGCAGCCAGGTCGAGCCGCACGAACGGATCCAGCACCCGCCCCCGCTGTGCCGCCGGGACGCCCCTGCCGTCATCCTCGCAGACCAGCACGGCCCCGGCTTCCGGCCCCGGCGCGCCCGCCCGCAGGCGGATCCGCGCCCCCGGCCCCGCATGGGCCACCGCATTCGCGGCCAAGTTGGCCGCGGCCTGGGTCAGGAGCACCGCATCGCCCGCGACGACGGCCTGCCCTTCGGCCGACAGCCTCTGTCCCGCCGCCTCTGCCGCGGCACCGTAGAGATCGGCGACCTCCGCCAGGATGCTGCCCAGGTCCACCGGTTCGGCCGGACGCGCGTCCTGCGCCCCTTCGATGCGGGCGATGCGCAGGATCGCGTCGAAGATGCGCGCCAGCCGGTCCAGCTCCTCGACCAGGGCCGCGGCCTCCGTCTCTTCCGCGCCGCCATCCGTCGCGGCCAGCAGCCGTTCGGCGCTGAGCATGGCGCGCGCCAGCGGCGTCCGCAGGTCATGCGCTATCGCCGCCGCACGATTCGCCGCCTCGGCCATCAGCACCTCCAGCCGGTCGAGATGGATGTTGATCTTGGCCGCCACGCGGTCGATCTGATCGGGCGCCGCCGCCACCGGGGCGCGGGCCCCGAACTCGCCGCGCGAGACCAGGTCCAGCGCCGCCTCGATCCGGCCGAGCGCCCGTTCCGACCGGGCGCTGAGCCCCCAGCCGATGGCAATCAGCGTGGCCACCATCACCGCGCCCACCCCGGCCAGCACCCCGGCGATGGCATGGCTGACCCGCCGCACCCCGGCCAGGTCGCGCCCCAGCACCACCGTGTACCCGCCGGCCCGCCCGCTGAGCACCAGCACCCGTTCCAGCGTCTCGCCACGGATCGTCGTGACGTCATCGACCAGCCGCCAGGTCGCGGGGGTGGCCGGAAGCGCGGCATTGGCCGCAACCACGCGCCCCTGCTGATAGACCGCGACCACCATGTTGGCGGCGGCGAAGCGGCGCGCCAGGTCGGTCACGGTGGCCTCGAAGGCCACGGGATCATTGGCAGCGGCCATTTCCTGGACGATGGCCAGCTGCGCGGCCAGCCCCGCCTGGATATCGGCCATCACCGCGTGACGCGCCGCCATCAGCACCGCCACGCCCGACAGCAGCAGCACCGCGCAGAAGGCGGCGATCCCGTAAAGCGCGCCGCGGAAGGCGGCCCCCGAGGTCAGGCCCGCCCCGGCCCGGCGCAGCCGCTCAGCGCGGCCCATGCATCACGTAGCCGAAATTGCGCACGGTATGGATCAGCGCACAGTCGAAAGGCTTGTCCACCTTGGCCCGCAAGCGGCTCACATGGGTCTCCACCACCGTCGTTCCCGGTTCGAAATTGATGTTCCAGACCCGGTCGAGCAGCATGGAGCGCGTCACCACCCGCCCCGCCTGCCGCATCATCAGTTCCAGCAGCCGGTATTCCCGTGCATGCAGCGGAATGTCCTGCCCGGCGCGGGTCGCGCGATGCGTCACCAGATCCAGGGTCAGGTCATGCACGTTCAGGGCGGTCTCCGGCGCCGCGCCGCCCTTGCGCCGGCCAAGCGCCTCGACCCGGGCAAGGAGCTCGGCGAAATGGAAGGGCTTGCCGAGATAGTCATCGGCCCCCGCGCGGAACCCCTCGACCCGCTGGTCCACCTGATCCAGCGCGGTCAGCACCAGCACCGGCATGGCCGCCCCGGCCGCGCGCAGCGCGCGCACCAGCGACAGTCCGTCCAGCCCCGGCAGCATCCGGTCGACCACCGCCACATCGGGCTCGGCCTCCAGGCACCGCGCCAGCGCGGCACGGCCATCGCCGAGCTGTTCCACCGCATGGCCCTCCCGGGCCAGCCCTTCCGCCACGAATGTCGCGATCCGGTCATCATCCTCGACCAGCAATATCTTCATGGCACCCCCATCCGGTCACGCCGAACTCTAGGCGCACGCCCCGAAAAGGCCAGCCCCGGCGGGCGCAACCCGGCTGCGGCGGCAGCCCGCCGCCGGCGGCGGCCGGCAGATGACGAAGGGACTTGCGGCGGCGGCAGCCCTCGGCATTCTGTGCAACCGGCGGAACCCGCGGCCCGGTCCCGGCATTCGCACGGAAAGGCCGCGCCGGATCGCGCCGCACCCCAAGGAGAGGGAACTGGAAGATGACAAGGATGACATGGATGGCCGCGCTCTGCGGCATGGCCGCGCTCGCCGCCTGCGGTCAGACGGACGGCGAACGCGCCCTGACGGGGATGGCGATCGGCGGCGCCGCCGGGCAGGTGATTTCCGGCGACCCGGTCACCGGGGCCCTGATCGGCGGCGCGGCGGGGGCGACCTGCCGCAGCCTGGGCACCTGCCCCAATAACTGATCCGGCAGGCGGGGCGGACGGCCTGCCCCGCCCTCGCCGCCCGGGCCGGACATCCGTCCGCCATCGGTCGGCCGCCGCGCCATGCGCAATACCTTCGCACCCCCGCTGAAGGGGAGCGGCCCCGGCGACCCGTCTGTGCCGTCTTCACGCCGGACATCAGCATTTCCCCGTTTCCGGCGGCCGCCCTCCGGTTTCCGCCTCTGCCATCGCGGGCCGCATCCGGATCGCACCGCCCGCGAGGGCATTTGCCTGCGATCATCGCCGCAGGCGAATGCCCGGGTCACGGATCAACCCAAGGGTTGGCCTTCCGCACGCGCGGCCATGGCTCCAGTACAGCTGCCGCCATGGCGCAAAGAGCAGCGCCATCGGCTCCGGCAGGCGAATGAGGCCAGGGCTGCGGGAGACCTTGTTGCACTTATCGGTGACAGGGATTCAGTTTTGGGATCCTGA
>NZ_JACVXA010000045.1 GCF_014903745.1 Mangrovicoccus algicola | reverse complement strand
CCGGCCGGGGCGCGCCGGGCCTGCCGAGGACGCGCCCCTGCCCTCACCGGCCGCGTGACCGGCCGAGGCCGCCGCGGCGGCGGCTCAGTCCTCGTCGAGCCGCGGGATCGGCAGCGCCGTGGTGGCCTTGATCTCTTCCATGCTCAGAAGCGCCGTGACGTTGAAGATCCGGACCTCCTGGATCAGCGCCTGGTAGAAATCGTCATAGGCGCGGGCATTGGCGACGCGCACCTTGAGGATATAGTCGATATCCCCGGCCAGCCGGTGCGCCTCCAGCACCTCGGGCCGTTCGCGCAGCGTCCTGAGGAATTTCTGCTGCCACGCCGCCTCGTGTTCGGAGGTGCGGATCAGCACGAAGAAACAGGCCTCCAGCCCAAGCGCCTCGGGATCCAGCACGACGGTATCGGCGCGGATCACCCCCGCCTCGCGCAGCTTGCGGATCCGGTTCCAGACCGGCGTCTTCGACGCCCCGACCCGGCGCGCGATCTCGTCCAGCGACTGCGAAGCATCGCGTTGCAGCGCGTCCAGAATTCTGCGATCAACGGCGTCGAGCTGAACAGCCATGGCCTCTCTCCTTCGAAATCCGCAAGATCGTTCTATCACGCTTCCGAGATGCGAACAAAGTTCTTATTTCCCGTGGAACCTAGCGGCATTGAGGGATGTTGTTCTATATTCATCCCAACCCGAAACGAAGGACGACCCCATGGCCCGCGCATTCACCCCCAAGGTCGTGACCGCCAACGATCTGCTCGAGGGCGACGTGATCTACCTGACCGAGACCGATCAGTGGTCGCGCCACCACCACGAGGCGGAGCTGATCGAGGACGAGGCTCATGCCGAGATCCGGCTGCTTTTCGCCAGCGGTCAGCAGAACAAGGTCGTCGGCGTCTATCTGGCCGATGCCCGCCCCGGTCCCGACGGGCCCGAGCCCGTGCATTTCCGCGAAGCCTTCCGCGCGAAGGGTCCGTCCAACTACGTCCATGGCAAGCAGGAGAGCCGGGCCTGAGCCCGGCGACGCCCCGCGCCCACGCAAGCCCCCAGTCAGGAGCCCGCCGATGTACACGTATTCCGAGTATGACGATGCTTTCGTCCGCCGCCGCGTCGCGGAGTTCAGCCAGCAGGTCGAACGCCGGATCGACGGGTCGCTGACCGAGGACGAATTCAAGCCCCTGCGCCTGATGAACGGGCTGTACCTGCAGCTCCACGCGTACATGCTGCGCGTGGCGATCCCCTATGGCACGCTGGACAGCCGCAAGATGGACCAGCTGGCCCATATCGCCGAGACCTGGGACAAGGGCTACGGCCATTTCACCACCCGCCAGAACATCCAGTACAACTGGCCCAAGCTGCCGGACGTGCCGAAGATGCTGGAGGCGCTGGCCGATGTCGGGATGCACGCGATCCAGACCTCGGGCAACACCATCCGCAACGTGACCGCGGACCATTTCGCCGGCGCTGCGGCCGACGAGATCGAGGACCCGCGTCCCGTGGCCGAGTTGCTGCGCCAGTGGTCCACCGACCACCCGGAATTCCAGTTCCTGCCACGCAAGTTCAAGATCGCCGTCACCGGCAGCCCCAATGACCGCGCCGTGACCAAGGCCCATGACATCGGCCTGCGCATGGTGCGCAACGAGGCGGGCGAGCCCGGCTTCGAGGTGCTGGTCGGCGGCGGGCTGGGCCGGACGCCGATGATCGGCAAGGTCATCAGCCCCTTCGTGCCGAAGGCGGACCTGCTGCCCTATTGCGAGGCGATCGTGTCGGTCTACAACACGCTGGGACGGCGCGACAACAAGTACAAGGCGCGCATCAAGATCACCGTCGCCGAGAACGGCCTGGACACGTTCCGCGACCTGGTCGAGGCCCGCTATGCCGAGATCCGTCCCGAATTCACCGGCATCGACCAGGAGATCCTGGCAGGGATCGAGAAGGAATTCGCCGCCCCCGCCTTCCGCAACGCCACGACGGAGGCCTATGACGCCGCGCGCGAGGCCGATCCGGTCTTCCGCTCCTGGGCGGATACCAACCTGGCCGCGCACCGGATCGACGGCTATGCGATCGTCACCATCTCGCTGAAGGCGCATGGCAAGACCCCGGGCGACGCCTCGGCCGATCAGATGCGCGTGATGGCGGACCTGGCGCGCCGCTACGGCCATGACGAGCTGCGCATCAGCCACGAGCAGAACGTGATCCTGCCGCATGTCCACAAGTCGGACCTGCCCGTGATCCATGCGGAACTGCTGCGCGCCGGGCTGGCCACGGCCAATGTCGGGCTGATCTCGGACATCATCGCCTGCCCGGGCATGGATTACTGCGCGCTGGCCACGGCCCGTTCGATCCCCGTGGCGGAACAGATCGCCACCCGCTTCGACGAGCTGAAGCTGGAACACGAGATCGGCGAGATGAAGATCAAGATCTCGGGCTGCATCAATGCCTGCGGACACCACCATGTCGGCCATATCGGCATCCTGGGCCTCGACCGCGCGGGGGTGGAGAACTACCAGATCACCCTGGGCGGCGACGGCACCGAGACGGCCGCGATCGGCGAGCGCACGGGGCCGGGCTTCGCCTATGACGAGATCGTGCCGGCGATCGAGAAGATCGTCGCGACCTATCTGAAGGAACGCGAAAGCGCCGAGGAACGATTCCTCGACTGCTATCGCCGCGTGGGCATCAACCCGTTCAAGATCGCGCTTTACGGCGAGGACGCGAAGGGGCGGGCCCGTGCCGCTTGAAGCCCCCCTCCCCCGCACGGAGGAGCGGGTCGCGCATCTGAATGACAGGTACCGCCATCACTCCGCCACCTCCGTGCTGGAGCGCGCCCTGTCCGACCCCCAGGTCGGGCGGGTCGCGATGGTGTCGAGCTTCGGGGCGGAATCGGTGGCGCTTCTGCACATGGTGGCGGTGATCGACCCGGCCACGCCGGTGCTGTTCATCGACACGCATATGCTATTCCCCGAGACCCTGGCCTACCAGGGCGAGCTGGCCGAGGCGCTGGGGCTGAGCGACATCCGCCGGATCTCCGCCACGCGCATCCAGCTGGAGGCGCAGGACCCGGACGGACTTCTGCACGGCAGCGACACCGATGCCTGCTGCACCCTGCGCAAGACCGTGCCGCTGGAGACCGCGCTGTCGGATTTCGACGCATGGATCACCGGCCGCAAGCGGTTCCAGAGCGCGACCCGCGCGGCGCTGGATTTCTTCGAGGCCGACGGGCCCGACCGGATCAAGGTCAACCCGCTGGCCCACTGGGCGCCGCAGGATGTCCAGGACTACATGATAAACAACCGCCTGCCCCGTCACCCGCTGGTGGCGCAGGGCTATCCCTCCATCGGCTGCGCCCCCTGCACGACCAAGGTCGCGCCGGGCGAGGATCCGCGCGCCGGACGCTGGCGCAACGCGCAGAAGGAGGAATGCGGCATCCATTTCATCAACGGCAAGGTCGTGCGCGGCCCGCTGCCCAAGGGAGACGCAGCATGAGCGTGATCGTGACCGATACCGGCTTTGCCGCAGATGACTGGACCGGCGATTTCATCGCCCTGGGCGAACTGGCCGCGGACCATGAGGGCACGCTGTCGCTGGATGTTCCCTCCGATGGCGACGTCTCCGCGCTGAAGGACCGGGTCGATGCGATCGACATGATCCGCGTGGATTTCCCCGCCTTTTCCGACGGGCGCGGCTTCACCATCGCCGGGCAGCTGCGCCGGATGGGGTTCCGCGGACGGCTGCGGGCGCGCGGGCACGTGATCGCCGACCAGTATGCCATGGCCCGCCGCATGGGCTTCGACGAGGTGGAAATCTCCGACGAGCTTGCCCATCGCCAGCCCGAAGACCAGTGGGCCTTCCGCGCCGACTGGACCCGATTCCACCACCAGGCGCGCCTGCGCGGCTGATCACGATCCCACTATCCACCCCGGGCTGCGCGCTTATGCTGCTTTGCAGCAGGAGCCGCCCGTGCGATGAAGGCCGAGACGATGACCATTCAAGACAACATGACCGACTCCGCAATCACCTCCAAGCCGGTGGCCCTGCCCGACGCGCAGACCGTCACCGAGGTGCAGCACTATACCGACCGGCTGTTCCGCTTCCGCTGCACCCGGCCGCAATCGCTGCGCTTCCGCTCGGGCGAATTCGTCATGATCGGCCTGATGGGCGATCCCGATCCCAGGACCGGCAAGCAGAAGCCGCTGCTGCGCGCCTATTCCATCGCCTCCCCCTCCTGGGACGAGGAGCTGGAATTCTACTCGATCAAGGTGCAGGACGGCCCGCTGACCTCGCGGCTGCAGCACCTGAAGGTGGGCGACCAGATCATCCTGCGCCCGAAACCCGTGGGCACGCTGGTGCATGATGCGCTTCTGCCCGGCAAGCGGCTGTGGTTCTTCTCCACCGGCACCGGTTTCGCCCCCTTCGCCTCGCTGCTGCGCGAACCGCAGACCTACGAGGATTACGACGAGATCGTCATCACCCATACCTGCCGCGACGTGGCCGAGCTGACCTACGGGGCCGAGCTGATCGAGGGGCTGAAGACCGACGAGCTGCTGAACGAGCTGATCGGCGAGGGCTTCTGGAAGAAGATCCGCTATTACCCGACCACGACCCGCGAGGAGAGCCCGAAGATGGGCCGCATCACCACCCTGCTCAAGGACGGCACCGCGTTCCGCGACCTGGGCATCGAGGCGGGGCGGATGGATCCGGCCACCGACCGGGCGATGATCTGCGGCTCCATGGGGCTGAACCTGGACCTCAAGGAAATCCTCGAGGGCTACGGGCTGGAGGAAGGCGCCAATTCCGACCCCCAGCACTTCGTGGTCGAGAAGGCCTTCGTCGGCTGACCCGCCGAAAGGTACGGCCGCGGCCCGGAAAGCGTGATTTTCCCCGGGAAACCGGGGCAGATCGCGCTTGAAACACTGCGTCCGCGGCACTATCTTGACGCACCAATCCCGATCACTATCGAAGGAACGCTGACATAGCTCGCAGACCCCATAACGCGCCCCCGACGCGTGACACCGGCCCCCGCATCAATGGACGGATCCGGGCGCCTGAAATCCGGCTGATCGGTGCAGACGGCGAAAACGTCGGTCTCTGCACCCCGGCGCGCGGCATGGAACTTGCCGAACGCGCAGGCCTCGACCTGGTGGAAATCTCGCCCAACGCGACGCCGCCGGTCTGCAAGATCATGGATTTCGGCAAGTACAAGTACGAGACGCAGAAGCGGGAGAGCGAGGCCCGCAAGAAGCAGAAGATCATCGAGGTCAAGGAAGTCAAGTTCCGTCCGGGGACCGACACCCATGACTACGACGTCAAGATGAAGAACGTCTTCAAGTTCCTGGAAAAGGGCGACAAGGTGAAGATCACCCTGCGCTTCCGCGGCCGCGAGATGGCCCACCAGAACCTGGGGCGCGAACTGCTCGAACGCGTCGCCGAGGATGTGAAGGAAATCGGCAAGGTCGAGAACATGCCGAAGATGGAAGGCCGCCAGATGGTCATGATGATCGGCCCCACCGCCAAGTAAGGCGGCGGGAACCGGAGGGACGGGGGGCGCATCGCGCCCCTTTTTCTTTTCTGCCCGCTTTCGCGTCCGGCCCCGCCCGGCGGCGGCATGCCGCAGGCGGGCAGGCGCGCAAACCGCATCGTCACCCGAACTTCACTTTGCCCCGCCGTCCTGCGCCCCTATCTGTGAAGGGGTCCCGATCCCCGCAGGTCGCCGTCCCGCCGTCTCGGCCGCCCCCTTCCGCCGGGGACGGCGGCGGCGCGGGATGCGCGGGTCGCGGCGGCGCGGGGCCGGAATGACAGGCGGAGACCAAATTGCATCGAATCGCATTCTTTCTGCTCATGGCGCTGATCGTCTACGTGGCTTTCGGGGGGGCTGGCTGATGGCGCGGCGCTACGCCGGCAGCTATAGCCCCGATCCCGCCGCCCAGGCAGCGCCCCGCACGCATCCCTGGCAGGGCAAGGTTCCCACGCGGCTGGGCGCGCGGGTGAACATCCTGTTCGTGCTGCCCTTCCTGTTCGCGATCTCCGCCTTCTTCAAGCCGCCCCTGGGCATGGCCGCCGGGCTGGGCGCCTTCGGGGCGATGATGCTGGCGGCCTGGCTGACCCGCGAGGGCATCCGCGCCCAGGCCGCCTACGACACCCGCAGCGTCGCCCGCCGGCCGGCCATCCCGCGCAAGATCTTCGGGGCGGCGGCCATGGGAATAGGCCTCGGCCTCGACGCCGCCTGGCAGGGCGGGCTGCTGGTCGGCACGCTGCTGGGCGGCATCGGGGCGGGACTGCACCTTCTGGCCTTCGGCCCCGACCCGCTGCGCAGCAAGGGCATCGCGGGCGACGATTTCCAGTCCGGCCGCGTCGCCCGCGCGGTGGAGGGCGCCGAGGCGGAGCTGGCCGCGATGAACCGCGTGCTGGATCCGCTGCGGGATCGCGAGCTGGCGCTGGTCCTGGCACGGTTCCAGGCCACCGCGCGCGAGATGTTCCGCACGGTGGAACAGGATCCGCGCGACCTGACCGCCGCGCGCCGCTATCTGGGGGTCTACCTTTCGGGGGCCCGCGAGGCGGCCGAGAAATACGCCGCCTATGCCGCGCGCAGCCGCGACCCGCAGGCGCGCACCGCCTTCGTGACGCTGATCGACGACCTCGACCGGAACTTCTCCAAGAAGACCGAAACTTTGCTACTGGACGACCGTTCCCAGCTTGATATCGAGATGGAAGTGCTGAGAGAACGGCTGTCGCGAGAGCCCCATCTGAGCCCATCGAGGACCGAAGGATGACCGATACCAAGCTGCAGGCCGAGATCGCCGAAACGGCCGCCACCGCGCTGCCCGAACCGGCCGAACTGCCCGCCACGACCCCTGAAAGACAGGCCGAGATCGAACGGCGCATGGCCGAGATCCGGATCGACGATACCGGCACGATCATCGGCTTCGGCTCGGCCGCGCAGGCCGAGCTGCAGACGATCAGCCAGGCGATGCTGGCCGATGTGCGCAACAAGGATCTCGGCCCGGCGGGCGACAGCCTGCGCGACATGGTGGCGACCATCCGCGGCTTCTCGGTCGAGGAGCTGGATCCCGGCCGCAAGCGCAGCTGGTGGGAAAAGCTGACCGGCAAGCGCGGCGATGTGGCGAAATTCATGTCCCAGTACGAGGATGTGCAGGGCCAGATCGACGAGATCACCAGCAATCTCGAATCGCACGAGCACACGCTGCTGAAGGACATCAAGGCGCTCGACCAGCTCTATGGCAAGACGCTCGATTTCTACCACGAGCTGGCGCTTTACATCGCGGCCGGCGAGATGCGCCTGGCCGCGATCGATGCCAATGACATCCCCGCCAAGGAGGCCGAGATCGCCGCCGCCCCCGAGGAGGCGCAGGTGATGAAGGCGCAGGAGCTGCGCGACCTGCGCGCCGCGCGCGACGACCTGGAACGGCGGGTCCACGACCTGAAGCTGACCCGGCAGGTCACGATGCAGTCGCTGCCTTCGATCCGGCTGGTGCAGGAAAACGACAAGGCGCTGATCACCAAGATCAATTCCACGCTCGTCAACACCGTGCCCCTGTGGGAGACCCAGCTGGCCCAGGCGCTGACGATCCAGCGGTCCTCCGCGGCGGCGGCGGCGGTGAAGGAGGCGGGCGATCTGACCAACGAGCTGCTGACCTCCAACGCCGCCAACCTGCGCCAGGCCAATGCCGCCGTGCGCGAGCAGACCGAGCGCGGCGTCTATGACATCGAGGCGATCAAGACCGCGAATGCCGAGCTGGTGGCGACGATCGAGGACAGCCTGCGCATCGCCGACCAGGGCAAGGCCCGGCGCCTAGCCGCCGAGGCCGAGCTTCAGACCATGGAGAACGAATTGCGCGATACCCTGGCCGCGGCGAAGGCGCGGCAGCCGGCGCGCGAGGGCTGAGGCGGTCGCCATGGCACCCTGCGGGCGGGTTTCCCTTTCGGCGGCGCAGGCCGCGTTGCTGCTGATCCTGGCGGGCTGCCTCTCGGCCCCGCCCGCCCCTGCCCCTGCGCCCGAGCCGCCGCGCCTCGTGCGGTCCTCGCCGCGCCCGCAGCCCAGCCCGCTGCCTGCCGAGGGCCCGATCCGCGACATGCCCGTGGCCACCAGCGCGGAACTGTCCCGGCGCTATGCCCTGCTGGAGGCGCGGCTGGTTTCCGAGGGACGGCTGCGCGAGGATGGCGGCGGGCTGGAGGGGATCGATGCCGATCTGCTGGCCACCAACTTCATCCGCATCGCGCTGCATGACGAATACACCCCCGGCAGCGACGGCGGGTTCGTCGCGCGCGAAAGCGCCAGCCGCCTGCGTCGCTGGTCGGCGCCGGTGGAGGTCTCCCTGCAATTCGGCGCCTCCGTGCCCCCCGCGCAGCGCGACACGGATCGCGGCATTGCCGCCGGGGTGGTGGACGCGATCGCCGGGGCCAGCGGCCATCCGGTGCGCCTGACCGGCTCGGGCGGGAATTTCAGCGTCTTCGTGGTCGATGAATCCGAAAGGCTGGCCCTGCGGCCGCAGCTGCGCCGCCTGGTGCCCGGCATTTCCGACCCGGTGCTGGAATCGATGCTGGACATCCTGCCCTCCACTTTCTGCCTGGTCGTCGCCTTCTCGGCGCCCGAGGCGCCCCAGACCTATGTCCGCGCCGTCGCGATCATCCGGGCCGAGCATCCGCCGCGCCTGCGCCGCAGCTGTTTCAACGAGGAGCTGGCCCAGGGGATGGGGCTGGCCAATGACAGCCACGAGGCGCGGCCCTCGATCTTCAACGACGACGAGGATTACGCGCGGCTGACCGACCAGGACCTGCTGCTGCTGCAGCTTCTCTACGACCCGCGGCTGCGGCCCGGCATGACCGCCGCCGAGGCGGAGGCCCCGGTGCGCGAGATTGCCGCCGGGCTGCGCCCGCCCCTGACCGCCGCCGCGCCGGATGCGCCCGAGCCGCCCGGCACCCCGCCGGTGGAGATCGCCGCCGCTCCCGCCCCGGTCCCGCCACAGTGATCGCCCCCGGCTTGGCCCGGCGGCCGGGCCATGCGATAACCGCCCCGCGGCAGGCCCCGCGCCCGCCCTGCCCCCGACCCGCGAAAGGACCAAGCGCATGTTCTCCTTCCTCACCGGCGAGTTCATCGATGTCATCGACTGGGTGGACGACACCCGCGACACGATGGTCTGGCGGTTCGAGCGGCACGGCCATGCAATCAAGTACGGCGCCAAGCTGACGGTCCGCGAGGGCCAGACCGCGGTCTTCGTGCATGAAGGCCAGATGGCCGATGTCTTCACCCCCGGCCTTTACATGCTGGAAACCAACAACATGCCGGTGATGACGACCCTGCAGCACTGGGATCACGGCTTCCGCTCGCCCTTCAAGTCCGAGGTCTATTTCGTCGCCACGACCCGGTTCAACGGGCTGAAATGGGGCACGAAGAACCCGCTGATGATGCGTGACCCGGAATTCGGCCCGGTGCGGCTGCGCGCCTACGGCACCTATTCGATCCGGGTGAAGGACGCCGCGCGCTTCATGACCGAGATCGTCGGCACGGATGGCGAATTCACCGCGGACGAGATCAGCTTCCAGATCCGAAACATCATCGTGCAGGAATTCTCGCGCGTGGCGGCCGGATCGGGCATCCCGGTGCTGGACATGGCCGCGAACACGGCCGAGTTCGGCAGGCTGATGGCCGAGCGGATCGCGCCCACGCTGGAAGGCTACGGGCTGGACATGCCCGAGCTCTATGTCGAGAACATCTCGCTGCCCGCGGCCGTGGAGGCTGCGCTGGACAAGCGCAGCGCGATGGGGGTGATCGGCGACCTGGCCGCCTATCAGCACTATTCGGCGGCCGAGGCGATGACCGCCGCCGCCGCGACGCCGCATTCGGCCATGGGCGCCGGGATCGGAATGGGCATGGGAATGGGCATGGGAAGCCAGATGGCGCAGGGCCCCTGGGGCGCGCGTCCCGCCGCCCCCGCCCAGGCCGCGCCCCCGCCGCCGCCTCCGCCGCCGGTCGAGCATGTCTGGCACCTGGCCGAGAACGGGCAGACCACGGGGCCCTTCTCCAAGGCGCGGCTGGGGCGGATGGTGACCGAGGGCGGGCTTCGCCGCGACACGCTGGTCTGGACCCAGGGCCAGGATGGCTGGAAGCGCGCCGAGGAGGTGACGGAGCTGGCGCAGCTCTTCACCGTGATGCCGCCCCCGCCGCCGGCCGGCTGACGCGGCCCCCCGTCATGCCCGTCTCAGATGTCGTAGCTGACGCTGCCCGAACGGCCGTCCAGGGCGCTGTTGATCTGCACCCGGATGCGGCCGTCATCGCGGCGGGTGAACACCGCGGTGCCGTCATTGACCTTGGTGAAGCTCTCGCACGCGGCCGCGATGTCGCGCCTCCCGTCGGCGCGGCCGGTTTCCTCGTAGCGCGCCAGCGCCGTTCCGGCACAGACCTGGGCCGTGGCGCGGCGGGCCTCGGCGCTGTCGAACCCGGCCGGATCATAGCGCCCCTCGATCTCGCGCTCGCCGAAGCGCAGGGCGAAACGTCCGGGATCGGCGGGGCCGGCATCGCCGGAACAGGCGGCCAGGACGGCAAGGGCCGGAAGAAGGCAGGCGCGGGCGGGCCGGGCTGCGGTCATGGGATCATATCCTTTCGCGACGGCGCCTGGCTGGGGTCGCGGCTGGGCGGATCATCCGCGATCCTGCCCCCGTCCCCGCAACATTGCAATCCATCCCCTGCCCCGGGCGGCCCGGGCGGGACCCCCGGGCGTGATCCGCGGGAAGCCGGACGGAGGATGACATGATCGGCACGAGCGACACCGCGCAGGACGGCGCGGGACAGGGCTTTCCCTGCCCGGCCTGCGGCGCGCCGATGCAGTTCGACCCCGGCCGGGGCGTCCTGGCCTGCGGCCATTGCGGCCATGTCGCGGAGATCGACGACCGCAACGGGCCATGGGGCGCGCCCCGGGCGATCCGCGAACTGGATTTCCGCGCCGCGCTGGAGAACCAGCTGGACGCCGCCGAGATGGAGGAAACCCGGGTCCTGCAATGCAGCGGCTGCGGCGCGGAGGTGGAATTCCGCCCCGGCATCCATGCCGGGGAATGCCCCTTCTGCGCGACGCCGGTGGTGGGGGACCCCGCCCCCAGCCGCCATATCCGCCCGCGCGCGCTGGTGCCCTTCGCGCTCGGCGAGGCGGAGGCGCGCGCGGCGATGACGCGCTGGCTGGGCCGGCTGTGGTTCGCGCCCTCGGGGCTGCAGCAATATGCCCGCCGGGGCCGCCGGATGGAGGGCATCTACCTGCCCTACTGGACCTTCGACGCGCGCACGCGGTCCAGCTATTCCGGCCAGCGCGGGAAGGTCTATTTCGAAAGCCGCCGCCGCAATGACGGCAGCATCGAACAGGTGGCGCGCGTGCGCTGGCATCCCGCCCGCGGCCGGGTGTCCCGCGATTTCGACGACGTGCTGGTCCCCGGCAGCCGCAGCCTGCCCGGCGAGATGATCGCCGGGCTGACGCCCTGGGACCTGTCGCGGCTGGAACCCTACAAGCCCGAATACCTCGCCGGGCTGCGCGCCGAGGCCTACGGCGTCGCCCTGGACGAGGCCTATCACGGCGCCCGCGCGCAGATGGACCAGGTCATCGCCCGCGACGTGCGCTTCGATATCGGCGGCGACCGGCAGCGCATTCACGCGATCGACACGCAGATCTCGGATGTCACCTTCAAGCATGTGCTGCTGCCGGTCTGGGTGGGCGTCTACCGCTATCGCGGGCAGGCCTTCCGCATCCTGGTCAATGCCCAGTCGGGCCGGGTGCAGGGCGCGCGGCCCTGGTCGATGTGGAAGATCGCGGCCGCCATCCTGGCCGGGGCGGTGCTGGCCGGGGCGCTCGGCTATGCGATGGCGCTGCAGCAGGGCGCGATCTGAGCCCGGCCCCGCCGATGGCGCGGCGGGGCGGTTGACAGTCCCCGCGGGCGTCCCCGAAAACGGGCGCGCAACATGGCGCCGGGGCCGGGAACCTTTTCCGCCCGGGCGCGTTCCCGCCCGAGGCCGTCGCTCCGGCGACCGGCAGACCACAAGCAACGCCTGACACAAGAGAACACCCAGATGATCCCACCCTTCGGCATGTCCTGCCGAGACGCCCGCCGCGCGGAACCGCTCCGCCCTCTGACGCCCCGGACAGATGCCGGAGGAGCCGAATGACACGCTGGTTCCCGCGGATCCTGCCGATCCTCTTCCTCGCCCTCCACCTGTTTCCCGCCGCCGCGCCCGCCCAGGCGCTGCTGCCCGGCACCGGGGGCGGCGGCGGATCCTCGCAGGAGGAAACGGCCGCGGCCGATGCCGGGGGCGGCGATCTGGACGCCCTGCTGGAGGTGCTGCAGGATGACGAGGCGCGCCAGCGCCTGATCGATGCGCTCGCCACTGCCGAGGGGACCGGCGACGGCGAAGCGACGGGGGACACCGCCGCAGAGGGGGACACCGCCGCGGAAGGGGATGCCGCGGCAGAGGATGCGGAGAGCTTTGCCTCGCCCGATTTCCACGGCTTCGCCCAGCAGGCGGCGGAGGTGATGACCGGCCTCGCCAACGACCTGCGCACCCGCTCCGCCGCGCTGCTGACCGATGTGCAGCGGCTGGCCTCGCTCCCCGAGGTTCTGTCGCAGGACCGCCGCGACCGCATCATGCACGAGGCGCCGCGGCTTCTTGCCACGATCATCGCCACGGTGGCGATCTACCGCCTGCTGCGGATGCTGGCGCGGGCGCTGGTCAAGCCGCCCGAAACCCGCAGCATCCGCCGCGTCGCCATCGCGGTGACGGTCCAGTCGCTCTTGCGCGCCGCGGGCCTGATCCTGGCCTGGGTCGCGGGCTACGGGCTGGCCTCCGCCTTCGGCGGCGGCACGGTCGCGGTGGTGCAGGCTTATTACCTGAACGCCTTCCTGCTGGTGGGGGCGTTCACCGCGGTGCTCAGCCTCTTCGTGTCCTACAGCCCCAGGGACGTGACCTTCTCGGGCATGGCGCGCGAGATCGACACGACCATCTTCCGCTGCGTGAAACGGGTCGGCGGCCTCTTGATCTACACGCTGGTCGCGGTGGTGCCCATCGCCCGGGTCTGGACCAATTTCACCATCGCCGCCTCGCTGCGCTCGGTGCTGCTGACCGTGACGCTGATCATGGCGCTCCTGGCCATCCGCCGCATGCACAAGGTGATCCAGAGCTGGCTGGAGCAGAAGAAGGCCGAGCAGGCCCGCCAGAGCAAGGCCCAGGGCGAGGACGGGGAGGAGGACGAATTCGCCAATGTCGTCTCCGACACGACCCAGACCATCTGGAACAAGGCCTGGCCGCCGCTGGCGGCGATCTATGTCATCACCTGCTACTGGATCGCCATCACCCGCCCCTATGACATGCTCGACGTTCTGGGCAAGGCGACGCTGTGGAGCCTGGGCGCGCTGGTGCTGTTCCTGGCCTGCCTGCGCATCCTCGGCAAGGCCGGCCATGCCGCGATGCCCGTGCCCTCGGGCAAGGGGCGGCTGCTGCAGCTCTTCGTCGAGCGGGTCAACGGGTTCCTGCCGACGCTGTCGGTGCTGGCGGGGCTGGCGGGGATCATCGCCGCCATCGTCATCGGTCTTGCCGCCTGGAACCTCGCGCATTTCGAGCGGGTGATGGAGGCCGACCGGCTCTGGGGCCTGGCCACCGCGCTGATCATCGTCCTGGTGGCCCTGGCCATCTGGGCCGCGATCAGCGCCTGGATCGACGACCGCCTGACCTCCACCGCGCCGATGCGCACCGTCTCGGCGCGGCAGCGCACGCTGCTGAGCCTGGCGCGCAACGCCATCACCATCGCGGTGATCGTCTTCGCGGGGATGATGGCGCTCAGCGAGCTGGGCATCAACATCGCGCCGCTGATCGCCGGTGCCGGGGTGATCGGCCTGGCCATCGGTTTCGGTGCCCAGAAACTGGTGCAGGACATCATCACCGGCGTCTTCATCCAGCTGGAGAACGCGATCAACGAAGGCGACGTGGTGACCGTGGCAGGGATCTCCGGCGCGGTGGAGAGCCTGACGATCCGCTCGGTCGGCATCCGCGACCTGTCGGGCACCTATCACCTGGTGCCCTTCTCGGCGGTGGACACGGTGTCGAACTTCATGCGCCGCTTCTCCTACCATGTCGAGGTCGCGGGGGTCAGCTACGACACCGATATCGACCTGGCGCGCAAGGCGATGTTCGAAGCCTTCGACAACGTCAAGAAGGGCGAATTCGGCGCCTTCATCCTGGAGGGGCTGGAAATGCACGGCGTGGTCGGGCTGGGCGACAGCTCGGTCAATATCCGCGCGCGCATCAAGACCCTGCCCGGCCAGCAATGGGGCGTCGGCCGCGCCTATACCGAGGAGATGAAGAAGGTCTTCGACAGCTACGGCATCGAGATCCCCTTCCCGCATCGCGAGCTGAAGATGCCCGGGGAACTGTTCGAGCGGCTGCACGAAATGGCCGCCACCCGCCGCGACACCATCACCTCCACCGCCACGCGGGTGGAGGATCCCGATCCCGCGCACCGTCCCCGGCCCCTGGGGCCGGAGGCCGGGCCGGATCGCGACGAGGGTCCGGACGACAGCTGATGCTGCGCGCCGGGGGCCGCCGCGTCGCGGCCCCCGCCAGGCGGCATGACCGCCCGAATGGGAACAATCCTAACTATCCAGGCCCGCGTTAATCGCCGCCTAAGCCATGCCGGCCTATCCCGGAAGCGACGCTGTTCCGGAGGCTCCATGCAGACTGCCCTGACCTGGTTTTGCCTGTTCTGCGCCATCGCGGCGCCGCCGATCCTGGCGATGGCCATGGCCATGCCGCAATCCGGCCGTCCCGTTCTGGTCATCTCCGGCCTGGCCGGGGCCGACCGGCACCGGCTGGTGGCGGAATCCGGGGGATACCCGCTGGGCCCGCGGCATCCCCCGCTTGCCATCCTCGCCGCGTCGCAGGATCCGGCCTTCGCGCGGCGGCTGCGCGCCGCGGGCGCGTGGTTGGTGCTGGATGCCGGGAGGCTGGCCGCGCTCTGCGGGGTGCGGTCATGACGGCGGGGTCCGATTCGCAGGCGCTTCGGGCGCTGCGGCTCCTGTCGCGGGGCGCCGCGCTGCTCGCGCCCTTGCCGGTGCTCGCCGCCCTGGGCGCCGGAAACCCGCTCCTGCCGGTTCTGGTCGGCGTCGCAGTCTTCACGGCAATGGCCCTGGCCGCGCCGCGCCTGGCCATGGCCAACGGCCAGACGCTGGTGGCCGCCGCGCTGATCGGGCAGGTCATGATGCTGACCGGCGCGCTGGCGAACCACGCCTGGCAGGTCGACGCCCACATGGCCTTCTTCGCCGCGCTGGCCTGCCTGACAATGCTGGACAGCGTGCGCCCGATCCTGGTGGCGACCGCGCTGATCGTGCTGCATCACCTGACGCTGGCAGTGCTGTTTCCGGTGCTCATCTATCCCCCGGCCGACCTTCTTCAGAATGTCGAACGGGTGCTGATCCACGGTGCCTGCGCGGGGATCGAATCGGCCGTGCTGATCTACAGCGTTCTCGTCCGCAACCGGATGGCCGCCCGCGCGGTCGCGGATGCCGAGGAGATCGCGGAGGCCGGGCGCAAGGCCCGCGACAGCCTGCGCGAGGCGGAGGAGTCCCTGCAGGCGGCCGAGGAGGCGCAGGCCGAGGCGCTGGCCGCGCAGGCAGTCGCGCAGGACGCGGCGGAACAGGCCCGCACCGAAATGGCCCGCGCCCAGGAGGCGGATGCCGCCGCCCGCGCGGCGCAGACGCGGGAGAAGGAGCAGCAGGCGCGCATCCGCCGGACCCAGCAAACCGTCGTCGAGACGCTGAAAGCGGCGCTCAAGGACCTGGCCGCCGGCAAGCTGCATGCCCGCATTCCCGACCCGCTGCCCGACGAATACGAGGAGCTGCGCACCGATTTCAATTCCGCCTGCGAAACCCTGGCTGCAGCCATGGCCCAGGTGCTGGAACGCTCCGGCACGGTGGGGGCGCAGTCGAACGACATCTCGGCGGCGACCACGGATCTGGCCAAGCGCACGGAAACCCAGGCTGCCTCGCTGGCCCAGGTCTCGGCGACGGTCAGCCAGATCGCCGGTCAGGTGAAGGATGCGGCAGAGCTGGCCCGAACCGCCTCCGGCGAGGCCCAGGCGACCAGTTCCGATGCCGAGGCCAGCTCTGCCCTGGTCGGGGACGCGGTGGCGGCGATGGACCGGATCGAGGAGGCTTCGGGAAAGATCCATTCGATCATCGCCACGATCGACGACATCTCGTTCCAGACCAACCTTCTGGCGCTGAATGCCGGGGTGGAGGCGGCCCGCGCCGGCGAGGCCGGGCGCGGCTTCGCCGTGGTCGCCTCGGAGGTCCGCGCCCTGGCACAGCGGTCCTCGGACGCGGCACGGGAAATCAAGACCCTGATCGAGAACAGCACCCGCCTGGTGCAGGACGGGGTCGGCCTGGTCAACCGTACCGGCGACTCCCTGCACAGCGTGCGCGGACGCATCGACCAGATTTCGGGCCGCATCCGGGACATCAGCGACTCCGCGATCCGGCAATCCTCCAGCCTGGCGGAGATCGACACCACACTGGGCGGGCTGGACCGCGTCACGCAGCAGAATGCCGCCATGTTCGAGGAAACCACCGCGTCGAACCTGGATCTGCGCGCCCAGGCCGAGGCGCTGCTGGCCATCGTCGGAACCTTCCAGCTGACCGCCGGGACAGAGGCCCCCGGCCCGGCCCGCCCCGCCCGCAGCGACGCTGCCTGACAGGGACCGGTCCGGCGAGGATCAGCGCCGCGAGAGCCGCCTGCGGTTCAGCCAGGCCCAGAGCACCGTGACGATATAGGCTAGGCACAGCACGATCAGCGTGCGCCAGGCATAAGTGACCAGCAGCGCGCCGACCGCCGCCACCCCGACAAGGAAGAACTTGACGTTGCCCCGCGCGATCCGCGTCGTCTTGAAGGACCAGGTCGGCAGGGAACTGATCATCAGCAACCCGATGACGATCATGTGCAAGCTGATCAACAGCGCCGGGATGCTGGGCCGGTCGGCAAAGGCGAAGGACACATAGAGCGGCAGCATCACCACCAGCGCCCCGGCCGGAGAGGGCACGCCCTCGAAATAGGCGCCGCCCAGCCCTCCGCCGGTCTTGCTGCCGACATTGAATCGCGCCAGCCGGAAGACGCAGCAGATGGAGAAGACCAGAACGGCAATCCAGCCGATCCCGCCGCTATCCTGCAGGGCCCAGAAATACAGGGTCAGCGGCGTCGCCACCCCGAAATTGACGAAATCCGCCAGCGAATCCAGCTCCGCGCCGATCTTGCTGGCCGATCCCAGCGCCCGCGCCAGACGGCCATCCAGCCCGTCGAGAATGCCCGCCACGATGATCAGCTGCACCGCCAGTTCGTAATTGCCATGCACCCCCGCCCGGATCGCCGTCAGCCCCGCGCAGATCGCCGTCACGGTCAGCATGTTGGGCAGAAGCAGGATCGGCGAGAAGGCCTTGGGCTCCTTGGCGGGGCGGTTCGGCGCGGGCGACATGGATCAGGCCTCCCCCAGCTCGGCGATCACCGTCTCGCCCGCGACCATGGTCTGGCCCACCGCCACCATCGGCGCCACGCCCGGCGGCAGATACACGTCAAGCCGCGATCCGAAGCGGATCAGCCCGAAACGTTCGCCCCGCGCCAGCCGGGTCCCGGGCTGGACGAAGCACAGGATCCGCCGCGCCACCAGGCCCGCGATCTGGACCACCGCGATGTCGCGCCCGTCCTCCAGCCGGATCGCCAGGGCGTTCCTCTCATTGTCGGAACTCGCCTTGTCGAGCGAGGCATTGAAGAACTTGCCGGGGCGATAGGCGACCGCCGTGACCTCGCCCGCGACCGGCACGCGGTTCACGTGGCAATTGAACACGCTCATGAACACGCTGACCCGGGTCAGCGGCACGTCCGGCAGGCCAAGCTCGGCCGGGGGAACGGCGGGCTCGATCAGCGACACGATCCCGTCGGCGGGGCTGACGACCAGGCCGGGGCGAGGCGGCGTCACCCGTTCGGGGTCGCGGAAGAAATAATAGCACCAGACCGTGGCCCCCACGCCGATCCAGCCCAGCGGTTCCCAGATCAGGAACAGCACCAGGGCAATGGCGGCGAAGATCGCCACGAAACGCCGTCCCTCGGGGTGCATCGGCTTGATGAATGTGTCGCGCATCCGCATCTGCGGCCGTTCCTTTCCCTTTGCATCGTCTCCCAGTCATAGGCAGATTGACGGGAGGCACAAGGGCGGCAGGCCGGGAGCGCCGCGCCGCTGCAATCAACCGCTTGATTTCACACCCGGCGCCCCCCAAGATGCCCGGCATGAGCTTGCATCCCCCCCCGTTCCCGGCCGCCGGGGCAGCCCCCGATGCCGTGGCTTTCCAGCGTGACGAGCTTTCCGTGATCCTCAGCCTCTACGGCCGCATGGTGGCCGCCGGGGAATGGCGCGACTACGGCATCAGCACGCTGCGCGACCGGGCGGTCTTCTCCGTCTTCCGCCGCACGGCCGAGCATCCGCTCTACCGCATCGAGAAGCAGCCCAGGCTGCGCGCGCGCCAAGGCATGTATTCCGTCACCGGAATGGACGGCCAGATCCTCAAGCGCGGGCATGACCTGCGCCAGGTGCTGCGGGTGCTGGAGCGCAAGCTGATCCGCCCGGTCGGCGACTGAGCCGCGGGCGAGCGCTTTCAGCCCCGGGCCTTGTCCTCGCGGAACAAGTTGATCCGCCGCCGCGCCGTGACCGCGCCGCCGCCCTGTCCGGCGATGCGCTGCACCGCGGGTTCCATGGGTTCGGAGACCACCGCCATGTGATGGGCATTGGCATGCACGATGCGGTCGGGCGCCGCCACCCAGGCCACATGCCCCTTCCAGAACAGCAGGTCGCCCCGGCGCAGCGGCGCTTCCGCCTCCAGCGGATCGCCCAGCAGTTCGGCCTGATCGCCGCTATCGCCCGGACAGGTCAATCCGCAGGCGATGGCGGCGACCTGGACAAGCCCCGAACAATCGATGCCCGCACGGCTGTTGCCGCCCCACAGATAGGGCGTGCCGATGAACATCTCGGCCACCCCCACCGGATCGGCAAAGCGGCTGACGGCCTTCTGCACATGGACCTTCGGCACGAATCCCCCGGTCTGCAGCCGCAGGAACCCCGACTCCTCGCCCTCGACATTCAGCCGGGCGCCGAAGGACAGCGTCATCACCTCGGGCGATTTCAGGTCCGCGGCGGAATAGACATGGGTGGCAGGTGCCGAGACGCGATGCGTCTGCGGTTGCAGCCCGCCGAGATCGGCCCGCGCCATCACGCCTTGGTACCCGTCGCGCACCGCCTCGATGCCCACATGGTCGGGCTTGCGGGCCTTCAGGATCCGGACCGGCTCGCCGAAGACCAGCTGCCGCAGCCGCGCGCCGTCGGGCCCGTCGCGGATATCGGCGACCGGCACGGCGACCTGCAGGATCTCCTCGGGCTTCTTCTTAAACAGCATCGGACCCGTCCAGCCCCAGGATCCGCGGCAGCGCGGCGAAAAGCGCCCGCGCCCCCTGCCCGGCCCCGCCGGCGGGACGCGCCGGGGCGGCGGCGGGCTGCCAGCCATAGATGTCGAAATGCGTGTATTCCGCCGCGCCCCCGGCAAAGCGGCGCAGGAACAGCGCGGCGGTGATCGATCCCGCGAACCCGCCCTTCGGGGCATTGTCCAGATCGGCGATGGCCGGTTCGATCAACGCCTCGTAGGGATCGTGGAAGGGCATCCGCCAGACCGGGTCGCGCACCTGCTGCCCGGCCGCCGACAGCGCCGCGGCAAGGGTGTCGGAGCCGGTATAGAAGGGCGCCAGATCTGGGCCAACCGCCACCCGTGCCGCCCCGGTCAGCGTCGCCATGGAGACCATCAGGTCGGGGTTCTCCTCGCCGCCATAGGCCAGGGCATCGGCAAGGACCAGCCGCCCCTCGGCATCGGTATTGTTGACCTCCACCGTCAGCCCCGCGCGCGAGGTCAGCACATCGCCCGGACGGAAGGCCGGACCGGACACCGCGTTCTCGGCCACCGGCAGAAGCACCCTGAGCCGCAGCGGCATCGCCGTCGCCATGATCATGTGGGCCAGGCCCAGCACGGCCGCCGCCCCGCCCATGTCCTTCTTCATCAGCCCCATGGCACTGGCGGGTTTCAGGTCCAGCCCGCCGGTATCGAAGACGATGCCCTTGCCGACCAGCGTCAGCAGCGGCCCGGAGCCGCCCCAGCGCAGGTCGATCAGCCGCGGCGCCCGGTCGGAGGCCCGCCCGACCGCATGGATCATCGGGAAATTCGCATCCAGCAGCGCCGTGCCTTCGATCACCTCGACCGCGGCGCCGTGGTCGCGGGCCAGATCCTCGGCCGCCGCCTGAAGCTCGTCGGGGCCCATCAGGTTGGCCGGCGTGTTGATCAGCTGCCGCGTCAGGCATTCGCCCCGGGCAATGGCGAGGATCCGCGCCTCGTCCACCCCTTCCGGCGCCGCCAGCGCGGGCGGCTCGGATGGCGAGACGCCGGATTTCAGCGTGTGGCTGTATCCGGCCAGCAGCCAGGCCAGGGCGGCCTCTTCCGCCTCCTCGGGGGTCATCGGCGTGGCGATGCGCCAGGATCCGGCAGGCAGACGTCCGACCGCCTGGGCCACCGCGAACCGCTGCCGCGCCTTCTGCGCCAGCGGCCCGAGACCGAGCACCGCGCCCCCGACGCCGCCATCCTCCGGCAGCAGCAGGACCTCGCCCGGCGCCGCGCGGAACCCGCAGGCCCGCAACCAGCCGGCCGCCGCGGGAGGCAGCGATCCGGCAAAGACGGAGAGATCCTCGGCAAAGACGAGATGAAGGGGACGGGCTGCATCCTTCGCGGGGGCAAAGGACGCCATCGGCAGATCGGGCAAGAAGAAACCTCATGAAACCGGGGTCTGGGCCCACTCTAGCCGGTGTCCCCTGCCCCGCAAGCCCTAACCGCGGCCCTGCCCGGCTAGAGCATCATGCCCTGCGGGTCCCAGATGGCCGAAAGCGACTTGTCCCCCATCCGCGACAGCCGCGCCATCGTCGCCACCGCCCCCGTGCGGTCGCCCAGACGCACGCAATCCGCCACGGCCCGGGCCGCCCCGGCCAGCCCGGCAAGGCCGATCTGCTCGGCCCGCGGCGCGATGCGCTCGGCGATCTCGCGCACCTCCTGCAGCCGCGCGCGGCGGCCCAGCTTCTCGATGCGCACCAGCTGGATGGTCAGTTCCTCCATCGTGTCGCACAACACGTTCTCCGCGCCGATCTCGCCCATCGTCCGGTAAAGATCGGCAAGCCTGCGCGGATCGAAGCGAACCGCTTCGTCGAAAGTCATCGGAATCACGGACACAAGACACCCCGTCACGTTAGGTACGCCCCCACAGCGTGCGGCGGGTATAGCGGAGGCAGCCTCAAGAAACGGTTAGGCCGCCTCTGGCCGGGGCGCGGATTCCCTATTAAATTTTCCTTTCATTCATGGTTATTGATGCCCGGCATACCCAGGAGACCCGACATGGACGCACCCAGCCCGCTTCTCGCCCGGACCAGCAAGCTGCCTTCCTATCTCAGCGAACGCTATCATGGCTGGCGCGCCACCGATCACCGCGAGAACAAGGCCTGGTACCGCCGCCTGGCAGAGGAAGGGCAGCGCCCGCGCACCATGGTCATCTCCTGTTCCGACAGCCGCGTGCACGTGACCAACCTGTTCGGCGCCGGGCCGGGCGAATTCTTCATGCATCGCAATGTCGCCAACCTGATCCCGCCCTTCGAGCCCGACGGCCAGCATCACGGCACCTCGGCCTGCATCGAATACGCCGTGACCGCGCTTAAAGTGGCGAACCTGATCGTGATGGGGCATTCCCATTGCGGCGGCGCGGCCGGCTGCACCGAGATGTGCCGCGGCCACGCGCCCGAGCTGGATGTCAAGGAAAGCATGCTGGGCCGCTGGCTGGACGTGCTGCGTCCCGGCTATGAACGGGTCAAGGGCACCGAAAACCCCGAAGAGATGCGCATCGCGATGGAGAAGCAGACCGTCGTCGTGTCGCTGGAGAACCTGATGACCTTCCCCTTCGTGCAGCAGGCCATCGACAGCGAGATGCTGTCGGTCCACGGGCTGTACATGGATATCGGCTCGGGCACGCTGAGCCAGTACGATCCCGAGACCGGGGAATTCGGCAATCTTTAGCTGCCCCGGAGACGGGACGCGCCGGAGGCCCGGGCCCCCGGCGCCTGATCTCAGCGCAGCGCCGCGTCGAGCCAGTCGAAGGCGGCGTCCTGCATGTCGGCCGTGAAGGTATGGCCCTTGTCCTCCCAGATGCGGGTGGTCAGGGCCGCATCCGCCCCGAAGGCGTCCCAGACCGCGTGCATCGTCTCGAAGGCCGACTCCACCGAGGCCACGGGGAACAGGGGATCCTCCGCCCCGGCATGGACCAGCATCGGCTTGGGCGCGGCCAGCGCGGCGACATCCGGGTAATCCATCAGCCGCGGCAGGCCGGGATGCAGCATGTAATAGGCCGACTGTCCCTTCAGCTGGTTGTTGCCCGGCACCATCAGCCCCTCATAGGTGCCCATCCAGCAATTCGCGACCGCCGCCGCGACATGCGGCGACAAGGCCGCCACCTGCCAGGCACGGAAGGCCCCCATGGAGAAGCCCACCGCCGCGACCCGCTCCGGGTCGGTCTCGGGCAGCCCGGCCAGGAACTCCGCCGCGCGCATGTCCTCCAGCGCCATCAGCCCGGCCAGCGAGGATCCCAGGTTCATCAGGTTCGCGGCCAGGGCCTGCTGCGCCTCGTAGCCGTTGCCCTCGCGGTCGCCCCAGCCCAGCCCGTCCGTGGCCAGCACGACATAGCCGCGCCGGGCCAGCTCCTCGCCCGGATAGCGTCCCGAGAAATATTTCTCCGCCCATTCCTCCGCCGAGGCCGCGAGGGCCGCGTCATACCAGGGGGCGACCCATTTCTCCTTGCCGATATCGAACCGCGCGCCGTGGTCATGCAGCATCAGCGCCGAAGGAAAGGGGCCCTCCCCCTTCGGGACCAGCAGGATCGCCGCGACCCGGCTTTCATCGGTGATGGAAAATGCCACGCGGCGGGCGATGTAGTCGCCGCGATCCACCTCGTCGATCACCTCCGGCGCAAAGGGGGCGGTCGCCTCATAGGGCAGCATCAGCGCCCGCGCCGCGCGCAGCGCCCGGTCATGCCACGCGCCCGGATCGCCGCCGCCATAGGCCAGCGGATAGTCCAGCCGCGCCTTCAGCGCCTCGTGGAAGACCGGCAGGTTCTTCTCGTCGACGATCCGGGTCTCGTATTCCGCGGCTCCGGCCCCGCTGGCCGCCGCCGCCGCTGCCGCCAGCCCCATCAGCAACCTCCTCATTGCGCGCCATCCGTCATGCCGGTCGCGTCCAGCCACCCGGCCAGAAGATCCGGCCAGCCCGCAACCGGCCTGTCGCCCGCGCCGCGGATGCCGAATCCGTGCCCGCCATCGCGGAAGACATGCAGTTCCGCAGGAACGCCCGCCTCGTGCAGCGCCATGTAGAAACGGATGGCATTCTCCGAATCCACCGACGGGTCGTCATCGGCATGCAGGAGGAAGGTCTGGGGCGTCTCCGCCGTCACGTGCTGCTCGGGCGACCAGGCGGCGATCTGTTCGGCGGTGGGCGCCGCGCCCAAGAGCGCCTCGCGCGATCCGGCATGGACCGGGCCGTCCTCCATGGTCATCACCGGGTAGATCAGCGCCACGAAATCCGGCCGCGCCGAGACCCCGGCATCGGCATCATCCCTGTCATAGGTCTCGCGGTCATACATCGTCGCGATGGAGCCGCCCAGATGCCCCGCCGCCGAGAAGCCCAGGAACCCCACCTTCGCGGGATCGAGACCCCAGTCCTGCGCATGGCCGCGCACCATGCGCACCGCGCGCTGCGCATCCGCCAGCGGCGCTTCGGTCGCGTTCTCATGGCCCTCGCCGGGCAGGCGATAGCTCAGCAGGAAGCTGGTGATGCCGCGTTCGGCCATGGCGCGGGCGATCTCGATCCCCTCCTTGTCCAGCACGACGCGGCGATAGCTGCCGCCGGGGGCGACGATCATCGAGGTGCCGTTGGGATGCTCGGGACGGAAGACGGTCAGGCTGGGATCGGTGATCCCCATCAGCGCCCGGTCGGCGCGGTAGAGGCTCTTGGACCGTTCGACCACCACCTGTTCCAGGCCGTCAGGGGCACCGGGCGCTGTGCCGCCCCAGAGGCTCAGCGTGGCCTCGTCGGTCAGCGGTTCGGCCATGGCGGGCACTCCCATCGTGAGGCACAGGGCAAGAGTCATCAGGCGCAGCGGCGCGCGGCGGCAAGGGGTCAAGGCCGGTCTCCTCCCAAAGTACGGTCCATGCCCGCAATCTGGGACGCAGCGCCGGAGATGGCAAGAGATTCTTCTCTGCTAATATGCTAGCAGAGGCGCCTCCCCGCCGAGGCCCGCCCCCGCCCGGCCTCGCTGCCCGCGATCCCGTCTCCGGGGCGCGGAGATGAACCGCCCGTCCAGCCGCCCTGCCGGGCCTCACGGGCGAGGCTGCGCCAAGCGCCCCGGATCCTCCCGCGCGCCGTAACCCGCAGGCTGCCATGGCGATGCTCTGCCGCGACCGCAGCCGCCGAGGCGGAGGCCGCAAAGGAAAACGGGCCGGGGCATTCCGCCCCGGCCCGTCCCGTTCCGTCCCGGGCTGCCGCGCAGCCCCGGCCTTCAGGCCTTCTTCAGCACGCGGTTGCCCAGCGTCTCGGCGATCTGCACGGCGTTCAGCGCGGCGCCCTTGCGCAGGTTGTCGGAGACGCACCACAGGTTCAGGCCGTTCTCGATGGTGGAATCCTGGCGGATGCGGCTGATGAAGGTGGCGTAATCGCCCACGCATTCGACCGGCGTCGTGTAGCCGCCGGGCTCGCGCTTGTCGACGACCATGATGCCGGGCGCCTCGCGCAGGATGTCGCGCGCCTCGTCCTCGTCGAGGAAGTCCTCGAACTCGATGTTGATCGCCTCGGAATGGCCGACGAAGACCGGCACGCGCACGCAGGTCGCGCTGACCTTGATCGAGGTGTCGATGATCTTCTTGGTCTCGGCGACCATCTTCCACTCTTCCTTGGTCGACCCGTCTTCGAGGAAGACGTCGATCTGCGGAATCACGTTGAAGGCGATCTGCTTCTGGAACTTGTTCGGCGGCACGTCGGAGGTGGGGTTGTAGACCGACTTGGTCTGGTCCCACAGCTCGTCCATGCCTTCCTTGCCCGCGCCCGAGACCGACTGGTAGGTCGAGACGATCACGCGCTTGATGCGCGCGCGGTCATGCAGCGGCTTCAGCGCGACGACCATCTGCGCGGTCGAGCAGTTGGGATTGGCGATGATGTTCTTGTTCTTGTACTCGTGGACCGCCTCGGGATTCACCTCCGGCACGACCAGCGGCACCAGCGGGTCATAGCGGTAAAGCGAGGAATTGTCGATCACGATGCAGCCCGCGGCCGCGGCCTTGGGGGCATAGACCTTGGTCGCATCCGAGCCGATCGCGAAAAGCGCGATGTCCCAGCCGGTGAAATCGAACCGCTCCAGGTCCTTGGTCTTCAGGGTCTTGTCGCCAAAGCTCACCTCGGTTCCCAGGCTGCGGCGCGAGGCCAGCACGGCGATTTCCTCAACGGGAAACTGGCGCTCTGCCAGGATGTTGAGCATTTCGCGCCCGACATTGCCCGTGGCGCCGCAGACGACGACTTTATAGCCCATATTCGGCTTCTCCTTGGTTCGACGGGGGCCGCATATCGAAAACTGCGGCAAAACGGAAGGGGGCGCAGGAAAATGTCCGTCCCGCACCGGCCGGCCCGGGGGCGGACGCACCGGACCTGCAGCCTGGCCGGACCGCGACCGCGCGGGAGTGCCGGGAAGGACGGCGGCCGGGTCCGGCCCTGCGCGGCTCAGGCGAAGCGGCCCGAGCGTTCCAGCACCTCGATCTGGTAGCCGTCGGGATCGGCCACGAAGAAGAACCGCGCCACGCGCGTGCCCGCGGGCGCGAATTCCACCAACTTGCGCGGCGCCAGCCCGGCCGCCTCGAACCGGGCATGTTCGGCATCCAGATCCGCCACCGACACGGCCAAGTGACCATAGCCGTCGCCCGGATCATAGGGCGCGGTGCGGTCCTTGTTGACGGTCAGCTCCAGCTCGAAGCCGGTTTCGGGATTGCTCATGTAGATCAGCGTGAATTCCGGGAAATCCAGCCGTTCGGCGATCTCCAGCCCGAAGGCTTCGCGGTAGAACGCGACCGAGCGCGCCTCCTCCAGCACCCGGATCATGCTGTGGATCATCTTTGCCATCATGGCCTCCTTGCCGCTTGCGGGTTTCCATGGTCCTGCCCGCTACCTATGTCGGAGGGGAACAGATGACGAGGCCTCCGATGCTCCCCTATTCGCTTCTCGACCTTTCGCCGATCCCCGAAGGCGCCACTGCCGCGGATGCGCTGCGCAACACGGTGGATCTGGCGCAGCATGCCGAAAGGCTGGGCTATGCCCGCTTCTGGCTGGCCGAGCACCACAATTCCACCGGCATCGCCTCGGCGGCCACGGCGGTGGTGATCGGCCAGGTGGCCGCCCGCACCTCGACCATACGCGTGGGCGCAGGCGGCATCATGCTGCCCAATCACGCGCCGCTGGTCATCGCCGAGCAATTCGGCACGCTGGAGACGATGTTCCCCGGCCGCATCGACCTGGGACTGGGCCGCGCGCCGGGCACCGATCCCGTGACCACCCGCGCCCTGCGCCGCGGCGCCGACCGCTCGGACCAGTTCCCCGGCGACGTGATGGAACTGATGGGCTATCTGCGCGCGGCGGAACCGGGGCAGAAGATCACCGCCGTGCCCGGCGCCGGCACCGAGGTGCCGGTCTGGATGCTGGGCTCCTCGCTCTTCGGGGCGCAGCTGGCGGCGCATCTGGGCCTGCCCTATGCCTTCGCCAGCCATTTCGCGCCCGACGCGCTGGAGGAGGCGATCCATGTCTATCGCGGATCCTTCCGCCCCGGCGCGATCCGGCGGCCGCATTTCATGCTGGCGGTCAACATCTTCGCCGCCGACACGGATGCCGAGGGCGCGAGGATCCGGACCTCGATGCAGCAGGGATTCATCAATCTGCGCCGCGGCGCGGCCGGGCCGCTGCCGCGGCCGGTGGAGGACCTGTCGCTGGTCGCCAGCGAGCCCGAGATCCGCATGGCCAACCACCAGCTGCGCATTTCCGTCACCGGGTCGAAGGCGACGGTGAAGGACCGTCTGGCCGGGCTGATCGAGGTGCTGCAGCCCGACGAGCTTATCCTGACGGGCCATATCCATGACCACCGGGCGCGGCTGCGGTCCTTCGAGATCGGTGCCGAGGTGATGGCGGAGCTGGCCGCCGGGACCGGCTCCCGCGCCGCGTCCTGAACGGGCGCCGCGCCATCCCCGGCGGCGGCCTGCCCGCTTGCGTCGCGCCGCCTCAGCGGCGGCGTGACGCCTGGGCGGCGGCGATCTTGGGCAGGACCTTCTCCGGCGCGACGCGCGCCTCCGCCCCCTTGCCGATCATCTCGGGGTAATAGACCCGGTCGAGATAGTTCATGAACACGTCCCGCGCGTCGCGGTCCCAGTCCAGGGCATCGGGCGCGCCGAAGATCCGGACCAGATCCGACAGGCTGTCCACCGGCGTCACAAGTTCCGGCATCCGGAAGAAGCACCGCCCCAGCACCAGCACCGGCTTGTCGTACCAGAAGCTCTGCAGCCCCACGGAGGAGTTCAGCGTCACCACCGCGCGGCTGGCGGCGACCTGCTGGAACGTGTCGGTGGTGTTGTCGATGACGATCTTGCCCGGCTGCGCCGCGGCGGCCTGTTCGAGGAACTCGGTCAGCGGGATCTTGGAACTGGGATGTTCCTTGAAGCGCAGGTGCCAGCCCTCGGGCAGCGCCGCCGCCGCCAGCTCCAGCAGGTCGATGAAGCGGTTGATGTTCTTCACCCAGCCGCCGAACATCTTGATCTGCGTGTCGTCGGGCACCTGCAGCGGGCAGAAGATATAGGGGGTATCGGCCAGGTCGGCCGCCGCGTCGCCCTGGCCGACATCGCTGCGCTTCTTGGCCTTGCGCGACACCAGGATGTCCTTCAGCGCGCGCCAGCCATCGCCATGGCCGTTCTCGGCATCGGCCCAGTCGCGGTAGAACCCGATCTCGCGCGCCAGGCCGCTGACCTCGTTGACGCCCACCGGATCGACCGTCACCCGCCCGGGCAGCGGCGCGCGTTCCATGTAGATATGCGGGGTGCCGGTATCCTTGGCCGCCGACATGAAGGCCCGTCGCGTCCCGGTCAGCCCGTTCCAGGCGACGGCCACCGCCTCCGGATCGCTCTCGAATTTCCGGCGGAACCAGTTGTACTGCACCGCATAGAGCTTCGATTTCAGCGCGCGGGTATTGGAAGACCGCGGCTGGTGCTTGGCATGCTGCAGCGATTCGGCCGCCCGCGCCTGCGTCTGCGGGAAGTCGGAGAAGCTCCAGCGCGCCTTCGACACGCAGCTTTCCTGCCCGCCCGTCGCGCAGACCGACGCCATCATGCCGTCGATCTCGGGATCGCCATCCTTGAGGTAGTAGAACATCGCCGCCTCCGCGCCTGCCGTCCCGCGCGACCTAGCAGGACGGCGCGGAAATGGCAAAGCCCCCGGCGCCCGGCCTGCACCGCCGCGTCACGGGTCCAGCGCGGCCAGCGCCTCGATGACAGGGGTGGCGCCGTCGGTCAGCTCCAGCACGCGGCGTCGGATGCCGGGCCGGTCGATCAGCCCGGCCAGCACCCGCGCCACGTTGCCCCGCGCCACCGACCCGTAGGTCAGCGCCGGCCCCAGCGCAACGCGCCCGCCGCCTTCCTCGTGCAGCAGCGTGCCGGGACGCAGGATCACCCAGTCCAGCGGCGAGGCGGCAAGCGCGGCATCGGCCTCCTTCTTGGTGCGCATGTACAGCTCGAACCCTTCCTTCGGCTCGCGGCCGCGTCCCGCCTCGGGAAAGGCCGAGACCAGGTAGACCCGCCCGACCCCTGCCGCCTGCGCCGCCTCTGCCAGCTTCGCCGGACCCTCGCCATCGATGGTGCGGGTGCGGTCGGCCCCGCTGCCCGCCGCGCCGGCCGAGAAGACGGCGATATCGTGATTCTGCAGCAACCGGGTCATTTCGGGGACGCCCAGCGCCATCAGGTCCCCCGCGACCGGGACCACCCCGGCCTCCCGCAGGGCCTCCGCCTGCTCCGGGGCGCGGTGCAGCCCCGAGACGCGGTGTCCGGAGGCGACCAGCCTCAGGCAGAGCCTGCGGCCGATTCCGCCGGTGGCGCCGAAGACGAAGATGCGGGACATGGGGGTGCTCCTTTCAGGCCAGCTGAGCGGGTCAACGTGGCGCCCCCGGCCATGTTCCGCCGCGCCGCGCTCAATGCCCCCAGAGCCGCGCCCCCGTGCAGGCATGGCGCGCGCATTCCAGTTCGATCATGCCATGGCCGATGCCGTGCACCTCGCGCAGGCGCCGCCGCACCGCCGCCTTGATGCGGTCGGCCCGGTCCCAGGCGCCCTCGGCCACGACCACATGGAGGTCCAGCGAGGCGCCGCGTTCATCCATCAGCCACAGATGCGCGTGATGCACGTCCGCGACCCCGTCGGTGGCACGCACCGTGGCCAGCACCGCGTCGGAATCGACATCCCCGGGACTGCCCAGCATCAGGATGCGGATTACCCCGCCGATCTCGGCGAAGCTCATCCACAGCATGTATCCCGCGATCGCCAGCGTCACCAGCGGGTCGACCAGCCACCAGTCGAAGAAGATCACCAGCGTCCCCGCGACGATCACCGCCACCGACCCCGCCGCATCCGCGACATTGTGCAGGAAGGCCGCGCGGATGTTCACGCTGTCCTTCGACATCGTGTAGGTCAGCGCGGCGGTGACCAGGTCGACGGCCAGCGCCACCCCCGCCACGATCACCACCGTCCAGCCCGCGACGGGTTCGGGCGCGAAGAACCGCATCACCGCCTCATAGGCCAGCACCAGCCCCAGCACGATCAGCGTGGTGTAGTTGATCAGCGCGGCGACCACCTCGGCGCGGGCATAGCCGAAGGTCATGTCGGCATCGGCCGGGCGGCGGGCGATCTTGCGCGCGGCGAAGGCGATGACCAGCGCCATCGCATCCGACAGGTTGTGCAGCGCATCGGCGATCAGCGCCAGGCTGCCCGAGAGGATGCCGCCGATCACCTGGGCGACGGTCAGCGCCAGGTTGACCCCCACCGCCGCGGCGACGCGGGCATCCCCGGCCTCGGGATCGACATGGTGGTGATGGCCGTGGCCGTGATGATGGTGGTGATGATGCGGCATCTGCCCCTCCGGGCTGGCGGTTGTCCCGGCCGCGATCCTAGCCGGGACAGCCGCGGTGATACTATCACCAACGGCCCCACATGCCCGCGATCAGGCCGTGACCGCCACCGTCTCCAGCCCGGCCAGAACCTCGCGGGCGATGGCGCGGTAAGCCCCGGCATGGGGCCCCTCCGGCGCGCTGGCCACGACCGGCGTCCCTTGGTCGGAATTGCGCCGGATCTCCATGTGCAGCGGCACCTCGCCGAGGAAGGGGATGCCCAGTTTCTCCGCCTCCTCGCGCGCGCCGCCATGGCCGAAGATGTCCGACCGGTCGCCGCAGGAGGGGCAGAGGAAATAGCTCATGTTCTCGACGATGCCCAGGACCGGAACCTCGACCTTGCGGAACATATTCAGCCCCTTGCGGGCGTCGATCAGCGCGATGTCCTGCGGCGTCGACACGATCACCGCCCCGGCCAGCGGCACCGACTGGCACAGCGTCAGCTGCGCGTCGCCCGTGCCGGGCGGCATGTCGACCACCAGGATGTCCAGCGGGCCCCAGTCGACCTCGCGCATCATCTGGGTCAGCGCCGACATCACCATCGGCCCGCGCCAGACCATCGGTGCCGCCTCGTCGACGAGAAAGCCCATCGACATCACCTGCAGCCCCTGCGCCTCGACCGGTTTCATGCGCTTCTCGACCGTCTCGGGCCGATCCGCGGCCCCCAGCATCCGCGGCAGGGACGGACCGTAGATATCGGCATCGAGGATGCCGACGCGATGGCCTTCCGCCTGCAGCGCCAGGGCCAGGTTCACGGCGGTCGTGGACTTGCCGACGCCGCCCTTGCCGGAGGCCACGGCGATCACCCGGCCCACGCCCTCGATCGGCGCCTTGGGCTTCAGCCCGCCATGCGGCGGCGCCTTGCGCGCAGCGGCAGGTTTCAGCCGCGGCGGTTCCGGGGCGGCGCCGGGGGCCCGTTCCGCGGTCAGCACCGCCGTCACCCCGGCAATGCCGGGCAATTCGCCCACCACCTGTTCGGCGGCGCGGCGCATCGGTTCCAGTTCGCGGGCCCGCTCGGCCGGGACGCGGATCACGAAGGTGACACGGTCGCCGCGCAGCGACAGCCCCTCGACCAGCCCCAGCGAGATCAGGTCGCCGGTCCGGTCCGGACCCGCGACAAGGGAAAGCTTGGCTTTCACATCTGCTTCGGTCACCATCGCCGTGTCTCCTTGTCCTCTCCCGCCCGCGCGGGAGGCCCTGCCATTTCGGCGGGATTGTGCGCGCGTTGGCGCCGGGCTGCAAGGCCGCCCCGGTGTGGCCCCGGCACCGCGCCCCGGCCCGGGGCACGGAACCGGGTCGATTCCCGCAGCGGATCTGCGATAAGGCGGCACCGTCAGGACATGAGCAAGAGAGGGCCCGCGCGTGACCGCATCCGTTTTCGACAATCTCCGGCAGGACTGGCTGGGCAATGTCCGCGCCGACCTTCTGGCCGGGCTGGTGGTGGCGCTGGCGCTGATCCCCGAGGCCATCGCCTTCTCGATCATCGCCGGGGTCGACCCCAAGGTCGGGCTCTATGCCTCCTTCTGCATCGCCGTGGTGACCGCCATCGCGGGCGGGCGGCCCGGCATGATCTCGGCCGCGACCGCCGCCACCGCGGTGCTGATGGTGACGCTGGTGCGCGATCACGGGCTGGAATACCTGCTGGCCGCCTCGGTGCTGGCGGGAATCATCCAGATCGGCCTGGGCGCGCTGAAGCTGGGCCAGGTGATGCGCTTCGTGTCGCGCTCGGTGATGACCGGTTTCGTCAACGCGCTGGCGATCCTGATCTTCCTGGCCCAGATCCCCGAGATGAACCCCGCCACGCCGGGGGTGAACTGGCTGACCTACGTGATGATCGCGGGCGGGCTGGCCATCATCTACCTGCTGCCGCGGGTGACGACCGCCGTGCCCTCGCCGCTGGTCAACATCATCGTCCTGACCGCGCTGGCCCTGGCGCTGGGGCTGGACGTGCGCACCGTGGGCGACATGGGCGATCTGCCCGACAGCCTGCCGGTCTTCCTGATCCCCGACATCCCGGTGAGCCTGGAGACCATCCTGATCATCCTGCCGGTCTCGGCCGCGATCGCCGTCGTGGGGCTGCTGGAAAGCCTGATGACCGCGCAGCTGGTGGACGACCTGACCGACACGACCTCCGACAAGAACCGCGAATGCGTGGGCCAGGGCCTGGCCAATGTCGCCTCGGGCTTCATCGGCGGGATGGCGGGCTGCGCGATGATCGGCCAGTCGATGATCAACGTCAAATCCGGCGGCCGCGGGCGGCTGAGCTGCTTCTCCGCCGGGGTGTTCCTGCTGATCCTCTGCGTTCTGCTGGGCGATGTGCTGGTTTCCAAGATCCCGATGCCCGCGCTGGTGGCGATCATGATCATGGTCTCGATCGGCACCTTCTCCTGGTCCTCGATCCGCTCGCTCAAGGACCATCCGCGGTCCTCCTCGGTGGTGATGCTGGCCACCGTCGCCGTGACCGTGGCCACGCATAACCTGGCCTACGGCGTGCTGACCGGCGTTCTCCTGTCGGGGATCTTCTTCGCCGCCAAGATCGCCCAGCTGTTCCGCGTCGACAGCACCCTGTCCGAGGACGGGCTGACGCGCACCTACCGGTTCCGCGGGCAGATCTTCTTCGCCTCGGCCTCGGCCTTCGCGCAGAGCTTCGACCATGGCGAGGCGCTGGAAAAGGTGGTCATCGACGTGTCGCAGGCGCATATCTGGGACATCTCCTCGGTGCAGGCGCTGGACATGGCGGTGCTGAAATTCCGCCGCGACGGCGCCGAGGTGGAGATCGTCGGGCTGAACGAGGCTTCCGAGACGATCGTGGACCGGCTGGCGGTCCATGATAAACCGGGGGCGATGGAAGACCTGCTGGGGCATTGAGATGAGCAAGATGATCGCGCTGGTGGACGGCTCCACCTATTCCCAAAGCGTCTGCGACCTGGCCGCCTGGGCCGCCGCGCGGACCGGCGCCGGGATCACCGTCGCCCATGTGATGGGTCATCGCCAGGGGGTGAAACAGGACCTGTCGGGCAATATCGGGCTGGGCGCGCGCACGCAGCTTCTGGACGAGCTGGCCGAGCTGGACGCCGCCCAGGCGCGGCTGGCGCAGAAGCGCGGCCGCGCCATCCTGGAGGATGCCCAGGCCCGCATCGCCGAGGCGGGCATCGCCGAGGTGGAGGTCCGCCTGCGCTCGGGCGACCTGGTGGAGGCGATGCAGGAACTGGAGGCCGGCGCCGACTACCTGCTGATCGGCAAGCGCGGCGAGGCGGCCGATTACGCCAAGCTGCACCTGGGGTCGAATTTCGAGCGCGTGGCCCGCTCCGCCACCTGCCCGATCATCGTCGCCGCGCGCGCCTTCAAGCCGGTCTCGAAGGTGATGATCGCCTTCGACGGCAAGCCCGCCGCGCTGAAGGCGGTCGATCACGCGATGCGCGACCCGATCTTCGCGGGGCTGGATTTCCACGTGATCATGGCCGGGTCCGAGTCGGTCGAAGGCCGCCGCCGCCTGGACGGCGCGCTGGCCATGCTGCGCGGGGCGGGACACAATGCCGAGGGCGACATCCTGCCCGGCAGTCCCGACGAGGTCATCGCCCGCGAAATCGGCACGCGCGGGGCCGACATGCTGGTGATGGGCGCCTATGGCCATTCGCGGATCCGCGGGCTTCTCCTGGGGTCGACCACGTCGGAACTGGTGCGGGCCTGCCAGGTGCCGGTGCTGCTGATCCGCTGACCCCGGCCGCCCACTCATCGGGGGAGCGCCGCAGCCCTCCCCCGGTACGTTTCAGGCCGCCCGTCTCAGGCCGCCTGCGCGGGCAGGTAGCGCGCATAGAACCCCTCGCCCTTGACCGCGAGGTCGCGCAGCAGATCCGGTGCCGCGAAGCGCGCGCCGAACCTGGCTTCCAGCCCGTTGCAGATCTCCACCGCCTTCGCCGCGCCGATCATGTCGAGCCAGCTGAGCACGCCGCCCGACCAGGGCGCGAAGCCCCAGCCGAGGATCGAGGCGACATCGCCTTCGCGGACATCCATCAGCACCCCGTCCTGCAGCGCGCGGACGGCCTCCAGCGCCTGGACCATCAGCAGGCGGTGCTGGATCTCGGTCAGCTCGGGCTGCGTCCCCGTCGCGTCGAACCGCTCCGCCAGCCCGTCCCACAGCCCCGTGCGCCTGCCCTTCTCGTCATAGGCATAGAACCCGGCACCGGATTTGCGGCCCAGCCGTCCCTGTTCCTCCATCCAGAAGATGACGTCATCGGTATTCTCCGCCGGATAGGCATCGCCCATGGCCGCCTTCGTCGCCCGCGCGATCCTGGCTCCCAGGTCGATGGACACCTCGTCGATCAGCTGCAGCGGCCCGACCGGCATGCCGACCAGCCGCGCGGCATTCTCCACCAGCGCCGGCGCCACCCCTTCGCGGACCATGCGCACGCCCTCGTCGACATAGGGAAGGATGCAGCGATTGGCGAAGAAATAGCGCGCATCATTGACGACGATCGGCGTCTTGCGGATCTGGCGCACGAAATCCAGCGCCCTGGCCACCGCGCGGTCGCCGGTCTGCTTGCCGCGGATGATCTCCACCAGCATCATCTTGTCGACCGGCGAGAAGAAATGGATGCCGATGAAATCCTGCGGCCGCCCGCTGGCCTTCGCCAGCTCGCCGATCGGCAGGGTCGAGGTATTCGTGGCGAAGATCGCCGTTGCGGGCAGATGCGCCTCGGCCTTGGCGGTCGCCTCGGCCTTCACCTTCGGGTCCTCGAACACCGCCTCGATCACCAGGTCGCACTCGGCCAGCGCGGCGAAATCCGTCGCGGGGGTGATCCGTCCCAGCACCTCGGCCATCTTCTCCGGCGTCGACTTGCGGCGGCTGACGGCCTTCGACAGAAGCCCCTCGGAATGGGCCTTGCCCTTTTCGGCGGCCGCCATGCTCTGGTCGATCAGCACCACCTCGATCCCGGCCATCGCCGCGACATGGGCGATCCCCGCCCCCATCATGCCCGCGCCCAGAACGCCGAGCTTCGCGACCTTCTGGTCGGGCACGTCGGGCCGCCGCGCGCCTTTCTCCAGCGCCTCCTTGTTGATGAACAGGGACCGGATCATCGCGCCGGAGGACGGGTTCATCAGGACATTGGTGAACCAGCGCGCCTCGATGCGGATGGCCGTGTCGAAATCGACCTGCGCGCCCTCGTAGACCGCCGACATCAGCGCCTTCGCCGCCGGGTAGACGCCCTTGGTCTTGCCGTTGACCATGGCCGAGGCGCCGACATAGGTCATGAACCCGGCCGGGTGATAAGGCGTGCCGCCGGGGATCTTCTCGCCCCTGGCATCCCAGGGCTTGACGATATCGGCATCCTGCGCCGCCAGCACCCAGGCCTTCGCCCGCGCCAGCAGCTCCGCGGGCGGGACCACCTCGTCGACCAGCCCCGCGCCCTTGGCCTTGTCGGGGGAGAAAAGCCGCCCCTCCAGCAGCACCGGCGAGGCCGCCATCGCGCCCAGCTTGCGCGACAGACGCGTCGTGCCGCCCGCGCCCGGGAAGATGCCGACCAGGATTTCCGGCAGGCCGATCCTGGCCTTGGGATTGTCGGCGGCGAAGATCCGGTGGCAGGCCAGAGGCAGTTCCAGCCCCAGCCCCAGCGCCGTGCCGGGCAGCGCCGCGGCGACCGGCTTGCCGCCCTTCAGCGTCTTGGGATCCATCCCCGCGCGTTCCAGCTTGCGCATCATCGCGTGGATGCGGGTCAGCCCGTCGAACAGGCCCTTCGCCGGATTGTCGCCCGCCTCGGCCTTCATCCGGGCGATGATGTTCAGATCCATCCCCCCCGCGAACGTGTCCTTGCCGGAGGTCAGGACGATGCCCTTCACGGCCGCGTCGGCCAGCGCCCGGTCGATCAGCTCCTCGAACAGCGCCAGCCCCTCCAGGCTCATGACATTCATCGACTTGCCCGGCACATCCCAGGTCAGGACCGCGACGCCGTCGCCATCCACCTCATACGCAAAATCAGCCATCGTTTTCCTCCCGTTCATAGGGCCTGCCATCCTTGCGGGTGAAGGCGGCCCTGCCGTTTTCGATATCCAGTTTCAGGTCGACATCGCTGTAGGTGACGGTTTCGCGCGCGGCGCGGCCGCCGACCACCAGGAACCGGGCCACCGCGTCGCCGCGGTTTTCCAGGCAGTGCCCGTTGCCGTCCCCGGCGGGGAAGGCCGCGCAGTCGCCGGGACCCATCGGATGCGCGCCCTCATCATCCAAAAGCACCAGCACACCCTCCGTCACCATGACGAATTCGTCTTCCGCGACATGCCAATGGCGCAGGCTGGACCGCGCCCCCGGCTCCAGCGTCACGAGGTTGACGCCGAATTGCGTCAGCCCCCCCGCCTGGCCCAGCCGGATCGAGGAGCGCCCCGCCATCCGGGCATCATAGGGCGCGGGATAGATGGAACCGGCCTTCACCGGCGCGCGGGCGGCATCAAGTTTCGGCATCGCATTCCTCCTTCGGCAGCAGGTCCCAGGGCGGCGCCTCGTGACGGTAGATGACCCGTTCCGGCGCAATCAGGGCGGGGTCGTCCAGCGATCCGGCCACCAGCATCGCCGTCGCGGGCGCGCGCTCGGGCAGGCCGCAGACCGCACAGCCGCAGACCGGGCAGAACAGCTTCTCCACCGCCAGCCCCGACCGTCCGGTCCGGCGCCAGCGCGCCGCCTCGCCGGTCAGGACGAAGCCCTCGCGCGCGACGGCCGCATGGGTGCCATGGCCGCCGCCGGAATCCCTCTGGCAGGACCGGCAGGCGCAGCGCAGCGCGAATTTCACCGGCCCGGCACTGCGATAGCGCAGCTGTCCGCAGGCACATCCGCCCGTGATCTCCATCTTGTCTCAGTCCTTGCCGGGACGCTTGCCCAGGATATAGGTTTCGGTCTGCGGCACCGGGTTGACGGGATCCACCCTGAGAAACAGGGAATCCTCGGCATTCTGGGTGCCGGTCATCACCTGCTCCATCCGCCACCGCGCGGCGCGCCGCCGCAGCAGCGCCAGCGAAGCGAAGGTCGGCAGCATCTTCTGTGCCCCCCGCAGCAGGTCCGAATCGTATTCGACCATCAGCACGTCGGAGCCGAAGGCCTCGATCCGCCGCGGGCGCAGCACCACCGCGGTCGCCATGTTGACCTCGATCGTGCGGCGCCAGACATCGAAGGTGACGCGCAGTTCCGTGCGGTCGCGGCGCTGGTAGTGATGCAGGCGGGTATGGACGGAGAAGGGCAGTTCGAACATCTCGGCGAAGCTGTCGAAATCTGCCTCGGTGACGGCCGCGCTCATGCGGTCCAGGAATGTCCGGACCATCTCGATCGTGACCGCCTCTGCCGCCGCCCCGGTTTCCAACCGCTAGACCCTTTCGATCACCGTCGCCGCCCCCATGCCGCTGGCAATGCAAAGCGTCGCCAGACCGACTTCCTTGTCCTGCCGCTCCAGCTCGTCGAGGAGCGTGCCGATGATGATGGCGCCGGTCGCGCCCAGGGGATGGCCCATGGCGATGGCGCCGCCATTGACATTGACCTTAGCAGGATCCGCGCCGAAAGCCTGCAGGAATCTCAGCACCACCGCGGCGAAAGCCTCGTTGACCTCGAACAGGTCGATATCCGACACCGCCATGCCGGTCTCGGCCAGCACCTTCTCGGTCACCGGCACCGGCCCCGTCAGCATGATCGTCGGATCGGTGCCGATCTTGGCGGTGTGGCGGATGCGCGCCCGCGGCGTCAGCCCATGCGCCTCGCCGAAGGCCTTCGAGCCGATCAGCAGCGCCGCCGCGCCATCGACGATGCCGCTGGAATTGCCCGCGTGATGGACATGCGAGATCCGTTCCAGATGCGGGTATTTCATGATCGCCACCTGGTCGAAGCCGGGCATTGTCTCGCCCATCTCCTTGAAGGACGGCTTCAGCGCGCCGAGGCTCTGCATGTCGGTTTCGGGGCGCATGTACTCGTCGCGATCGAGGATGGTCAGACCGTTGCGGTCCGTCACCGGCACGACCGAGCGGGCGAAACGGCCCGCATCCCACGCCGCCTTGGCGCGGCGCTGGCTTTCCACCGCCAGCGCATCCACGTCATCGCGCGAGAATCCGTATTCGGTGGCGATGATGTCGGCGGAGATGCCCTGGGGCACGAAATACTGCGCCATGGCGAGGGAGGGATCGACCGCCACGGCCGCGCCGTCCGACCCCATCGGCACCCGGCTCATCATCTCCACCCCGCCCGCGACATAGGCCTGTCCGGCCCCCGCGCGCACCTGGTTGGCGGCCAGGTTCACCGCCTCCATGCCGCTGGCGCAGAAACGGTTGATCGACAGGCCCGGCACCTTCTGGTCGAAATCCGAGGCCAGCACGGCGCTGCGCGCCAGGCAGCCGCCCTGTTCGCCGACCTGGGTGACATTGCCCCAGATCACGTCCTCCACCGCCGTGGTGTCCAGCCCGTTGCGTTCCTTGACGGCGTTCAGCGCCAGCGCAGAGAGCCGCAGCGCGGTCACCTCGTGCAGCGCGCCGTCCTTGCGCCCCCTCCCGCGGGGCGTGCGGATGGCATCGTAGATATAGGCGTCGGTCATTTGCTCACCGCTTCTTTCTGGTAGATCTTGCGGACCTCCGGATGGGCCGGGGTCATCAGGTCATAGGGATGTTTCCATCCCGGCAGCTGCGACAGCCGTCCCAGCCAGTCATGGATCGCCGGATGCGCCTGGCGGTCGAAGCCGAAGGGTTCGGGATAGTACAGGTATCCCGCGCAGGTCAGGTCCGCATTGGTCGGGCCCCGGCCGACGATCCAGTCGCGTCCCGCCAGATGCGATTCCAGGATCTGCAGCGCCGCCTGCAGCCGCCCCTGGAGGAAGGCGATCACCGCCGGGTCGCGCTTCTCCTCGGGCAGGAAATTCATCTGGAACCGGACCATCCCCGCGATCGAGCTGAGCTTGTGATTGTCCCACAGCACCCAGCGCAGCACCTCGCGCGCCTCGTCGGGGGTCTCGCCGCCGAACCGGCCGCTGAGTTCCGTGACCACCTGCTGGATCACGCCCGACTGGCTCAGGCGCAGCCCGCCGGCATCGACCAGCACCGGCGCCTCGCCCATCTCGTTGACGGTCTCGCGATAGGCCGCCGCGCGGGTTTCGCCGGCGAAGAAATCGACGAAGACCGGCTCCCAGTCCAGCCTCGCCAGCTCCAGCGCCAGCGCGGCCTTGTAGCTATGACCGCTCTCGCCGAAGCAGTAGAGTTTCAATGTCATCGCGTCCTCCCGCTGATGCGCTGGCCTCACGCTAGCGCCGGGCATGGCGGACGGGGAAGGGAAATTTCCGTGAGCGGAAGCGGAACGTTGCGTCCCCGGCAGACGCAGGGAACGGGCGTCGCGTCCTGCGGGCGGGGGTGTGGGTGATGCGCCGCAGGCAAGCTGGCGCGGGGAGGCAACGTTCCGTCTGCGGCTTGGTCCCGTCCCGGGGAACGGCGCGGGCATCGGCCCGCCGGCCTGTTCCGCGGCTCCATCTGGCCCATGCATGGTTAACGAATCGGGTTCTGCCGGGCATTGCCGGGATGCCGGGCCCGTGGCAGAACCGCCGGGGACCCATTTCTGCCGCCGGAGCCGCCGCCGTGACGCCCCCCGACCGACCGACCCCGACCGACCACGCCCCGACCTCCTCCGCCGGGGCGCCGCCCCCGGCACCGTCCCGCGCAAAGGCGCCGCGCCTGCCCTGGCGGGTCGTGCCGGGGATCGCGGCGGGGGCGCTGCTGGCCTGCCTGGCAGCCTGGGCGGCGGCCGGTCCGCTGGCCGTCCCGGCCACGGCGGGAGGCATGGTCCTGGGCCTGGGCGGCACGCTGCTGGGCAGCAGCGGACGCGCCGCCGCGGGGGGCGCACTGGTGCTGGCGCTGTCGCTGCTGCACCTCGCGGCGCCGGGGATCGACCTGCACCGTCTGGCGCTGGCCTTGCCGGCGGCGGCGGGCTGGGAAACCGCGCAGCGCGGCGGGCGGGCCTTCACCATGGCGCTGATGTCCCTGGGCCTGCTGGTGGCGGCGCAACATGCCGGGGCCGCGCCGGGGCTGGCGCTGCCCTCCTATGGCGCGGGGCTTCTGGCGGGCTTGGGGCTGGCGCGCGTGCTGGGCCTGGCCCGGATGCCCGCGCGGCCGCCGGAAGGCCCTGCCGCCGGTCTGCGACACACGCTGTTCCTGGGGCTGGGACTGGCGCTGGCCGTGGCGCTGGCGGGCCATCTGCAGAACGCCCATTCGATCTGGCTGGTGCAGTTCTTCGTGCTGCGCGGGCTGGCCCCGGGCCACATGGCCCGCGCCTCGGCGCTGCAATTCGCCCTGGGGGTGCTGGCCGGGACGGCGGCGGCGCTGGTGATCGAGACCGCCGGTCTGGGCCTGCCGCCCTGGGGCATCCTGCTGGCGCTGGCGGCGCTGGTGGCAGGGCTGCGCAGCCTGCCTGCCGGACCGCCCCTGACCCCGGCGCTGATGACGGTGGCGCTGCTGCTTCTGACCGCACCGACGCCGGATGCGGCGCTGTTCCGCGGCGAGGCGGCGATCATGGCCTCGGGGCTGGCGATCCTGCTGGCGACGGTGCTGGACCTGCTGTTCCGCCCCCGCGGGGCGGGACACGGGCGATAGACGAACGCTGCGCCATCGGCTAAGCACGGGAAAAAGGCAAGGACCAGCAGCAGTGCCGAAGACCGCCCTGACGCAGTACCAGCGGCTAGAGGCCCCGGGAATCTGGCATGAAAGCCCCGACAGCCAGCGGCGCGACGTCTTCGTGTCGCTGGGCGAGGCGACGCTGGTTATCCGCGACCGGACCGATGCCGCGCTGACCCACTGGTCGCTGGCGGCGATCCGCCGGATCGCCCCCGGCACCGATCCCGCGATCTACGCCCCCGGCCCCGAGGATGACGAGCGGCTGGAACTGACCGATCCCGAGATGATCGCCGCGATCGAGACGGTGCGCCGCGCCGTCGCCCGCAGCCAGCCCCGGCACGGGGCGCTCCGGGTCGCGATGACGCTTGCGCTTGGCGCGGCGGCGCTGGCGGCGGCGGTGCTGTGGCTGCCCGGCGCGCTTGTCACCCATACCGCCAGCGCCCTGCCCGAGGCCACGCGGCAGGATATCGGCCGCCGGCTGGTCATCGCGCTGGAACCCTATTCGGGCCGGCCCTGCCGCGACATCGACGGGCGCCGCGCCCTGGGACAGCTGCAGAAACGGCTGTTCGGCGACGCGCCCTGGGAATTGCGCGTGCTGGAGAACGGCGAGGACGTGAAGGTCCTGCCCGGCGGCATCCTGGTGATCGGCGGCGGGCTCCTGTCGGAGGAGGACAGCCCCGACATGGTGGCCGGACATCTGCTGGCGGCGGCGGAACGCAGCAGCCAGAACGACCCGATGCTGTGGTTCCTCGACCGGGCCGGTCCCTGGGCCACTTTCCGCATCCTGACCACCGGCCTCGTGCCGCAGGAGCTGATGGGACCGGCGGCGGATGCGCTTGCGCTTGGCCAGGTGCCGCCGCTGTCGGATGCCGCGCCGCTGCTGCGCCGCTTCGCGCAGGCGGAACTCTCGGCGCGCCCCTACGGGCTGACCGCCTTTGCCGATGGCGACAGCTGGATCGAGATGATCGAGGACGACCCCTTCCCGGACGGCACGCCGCAGCCGCTCATGAGCGATGCCGACTGGCTGCGGCTGCAGGCGATCTGCAGCTGAGGCGCTAGCGCCGGTCCCAGACGAACGCGTCGCGGAAGCCCAGCCCCCGCACCGCCGCCAGCCCCGCCGCCAGCGCCGCGCGGTCGCCGAAAGGCCCCGCATAGATCAGCCGCAGGACCCCGTGCCTGCGCGGGAAGTCCTGGCGCAGCGCCTCCAGCCCCGCGCCCTGCAGCCAGCGCACGGTCTGATCGGCATTGGCGGTCTGCCGGAAGGCCGCGACCTGGATGTAATAGCCCGGCTCGGGGAATTGCGGCGAGCGCACCCGCGATTTCCGCGGCACCGCGGGCACCACCGCGGCCTGCGGCGCCGGGGCGCAGACCGGCGCGCCCTCCGCCCCGACCAGCGGCGCCCAGAGCGCCCGGCCACCCAGCTTGACCGCCACATGGGCGCAGCCCGCGGCGTCG
>NZ_JACVXA010000044.1 GCF_014903745.1 Mangrovicoccus algicola | reverse complement strand
GGGACCTGCTGCGGCACCGGGGCGGCGCGCGCCGCGCGGGCATCCTGCCGCCGCTCGGCCCCCATCGCGGCCAGCGCATCGCGCAGCGTCGCCGCCTCCTGGCGCATGTGGCGCAGGGCGCGGGCCTGCTGCCACAGCAGCCCCAGCAGGACCAGCGGGACGGCGATGCCGGGCCAGCCGATCGCCTCGGGCGCATAGGCCCGCAGCGCCAGCCCCGCCGCCAGCCAGCAGACCAGCGCGCAGAGCGCCAGCTTCTCGGTCGTGCCGGGGCGGGTCGCAGCGGGTTTCGGGAAGAGCGGATCCGTTGTCTTCACGGGGCTTTCCTGTATCGGGCGGGGCCGGGTGTCGTGCGGGGCCGGGCGGCGGAACGGAACCGGGCGCCGCCGCCCCTGCTGCCAGAGAATTATCGCGGGGCGGGCGATCCGTCAAACGCGGGCGGCGGAGCCTTGCCGCCCGCGCCGGGCATGGCGTCAGAGATAGCGGATGGCGAGGATCTCGTAGGACTTGCCGCCGCCGGGCGTATGGACCTCGACGCTGTCGCCGACCTCCTTGCCGATCAGGGCGCGGGCCAGCGGGGATTTCATGTTCAGCTTGCCGCGCTCGATATCCGCCTCGGGCTCGCCGACGATCTGGTAGGTCCGCTCCTCGTCGGTATCCTCGTCGACCAGATCGACCGTGGCGCCGAACTTGATCGCGCCGGACAGCTTCTTGGGGTCGATCAGGTCGGCGCGCGAGAGGATCGCCTCGATCTCCTTGATGCGCCCCTCGATGAAGCTCTGCTTCTCGCGGGCGGAATGGTATTCGGCGTTCTCGGACAGATCCCCGTGTTCGCGTGCCTCGGCGATCGCCTTGATGATTGCCGGACGCTCCACCGATTTCAGCTTCTTCAGCTCTTCGTCTAGCCGGGCATAGCCGGCCGGGGTCATTGGTATCTTTTCCATAGGTCTCTGCGGTCGTGTTGCGGCCCCGGGGGCCAGGGCGCCGTTGCGCGGTGTCGCGCGACTTTGGCATCAGCACAGGTTGGGGTGCAAGCCGGTCCTTTGCAATGATTCCCGCCCGCCGCGCGCTCTGCCCGGAGGCGGCGCGGGGGCGACGCAAAGTTACGCCGGGGCCGTCGCATTTCGCCTTGCGGGCAAAGCGGCTGCGGGACAGTGTGCCCATCAGGCCGGTCGGCGCCCTCCCTGACCTGGCATGAAAATTGCGTCCTTGCACGTGTGCGCGCAAGGAGGTTGCGCGATATTGACGCGCCGCGGCGCGGCACGGTAAACGGCGGGCGGATAACCGACCGGATGACAGACAGGGGTCAGGGCAGGCAGATGAGTGAAGTGACGCGGGAATCCATGGAATACGACGTCGTGATCGTCGGGGCGGGGCCTGCGGGCCTGTCCGCGGCGATCCGGCTCAAGCAGCTCGATCCCGGGCTCGAGGTCGTCGTGCTGGAGAAGGGCTCCGAGGTGGGCGCGCATATCCTGTCGGGCGCGGTGCTGGATCCCTGCGGACTGGACCGGCTGATCCCCGACTGGAAGGAAAAGGGCGCGCCGCTGAGCGTGCCGGTGAAGGAGGACAATTTCTACATCCTCGGCGCCGGCGGCCAGATGCGGATGCCGAATTTCGCCATGCCGCCGCTGATGAATAACCACGGCAACTACATCGTCTCGATGGGCAATGTCTGCCGCTGGATGGCCGAGCAGGCCGAGGCGCTGGGGGTGGAGATCTTCCCCGGCATGTCCTGTTCGGAACTGGTGATGGACGGGGACCGGGTCGCGGGCGTCGTGGCGGGCGAGTTCGGCCGCCAGGCCGATGGCACGCCGGGCCCCGCCTACGAGCCCGGCATGGAGCTTCTGGGAAAATACGTCTTCCTCGCCGAGGGCGTGCGCGGGTCGCTGTCCAAGCAGGTCATCGCGAAATACGAGCTGGGCAAGGGCCGCTGCCCGCAGAAATACGGCCTGGGGATGAAGGAGATCTGGGAGATCGATCCCGAGAAGCACCGCGAGGGTACGGTCACCCACACGATGGGCTGGCCGCTGGGCAAGAACGCGGGCGGCGGGTCGTTCATCTACCATCTCGACAACAACCAGGTCTATGTCGGCTTCGTGGTCCATCTGAACTACGAGAACCCGCATCTTTTCCCCTACATGGAATTCCAGCGCTTCAAGCATCACCCGATGGTCGCGGAGCTTCTGAAGGGCGGCAAGCGCGTGGCCTATGGCGCGCGGGCGATCACCGAGGGCGGCTGGCAGTCGCTGCCCAAGCTGACCTTCCCCGGCGGCGCGCTGCTGGGCTGTTCGGCGGGGATGGTCAACGTGCCCAGGATCAAGGGCAACCACAACGCGATGCTGTCGGGGATCGCCGCGGCCGAGGCCGCGCATGAGGCGATCGGCGCGGGCCGCGCGGGCGACGAGCTGACGGGGTACGAGACCGAGGTGCGCGAGGGCGCCATCGGCAAGGATCTCAAGCCGGTGCGCAACGTCAAGCCGCTATGGTCGAAATACGGGCTGGCGGCGTCGCTGACGCTGGGCGGGCTGGACATGTGGACCAATAGCTGGGGCTTCTCGGTCCTCGGCACGATCGGCCATGGCAAGTCGGATGCGGCGGCGACCGGCAAGGCGGCGGATCACAAGGCGATCGACTATCCCAAGCCCGACGGGGTGCTCAGCTTCGACCGGCTGACCAATGTCGCCTTCTCCTTCACCAATCACGAGGAAAGCCAGCCCGCGCATCTGCGCCTGGCCGATCCGGAGATCCCGGTGAGGGTGAACCTGCCGGAATATGGCGGTCCCTCGGCGCGTTATTGCCCCGCCGGGGTGTATGAATTCGTCGGCGAGGGGGCGCAGACGCGGTTCCAGATCAATTTCCAGAACTGCGTCCATTGCAAGACCTGCGACATCAAGGATCCGGCCCAGAACATCACCTGGACCACGCCCCAGGGCGGGGACGGGCCCAACTATCCCAACATGTAGCTCCGGCTCCGGCGACGGCCCGGCGGCAGAGGCCCGCCGGGGGTTGTCTTCGCCGCCGGGGCGGTCCAGCTTCGGCGCGACGAGACCAGGGACCGGCCGGGCCGGAAGTTGCATGATGAAGCTGTACCAATACGATCACTGTCCTTTCTGCGTGCGGGCCGACATGGTCGCGGGCTGGCGGCAGGTGCCGCATGAAAAGGTCTACCTGCTCAATGACGACGAACAGGCGCATTTCGACCTGATCGGGGCCAAGATGGTGCCGATCCTGCAATATGACGACGGGCGCGCGATCGGCGAGAGCCTGGACATCGTCGCGGCCCTGGACGCGATTGAGACCGGCGCACCGCATCTCGACCCCTGGGACGAGGTTGCGCCCCAGAGCGCGGCGCTGTCCTCGGCCTCGCGCGCGGTCAGCTGCCTGCTGTTTCCGCGCAACCTGCGGCTGGGCCTGCCGGAATTCGCGACGCCGGGGGCCATCGCCTATTTCACCGAGCGCAAGGAGGCGATCATCGGCATCTCCTTCGCGCAGGCGATGGAGGAGACGGCCGCGCACAAGGCGGATGTGGAGGCGATGCTGGCCGGAATGCCGGAACTCGCGCCGCCCGGCGACAGGCTGCGGATGGGCGACGTGCTGGTCTATCCGGTGCTGCGCAACCTGACCATGGTGAAGGACCTGGCCTTCCCCGCCTGGATGCGGGCCTATCTGGACCGCGTCACGGCGATCTGCGGCACGCATCTTTATGACGATCGCGCGATCTGAGCCCCCGGGGCCGGGCCCGGCCCTGCCTGCGTGGATGGACACGCGGGGCGGGGCGCCGTAGGGTCGGGAGAAATTTGCCAGACCGGAGACGATCCACGGTGTTCCGAAACAAAGCCCGCCTTCTCGCCGCCCTGTTCTGCCTGGGGATGGCGCCTGCCGCCGGAATGGGCGGCAATGCCGGAACCTACCTGGCGGGGCGGGTGGCCGGAATGGAGGCCGACCATCTGCGCGCGGCGGATTACTTCAGCCGCGCGCTGGCGCTGGATGCGCAGAATCCCGCGCTGATGGAGCTGGCGCTGACCTCGCAGGTCAATCTGGGCAATTTCGACAATGCCGCCGCGATCATGCACCGGATGCAGGGCGCGGATGTCCATGCCAGCCTGATGGATATCGTCCAGACCGCCGAATGGGTGAAGGCGGGCGACTATGCCGCGCTGCGCGACGCCTTCGACGAGGGCTTCACGACCGGCGACCTGCTGGAGGGCTTCCTCGACCGGCTGGTGCGCGGATGGGCGGAGCTGGGCGCGGGCGACACGTCGGCGGCGCTGGCCGAATTCGATGCCGCCGCGGCCGAACCGATGCTGCGCGGTGTCGTGTTGTATCACAAGGCCCTGGCCCTGGCCGTGTCGGGGGATCACGCCGCGGCGGCGGCGCTCCTGTCGGGCGAGAGCGAGGGGCCGCTGCCGCTGTCGGGGCGCGGGCTGCGCCTGCGGGCGCAGGTGGAAAGCCAGCTGGGCCGGTTCGACCGGGCGCTGGCGGATCTGCGCGAGGCCTATGACGGCATGATCCCGCCGCAGATGGCCGATGTCGCCGCCGCGCTGGAGTCCGGGGAGGCGGTGCCGCTGGGGGTTGCCGATGCCGGGGCGGGCATCGCGGAGGCTTTCTACACCATGGCGCAGGTGCTCTATGGCCAGGCGAGCAACAGCCTGTCGCTGGTCTATGCGCAGCTGGCGCGGGAATTGAATCCCGGGAATGTCGACGCGCTGCTGATGGTGGCCAGCATCTTCGACGAGCAGGGCAATTACGAGCTGGCCGGCGATCTCTATGACGAGGTGCCGCGCGACCATCCCGCCTATCTGCAGGCCGAGTTCGGCCGGGCCGGGGCGCTGCGCTATGCCGGGCGGCTGGATGCGGCGATCGAGGTGCTGAACCAGCTGTCGAAAACCTACCCCGATCTTCTGGATGTGCAGGTCTCGCTGGGCGATGCGCTGACCGCCGATGATCGCTGGGAGGCGGCGCGCGCCGCCTATGACCGCGCGGTCGAGCTGCTGCCGGAACCCGACGAGTCGGATTGGCAGATCTTCTATGCCCGCGGCATCACGCTGGAGCGGCTGAAGCTGTGGGAGGAGGCGGAGGCCGATTTCCGCCGCGCGCTGGAGCTGTCGCCGCAGGAGCCGCGGGTGCTGAACTATCTCGGCTATTCGCTGGTGGAGCGCCGCGAGAACCTGGACGAGGCTCTGGCCATGATCCAGGAAGCGGCGGCGCAGCGCCCGGATGACGGCTATATCGCCGACAGCCTGGGCTGGGTCTATTACCGGCTGGGCCGCTACGAGGATGCGGTGGAGCCGATGGAGCACGCGGCCGAGATCATGGCGATCGATCCGGTCATCAATGACCATCTGGGCGACGTCTACTGGGCGGTGGGGCGCAAGCTGGAGGCGCGCTTCATGTGGCGCCGGGCCCTGAGCTTCACCGATTACGGCAGTTCCAACGAGGATATCGATCCCGACCGCGTCCGGCGCAAGCTGGATATCGGGCTGGATGCCGTGCTGGCCGAAGAGGGGGCGGCGCCTCTTGCAACCCATAGCGAAGGCAACTGAAGCCGCTCCGGCCAAGATCAACCTGGCGCTGCATGTGACGGGGCGCCGGGGCGATGGCTATCACCTGCTGGACAGCCTGGTCGCCTTTGCCGACATCGCCGATCGCGTGACCGTCGAACCCGCGGCCGAGATGTCGCTGGATGTGACGGGGCCCCGCGCGGCGGGGGTGCCTGCGGATGCCCGCAACCTCGTCTGGAAGGCCGCGGCACTGTCCGGGGCGCCGCCCGTCGCGATCACCCTGGAGAAGCACCTGCCCGCCGCGGCCGGGATCGGCGGCGGGTCCTCCGATGCCGCGGCGACGCTGCGGGCGCTGGAGCGCCTAGGCCTGGCCTCCTTGCCCGATCCTGCGGATCTGCTGGAACTGGGGGCGGATCTGCCGGTCTGCCTCTCGCCGCGGGCGGTGCGGATGGAGGGGATCGGCGAGACGCTGTCCCCCGTGCCGCCGCTGCCGCCCCTGTGGTGCCTTCTGGTCAATCCGGGGGTGGCGCTGTCGACGCCCGCCGTTTTCGCCGCGCTGGAGACCCGGGAGAACCCGGGACTGCGGGGGCATATGCCGGTCGGGGCGGGGGCGTTCTGCGCCTGGCTGGCCGGGCAGCGCAACGACCTGGAGCCGCCTGCGCTGCGTCTGGCGCCGGTGATCCGCGACGTGCTCGCGGCATTGGCGGCGCAGCCGGGCTGCGCGCTGGCGCGGATGTCCGGGTCGGGCGCGACCTGTTTCGGGCTGTTCCCCGCCGAGGCTCCGGCGCGGGCGGCGGCGGCGGCGCTGTCGCGCGCCGAGCCCGGATGGTGGGTCGCGGCGGGCCGCCTGGCGTGATCGCCGGGGTCAGACCACCCGTTCCACCACGTAATCGGCCAGGTCATGCAGCACGTCGCGCAGCTCCGATGCGGGCAGGGCCAGGATAGCGGTTTTCGCTGTGGTCGCCCATTCGATCGCCGTGGCGCGGGTGGAGTCCAGCGTTCCGTGGCGCGCCATCAGGGCCAGCGCCTCCTCCAGGTCGCCCTCTTCCTGACGGCCGCGCGCGATGGTGCGGGTCCAGAAGGCGCGTTCGGACTCGTCGGCGGCGGCAATGGCGCGGATCACGGGCAGGGTCAGCTTGCGTTCGCGGAAATCGTCGCCGACATTCTTGCCGATCGTGGCGGTGGCCCCGCCGTAATCCAGCAGGTCGTCGACGATCTGGAAGCAGATGCCGAGCGCGTCGCCGTAATCGAAGAGCGCGCGGACCTGTTCCGCCGGTGCCCCGGCGATCACCCCGCCGACCTCGCAGGCCGCCGAGAACAGCGCCGCGGTCTTGCCGCGGATCACCTGCAGGTAGACATCCTCGCCGGTGGCCAGATCCGAGGCGGCGGTCAGTTGCAGCACCTCGCCCTCGGCGATCACCGCGGAGGCGTCCGAGAGGATCTCCAGCACGCGCAGGTTGCCCGGCTCGACCATCAGCCGGAAGGAGCGGGCGAAGAGATAGTCGCCGACCAGGACCGAGGACTTGTTGTCCCAAAGCAGGTTGGCCGTCGGACGCCCGCGGCGCTGGCGGCTTTCGTCGACGACATCGTCATGCAGCAGCGTCGCGGTATGGATGAATTCCACCGTCGCGGCCAGCTTGACGTGATCCGTCCCCTTGTAGCCGCAGAGCCGCGCCGCCGCCAGCGTCAGCATCGGGCGCAGCCGCTTGCCGCCCGCCTCGACCAGATGGGCGGTGACCTCGGGAATGCGGGGGGCATGTTCCGAGGCCATGCGCGTGCGGATCATCGTCCCCACCGCATCCATGTCGCCTTCCAGCATCCGGGCCAGTTTTTCGTGAGGCTTCGCAGCCGCCGTGTCCAATCCCATCACGCTTCCGTCAATACTCTCGACATCTTTGCCGGGTAATTTTTAACTGCCTGACATGAGAGAGCTTTTGCGTACGACAGACCCGACAGCCATTGCCTTCGCCACCGCCCTCCTCGATGGAGAGGGTATAGACTGCTTCCCGATGGACGTCCACATGAGCGTGCTCGAAGGCTCGATCGGCGTGCTGCCGAGGCGTCTCATGGTACGGGACGGGGATTTCCGGCAGGCAGCGGAGGTCCTGCGCGACAACGGTATCCTGCCCGAAGACTGAAGGTTATGGACGACAGCGATCTGACACATGACGCGTTTCTGGGCGGGCAGGTGCATGCCTGGCAGCCCCGCGAAGGATTCCGCACCGGGGTGGATGCGGTGCTGCTGGCGGCGGCGGTGCCCGCGCGGGCGGGACAGTTCGTGCTGGAACTGGGCTGCGGCGCGGCCGTGGCCTCGCTGTGCCTGCATCGCCGGGTGCCGGAACTGTGGCTGTGCGGGGTGGAGGTGCAGCCGCTCTATGCCGCGCTGGCGCGGCGCAATGCGGCGGAGGCGGCGACCGAACTGGTCGTGGCAGAGTCCGACCTGTTGGCGCTTCCTGCAGAGGTGCGCAATCTGGATTTCGACCATGTCATGATGAATCCGCCCTATTTCACCCGCGAGGCGGGCAGCGCCTCGGCCAATGCCGGGCGCGACATCGCCCGGGCGGGCGAGACCCGGCTTGACGACTGGATCGAGGTGGCGACCCGGCGGCTGCGTCCCGGCGGGGTGCTGACGCTGATCCAGAGGGTGGAACGCCTGCCCGAGGTGCTGGCCGCGATGGACAGCCGCCTGGGGGCGGTGCAGGTGCTGCCCGTGGCGCCGCGCGGCGGGCAGTCCGCGGGGCTGTTCCTGCTGCGCGCCATCAAGGGCCGCAAAAGCCCGTTCCGCCTGCGGCCGACACTGGTGATGCATCGCGGGATGCGGCATGGTGACGCAGGTGACGGCTATGCGCCGGAAGTGGAGGCGGTGCTGCGCCACGGTCAGGCGCTTGCGGGCTTTGAAGATTAAAGCTTTGGTGACATCTCGGCGCCAGCTTGCTCATCCGGGGCAGGGCGGCTTTCGGGGCGTGACAGGAATCGTTCCGTATGCTGCCATGTCCCCGTGTAGTCAAGAGAGGAGACGACATATGAGCCTGACGATCCACATCCAGGAACTTCAGAAGAAGCACCGATCTCTCTCGGCAAAGGTTGAAGAGGCGCAGCGCAGCCCGGGCGTCAGCGATCTCGAGATCGCCAGCATGAAGAAGCAGAAGCTGCATCTGAAGGAACAGATCGAGCGTCTCAGCCGCGCCTGAGGGCGCCCTCCGACCGGCATGCCCGAAGCGGCGTGCCCACACCCGGCCCGCATGCCGATCGCCATTCGTCGCATGCGGACCGGCGCGCAGCACGACCGGAAAAGCATCCGTGTCACGCGACGCAGCGATGGGACCTCCGTTTCCCGTGGCGGGTGGATCGCGGCACCTCACATCATCCAGTTCCGCCTCCCGCCCCCGCGGGGAGCTGTCCCGTTAAAAACGGGTCCCGGGCCATGCTTGCCCGGGGCCGGCGGACGGCCCGCGCAGACTGCGACCGGCGCATGAAGAGCCGGCGCATGAAACGTCTGGCGCAAAAAAAGGGGTCCGCCCCGAAGGACGGACCCCACCCACCTGGCCCGGAAGACCGAACTCGCTAACGCTCCGGCGCTTGGCTGCAGCCGGTCCCGCGAGACTAGCCGCCCGGGGTTGCGCGAGGGTTAAGCAACCCGCCGCAAGGCGTCGCGCTGCGGGGCCTCGGCCGGGCCGGGCTCACTTGCGGCGCATATGTTCGTCCAGCCGGGGCAGGATCTCGACGAAGTTGCAGGGGGCGTGGCGGTAATCCAGCTGGCGTTCCAGGATCTCGTCCCAGGCATCGCGGCAGGCGCCGGAGGATCCCGGCAGGGCGAACAGATAGGTGCCGCAGGCGACGCCGCCGGTCGCGCGGCTCTGGACCGCGGATGTGCCGATCTTCTGCATCGAGACGATGGTGAAGACCGTGGCGAAGGCGTCGATTTCCTTCTCGTAGACGTCGCGATGCGCCTCCACCGTCACGTCGCGTCCGGTCAGCCCGGTGCCGCCGGTCGAGATCGCCACGTCGATCTGCGGATCTTCGCACCAGGCGCGCAGCTGCGCGGCGATGGCGGCGCGATCGTCGCGCAGGATGGCGCGCGCGGCCAGGTGATGCCCCGCTGCATGGATGCGCCCGGCCAGAAGGTCGCCGGACCGGTCCTCCTCGGGGCCGCGCGTGTCGCTGACCGTCAGCAGCGCGATGCGCACGGGGATGAAGCCGCGTTCCGTCATGTCACAGATCGAACCAGTTGGGGCCGGGGCCCAGATTGACCACCCGCGTGCCGCCGATCCGGCCTTCCTCGCCCCAGCAGGCATGGATATGGCCGCAGACGGCAAGGCGGGGGCGGATCCGCGCGATGGCGGCGCGCAGCGCGGTGGAGCCGATGCCGCGGCCGTCCTCCAGCCGGTCGGCGATGCCTTCGGGCGGGGAATGACAGATCAGCAGGTCGGCCCGCTCCACCGGTGCCAGCATGGCCTCCGCCTCGTCCTCGGTCAGGTCGTGGGAGCGCCAGGGCAGCGGCGGCAGGGGCGGGACCGCCCCGCCGATCCCGGCGATGGCCAGCCCGCCGATCTCGATGGTTTCGCCATGCAGCACCCGGGCCCGCGTCGCGGCGCGCAGCGCTGCCGTCGTCTCGTTGTTGCCGGGGACATAGACCGCCTTGCTCTCCAGGGGCTTCAGCGCGTCCATCGTCTCGGCAAGGCCCCGATGGGCCGTGGCGAAATCGCCTGCTCCGACGACAAGATCTGCCCCGGCCGCGGCGTCCACCAGCGCCTGCGCCGCGCCGCGGTCGCAATGCAGGTCGGAAAAGGCGAGGATCCTCAAGAGCCGCCCTCCAGATGCCGGTCGAGTTCCAGCAGGTCGGCCCAGGCGTCGCGCTTGGCCTGCGGCATGCGCAGCAGATAGGCGGGATGCAGCATCGGCAGGACCGGCAGGCCGAAGCCCCGGGCCCAGGTCCCCCTCAGGCGGGTGATGCCGCGGCTGTCCAGCACCGCCTGGCAGGCGGCATTGCCCATCAGCACCAGCACCTCCGGTGCGGCCAGGGCGACATGGCGTTCGAGGAAGGGCAGCAGCATGGCCAGTTCCTCGGGTTTCGGGTCGCGGTTCTGCGGTGGCCGCCAGGGCAGGACATTGGTGATGTAGACGGCGCGGCCGATATCGGGGCTTTGCCGCGACAGGCCGATCGCCCCCAGCATCCGGTCGAGCAGCTGTCCCGCCTGGCCGATGAAGGGACGGCCCTGCTGGTCCTCCTCGCGGCCCGGCGATTCGCCGATGATCATGACCCGCGCGCCGGGACGCCCGTCGGCGAAAACCAGGTTGCGCGCGCCGCGCTTCAGGTCGCAATGCGCGTATTCCGCCAGCTGCGCGCGCAGGGACTCGAGGTCGGGGGCGGCCTCGGCGGCCGCCCGGGCCACCGCAACCGGATCCGGGCCGGCCTGCACCGCGGGCGCGGAGGGGGCGTCGGCCGCCGGGGCCGGGCTGCGCGGGGCCTGCTGGGGCAGCTCGTAGCGGTTCAGCGGCGTTTCCGAGATCGCCTCGTCCACGCCAAGCTCGATCTGCCATTCCAGGCAGAGCCGCAGATCATCATGGGAGAGGGACTCGGTCATGGCCCAGAGCTAGGACAGCGCGCGGCCGGGGTAAATCCCCCCTCGCGCCGCAGCGCGGGGGAGGGGGCAGGGCAATCGGCGCGGCTCAGGAGAAGAACTGCGCGCCGTTGGCCGAGATGGTCGAGCCGTTGATGAAGCCCGACTCGTCGGAGGCCAGGAAACACACGCAGCGGGCGATTTCCTCGGGCGTGCCCAGGCGGCCCGCCGGGATGCCCGCGACGATCTTCTCGCGGATCTTCTCGTCGATCGCCATGACCATGTCGGTGCCGATATAGCCCGGGCAGATCGCGTTGGCGGTGATCCCCTTGGCCGCGCCTTCCTGCGCCAGCGACCGGATGATGCCCAGATCCCCCGCCTTGGTGGCGGCGTAGTTGACCTGGCCGAACTGGCCCTTCTGGCCGTTGATCGAGGAGATCACGATCACCCGGCCGAAGCCGCGTTCGCGCATGCCCGGCCAGCAGGGATGGATGGTGTTGAACACGCCGGTCAGGTTGGTGTCGACCACCTGGTTCCACTGTTCGGGGGTCATCTTGTGGAAGGGCGCGTCCTTGGTGATCCCGGCATTGGCGACGACCACGTCGATCGGGCCCAGCTCGGATTCGACCTGTTCGATCCCGGTCTTGGAATCCTCGTAGTCGCGCACGTTCCACTTGTAGACCGCGATGCCGGTCTCTTCCCTGAATTCCTTGGCCGCGGCGTCATTGCCGGCATAGGTGGCGGCCACGGTATAGCCTTCCGCGGTCAGGGCCTTGGCGATCGCCGCGCCGATGCCGCGCACGCCGCCGGTGACCAATGCTACACGTCCCATCTTCGTCCCTCTCTTTTCGTGGGTCTCGGGGCCCTGCGCCCGGGCGGGGCGCAGGGCAGGGTTCAGGTCAGGGACGCTCGACGCACAGCGCGACACCCATGCCGCCGCCGATGCACAGCGTGGCCAGGCCCTTCTTCGCGTCGCGGCGCTTCATCTCGAAGAGCAGCGTGTTCAGCACGCGGCAGCCCGAGGCGCCGATCGGGTGGCCGATGGCGATGGCGCCGCCATTGACGTTCACCTTCGCCGGATCCCAGCCCATGTCCTTGTTCACCGCGCAGGCCTGGGCGGCGAAGGCCTCGTTGGCCTCGATCAGGTCGAGGTCGTCGACGCTCCAGCCGGCCTTCTCCAGCGCCTTGCGCGAGGCATAGATCGGCCCGACCCCCATGATCGACGGGTCCAGCCCGGCCGTGGCATAGGATTTGATATGGGCCAGCGGCGCGATCCCGCGCTTTTCGGCCTCGGCGGCGCTCATCAGCAGGACCGCGGCCGCGCCGTCATTGATCCCCGAGGCATTGCCCGCGGTGACCGACCCGTCGCGGGTGAAGGCCGGGCGCAGCTTCTGCATCGCCTCGATTGTCGCGCCCTTGCGGATGTATTCGTCGGCATCCACCGTGACCTCGCCCTTGCGGGTCTTGATGACATAGGGGACGATCTCGTCGGCGAACTTGCCCGCCGCCTGCGCGGCCTCGGCCTTGTTCTGCGAGGCGACGGCGAATTCATCCTGCATGTCGCGGCTGATCTGCCATTTCTCGGCGACGTTCTCGGCGGTCTGGCCCATGTGGTAGTCGTTGAACGCGTCCCACAGGCCGTCGCGGATCATGGTGTCGACATAGGACATGTCGCCCATCTTCTGGCCCTGGCGCAGCGCGGCGGCATGGGGGCTCAGCGACATGTTCTCCTGTCCGCCGGCGATGACCATGGAGGCATCGCCCAGCATGATGTGCTGGGCCCCCAGCGCCACGGCGCGCAGCCCCGAGCCGCAGACCTGGTTGATGCCCCAGGCGGCGGATTCGGCCGGAAGCCCGGCCTTGATATGCGCCTGGCGGGCGGGGTTCTGGCCCTGGGCGGCGGTCAGAACCTGGCCCAGGATGGTTTCGGACACCTCGGCCTTGTCGATCCCGGCGCGGGCGACGACCGCCTCGATCACGGCGGCGCCGAGGTCGCTGGCCGGAGTATTGGCAAAGGAGCCAAGGAAACTGCCGACCGCGGTGCGGGCGGCCGATGCGATAACGATACCGGTCATGAGGTAGGTCTCCCCCTTCTCCTGTGAAGCCCGGTGCCGTGGCCCGGACCGACATCTCCTGATTAGGGACCAACCGGGGGACGGAGCAACGGACAGATAGTCTCATGTCGCATCACGATTGCGCCGCAAAGACAAGCGCGCCGCGGGCTCCGGGCTTGGCGTGGCGGCATGTTCCGGTTACGTTCGCGAGGCGTGACCGGCGGAGGGCGGCAAGATGGACGGAAGATGCGGCTGGTGCGGGACGGACCCGCTCTACGTGGCCTATCACGATACCGAATGGGGCGTGCCCGAACGCGACGGCCGCGCGCTGTGGGAAAAGCTGATCCTCGACGGGTTCCAGGCGGGGCTCAGCTGGATCACCATCCTGCGCAAGCGCGACGCCTTCCGCGCGGCCTTCGAGGGGTTCGAGCCGCAGGAGATCGCCCGCTGGGGGGAGCCCGAGGTCCAGCGCCTTCTGGGCGATGCCGGGATCGTGCGCCATCGCGGCAAGATCGAGGCGACGATCGGCAATGCCCGCGCCTATCTGGAGTTCGGCAGCCCCGAGGCCTTCGCCGCGCATTGCTGGAGCTTCACCGGCGGCGAGGTGTTGCAGCCCGGGCGCGCCAGCCTCGCGGAGGTGCCCGCCGAAACTCCCGAATCGCGCGCCCTGTCGAAGGATCTGAAGGCGCGCGGATTCCGCTTCTGCGGCCCGACCATCACCTATGCCTGGATGCAGGCCTGCGGGCTGGTGAACGATCACGTCGCGTCCTGCCCGCGCCACCGCGCCCTCGGCGGCTGAGCGGCCAACGGCGCGCTTTACGCCGCGGCGCGGCTGCGGCATCCTGTCGGCGATGGTTCCCGCGCGCCAAAGGCGGGCGGGATGAGAAAGGGAACACGGTCAGGCGTACCCATCAGGGACCGAATCCGTGACTGCCCCCGCAACTGTAGGCGGCGGCGCTCCCCCGGTGGCCACTGGATCCGCGGATCCGGGAAGGCGGGGGAGGGCGAGGGCCGCGAGTCAGGAGACCTGCCATCGCAAGGCCCCGGCAAGGGGCGATGGATCAACCCGCACGGTGGGTGCGGAAAGGACAGTGACATGCATATCGAGGAAGGCGTCGTGACCGGCGCGAAACTTTTCCTATCCTACGCCACGGCGGCGGGCGGCTTCGCCCTGGCCGGCAAGATGGCGATGGAAACCATCCGCGACAGCGGCGCGGCGGCGCTGATCGGCCGTTCGGTGGCGACCACCGCGCTGGTCTTCGCGTTTTTCGAGATCCTGCCGCATTTCCCGGTCGGCGTGTCGGAGGTGCATTTCATCCTCGGCTCGACGCTGTTCCTGCTGTTCGGCGGGGGGGCGGCCTCGATCGGGCTGGCGGCGGGGCTCCTGATCCAGGGGCTGTTCTTCGCGCCCTTCGACCTGCCGCAATACGGGATGAACGTCACCACGCTGATCGTGCCGCTCTGGGCCGTGGCGGAGCTGGCGAAGCGCATCATCGCGCCGGGCACCGCCTATGTCGATCTGACCTATCTGCAGGCGCTGAAACTTTCCACCGCCTATCAGGGCGGGGTGGTCGCCTGGGTCGCCTTCTGGGCGCTTTACGGGCAGGGATTCGGCGCCGAGAACCTGGCCAATGTCGCCAGTTTCGGCATCGCCTACATGGCGGTGATCCTGCTGGAGCCGCTGGCCGACCTGGCCGTGCTGGGCATCGCCAAATCGGCGCGCGGCACGGTTTCGGGGCCGCTCTTCAACCGCCGTCTTTTGAGCTGATCCGCGGGGCCGCCTGCGGGCGGCCTCAGCTGTCGCCCTGTGCGGTCAGCGCGGCGATGATGGCGCGGGCGCTCTCGCTGTCCCATTCGGCATCGCCCTGCAGCCGCGCCACCTCGTTGCCCTGCCGGTCGATCAGCACCGTCACCGGCAGGCCCAGCACCGCCATGTCCCGCGCCAGCGCCATCTTGGGATCGCGGTGGCGGGGCAGGGCATCGGCGCCGGTTTCGTCGAGGAACCGGGTGATCGCCGCGGGGGCCTGCCGCCCGGTGGCCACGGTCACGACCTGGAAATCCTCGCCGCCCAGATCGCGCTGCAGCGCGTCGAGCGCGGGCATCTCCTTGCGGCAGGGCGCGCACCAGGTCGCCCAGAAATTCAGCAGCACCACCTGCCCGCGGTAATCGGCAAGGGAGACGGGCGCGCCCTCGAATGTCTCGAACCCGGCCTCCGAGGCGGGTCTGGGCGCGGAATGCACCACCAGCTTCTTCAGGCTGCCGTCGCGCAGCGCCTCGATCCCGGGATCGGCGAGACCCGGATTTGCGCAGAGCGCCAGCGCGGTGTAGAGGGCGACGGACCTGACAAGCTTCATTGCGACCTTTTTCTCCCGAGGGGCGGACCCGATGACTGACAAGACCCAGAATGCCATGTGGGGCGGCCGTTTCGCCGCCGGACCGGACGCGATCATGGAGGCGATCAATGCCTCGATCGGGTTCGACAAGCGGCTGGCCTCCCAGGACATCGAAGGGTCGCGCGCCCATGCCGCCATGCTGGCCGCCACGGGCATCGTGGACCCTAGCGAGGCCGAGGCGATGCGGGAAGGCCTGCTCACCGTCTTGTCAGAGATCGAGGCCGGAAAACTGGTCTTCTCCACCGCGCTGGAGGACATCCACATGAATGTGGAGAGCCGCCTGACCGAGATCGTCGGTCCGGCCGCCGGGCGCCTGCACACCGCGCGCAGCCGCAACGACCAGGTGGCGACGGATTTCCGGCTGTGGGTGCGCGACCAGTGCGACGCGGCCGAGATCGGGCTCTTGGCGCTGATGCGCGCGCTGGTCGCCCAGGCCGAGGCCGGGGCCGACTGGGTGATGCCGGGCTTCACCCATCTGCAGACCGCCCAGCCGGTGACCTGGGGCCATCACATGATGGCCTATGTCGAGATGTTCGCCCGCGACCTGTCGCGGTTCCGCGACGCGCGCAAGCGGATGAACGAATGCCCGCTGGGCGCCGCCGCGCTGGCGGGCACCTCGTTTCCGATCGACCGCCATATGACCGCCGAGGCGCTGCGCTTCGACCGGCCTATGGCCAATTCGCTGGATGCCGTGTCCGACCGCGATTTCGCGCTGGAATTCCTGGCCGCCTCCTCGATCTGCGCCACGCATCTGTCGCGCTTCGCCGAGGAGCTGGTGATCTGGTCCTCCGCGCAGTTCCGCTTCGTCAAGCTGTCGGACCGCTTCTCCACCGGCTCCTCGATCATGCCGCAGAAACGCAATCCCGACGCGGCCGAGCTGATCCGCGCCAAGGTCGCGCGCATCACCGGCGCGCTGGTGGCGCTTTTGACCGTGATGAAGGGGCTGCCTCTGGCCTATTCCAAGGACATGCAGGAGGACAAGGAACAGGTCTTCGACGCGGCCGACACGCTGATGCTGGCGCTGGCGGCGATGGAGGGGATGGTGCGCGACATGGCCGCGAACACCCCGGCGCTGGAAGCCGCCGCCTCGGCCGGCTTCTCCACCGCCACCGACCTGGCCGACTGGCTGGTGCGCGAGCTGGGCCTGCCCTTCCGCGAGGCGCATCATGTCACCGGGTCGCTGGTGGCGCTGGCCGAGCAGGCGGGGATCGACCTGCCCGAACTCAGCCTCGAACAGATGCACACCGTCCATCCCGGCATCACGCCGGCGGTTTTCGACGTGCTCGGGGTTCACAACTCGGTCGCCAGCCGCCAGAGTTACGGCGGGACCGCGCCCGACCAGGTGCGGACCCAGATCGCACGCTGGAAGGAGATCCTCGGATGAGAGCAATCCTGGCGGCCCTGCTGCTGCTTGCCATGGCGGCCTGCGCCCCGGTCAGGCCCGATGTCGGCGGCTCGGTGGGGCCGGGCGGCGCCGCGGCGCATGCGGGCGTGGAAACCGGCCGGATCAATGCAGGCGTCTCGACCAATGGCAGCTATGCCTCGGTCGACGTGGTTGACACGCGCAATGTCGATGTCGCGGTGGGCACGCATGGCACCTCGGCCTCGGTGCGGCTGGGCAACAGCCCGGTGCGCGTCGGCGTCGGCCGCGGCGGCTGGCGGGTGGGCTTCTGATGCGGGCCGCGGGACTTGCCTGTCTGGCGGCGCTGGCGCTGCTGGCGGGCTGCGGTGCCGACGGGCCGCCGATCCGCCCCGCCCCCGAGGAGGAGGACAGCGCCCCGGCCCCCGGCCTGACGGTCAGCGGCACCGCCTCGATGGGCGTCACCGGCGCGCGCTGAGCGCGCCCGGGACCGGCGTAAGGAAAATCAGGCTGGTCCCGCGGCTTCGGGACTGGCAGGCTTCCCCTGCGGAAATTGATCCGCCAGAAGGGGGAGCAAATGACTTTCATCGAATGGGCGCAGCGGCGCCTGATCGCCCAGGGATTCAATCCCGGATCGCCGGACGGAATCTGGGGGCGCAACACGCGGGCGGCGGTGCTGGCCTTCCAGCGCGGGCGGGGCCTGCCGGTGACCGGCACGCTGAATGCCGCGACCGTCACCATGCTGCGCCAGCCGCCGGGGGCCGCCCCCGGTGCCGCGCCGGAGCCCGCCGGGCCGGGGCCGGACCTTCTGGACCGCTTCCCCTGGATGGCGCTGGCGCTTCGCAAGCTGGGCCTGCACGAGGGGCGCGACAATGCCGATCTGCGCAAGTTCCTGAAATCCGACGGCAAGACCCTGGGCGATCCCGCGCAGCTGCCCTGGTGCGGGGATTTCGTGGAAACCTGCATCGCCGTGACGCTGCCGGAGACGCCCCTGCCGGGCAATCCCTACCTGGCGCGCAACTGGCTGAAATTCGGCCATGACGTCGATCCCTGCTTCGGCTCGGTGCTGGTCTTCTGGCGCGGGTCGCGCTCGGGGATCTCGGGCCATGTGGGGTTCTACTATTCCGAGGATGACGACGTGTTCCACGTGCTGGGCGGCAACCAGTCGAACAAGGTCAGCATCGCCTCGATCCGCAAGGACCGGCTCCTGGGGGCGCGGCTGCCGCTGGAGGCGGGGCCCTATCCGCGGCAGGTCGTGGCCTCGGCGGCGGATTTCAAGCTGACCACGAACGAGGCCTGAGAGAACGAGGCCCGGGACCGGGGCGGCGGGCGATTGCATCCGCCGCTTTCCCTGCTATCAAGCGCCGGGCTTCGACAGGAAGGGCGCGGACATGGACCATTTTCTCTATCGCGACGGCAATCTTTTTGCCGAGGATGTGCCGCTGGCCGAGATCGCGGCGGAGGTCGGCACGCCCTTCTACTGCTATTCCGCCGCGACGCTGCTGCGCCATTTCCGGCTGTTCGAGGAGGCGCTGGCGGGGCTGCCGCACCTGGTCTGTTTCGCGGTGAAGTCGAATTCCAACCAGGCGGTGCTGCGGCTTCTGGGCCAGGCCGGGGCCGGGATGGACGTGGTCTCGGGCGGGGAATATGCCCGTGCCAAGGCCGCGGGGGTGCCGGGGGATCGGATCGTCTTCTCCGGCGTCGGCAAGACCCGCGCGGAGATGCGCGCCGCGCTGGAAGGCGGGATCCGGCAGTTCAACGTCGAGAGCGAGCCCGAGATGGAGGCCCTGTCGGAGGTTGCCGTGTCGCTGGGCGTGACCGCGCCGATCGCGGTGCGGGTGAACCCCGATGTCGACGCGAAGACCCATGCCAAGATCGCCACCGGCAAGTCCGAGAACAAGTTCGGCATCCCGATCTCCCGCGCGGCGGCGGTCTATGCCCGCGCCGCCGCCCTGCCGGGTCTGGAGGTCGTGGGGATCGACGTTCATATCGGCAGCCAGCTGACCGACCTGGAGCCCTTCCGCCAGGCCTATCGCAAGGTGGCCGAGCTGACCGGAACGCTGCGCGCGCAGGGGCATGACATCCGGCGGCTGGATCTGGGCGGCGGGCTGGGCATCCCCTATGCGCGCTCGAACGAGGCGCCGCCGCTGCCGCTGGATTACGGCGCGATGATCCGCGAGGAGCTGGGCCATCTGGATTGCGAGATCGAGATCGAGCCGGGCCGCCTGATCTCCGGCAATGCCGGGATCATGGTGTCGGGGGTGATCTACGTGAAGGCGGGCGAGGATCGCAGCTTCCTGATCCTCGACGCGGCGATGAACGACCTCGTGCGGCCCTCGATGTATGACGCGCATCACGACATCGTTCCGCTGGTCGAGCCTGCCCCCGCGGCGGACCAGGCGCGCTATGACGTCGTGGGCCCGGTCTGCGAGACCGGCGACACCTTCGCCCGCGGCCGCGACCTGCCCCCCTGCGCGCCGGGCGATCTGGTGGCGTTCCGTTCCGCCGGGGCCTATGGCGCGGTCATGTCCTCGGAATACAACACCCGCCCCCTGATCCCCGAGGTGCTGGTGCAGGGCGGCGACTGGGCGGTGATCCGGCCGCGCCCGGGCCTCGACGAGATCATCGCCCGAGACCGCGTGCCGGGCTGGCTGTCGGCGGCCTCCGGCGAGGACGCCTGATTTCCGGGCAACGGGCGGATCACTGCCCGTTCACGCCCCTGTCACCGGGGAGGGTCCTGCGGGCTCTTTGACGGATTACAATTCCGCGTTATCGTCCCCGGAACCCTCCCTGCCGGAAGGTGGGGGGAGAGAGCGGAGCACGCGCCTTGCCCCAGGACCCCGAGACCCGGCCGATCACCGACCGCCTGCGCCTCACGCTGGCGCTGACCCGCGCCGGAATGGCTGCCGAGCGGCTGCTGCGGGCCTTCTGGCCGCTGTGGAGCATCGCGCTGGCGGGGCTTGCCGTTGTGATGCTGGGGCTGCACGACCTTGCCGCGATCGAGCTGGTCTGGATCGGTCTGGTCATCGTGCCGCTGGCCGGGATCTGGGCGCTGGTGCGCGGGCTGCGCCGGTTCCGCTGGCCGTCCGGCGCCGAGGCGCGGGCCCGGCTGGACGCGACCCTGCCGGGACGGCCGCTGGCCGCGCTTGGCGACACCCAGGCGATCGGGGCGGGCGATGCCGCCTCGCGCGCGGTCTGGGAGGCGCATCGCGCCCGGATGAGCGCGAGGCTGGCCGCGGCGAAACCGGTGCGCCCCGATACCAGCCTGACCCGGTTCGACCCCTTCGGCCTGCGCTTCGTGGCGCTCATGCTTTTCGCTGCGGGGCTGCTTTTCGGGTCGGTCTGGAAGGCGGATACCATCGCCGGGATGGCGCCGGGGCGCGGCGGCGCCGTGGCCTCCGGCCCGACCTGGGAAGGCTGGATCGAGCCGCCGCGCTATAGCGGACAGCCCAGCCTCTATCTTGCCGACCTGCCTGCCACGGGGGTCTCCGTGCCCGAAGGGTCGAAGGTGATGATCCGTCTCTATGGCGAGGTCGGCGCGCTGACCCTGGCGGAAACCGTGTCGGGACGGACCGAGGATATCGGATCGGTCAGCGACCCGGTTCAGGATTTCGAGGTGGCGCAATCGGGCGAGATCACGATCGCCGGGCCGGGCGGGCGCAGCTGGGCGCTGGACGTCGCCCCCGATGCGCCGCCCTCGGTGACGGTGGAGGGCGCGCTGGATGCGGATGCGGCCGGGGAATTGTCGCTGCCTTTCGCGGCGGCGGATGATTTCGGGGTCGAACACGGCCGCGCCACGGTGACGCTGGACCTGGCCGCGGTGGATCGCAGCTATGGCCGCGCGCCCGAGCCGGAACCGCGCGAGCCGCTGGTCATCGACCTGCCCATGCCGATTGCCGGGGATCGCCGCGCCTTCGAGGAGGTGCTGGCCGCCAACCTGTCCACTCACCCCTGGGCCAACCTGCCGGTGCGGGTGCATCTGGAAGTCGCCGATGCGATGGACCAGACCGGCCGTTCCGCACCGCTGGAGACGGTGCTGCCGGGGCGGCGGTTCTTCGTGCCGCTGGCCAAGGCGATCATCGAGCAGCGCCAGGCGCTGCTGTGGAACCGAGCCAATGCCGCGGAGGTCGCCATGGTGCTGCGCGCCGTGTCGCACCGGCCCGAGGGCCTGTTCAAGGCCGAGACCGACTATCTGCGGCTGCGCTTCGCCGTGCGCGGGATCGAGGCCTCGCTGGGTCACGGCAGCGGCCTTTCCGCCGAAAGCCGCGACGAGATCGCCCGCGCCCTGTGGGACCTGGCGCTGCGGATCGAGGATGGCGACCTGTCGAACGCGATGGAGCGGCTGCGCCGCGCGCAGGAGCGGCTGGCCGAGGCGATGAGGAACGGCGCCTCCGAGGAGGAAATCGCCGAGCTGATGCAGGAGCTGCGCGAGGCGATGCAGGATTACATGCGCCAGCTGGCGGAACAGCAGCAGGAGCAGGGACAGCAGCAGGCCGAGAACCAGGAGTCGATGGAGATCACCGGCGACCAGCTGCAGGACATGCTGGACCGGCTGCAGCAGCTGATGGAGGAAGGCCGCATGGCCGAGGCGCAGCAGCTGCTGGATATGCTCAGCCGGATGATGGAGAACATGCAGATCGCGCAGGGCCAGGGCCAGGGGCAGGGCAGTCCCGGCCAGCAGGCGATGAACGACCTGCAGGAGATGCTGCGCGACCAGCAGGACCTGTCGGATGAAAGCTTCCGCGAATTGCAGGACCAGTTCAACCAGCCGGGCCAGCAGCCGGGCCAGCAGCAGCCGGGCCAGCCCGGACAGCAGCAGGGAGAGGGCCAGCCCGGCCAGCCGGGGCAGCAGCCCGGAGAGGGCGGGCCGGGACCGGGGCAGGGCCTGGCCGACCGGCAGCAGGCCCTGCGCGATGAGCTGAACCGCCAGCAGCAGCAGATGCCCGGAAGCGGCGGGGCGGGCGAGGCGCTGGACCGGGCCGGGCGGGCCATGGACGGGGCCGAGGAGGCGCTGCGCGGCAATGACATGGCCGGGGCGCTGGATCGCCAGGCGGAGGCGATGGATGCGCTGCGCGACGGCATGCAGGCGCTGCAGGAGGAAATGGCCCAGGGCCAGATGAACGGCGAGGGCCAGCCCGGCGGACAGCAGGGCCAGGCCGCCGAGGGCACCGGCCGCGACCCGCTGGGGCGGCTCAGCGGCGAAGACGGCAATCCCCAGACATCCGGCGGTCTCGTGCCGGAGGAAACCCCGGCCGGGCGGGCCCGCGACCTGCAGGACGAAATCCGCCGCCGCGCCACCGACCGGGAGCGCCCGGAGGCGGAGCGCGACTATCTCAACCGGCTGCTCGAACGGTTCTGAGGCCCCTCTGCGGCCCCTCTGCGGCCCGTCCTGTCCGCCCGGGCGGCGGGGCGGCGGCGGCCCCGTGCGGCGGCAAGGCTTGACACCGGGGCGCTGGCGGGATTGAACGCCGCGAACCCGTATTCCTGCCTCCAAGCCGCCCGAGGATCACATGCACGCCTTCCGTACCCATACCTGTGCCGCCCTGACCTCTGCCGAGGTCGGTCAGACCGTTCGCCTTGCCGGCTGGGTGCATCGGGTGCGCGACCATGGCGGCATCCTGTTCATCGACCTGCGCGACCATTACGGCATGACCCAGGTCCTGGCCGACCCCGACAGCCCGGCCTTCAAGGACGTGGAAAAGGTCCGCAGCGAATGGTGCATCCGCATCGACGGCACGGTGAAGGCGCGCGACCCCGAGCTGGTGAACCCCAAGATCCCGACCGGCGAGATCGAGGTCTTCGTGCGCGAACTGGAAGTGCTGGGCGCCGCCGAGGAGCTGCCGCTGATGGTCTTCGGCGAGCAGGAATACCCGGAGGAGACGCGGCTGAAATACCGCTATCTCGACCTGCGCCGCGAGAAGATGCAGGAGAACATGAAGCTGCGCTCGGATGTCGTCGCCTCGATGCGCCGCCGCATGTGGGACAAGGGCTTCCGCGAGCACCAGACGCCGATCATCACCGCGTCGTCCCCCGAGGGCGCGCGCGACTTCCTGGTGCCCTCGCGCCTGCATCCGGGCAAGTTCTACGCGCTGCCGCAGGCGCCGCAGCAGTTCAAGCAGCTTCTGATGGTCTCGGGCTTCGACAAGTATTTCCAGATCGCGCCGTGTTTCCGCGACGAGGACCCGCGCGCCGACCGCTCGCCCACCGATTTCTACCAGCTCGACCTGGAAATGTCCTTCGTCGAGCAGCAGGACGTGTTCGACACGATCCAGCCGGTGATCCAGGGCGTGTTCGAGGAATTCGGCGGCGGCCGCGCGGTCGACAGCGACTGGCCGCAGATCGGCTATCGCGACGCGATGAAATGGTACGGCACGGACAAGCCGGACCTGCGCTGCCCGATCCGGATGCAGGACGTGTCCGAGCATTTCCGCGGCTCGGGCTTCGCCATCTTCGCCAAGCTGCTGGAGCAGGAGGGCACCGAGATCCGCGCGATCCCCGCGCCCAAGGGCGGCAGCCGCAAGTTCTGCGACCGCATGAACGCCTTCGCCCAGAAGGAAGGCCTGCCGGGCATGGGCTATATCTTCTGGCGCGAGGCGAATGGCGAGATGGAGGCGGCCGGTCCGCTGGCCAAGAATATCGGCCCCGAACGCACCGAGGCGATCCGCCAGCAGCTGGGCCTGGGCGTGGGCGACGCGGCCTTCTTCCTCGGCGGCAAGCCCGAGAGCTTCGTCAAGGTCGCGGGCAAGGCGCGCACCGTGATCGGCGAGGAGCTGGGCCTGACCGACATGGACCGCTTCGCCTTCGCCTGGATCGTCGATTTCCCGGTCTACGAGAAGGACGAGGAAACCGGCCGGATCGATTTCGAGCACAACCCCTTCTCCATGCCGCAGGGCGGGATGGACGCGCTGAACGGCGATCCGCTGGATGTGCTGGGCTATCAGTACGACCTGGCCTGCAACGGCTATGAACTGGTCTCGGGCGCGATCCGCAACCACAAGCCCGAGATCATGTTCAAGGCCTTCGAGATCGCGGGCTATGGCGAGGAAGAGGTGCGCAAGCGCTTCGGCGGCATGGTCAACGCCTTCCGCTTCGGCGCCCCGCCCCATGGCGGCTGCGCGGCGGGGATCGACCGGATCGTCATGCTGCTGGCCGACGAGCAGAACATCCGCGAGGTGATGCTGTTCCCGATGAACCAGCGCGCCGAGGACGTGATGATGGGCGCTCCGAACGAGCCCACCAACGAACAGCTGCGCGAACTGAACATCCGGGTCGTGCCGCAGGAGTGAGGCGCCGCTCGCCCCGTCGAGCAAGGCCCCTGCGGGGGCCTTTTTCGTGGTGCCGCGATCCGGCGGGCGCCGGAGGGCTGCGCCTCAGGTCGCCCGGCCGATCAGCAGCGCGATGGTCATCATCGTCACGTTGAACGCCATCAGCTTGCCGAGATAGGCGGGAGAGGGCTCCGCCGGGTTGAGCTTGGTCCAGAGTGTTCCGAGCCACTGTTTCACAGACGTGGTCCTTTTTTAATATTATGGGGCGTATATGTTAGCGCCAGCGGCCCGGTACAAGCCGCCGATGGGGTATTGCCGCCTTGCGCTGAGCGAAGGGCTGGGCCGACTGCGCCGCGGAGGATGCGCGGGTCAGGCCACCAGGTCGAGCGGCAGGTCGGAGATATCCTTGAGCCGCTTGCCCTCGACCATCATGTCGAGCGTGTCCAGGTAGCCCTCGTCGCCCGTTCCGTCCAGCGTGGCGCGCAATTCGGGCAGGGCGAAATGGTACACGCAGTCGATATCGCCGGTCCCAAGCGCCAGCGAGGCGATGCGCGAGGGCAGGGGTTCGCCGGTGACGACCGCGACATGCGGCAGGCGGCCCTTGCGGTTCCTGACCAGGTTCAGCCCCTCGGAGCGGGCATTCTGGGCACGGTCCGAGCGCAGCGTCCATTTGCAGCTGATCGAGGCATGCAGCAGGTCCAGCGGCTGCGCCCAGGCGCGGATGGAGGCATGGCGCGCCACGGTCGCATCGACCAGCGTCTCGCGGGCATTGATCGCCGCGTCCGGTTCGGGACGCCGCGCGATGACGATGTCGGGCTTGATCAGGTAGTCGGATCCAAGCGCCGTGGCGATGTCGCGGTTGGACCGCGCGATCGCCTCCAGCTCGTCGAGATGGGCATATTGCTCGAACCGGGCGATGCCGCCGCCCTTGGCGATCTCGAACCGTCCCGGGCGCAGATGGGCCAGCGCGGGCAGGATTTCCTCGAGGAAGGCGGCGCAGAGCGTCTCGAAATTGGCGCCGGCCGTCTGTCCGGGCAGTTTCACGGCGGTCCGCGACGGTCCCAGCCGGTCGAGAATGCCGAGCGCGATGCGTCGGCTGGGCGCGGAGGAACTGTCTGCATTCGAGGGGATGCCGCGATCCGACACGGTCAGCGGCCCGGCCAGAAGCGCCGCGTGAAACGCGGTGCGGGCGGCGGCAAGCCGGGCCATGTCAGGCGATCATCACGCTGCTGCGGATCAGGGCCTGGCCGATGCGGCGGCCGACCGCCGCGGAGACCGGCGGCGGAAACGCATTGCCCACCTGGCGATAGGCGGGGGTCTTGCGGCCGACGAAGGTCCAGTCATCGGGAAAGCCCTGCACCCGCGCGACCATGGGGACGGTCAGGCGCGGCATGCCGGTGAATCCGGGGGCGGGGGGGGCATCGGCCAGGCTGCGCCCGTCCACGCCCAGCTTGGCCCAGGCGGCGCGGGCCCGGGTGGGGCCCAGGTCGGGGCCGCCATGTTTCAGCGATCCGCCGACGATGGTGGGCGCGACCTGGGCGGCCTGCGCCGCCCAGGCGGTCGCCCCTTCCCAGCCGCCCGCGGCCATCTGGTCATGCAGCAGCGCGCCGACGCCGGGCGGCGCTTCGGGGTCGGGATCCGGCCAGTCGAAATCGGCCCCCGCGGCGACGCCGACGATCACCACCCGCGGGCGCAGCTGGCTGACCCCGAAATCCGAGGCGGAGAACAGCCGCCAGCCGACCTTGTAGCCGAATTTCTCCAGCGCCTTGCGGAAATCGTTGCGGAAATCCTCGAAGGTGGGATCGAGGAAGCCGCGGACATTCTCCACCATCACCGCGCGCGGGCGGCATTCGTCGACCACGCGCAGGAAGTCGGGGAAAAGGTTGCGCTCATCCTCGGCGCCCAGCTGCTTGCCGGCCTTGGAGAAGGGCGGACAGGGCAGCCCGCCCGCCAGCAGGTCGATGCCGCGAAAGGCGCGCGCATCGAAGGTCTTGAGGTTGGACTGCTCCCCCGAGAGCACCCGCCATTCGGGGCGGTTGAAGCTCAGGGTCTTGCGGCAGACGGCCTCGACCTCGACCAGCGCCTCGTGGCGGAAACCGGCCCGTTCCAGGCCGAGCGCCTGTCCGCCGGCACCGGCGCAGACTTCGACAGAGGCGATCTCGCAATGCATCGGGGGGCTGCCATCCATCTCCGTCACTCCGCCGCAATCGCCGAATTATGGGCGCAGCTCTTCCAGTCCGGGCTGTCGCTGTCCTCGGCCCGGTTGCCCCGGACCGTCCAGCCGCCCCGGATGCCGCGACCGAAGCGTTCCAGATACGGCCCCCGGCTGCAGGATTCAATCGCTTCGTGCGGTTCGCCGGGCATCCGCGCATCTTCGCGCCTGCGGGCCTGCAGCATGGTCACCCGGCGTCGCGCGGAGGTACCAGGTCCGGGTGTCCCGGAAACTCCGATCCCGGCCGGGTTGCGGAACGCACACCCGATCCCGCGCCTGCCCGAACCGCCATTCTTGCGGTTCCCGGGCCGGCGGAAGTCGGATTCGCGCCCCGGGGCGGCCGGATCCCGCAATTCATCGGACAGGAATGCCCCGGACAGCCGGATACCGCAAACCGCCCGCCCGGCCTGGCTGCGCAGCACCGGCCGGGGGCAGAGTCTCTGCAGTCCCATGGCTGCAGAGAGGGTCAGGCGGCGATGTTCGGGCGCAGCCTTGCCGGTGCGGTCGGCAAAGCGCCGGGGCGGGTCGGCCAGCATGGTGCCAAAGCGGGTTCCGCCGGGAAATCCGCGCAAATCTTGGGCCGTTGCGTGCTTCATCCGCCAGATATCGTATTGCCTGTGTTGCCGTTTCGATGAACACTAAGCGAACATCGGGTCCATGGCAACGCTTTCGTCCCGTGCTTTCGCGCTTAGATCGCGATCTGCCTTTCAAGGCGGCTCTGCACGATATTGCGCAATCGGGACAGGGCGACGGGATTGGCCGCGCCGCGGGCCTGGGCGCGCAGGATCGCCTCGGCGGCGGCGCAGAGCGGCCCGTCCTGGGCGGATCGTGCCACGCCGGAGACGAATTGCGCGATGTAGTCGATGGGCTGTTCGGATTCCGCCACCGTCAGCAGTTCCGCCACATGGGCGAGGTCGTCGCGGAATGCCAGCATGTCGGGATCGACGGTATCCTCCGTCACGGCGCGCAGTCCCAGCGGCCGCGCCTCGGGAGGCAGCACATGCAGCACGGTCTGCTGGAAGTCCCCCAGGGAGCGGACCGGTTTCTCCAGGAAGCCCTGCGCCCCGGCGGCGAAGGCGCGTTCGGCGCCGTCGGGATCGCCCGAGGTGGCCAGCACCGCCTGCACGGGCCGGGGACCGCCGCGCAATTCGCGGATGAGGTCCTCTCCGTGGCCGTCGGGCAGGCCCAGATCGACGATGGCGACCGACGGACGGTAGGTGCACAGGTGCTTGTGCGCGGAGGCCAGGCAATCGGCCCGGCGGATGCGCGCGCCCGAGCGCAGGCACATCAGCCGCACCGCCTCCGAGGCGAAGCGGCTGTCTTCCACCAGAAGTATGGTCAGCCCCAGCAGCGGCCGCGAGGCCGTGGGCTGGCGCCGGATCAGATAGGTGTCCACCGGGTCGGTCATGGTCTCCTCCTCCTTGCCTCGTCCCCGGGTCATTTCCGCAGGGAAGGGTGAAGGATGGGTTAAGTGAACCCGGTCTCCGCGGGATCTCCGGCGCGTCGCGAAGCATTGCCTCCTGCGGCGGCGGGCGGCTAGGATCATCCGCGGAGCAGGAGGACAGCCATGATCGGACGCCTGAATCACGTGGCCATCGCCGTGCCGGACCTGGAGGCGGCCTGCGCGCAGTATCGCGACGCGCTGGGGGCCGCGGTCGGTGCGCCGCAGGCGGAGCCCGGTCACGGGGTCACCGTGGTCTTCATCGCGCTGCCCAATACCAAGATCGAGCTGCTGCATCCTCTGGGGCCGGACAGCCCGATCGCCGGTTTCCTGCAGAAGAACCCCGCCGGCGGCATCCATCATGTGTGCTACGAGGTGGAGGACATCCTGGCCGCGCGCGACCGGCTGGTTTCGGCCGGGGCGCGGGTGCTGGGCTCGGGCGAGCCCAAGACCGGCGCCCATGGCAAGCCGGTGCTGTTCCTGCACCCGAAGGATTTCAATGGCTGCCTGGTCGAGCTGGAGGAGGTCTGACCCATGTCGATCACCTCCGCGATCGTTCTTTTCGCCGTGATCTGGTGGCTGACCTTCTTCGTCGTGCTGCCGCTGCGGCTGAAAAGCCAGGCGGAGGCGGGGCAGGTTGTGCCGGGCACCCCGGTCTCGGCGCCCACCGATCCCCGGCTGCGCCGCAAGGCCGCGATCACCACGCTGGTCGCCGCGATCCTCTGGGCGGTGATCGCCGGGGTGATCCTGTCCGGCGCCATCACGGTGCGCGATTTCGACGTGATGCACCGGATGGGCCCGGCCGCCGCGGCGCGGCCCTGAACCCCGGCCGCGTCAGCTCCGGCGGCGCAGCACCGCCACCGCCCCGCCCGCACAGGCCGGAAGCAGGGCCGCCAGCGGCGCGGGAAAACGGAGGGTCATGAAATTCTCCCCGGGATCGAAACCGACCTGGGGACGATCCTGCCCCGGTCCGCCTTCCGTGCCCGTGCGCGGCGACACGGAAGGCCCCGGGCTCAGTCGCCGCGATCCGCCGTCCCGCGCCCGGATGCCGGGCGCAGGCCCAGCCGCGCCTTGGCCCATTCCCGCGCGCTCTGGAAGATCACGTAAAGCGAGGGGATGACGAAGATGCCCACCAGCGCCGCGGCCAGCATGCCGCCGAAGACGCCGGTGCCGACGCCGCGCCGGGTCAGTTCCGCGGCGCCCGTGGCGCTGACCAGGGGCCAGAGCCCGGCGATGAAGGCGATCGAGGTCATCATCACCGCGCGGAACCGGGCGCGCGCGCCGGTGACGGCCGCCTCCAGGATCGGCATTCCGTCGATCTCGCGCCGCTCCTTGGCGAATTCCACGATCAGGATGCCGTTCTTGGCCGCCAGCGCGATCAGAACGACCAGCCCGATCTGCCCGTAGATATCCAGCGGCAGCCCGGTCACCAAGAGCGCCGCCATCGCGCCGAAGACGCCGACCGAGACAGACAGCAGGACCGGCACCGGGATGGTCCAGCTTTCGTATAGCGCGACGAGGAAGAGATAGGCGAAGACCAGCGCCAGGACGAGGATCACGGTGGTCTGTCCCGCCGCCTCCTTTTCCTGCGCCGCCGTGCCGGTCCAGTCATAGCTGTAGCCCTGGGGCAGGGTCTGCGCGGACAGCTCCTCCATCGCGGCCAGCGCCTCGCCGGAGGAGACATCGCCCGCCGGGCCGCCATTCATCGTGAGCGCGCGGAAATTGTTGTAGCGCACGATCGCGGCGGGGCCGGTGATGTATTGCGCGGTGGCCACGGCGGCCACCGGCACCATCTCGCCCGCGGCATTGCGCAGGTGGATGCGGCCGATATCGTCCACGCTGGCCCGGTCGCTCTGCTGCGCCTGCAGCGTGACCTGCCAGGACCGGCCGAACAGGGTGAAATCGTTGACATAGACCGAGCCCAGCGTGCCCTGCAGCGCGGCGAAGAGATCATCGACCGACACGCCCAGCGACTGCAGCTTCTCGCGGTCGATATCCAGGAAAAGCTGCGGGGTATTGGCCGAGAAGGTCGTGTAGGTGGCCGACAGCCGCGGATCCTGCGCGGCGGCCAGGGTCAGGCCGGTGGCGACCTGCGACAGTTCCTGCGGGGACCGCCCCTGCGTGTCCAGCAGCATGTATTCGAAACCGGACCCGGTCCCCAGCCCGATGATCGGCGGCAGGTTGAAGGCGAAGACCTGCGCCTCGCGGATCGGATAGGCCTGCACCATTGCCGACTGGATCGCGGCGAAGACGCTCTGCTCGGGATCGGGACGTTCGGCAAAGGGCGCCATGCGCGCGATCAGGAAGCCGGAGGAGGATTTCGCCGCTCCGTCCAGCATCGAATAGCCGCCGATGGAGATGACATCCGCCACGCCCGGCAGGCCCGACAGGATGGTCTGGACCTCCTCCAGCGCCGCCTCGGTGCGGTTCAGCGAGGCCCCCTCGGGCAGGCGCACCTCGGTGAAGAACGCCCCCTGGTCCTCGGCGGGCAGGAAGCCGCCGGGCACCTTGGTGATGATCCAGCCCGTCCCCGCCAGCGCCGCGCCCAGCAGCACCAGCCCCAGCACGGCGCGCCGGGCGATGGCATGGGCGATGCGGGCATAGCCGTCGCGGGCGCGGTCGATGCGCCCCGAGATCCAGGCCATCACGCCGTGGCGCGGACCCTGATGCGGGCGCAGCAGGATCGCCGCCAGCGCGGGAGACAGGGTCAGCGCATTGACCGCCGAGATCACCATGGAGACCGAGACGGCGACGGCGAATTGCTGGAACAGCGCGCCGGTGATGCCGGGGATGAAGGCCACCGGCACGAAGACCGACAAGAGCACCGCGGCGGTGGCGATGATCGGCCCGGTGATCTGGCGCATCGCCAGGGAGGCGGCCTGGTGCCCGGACAGCTCCGGGTTCTCCTCCATGATCCGCTCGACGTTTTCCACGACCACGATGGCGTCGTCGACGACGATGCCGATCGCCAGCACCAGCGCCAGAAGCGACACGGTGTTCAGCGTGAAGCCCATGGCCAGCATCACCGCGAAGGTCGCCACCAGCGAGACCGGCACCGCGACCAGCGGGATCAGCGTCGCGCGCCAGTTGCCGAGGAAGACGAAGACCACCAGCACGACCAGAAGGAAGGCCTCGATCAGGGTCTTCTGCACCTCGTGGACGGAATCGAGGATGAATTCGGTCGTGTCATAGACCACCGAATAGGCGACATCCTGCGGGAAATCCGCGGCGGCGCGGTCCATTTCGGCCATGACGCCTTCGGCGGCCTGAAGCGCATTGGCGCCGGGGCTCTGATAGACGCCGATCATCACCGTCTGGGCGCCGTTGAGCCGCGCGGAGGTGTCGTAGTTCTGCGCCCCCAGCGACACGGTGGCCACGTCGCGCACCCGCAGGAAGGACCCGTCGGGATTGGCGCGCAGCACGATCCCGCCGAATTCCGCCGGATCGGCCAGCCGCCCGGTGGTGGTCAGGTTCAGCTGGAACAGCGGATCGTCGGTCATCGGCTGGGCGCCGACGCGGCCGATCGCCGCCTGGGTGTTCTGGGCGCGGATCGCGGCGGTGACATCGCCGGGGGTCAGCCCCAGCTGGGTCAGCCGGTCCGTGTCCAGGCTGATGCGCATCGAGTAGTCGCGCGTGCCGAACAGCGTGGCGTCGCCCACGCCGGGCACGCGCTTGATCGCGTCCAGCACGTTGATCGTGGCATAGTTCGACAGGAACAGGTCGTCATACGTGCCCTCGGGCGAATAGATCGCCAGCGACAGCAGCATGCCGTTCGACGCCTTCTTGACGCTGACGCCGCTGCGCGTGACCTCGTCGGGCAGGGTGGCCTCGGCCAGGGCGACGCGGTTCTGCACGTTGACGGTGTTGATGTCCGGATCGCTGCCCACCGCGAAGGTCACCGACAGAGAATAGGACCCGTCCGAGCCGCTGGTCGATTTCATGTAGAGCATGTCCTCGACGCCGTTGACCTGCTCCTCGATCGCCTGGGCGACGGTGGCCTCAACGGTCTCGGCATCGGCGCCGGGATACATGGCCGAGACGCTGACCACGGGCGGCACGATATCGGGGAACTGTTCCACCGGCAGGCGGCTGAGCGAGATCAGCCCGGCCAGGGTCAGCACGATGGAGATGACGGCCGCCAGGCGCGGGCGGTCGATGAAGACCTGCGAGATCATGGGTCAGCCTTCCTGCGGATCGGCGGCGGCGGGGGCGGCATCGACCTTGATGCCGGGGCGGACCTTGTTCAGCCCCTCGGTGACGACCATCTCGCCGGCCTCCAGCCCGCCCGTGACCTCGGTGACGCCCTGGCGCGTGCTGCCGGTCTGGATCTGGCGCTGTTCGGCGGTGCCGTCCGGGCCCACGACCATCACGAAACTGCCCGCCAGGTTGCGGCTGACCGCCTGGGCGGGCACGGTCAGGATTTCTTGCGCCGTCGTCGCCATCAGCGTGACGGTGACGAATTCCCCGTCGCGCAGCTTGTGATCGGGATTGTCGAAGGCGGCGCGGGCCAGCACGGTATCGGTGCCCTCCGAGACGCGGCTGTCGAGATAGTCGATCCGCCCCTGCTGCGGGGCCTGGGTGCCATTGGCCAGGGTCAGGCTGACCACCGCCTCGGTGGGCGCCTCGCCGCGCTCCACCGCGGCGTCGTATTCCTGCAGCACGCGCAGCGGCACGGGGAATTCGGCATGGATCGGATCGCTGCCGGTCAGGGTCACCATCGTGCCCGCATCGGGACCGACCAGCGCGCCGGTATCGTATTGCGCCAGCCCGGCGATGCCGTCGAAAGGCGCGGCGACAACCGTGTAGGACAGGGTCAGCTCTGCATCCTGGCGCTGGGCCTGCAATGTCGTCAGCGCGCCCTCGGTATTGCCCAGCGAGGCCTCCGCCTGGTCCAGGTTGCTCTGCGGCACGGCCCCGCGGCGCACCAGTTCGGCCTGGCGGTCGCGTTCGATCCGCGCCAGGTCGCGTTCGGCGCGGGCGGACTGGATCTGCCCGTCGATCTGGTTCAGCGCCGCCTGGTAGCTGTCATCCTCGATATGGAACAGCGGATCGCCCTTCGCGACGCGCTGGCCCTCGGTGAAATCGACGCTTTCGAGGAATCCCGTCGCCCGGGCGCGTATGTCGACGACCTGCGCCGCGACCAGCCGCCCGGTGAAGCTGGCCTCGCCCGCCCGGGCCTGCATCTCGGCCGGGGCGACGACCACCGCCGGGGCGGGCGGTTCCTGTGCCGGGGCGGGTGCCGCGCCCAGCAGGGCCAGCGCGGCGGCCAGGGCCGCGGCGGGGATCGGGAAGAAAGTCTGTGTCATCGCCTGGGCCGTTTCCGCATCACTGTCTTGTTACCTTCAGGAAACCATGTTCCGCGGATTCGGGCGTCGTCGCAATTGGCCGCATGGCGGAGTCCGCGGGCGGCAGGCCCTGCTGCCGCGTTGACCTTGGCCGCGGGCTGGGTCACGCAGGGGCGAACAGGCGGAGACCCGGCATGACCACGCGTTTCACAGGCAATTTCACCCAGCAGGAGCCGATCCCCGAAGAGGCGATACAGGCCGCTGTCGCGGTGATGCGCTCGGGGCGGCTGCATCGCTACAACCTGGGGCCGCAGGAGGAGGGCGAGGTTTCGGCGCTGGAGCGCGAATTCGCCGCCTGGTCGGGGGCACGCTACTGCCTGGCCGTGGCCTCGGGCGGCTATGCCATCGCCACGGCGCTGCGCGCGCTGGGGGTGGGGCCGGGGGACCGGGTGCTGACGAATGCCTTCACGCTGGCGCCCGTGCCCGGCGCCATCGCCTCGCTGGGGGCGGTGCCGGTGCTGGTCGAGGTGACGCCGGATCTGGTGATCGACCTGGAGGACCTGGCGGCCAGGGCGGATCAGGCGAAGGTGCTGCTGCTGAGCCACATGCGCGGGCATCTGTGCGACATGGACCGGCTGATGGAGATCTGCGACGCGGCCGGGATCCGGGTGATCGAGGATTGCGCCCACACGATGGGGGCGCGCTGGCGCGGGGTGCTGTCGGGGCGGCACGGGGCGATGGCCTGCTATTCGACCCAGACCTACAAGCACATGAATTCCGGCGAGGGCGGGCTGCTGATCTCGGATGATCCCGACCTGATGGCGCGGGCGGTGCTGATGTCGGGCAGCTACATGCTCTATCCCCGCCACGGGGCGGCGCCCGCGCCGGAGGTGTTCGAAAGACACCGGCTGGACATGCCCAACATATCCGGGCGCATGGATCACCTGCGCGCGGCGATCCTGCGGCCGCAGCTGGCCGGGCTGGAGGCCCGCTGCGCGGCCTGGACCGAACGTTACCGCGCGGTGGAGTCCTGCCTTCGGGACGTGCCGGGCGTGAAGCTGCCGCCGCGGCCGCAGGCGGAGGCCTTCGTCGGCTCGTCGATCCAGTTCCTGTTGCCCGGGCGGGATGCGGCGGCGATGCGGGCCTATGTGGCCGCCTGCGCCGCGCGGGGGGTGGAGCTGAAATGGTTCGGCGCCGACAGCCCGGCGGGCTTCACCTCGCGCTACGACCACTGGCGCTATGCCGCCCCCGCGCCGCTGCCCGCGACGGATGCGGTGCTGGCGGGGCTGCTGGACATGCGGCTGCCGCTGACCTTCAGCCTGGAGGATTGCCGCGTGATCGGCACGATCCTGGCCGAGGAGGCGCGCGCCGCCGCCGGGTGAGGGGACCCGGACGGACCCGGACGGGACAGGGGCCGGAATGGCAGAAGGGCCGCCCATGGGGCGGCCCTTCGCGTTTCGGGGAGGTCGCGGAGGCTCAGGCGCCGGCGCGGCCGAATTCCGGGTAGGCTTCCATGCCCAGCTCGGCCTTGTCGAGACCTTCGATCTCGTCCTCTTCCGGCGCCCGGATGCCCATGGCCGCCTTCAGGATCATCCAGACCACGCCGGATGCGACGAAGGTGAAGATGGTGATCGACAGGAAGCCGATGATCTGGGTCACGACATTGGCGTCGCCATTGGTCAGCGGAACCACGAGCGTCCCCCAGAAGCCGCAGACGAAGTGCACCGGGATGGCGCCGACGACATCGTCGATCTTCATCTTGTCCAGCGCCGGGACGACCAGGGTGCAGATCACGCCGCCGACCGCGCCGATCAGGGTCGCGGTGCCGAGGCCCGGGGCCAGCGGTTCCGCGGTGATCGACACCAGGCCCGCCAGCGCGCCGTTGAGCACCATGGTGAGGTCCGGCTTGCGGTAGAGCAGCGTGGTCATGATCAGGGCCGCCAGCGCGCCGCCGGCCGCGGCCGTGTTGGTGTTGGCGAAGATGCGCGACACGTCGGCGACGTCGGAGACGGTGCCCATCGCCAGCTGCGAGCCGCCGTTGAAGCCGAACCAGCCGAGCCACAGGATGAACGTGCCCAGGGTCGCCAGGGTCAGGTTGTTGCCGGGCATCGGGATGGTGCGGCCGGCCGCATCGTACTTGCCGATGCGCGGGCCGAGGATCAGCACGCCCGCCAGGGCTGCCGCGCCGCCGCAGGCATGCACGACGGTCGAACCGGCGAAGTCCTGGAAGCCCATGGCATCGAGGAAGCCGCCGCCCCATTTCCAGGACGCGGTCAGCGGGTAGATGAAGCCGGTCAGGACGGCGGTGAAGATCAGGAAGGGCCACAGCTTGATGCGTTCGGCCAGGGTGCCCGAGACGATCGAGGCGGTGGTGGCGCAGAACATCAGCTGGAAGAAGTAGTCGGAGCCGGTGGAGGCATAGGCCAGGTCGTCGAGCGCATCGGCGGCGACGCCGACCGGCTCAAGCACGGCCACGGCCGGGAACAGCGCGGAGAAATAGCCGTCGATCGCCCAGTCGCCGAGCGGGTACATCAGGTTGTAGCCGATCAGGTAGTACATCACGCCCGCGATGGCGAAGAGCGAGACGTTCTTGAGGCACTGCATCGTGACGTTCTTGGAGCGGACGAGGCCCGCCTCCAGCATCGCGAAACCTGCGGCCATGAACATCACGAGGAAGCCGCCGACCAGGAAGAGGACGGAGGTCAGGATGAACTTGACCTGGTCGGTCGCCTCGCCCGTGGGGGCGGCCACCTCGGCCTCCTGCGCGTAGCCGAGCGCGGGCAGGGCAATCGCGGCTGCGGCCGCTGCCAGCAGGGTTTTGTTGAGTTTCATCGTAAAAAGGTCCCTCACTTGATGCTTCCGCTCACAGCGCATCTTCGTTTTCTTCGCCGGTCCGCACGCGCACCGCCTGCGCCACGTCGAGGACGAAAATCTTGCCGTCGCCGATCTTCTCGGTCCGGGCCGTTTCCTCGATGGTCTTGACCACCTGGTCGGCCATGTCGTCCTTGACGACGATCTCGAGCTTCACCTTCGGAACGAAGTTCACCGCGTATTCGGCGCCACGGTAGATTTCCGTGTGGCCGGATTGCGATCCGAAGCCCTTGATTTCGGTGACCATCATGCCGCGAACGCCGATGGCGGTCAGCGCCTCGCGGACCTCCTCCAGCTTGAACGGCTTGATTGCAGCAATGATCAGTTTCACGATTGTCCCCTTCCAGTAAGCGCGCCTGCATCGGCATGTATCAGCCTATAGCAGGCTCGAGACGCTGATGGTCGGATCTGCGGCTCTTGCGGTAGGTGACACAAGCGGCCACGTGACATTTCGGAGCCGGTCCGACGGTGTGAGTGCCTTTTTTGTGTGCATAAAATCACGTTCTGTCAATTTTTAGGCGACATGAAAACTCTGCGCGCCGCAGGGCCCGGGCTACCGCTTGGCCTCCGGAAAGGTTAAAAACGCAGCGAATGCGCGAAGTCAGAGCGAGCAGAACATGAGCAGGCCAACAACTCCGCGGCGCCCGGTCCGAGCCACCGGCGGGCGCCCGGCCCCCAAAGCCGCGAAACGGCCGTCCGCAAAGGACAAAGCCGCCCCCCGCACCAGGAAGAAGGCGGCCCCCGCGCGGCGCCGCGGCGGCGGAAACGGCGGTGGCGGGCGGCGTGCGCCCTGGCCCGTGCGGCTGGTGCGCGGGCTCCTGCGGGCGATCTGGGGCGCCGGATGGCGCCTGGCGGTCTTCGCCGGGCTGATTCTCGCGGGCTGGGTGGGGGTGGTCTATTCGACCCTGCCGCCGGTGTCGCAGCTGATGGACGGCCGCGTGCGCGGCTCGGTCACGCTGCTGGACCGCAATGGCGAGACCTTCGCCTGGCGCGGCGACCAGTATGGCGGCGGCGTCCATGCCGATACCGTCTCGCCGGATCTCAAGAACGCCATCGTCGCCACCGAGGACCGCCGGTTCTACCGTCATCCCGGGGTCGATCCGATCGGGATCATCGGCGCGATGCGCATCAACATGGCCGAGGGCCGCTCTCCGCTTTCGGGCAATGGCGGCTCCACCATCACGCAGCAGACCGCCAAGCTGCTCTGCGTCGGGCGCGACTATGATCCGTCCTCGGGCCAGAGCGAGGCGCAATACGAGGCCGGGTGCCGCGAAAGCACCCTGGCGCGCAAGGCGCGCGAGGCGATCTACGCGATGGCAATGGAGGTGAAATACTCCAAGGACGAGATCCTCACCATCTACATGAACCGCGCCTATCTGGGGGCGGGGACGCGCGGCTTCGAGGCGGCCAGCCAGCTGTATTTCGGCAAGCCCGCCAGCGAGGTCGGCCCGGCCGAGGCGGCGATGCTGGCGGGGCTGCTGAAGGCGCCCAGCCGCTACGCCCCCACTGCCAACCTGGCCCGCAGCCAGGAACGCGCCACGGTCATCGTCGGGCTCATGCGCGACCAGGGCTATCTCTCGGCGGAGGAGGCGGAACTGGCGCGCGCCCATCCCGCCACGATCTCGGCAGCGGCGGCCAACCGCACGGGCGGCTATTTCGCCGACTGGGTGATGAGCGTCGTGCCCGAATATTACGGCCGCGGCACCACCGAGGACGTCACCATCCGCACCACGCTCGACATGGACATGCAGCTCAAGGCGGAGGCGGCGCTGGCCGAGGTGTTCCGCACCAAGGTGCGCGAGGGATCGACGGCCGAGGCGGCGATCGTCGTCATGGGGGCCGATGGCGCCGTGCGCGCCATGGTCGGCGGCCGCGATGCCGATGTGCCCGGCGGGTTCAACCGCGCCGTGCAGGCCAAGCGGCAGACCGGTTCCGCCTTCAAGCCTTTCGTCTATGCCACCGCGCTGGACCTGGGTCACAGCTACAACGACATGGTCGAGGATGCGCCGCTGACCATCAACGTGCCGGGCTCCGGCCCCTGGACGCCGCAGAACTACACGCGGACCTATCACGGCTGGGTCTCGCTGACCGATGCGCTGAAGGACAGCCTGAACATCCCGGCGGTGAAGGTCTCCGAGGCGGTGGGACGCGACAACGTGATTCGCGTGGCGACCGATTTCGGCATCGATTCCACGATGTTCGACGGGCCCTCCCTGGCGCTCGGCGTCTCCGAGGCCTCGCTGCTGGAACTGACCGGCGCCTATGCGGGGATCCTCAATGGCGGCCAGTCCGTGGCCCCCTACGGGCTGACGACCCTGTCGGTGCGCGGCGAGAGCGCGCCGGTCATGGAGAAGGAGGGCGGCATCGGCGAAAGGGTGATCTCGCGCGATGCGGCGATGCAGCTGGTCTACATGATGAACCAGGTGATCGAGGGCGGCACCGGCCAGCGTGCCCGCCTGGACGGCCGCCCCGCCGCGGGCAAGACCGGCACGACCAGCTCCGCCCGCGACGCCTGGTTCATGGGCTTCACCGGGGATTTCGTGGCCGGTGTCTGGATGGGCTATGACGACAACACGCCGCTGACCGGGGTGACGGGCGGCGGTCTGCCGGCCGAGATCTGGCACGAGGCGATGTCGCGCATCAATGCCGGGCGGCCGGTCACGCCCCTGCCGATGATCACCCCCAGCGAGCGCCAGCCCGAGCGCATGGTCGGCGGCGGCAGCCCCGCGCCGGGCGGTGCGCGGCCGGCCCAGCCCCAGGTGCCCGACCTGTCGGACCTGCCGGAACAGGCGCAGGGCCTGGCCGAGAAGATCCTGAAGGACGTGCGCGGCCTGTTCGGAAGGAACTGACCGGGCGGGGTCCGGCCGCTGCTGCGGGGTCCGGGCCTGGCCCGGGGCGCGGCATGTCCTGCGGGCCGGACCGGCGTCTTGCTCCCTGGGGGAGGCGCCGGTCCGGCCCGCGAGGGATCGGGCCGGATCGCGGCGCCCCGGGGCGTGCGGCATCCGCGCCCGTGACCCCGTCGCAATCCGGGGCAGTCCGGCGTCCCGGGAAGGCGGCCGTTCCGGGACATGGCGGTTGTCCCGATGCGGCCGCGGGCACTCTGCGGCGCCAGGCTGATCTGCCGCTGCGGGGACGAGGGGCGGGCGAGGATCGGCCCTCGCTACGGGGCCGGGCCGACGGGTGCGGCGCCGCGGGTCAGGGGGGCGGTTCCGCCCCGGCCGGCTGGGGACCGTCCTGCGTGTCGGCGGATGCCGGCGTCTCTTCCGCCGCGCGCCGCTCTGCTGCTGCCCGGCGCCATTGCGCATCCTGTTCCGCCTCGCTTTGCCCGCTTTCCGGCGCGGTCCCCTCCTCCCGGGGCAGGGGGGCCTCCCCGGAGGCGGCGGTCCCGGCGGGCGGGTCCCCGGCAGGGTCGCCGGAATCGGGGAGGCAGGCCAGCATCGCGGCCAGGCCCCGCGGCGCCGGGCCGGTCGCGGCAAGGCAGGGGGGCAGGGCCTCGGCGAGGCGGGCGATCATCGCCTCGTCCAGGCCCGAGAGATTGACGCGGCCTCCCGCGGCGGTGGCGATCCCGTGATCCGTCCACAGCTGCAGGCGGCCCGCGGGGTCCAGCGGCAGGCAGGCGAAAAGCCCCCGCCCCCCGGCCAGAGGGCTCCAGTCTGTCCCCCCGATGCGCTCCGCCAGTGCCTCGGCGAGGGCCGCGCGGGTGGTGCCGAGGCTCATGCGCAGGCGGCGCATCTCGGCCTCCCAGTCATGGCGCAGCTCCGGACTGGCCAGCAGATGCGCGGCGGCCCGGGCGCCGGCCAGGGGCGGCATGCCGATCGCAAGCGCGGTGAGCCTCTGCAGGTGAAGCAGGGCGGCGCCTGCCTCTTCGGGCGTTTCGGCCTGCAGGTAGAGAAGCCCGGTCCGCTCCTCTTCCAGGCCGAACCCCTGTGCCGCGCTGACGGCCAGCAGGGCCTCCGGCACGGCGGCCATCAGCGCGGCGGGGCCTTCCATCGCGGCCGCGGGCCCGGCGGCCGGTCCGGCCTGGGACAGGTCGATCAGCGGCACGGCGCCCGTCTGCCGGCACAGCTGGGCGAGGGCGCTCCATTCCCCGGGCCCCAGGTCGAGCCCGGTCGGATCATGCCCGCAGGCCTGAACCAGGATCACGTCGCCGGGCGCCGTGGCACCGAGCCGGTCCAGCATGGGCCCCGTCGCGATCCCGGCCGCGTCGGACCAGGGGTAAGGGCGGATATTCAGGCCCAGATGGACCGCCAGGGCGGCGTCGCGGTCGCGTCCGGGGGCGGGCAGCCAGACGGTTGCCTCCGGATGGGTGCCGCGCAGAAGATCCAGCGCCAGGCGCAGCGCGCCGCGACCGCCCGCCGTGACGGTGGCGACGAGGCGGTCCGCCTCGAGGAAGCAGCCCCCGGTCAGGTAGTCATGCAACAGCCCGGCCAGACCGGCATCCCCGGACGGGCCGGGCGCGGGGCCCCGGCGGGTGCCGTCGCCGATGGCGCGGCGGCGGGCGCGGGCCATGCTGTCCAGGTGCAGCGGCAGGCGGGACGTGTCGAGCACGGCGTCCCCGGAGAGGTCCAGTAGGCCCTCCCGCAGCCCGGCCGCGGCCGCGACCCCGACGGGATCTTCCGTTTCACGATGCCAAGGGAGGGGCCGAATGCCCCCCAGCAACCTGCCCATGCCGATCCGATCACTGAGTGCCTCATTGGGCGCCACTGTGGCGGCGGCGCCTTAAGGGCGGGTGTAGCCGGACGGGTTGCCTAGAACTGTAACGGTTTTCCGGGCTCAGCCCGTGACGGCGGCCAGCCCGTCATACATGCCCCATTCGGCCCAGGAACCGTCATAGAGCGCATGGTCGGTCTTGCCCATGCGTTCCAGCGCCAGGCTGAGAATTGCCGCGGTCACGCCCGATCCGCAGGAGGTGATGACCGGCCGCGACAGGTCGACCCCGGCCGCCTCGAAGGCGGCGCGCAAGGCGGCGGGCGGCTTCATCGTGCCGTCATCGTCCAGCAGCAGCCGGTAATGCAGGTTCTTGGATCCGGGGATATGCCCGGCGCGCAGCCCGGGGCGCGGTTCGGGCTCCTGTCCGGCGAAGCGCGACGGCGACCGGGCATCGACGATCTCGTGATCGCCCAGCTTGGAGGCGGCGGCCACCTGGGTGACATCCTTGACCAGGTGGTTCTGGCGGGTCACGGTCATGTGGCGGTCGCGCACGATCGGCGGCAGGTCCTCGGTCTCGCGCCCCTCGGCCAGCCATTTGGGAAAGCCGCCGTCCAGAACCGCGATGTCGGTCTTGCCCATCAGCCGGAACAGCCACCAGACCCGCGCCGCGGAAAACAGCCCGGCGCCGTCATAGACGACGATCTGGTGTCCGTCCCCGACGCCCAGCTTGCGCATCCGCGACATGAACTTCTCCACCGGAGGCGCCATGTGCGGCATTTCCGAGCGCAGGTCCGAGATCTCGTCGAGATCGAAGAAGCGGGCACCGGGGATATGGGCCTTCTCGTATTCGGCGCGGCCGTTGCGCCCGGCATCGGGCAGGTACCAGGAGGCATCCAGGATCCTCAGATCCGGATCGCGCAGATGGTCCTCCAGCCAGTCCGTGGTCACCAGGGTCTTCGGGTCGCTCTCAGCCATGGCCGCCTTCCGTGCTGTGCCTCTCGCTCAGGGGTAGCGGCATGGCCGGGCGCAGACAAGGCCCGCCATCCGCTGCGGCGCAGAAACCGGATCCCGGGCGGATCACCCGCCGTGGCGCAGCAGCCGCGCCTTCTGGCGCTGCCAGTCGCGCTTGGCTTCCGTGGCGCGCTTGTCCTGGGTCTTCTTGCCCTTGGCGATGCCGATCTTCAGCTTCACCAGTCCCTTGTGGTTGAAATACATGACCAGCGGCACGAGCGTCATGCCCTCGCGCTGGGTCGCGGACCACAGCCGCGCCAGTTCCCGCCGCGACACCAGAAGCTTGCGCTTGCGGCGTTCCTCGTGGCCCCAGGTCTTGGCCTGCTCGTAGGGGGCGACGTAGCCGTTGATCAGCCACAACTCGCCGTCCTCGACATTGGCGTAGCTGTCGGCAATGTTCGATCCGCCGAGGCGCAGCGACTTGACCTCGGAGCCCAGCAGCATGATGCCGACCTCGAGATCGTCCTCGATCGCATAGTCGTAGCGCGCGCGGCGGTTCTCCGCGATCACCTTGTAGTTCGGATCTGATTTCGCTTTTGCCATGGGATGCGGGATATAGGCGTTTCGCGCCCGGTTGAAAAGGCGCCCCGCGCGCCGCGCCGCATTTCTGCCCCGATGCCGCCCTGGTTCTGCCGCAAACCGGTAAAATGCAAGGCGCTTCCCGGCCCGGACCGGGGCGAAATTGAGGTATTGTCAATCATGTCCTGCGATACCCCGCATGCCGAAAAGGCCGGGAGGCTCAAGATGATCGACCAGGTTTACGGGCGCGAACTGCCCGACATGGAGGACTGGCCCCAGCATCTGCTGGAGGAGGCCATCAGATGCAAAGTGCAGTTCGGGGTGCTGGTTCTGGGCCAGGGAATGGTGACCGGCCACATGGTCCGCGCCGTCGCCGGGGCGCGGCTGGCCGTGATCCGCATCGACCACGATCCGCGCGACATGCTGGTGGGCGCCGACTACCCCGCCGAGATGCGCTATGTCAGCGAGATCCGGCATCCGTGCAACCGGTTTTCGCTGATGCGCCCGCCTGCCGCGGCGCGGGCCTCGGCCCCGGCCCGGCAGGAGGCCCGGCAGGCCGCGAGGCGGCTTCTGCAG